>NZ_JNLH01000001.1:1295000-1998475 GCF_000703005.1 Pseudobutyrivibrio ruminis HUN009 | reverse complement strand
CGACTCTGTGACCTACTGCATCGATTTCATCAAGAGACTTAAGAGCACCTGTAGCTTCGTTTGTAATAGCGTTGATTACAGCTGCAACAGCCTCCTTGTGTGTAGGCATAGGAATCTCTGTGATTTCCTTATCAAGACCAGCCTTCTGATAAACGATACGTCCATCAATGCCGATTCTCTCGCAAAGTCCCTTGCAAAGTACCTGCTCGCTCTCTGAATCAATTACCTGATACTTAAGAGATGAGCTACCACAGTTGATAACTAAGATCTTCATAATAATAAAGTTCCTTTCTTTATATGTTTTTCTTTCTTTAATAATTGTATACTTAAACAACATTTTAATTATATCACTAAAATTTGTCTTCTCAACCAAATTTTAATGTATAATACCCATGTAAAAGTATTTTCGGAGGAACAAAATGGTAATTGGAATAGTTGCGGAATATAATCCCTTTCACAATGGCCACAAGCTTCAGATTGAATACGCAAGAAATGTATTAGGCGCTGATCAAATAATTGTCGCTATGTCCGGCAGCTTCACTCAGCGTGGTGAAATCGCATGCTTCGATAAATATTCAAGAGCCAAGGCCGCTCTTCTTTGTGGTGCAGATGTAGTTCTTGAAATCCCTACCATTTTCGCCACCAGCTCTGCTAGAGAATACGCATCAGCTGGAGTAGCTTTGCTTAATGCCACTGGAGTCGTAGATACATTACTGTTTTCAGCAGAATGTGACCGCAAGGAATTATTTATAGATGAAAGCAAAAAGCTAGTCGAACTAGAAAACTCCGGAGAAATAAATAACGAAATTAATGCTCTTGTTTCTCAAGGAATAAGCTATGCCACTGCCAGAGCAAAAGCTTTAAAGGCATTTCTAGCGGAAGATATCATCTCATCTCCTAATAATATACTAGGAATCGAATACTGCCGTTATATCCATGCAAATAATTTAAATATGGATATTGCAGTTATGAAGCGCCAAGGAAACGAATACAACGATTTAAGCTTATCTGGACAGCTTAGCTCTGCCAGTTCAATACGCCAGCATTACAAGCTTTCAAAATCCTTTGAAGCAGTACCTGAAGAAGTATCTCCATTGTATAACAGTATTTCGTTCGTTGCTTCAGATGATGTTTCAGAGCTACTTCATTACAAGCTTCTTACCACAGAAAGCTACGAGCAATACTTAGATTGCAACAATGACCTTTCAGACAGGATCAAAAACAAGCTACCTGAATTCGTTTCATTCAGCCAATTCTGTGAAGTTTTAAAAACGAAAAATTTTGAATATTCAAGAATCAGCCGAGTGCTCTGTCATATTCTTTTAGGTATTACAGAAAATGATTTTAAGGAAGCAAAAGAATCTGGATATATATCGTATATACGAATGCTTGGTTTCAGCAAAAATGGAATTAATATTCTTGGAAGAATAAAAGAAGAAGCACATGCTCCTTTAATAACATCGCCAAACGAAATAATAAATAAATACGATATTATTTCCAGTGATATTTATCGCACTATCCTAACTTCAAAAACAGGAAATACATATCCAACAGAATATACTCGTAAATTTGATTTAGTAAATATATAAGAATAACAAAAAAGACACCTGATATCAGGTGTCTTTTTTCGCAGTTCCTAGCGGAATCGAACCGCTGTTTTCGCCGTGAGAGGGCGACGTCTTAACCGCTTGACCAAGGAACCATATTGCCTTGTCGCTATCAGCGACAAGACATATATTACTATGTGAATTGACTTATGTCAACACTTTTTTTAGTCTTCATATCCATTTGGATTATTCTTCTGCCATCTCCATGAATCTGCGCACATTTCTTTAATGCCAAACTCTGCTGTCCAGCCAAGTTCTTCCTTTGCTTTTGTAGCATCTGCGTAGCATGTAGCAATGTCGCCTGGACGACGTGGCTTAATAGAATATGGAATCTTTACTCCAGTAGCTTCTTCGAAATTCTTTACAATATCGAGAACTGAGTATCCTACTCCTGTACCAAGATTGTAAATCTTAAGACCTGCATTTTCCTCGATTTTCTTAAGAGCCTTAACATGTCCCTTTGCAAGATCAACAACGTGGATGTAATCACGTACACCAGTACCATCTGGAGTATCGTAATCATCACCAAATACACCAAGCTCTGGAAGCTTTCCAACAGCAACCTGTGTAATGTATGGCATAAGGTTGTTTGGAATACCATTTGGATTCTCGCCCATTGTACCAGACTGATGTGCACCAATTGGATTGAAATAACGAAGAAGAACTACGTTCCACTCATTATCTGCCTTCTGCATGTCAGAAAGAATCTGCTCAAGCATTGACTTTGTCCATCCGTATGGGTTTGTGCACTGTCCCTTAGGGCAGTTTTCTGTGATAGGTATCTCTGCTGGATCACCATAAACTGTAGCTGATGATGAGAAAATGATATTCTTGCAATTGTGCTGTCTCATTACATCAACAAGTGTAAGTGTACCTGCGATGTTATTCTCATAGTATTCCCAAGGCTTCTGAACTGACTCACCTACTGCCTTAAGACCTGCAAAATGAATACATGAATCAATCTTTTCGTTTGCAAATACTTCATTTAATCTATCTCTATCTAAGATATCGCCTTTGTAAAACTTAACTGGCTTTCCTGTAATAGCTTCTACTCTCTCAAGAGACTTTTCAGATGCATTACTAAGATTGTCGTATACAACTACATCATAGCCTGCCTGCTGAAGCTCTACACATGTGTGGCTACCAATAAAACCAGCACCACCCGTAACTAATATTGCCATAAAAGCACCTCCTTAAAGTTCGTTACCATATAATAGATTATCAGAAAACTAGAGATTATAAAAGTAGTTTCTATTATATTTTTTGCATATTAGCTTAATTTCATAACAAACAAAAAGTCCTAGGAATTATCCTAGGACTTTTAATCGTTTGTTTTGAAATTAAGCTACCTTAGACTTTGCAACTTCAACAAGCTTAGCAAAACCTTCTGCATCGTTAACAGCGAGCTCAGCGAGCATCTTTCTGTTCATCTCAACACCAGCGAGCTTAAGACCGTACATGAACTTAGAATATGAAAGTCCATTGATACGTGCAGCAGCGTTGATACGAGCGATCCAAAGCTGTCTGAACTGTCTCTTCTTCTGCTTTCTACCAGCGTATGATGATGTAAGGGCACGCATAACTGACTGCTTTGCAACACGATACTGCTTGCTTCTAGCGCCTCTGTAACCCTTTGCTAACTTTAATGTTCTATTATGTCTTTTCTTAGCGTTTAATCCGCCTTTAACTCTTGCCATTTTAAATTCCTCCTAACCAAATAAATAACATTTCCAAATCTATTTTAGAGATATGGAAGTACTTTCTTCATGTTCTTTACGTTTGTTGAATCAACGATTGCTGACTGACGAAGATTTCTCTTTCTCTTTGTAGTCTTCTTGGTTAAGATGTGGCTCTTGTATGCCTTGTTTCTCTTAAGCTTTCCTGTTCCTGTTACCTTAAAGCGCTTTGCAGCTGCTCTTCTTGTCTTCATCTTTGGCATGATAAATTTCCTCCTGTATTACGATTTCTTTTCTGTAAGCACCAGGCTCATACTACGACCCTCAATCTTTGGTGCCTTTTCCACTACTGCAACATCAGCAAGTGCCTCAGCAAAATCATCAAGAATATGCTTTGATGACTGCATATGAGCCATTTCACGGCCACGGAAACGAAGTGTTACCTTAACCTTATCGCCCTTTGAAATGAACTTCTTAGCTGCATTTACCTTTGTGTTCATATCATTAGCATCAATGTTTGGAGACATACGAATCTCTTTTACCTCAACAACATGCTGCTTTTTCTTAGCTTCCTTTTCACGGCGTGCCTGCTCATAACGGTATTTACCGTAATCAACAATCTTGCACACTGGTGGATTAGCCTTTGGTGAAATCTTTACAAGATCTAATCCTTCATCATCGGCAAGCTTCTGTGCCTCTCGTGCTGACATAATGCCAAGCTGTTCCCCATCAGAGCCAATTACACGAACTTCTTTGTCGCGAATCTGCTCATTAATCATTAATTCGCTAATGGTACTACCTCCAAATAATAAAAAAAATAGTGGATACAGAATATCCACCATAAATCATCACAAACAAGGTTTGTGTGAAATATAAGACCCAAGTCACTGTAAATATACGTGCTAAGGTGAGAGTGGATACTCTACTTTGTTTTCACAACACGAATAATATATCACGTAAACCCCGCAGAGTCAACAATTTTCTACGAATTAAGAATAAATTTGTTGATTGCCTCTGCTACTGCTCCATTATTATTATCTAAAACTGTAATATAGTCTGCAACTGCCTTAAGCTCATCTCTGGCATTTGCCACAGCAACTCCTACACCGGCCGCCTGAACCATGCTGATATCGTTTCTCTCATCGCCACATGCTACTGTATCTTGCATATCTATATCAAGGATAGATGCAAGCTCTGTAAGCCCGGCGCCTTTGCTAGAATCCTTTCCAACATACTCAAGGAAAGCAACATTTGAAAACATGCTGACAAATGAATCTTCCATTTCGGCCTTATGAGCTTCCTCAAACTGGAATAGCTTCTCATGGTCTTCGAAATTTACTACCATCATCTTAGTAAGCTTGTGACCTCTAAGATCCTCAGGAGATTCAATTACAGTAATTGGCTCCTTTGAAATCTCTGAATATCTGTCTGTATCAGCATTTAGTGAAAACGAATAAATCTGACCAAATTCAAAAATAATGGTGGTTAAGCCAGCGTTTTTTGAATAAGTCATAAGCTTTATTGCAGCTTCATTATCAAGGAAATGTCCAAATAATACTTCATCATCGGTGGCTCTAGTGCCAACGGTTCCCTGGTAACCTAAAAGATAAACATTTTCTCTATCAAAAACTTCAAATCGCTTTAAAAGCTTTTTCATAACATGTGTGGGACGGCCTGTATCCACAGCAAGCACATGCCCCGCATCAAGCATTGCATTTAAAGCATCAAGATTGGCCTTACAGATGTCCTTATTGTCATCGAAAGTTGTGTCGTCCAAATCAACTGCAAGTATTTTTCTGTTCATTTTAAACCTCATTGCCAAAGATAGGCGTAAAGGTACGCTTTTTGAAATAATCAATCTCTGGCTCGTTATTTTTCTTTGCCTCTCGACAGAAGGTTTCCTGTGCTCCCACAGGCTTCTTGCCGCGAACAGGCTTTATTCTAACATAGTTTCCATCCGCTGTCATCTCGTAAGCCTTTAGGGTATCTCCCAGCTGAACATCAAGAATATGCTTAACTTTATTCTTTAAAATAACATCCTCAACTGGAAAAATTATTTCAACACGTCTATCTAAATTACGTGGCATCCAGTCCGCTGAGCCCATGTAAATATCTTCTAATCCGTTGTTATAGAAATAGAAAATTCTAGCATGCTCAAGATATGTGCCAACAATGGATGACACATGAATATTCTCGCTAACTCCTGGAATGCCTGTTCTAAGACAACATATGCCTCGAACAATAAGATTTATCTTTACTCCGGCATTGCTTGCCTCATAAAGCTTTTCGATAATCTCTTTGTCGCAAAGGGAATTCATCTTTGCAATAATTCGTGCTTCCTTTCCCTCTTTGGCATGACGAATCTCTCTATTAATCAAAGTAACGAAGGTGTCCCTTAGCCAAAGTGGGGCTACAACAAGCTTATTCCAGCTTGCTGGCTCTGAGTATCCGGAAAGCATGTTAAATACAGCGGTAGCATCTTCGCCATATTTTTCATTGCAGGTAAACATACCGCAATCGGTGTATAGCTTAGCTGTAGAGTCGTTGTAATTTCCGGTACCAAGATGAACATAGCGGCGAATACCATCATCTTCTCTTCTAACGACAAGAGCAATCTTGCAGTGAGTCTTTAATCCTACTAATCCATAAATTACATGACATCCAGCTTTCTCAAGCTTCTTTGCCCAGATGATATTATTCTCCTCGTCAAAACGAGCCTTCAGCTCAACAAGTACTGTAACCTGCTTTCCATTTTCAGCAGCATGGGCAAGGCTTGCTATGATAGGCGAATTACCGCTAACTCTGTATAAAGTCTGCTTGATGGCAAGCACCTGTGGATCAAAGGCGGCCTGTGCAATAAAATCAACAACAGGGTCAAAGCTTTCATATGGATGATGAAGGAAAATATCTCCCTTTTTAATCTCATCAAAAAGCTTTTCACCTGGCTTAAGGCGTGGGTTGTTCTGAGGCTTAAAGCTTGGAGCTCTAAGGTCACTATGACCATCGATTCCATAAAGCTTCATAAGATAGGTTAAATCAATAGGTCCTTTGATTTTATAAATATCTATTTCATTAACTCCAAGGTTTTTCTTTAGTATGGAAAGAAGCTTTTTGTTAATTGTAGATTCCACCTCGAGACGAATTACTTCGCCCCACTGCCGTGATTTAATCTGTTTTTCGATTTCTAAAAGCAAATCTTCTGCGCCCTCTTCATCGATTGAAAAATCGGCATTTCTCATGATTCGATATGGAGAAGCTGCAACCACATTGTAATTTAAGAAAAGCTTGTCCATGTTGCGCTCGATAATCTGCTCTAAAAGGATGAAGCAATCATGATGCTTTTCATCGGCTGGAAGTGAAACAAATCGAGGTAAAACTGATGGAACCTGAACAGTGGCAAACTCAACATCATCGCTTTCATTGCCAGCTACTGTTGAACCCTTTTTCTTTTCAATCAGCGCCGCAATATTTAGAGATTTGTTTCTTATTAGTGGAAATGGTCTAGATGCATCAAAGGCCATTGGAGTAAGAACGGGATAAACCTGGCTCATAAAAAATGAATCCACGAATTTCAACTGTTCTTCATTTAAATCCTCGTATTTATCGTATAGGATGATTCCGTTTTCTTTTAATGCCGGGTTGAGATGTTTGCCCCATATGTTGTACTGAAGCTCTACTAGCTCTCTTGTCTTTTCGTTGATTGCAATGAGCTGCTCTGTAGGTGTCATTCCTGCAATGTCAGGCTTTGTGTAGCCTGCATGCTCCATATCTTTAAGAGAAGCTACACGAACCATGAAGAACTCATCCAAATTGGACGAAGTTATACTTACGAATTTAATGCGCTCCAAAATAGGAAGCTCTTTAACCATAGCTTCATTCAATACTCTTAGCTCGAACTTTAACCAGCTAAGTTCTCTATTATCATAGTATTTTGCATCTGAAATATTGATTTTGCTTCCCATAACGCCTCCTAAAAATCTAGTTTTCTCTAAGAACCGGTTTTATAGAAAAGATTTCTTCGAAATAATCTGCATTCTTTTTGAATAATCCCTTTTCAAGAGCCAGTGAACTATTGGCCTCAATTGAAATCACAAGCTCTCTGTCCTTTACTCGCATTGAAACATTTTTGATCTTCTGCTTATGCGATCTATCAAGAGCATTGGCAACCTTTAAAATTGCAAGTAGTTTCAGGATAGTTACGTACTCATCCTGGGTGAACTTGTCCGAAAGGTTCTCATATGGTTCAACAGGCTTTCTGTTAAATTCAACAGTTGTAGCTATTATCTCCCTTTCCTTGTGACTAAGTCCAAGGATTTCAGAAGACATAATAATTGTATATGAACAGCTTGACGCTTCTGATAGAGAAATATACTTTCCACAGTCATGAAGAATAGCTATACATTGCATAAGAACTCTTTGTCTTTTACCAAGCCCATGATATTTTTTCATAGCATCAAATATTTCACTGGAAAGCTTGAACAAAGCCTTTAAATGTGGCTGATAGCTATCATATCGTTTGGCAATAGCCCAAGCTGCTGAAATAATATCGTTATCAAAATCATGAGATGATGTAAGCCATTTCTTGGAATAGCTATGATTATATGCAACACCCTCACTTACAGATACTCCCGGAGCATACACAATTTCAGGAGCTAATGTTTCAGCCAAAACCTTATAAAGCATTACCATTGGTTCGATAAGATTTTCATTGTCCAGATAAACATCATGCTTCAGCTCGAACGCCTTAATATAGTTCTTATTAATCTTGTTTAGGAATTCAAGGTAGTCCTTTGTTTTAATTTGTTTTGAGGAAAAATCGGATATTCTCTCAGCAATGGTACTAACCTGCACCCCTAAAAGAATCATGTACTTTGGAACCATATCTCTCAAAAACATGGTTTTAAAAACTTCCAGTTCCTTATACATCATCTCGTAGGTTTGCTCAAAAGAATTATTTGATATAGTTCCCAGCTTTCTAAGGTTCTCACTTATAGAAACTGTGCCCATTGATAAATGTTGAGTTGTAACGATTTTTCCCTTTGAGAAAAGTGTGATTTGAAGTGAGACACCGCCCACATCAACAAGAACAGCGGATTCGTTAATAAGCTCCTCGAAGCCTTCTGTGGATGCCACAGCTTCATAGCCTAAGAATCTCTGCTCAGAATTAGAAAGAACATTTACCGTAAATCCGGTATGCATTTTTATTTGCTCTAAAAAAATGATAGCGTTTTCAGCCTGCCTGATATTAGGACCTGCTACTACAGAATAACTATCCACTTTGTAGCCTTCCATAGTGCGACGCATATCATTTAAAACGCGACAAAGCTTGTCCGTAGTCTGAGGTAAGATACGGCCATGCTCAAGCACATCTCTGATAATATCAGAAGGGATTTTAAGAGTGTCCACAGTCTTAATCCCCTTCTGTTTACTGATTTCAAAAACTTTCATTGTAGTCTCATAAGAGCCAATGTAAATACTTGCAAATAATTTCATGTTCCCCCCATTACGAAATTAATAGTTTCCTAAAACTCTAATACTTACGCATTCCTCTTTTAGACCAGTAAGTGCATTTCTAACTGCCTCATCGTTGAGATTGCCATCTATGTCTATAAAGAATCTATACTGCCAATTTACGCCTTTAATTGGTCTAGATTCGATTCGGTTCATATTGATACCATTGAAAATGAGGTTTGAAAGAATCCTGTAAAGACTTCCTGGTTCGTGAGAAATCTCTAAGCAAAGACTAATTTTATCTGCAGATTTTTTATATTTCTTTTCCTTAGAAACAATTACAAAACGTGTCTCGTTATTTTTATCATCCTGAATTGATTCCTCAAGAATATCAAGGTTGTATAAAACCGCATTATATTTGCTACCAATAGCAGCCTGAGTCTTATCTCCATCATCCTGGATTTTCTGAGCACTCATAGCTGTATTTCGTAGGTTTTTAACATCCCAATCAATGTGATACTTACGAATGTAGTTTTCACACTGGGCTATTGCCTTAGGATGAGAATATACTGTTTTTATATCATTTATAGTGGCACCTTTAACACCAAGTAAAGCGTGATCAACCTTAAGAATCTGTTCGCCAATTATGGCAACATTGTATTCAGAAAGTAAATCAAAATTCTCCTCAATAGAACCAGCCAAGCTATTCTCGATTGGAAGAACTGCATAATCAGCTTTACCTGTACTGATTGCCTCCATGGCATCGCGCCATAAATCAACATGAAAGCTGTCTTTCATTTCGTCGTCAAAAAACGCCAGCATTGCCAGCTGGGAATAAGCCCCTTGAACGCCTTGGAAACATACAACTGCATCTGAAAAATCGAATCTGTCTACCTGCGTAAAGCCAGTGTCAAAAGAAACTCCTCGCTCTTGCAAAATAGCAAATTGCTTTTTGCGGCTGATGGACATTATCTGTGTGTATAGCTCTTTGACAGCCTGCTCGCTAAAATCATCGTCAACATATGATGAAAGCTTTTCTAGCTTTGCATCCTCACGCTCTTTGTCATAAACCTTTTTACCTGTAGCGATTTTGTACTCAGCTACCTGACAGGCAAGCTCCATTCTTTTGTTGAAAAGATTAAGAATCTCCTTGTCTACCTGATCGATTTCTACCCTGATGTCTCCTAAGTCTCTCATGTTACTCCTATTCTGTTACTTGTCTAATGCTAAAATTGGTGGATTGAATAGCCCAACTTCTGTGCTACCATTTGCCACATGGAACGTTGTACCTGAATAGTAATCAGCAAAATAAACATATTTGCTAGTTACATTGATGTTGTTAAATTCACCTTCAGCAAGAAGAAGTTCTGCGCCTGTAGTCAAATCGACCCTATACAATCCATCAGGATTCCCCTTTATGGACTGATAGTACAGGTAATTGCCAGAAATATTATATCCTGATGTACCATAAGTGGTGATACCAATTTTGTTGTCTCCAGAAAGAGTACTTCTGAAAACTCGATTATTTTCATCCAAATTCATATAGTACAAAGTGTTTCCATCAATAATTGGAAGCCACAAGTTTTCAGATGAAACATAAGTAGAATCTTTTGTATCAAGATTCATGCTATGGAGATTGTGATCACGCTCCACACCAGAATAGTATAATGTTTCTCCTACCATACAGCGTGGGTCGATAGCAGCCTTTGAAAGCTGAACTCTTTCTTCACCGTCGATACCAACCATGTAAAGAGATGTGGCATCTTCGGAATCATAGTGAAAATAAACAACTCTATTTCCAGCGAGAGCAGCCGCATTGCAATTAGCTTGATCAAGTATAATGACCTTTTTATTTTTCTTTGTCATTCTACACAAGCTTTCTGTGTTTACATCAAGCACAAAATCTGCATTATCGTTGTGATTACGACTGTAATAAAGGTAATGTGAATCGGCGTTAATAAAATAAACGCTATCATTTGCAACAATTTCTATATCAGATTCGTCTGGATTCATTTTGTAGATTCTGCCGCTATCATTTGGATTAGAAAAATAAACTACTCCATCTGTTTCGCAGAACAATCCATTTCCGTATAGATTGCCGATGGTATTTCCATTTGTTCCTGGATCATTATAGTAGGTTACAGTATTGATATACTTGTAAAATCCTAGGCCAGCAACAATGGCAATAACTACAACTAAAATGATGATTCTTTTTAATACCTTCATTCAACTGCCCTCCCCAAAATTAAATATTAAAAAAGTCTGATAGTGAAAGCTGATTTGATTTTGGAAGATCTTTTACGATTCCAAGCTCAACCATTTTATCAAGAATAGTCTGTGATACCTTTCCTCTATCGCGAATCTCGTCTTGTGATAAGAACCTGCCCTGACTAGCAGCAATTTGAAGCTGCTCGGCAGCCTTATCACCCATTCCGGAAATAACATTGAATGGTGGAAGAAGCTTCCCATCTACTATTTTAAAGTATCTTGAGTCAGATTGGTATAGGTCCATAGGTAAAAATTCAAATCCTCGGGCATACATCTCCTGACACAATCTAAGTGCAATCAAAATATCCTTATCAGTAGCAGATAAATCTGGCTGAGATTTGTAGTACTTAATCTCCTGCTCGCATCTAGCTTTTCCCTGACAACATTTTTCATAATCAAAGCCACCAGCTCTGATTGAGAAGAATGCTGCATAGTATGCCAATGGATAATTGATTTTACAATAAGCAACACGCCAAGCCATCATAACGTATGCAGCAGCATGGGCTTTAGGGAACATGTATTTAATCTTTTCGCAGGAGCCGATGTACCAGTCTGGCACGCCGTGCTCTTGCATGTGCTGCTTGTAGGTTGGCCATTCATCACATTTTCCTTTAGCAACAACACCCTTACGAACTCGTTCCATGATAGTGAAAGATTCCGCTGGGTCAAGCCCCTTATGAATAAGGTAAACCATGATATCATCACGGGTACAAATAGCCTCGGTGATAGTGGCAGTTCCACTAAGAATAAGGTCCTGAGCATTACCTAACCATACGTCAGTACCATGGGCAAGTCCTGCAATTCGAACCAAATCAGTGAAATATTGAGGCTTAGCCTCAACAAGCATCTGCATGGCAAAATCAGTACCAAACTCCGGGATACCAAGTGTACCAAGTGGTGTTCCCATAATATCATCTGGTGTGATACCAAGAGCTTTTGTGCTTTGGAACAACGACATAACGTCCTTGTCATCAAGAGGAATCTTTGTAGCATCAATTCCTGTCAAATCCTCAAGTCGCTTAATCATGGTAGGATCCAAGTGTCCTAAGATATCAAGCTTAAGCAGGTTGGCATCAATCTTATGGTAATCGAAATGGGTAGTTACAATATCAGTATCCTTATTGGCTGGATGCTGAACTGGAGTAAAGGAATAGATATCCTCACCGTTTGGAAGAACTACTACACCACCAGGATGCTGACCTGTTGTAGATTTAACACCTTCAACTCCCTTAGCAAGACGTTCGTTTTCAGCGCGACGCTTTCTTATATCACGCTTTTCGAAATATTTTAAAACATAGCCAACTGCGTTCTTGTCCGCAAGTGTAGAAACTGTACCGGCCTTGAAGGTCTGGCCATCACCAAAAATAACTTCTGTATATTTATGAGCCTTTGACTGATATTCGTTGGAGAAGTTCAAATCGATATCAGGCTCCTTATCACCCTTGAATCCAAGGAAGGTTTCGAATGGAATATCAAATCCATCCTTAGCAAGAGGCTTGCCGCATTTAGGACAGATTTTATCTGGCATATCTACTCCAGAAAGTCCCTGGTTAACAATCTCCTGCACCTCTGGACCATCAAAATCTACATAATAGCAATTAGGACATCTGTAGTGAGGTGGCAATGGGTTAACCTCTGTAATACCAGCCATTGTAGCTGCAAAGGAAGAACCTACGGAACCACGGGAGCCTACCAGATAGCCATCCTCGTTAGACTTCCAAACCAGCTTCTGAGCGATAATGTACATAACGGAATATCCATTACCGATAATAGAATTAAGCTCTCGTTCAAGTCGCTCTTCTACAATTTTAGGAAGATCAGGTCCATAAACCTCATGTGCTCTGGTCTCACAAATTCGTCGTAAATCCTCTTCTGAATGTTCAATGACAGGAGGACACTTATCTGGACGAACTGGGTGAATACGCTCCACCATATCAGCAATCATATTTGTGTTTTCTACAACTACTTCATGAGCCTTCGCCAATCCAAGGTAAGCAAATTCCTCAAGCATCTCATCTGTAGTATGAAGATAAAGTGGTGCCTGCTGGTCTGCATCGTCAAAGCCCTTATTAGCCATGATGATACGTCTGTATACTTCATCCTCTGGATCAAGGAAATGCACATCGCAAGTAGCAACAACAGGCTTTTTAAGCTCGTCTCCTAATGCAACAATCTGCTTATTAATCTCCTGCAAATCCTTTACAGAATTGATGTTTTCGTATTTACGTTTATCAGAGCGAATCATAAATTCGTTGTTTCCGACAGGCTGAATCTCCAGGTAATCGTAGAAATTAGCTATACGCATAATCTCCGATTCATCTCTTCCATCAACGATGGCATCGTATAATTCACCGGCCTCACAGGCAGAACCAATAATCAGTCCCTCTCTGCATTCCATCAGCAAGCTCTTTGGAACTCTAGGATATCTGCTAAAGTAATAAAGATGGGATTCTGAAACCAATCTATAAAGATTAATACGTCCCAAATCATTCTTTGCAAGAACAATACAGTGATTTGCACGCATTTTCTTTATCTGCTCTGGGCCTGGTTTACTATGGGCATTAAGCTCTGATAAAGTGAAAATCTTTTCATTTTCAAGCTTTGTAATGAACTTCTCAAATACCTTAGCTGTAGCCTCTGCGTCATCAACCGCTCTATGATGATGCTCGTTTACAATATTTTCAGCCTTACAAACAGCATCAAGATTAAATCTTGCCATATTTGGATGTAAGTATCTGGCCATCTCTACTGTATCTACGTGAGTATAGTCGTATTCAAGGCCAAGCTGCTTACAATTGTATCTAATAAAGCTGGTATCAAATCCAGCATTATGTGCAACTAAAACAGAACCCTTACAGAACTCCATAAACATTGGAAGAATGACGTCGATTGTAGGAGCATCTTCTACCATTTCGTCCTTTATGGAAGTAAGCTCTGTTATGTTGAATGGGATTGGAACCTGTGGGTTTACAAACTCAGAAAATCTATCAACGATTTCTCCATTTACAAACTTAACAGCGCCAATTTCGATTATCTTACATGTCTTTGGGTTGAAGCCTGTAGTCTCAATATCAAATACTACAAATTCATCACGTAAAGTCTGGCCCTTATCATTGGTAACAATAAGCTTTGTATCATCTACAAGATAGATTTCGCATCCGTATATAACCTTGAAATCCCCAAGGCCCTTCATGTGATCCGCATCACAGAATGCCTGCACAACACCATGGTCTGTAATGGCAAGTGCCTTATGGCCCCATTCCTTTGCCCTACTGATAATTGTAGTGATTTCTGATACACCATCGAAATCCGACATCTTTGTATGGCAGTGGAGCTCGACACGCTTATCAACTGCAGTATCCTGTCTGGTAACTCTGAAGTCACGAATTCTGTTGATAGAATTTATTCGACCGACTGTAAGCTCCTTTGAATAAATATCCTCATCAAGCTTACCTGCTATCTTGTAGAACTCTCCCACTTTAAGAGCCTTTTCTAGCTCACGTCCCTGATCTGCATCGCTAAAGAATAGCTTAATAGAGATAGAGTCGGTGAAGTCCGTCATTGCACCAGTTCCAAAGTATCCGCCCTTCTTGGTCTCTCTAAATTCAAGAGCTGTAAGCTGTCCGCGGATAATAATTGGTCCAAGAAGCTCTCCGTTAATATCCTCCATTGGAGTAGCATTATCGAAGATTTCATTTCCATAGATACAATCTGGATCATCAGATTTAGTAAGAGGCTTGATAACTTTTGTCTCAGTTTCTTGTGGCTTCTTGCTATCTGCATCCTTTTTCTTGTCAGAATTGTCATCACCGCTATTTTCACCATCAGAAGATTCATGACTAACACTCTGAGCGTTAATAGCCGCAATTTTGTTTTCGATTTCAAGAATTGCATTCTCAAGATATTTACTTTTGACAGGCTCTTTATAGTCGAAGTCGATAACGATATTCTGATGACATCTTCGGCATAGGATTGAATGAAGAATATCAAACAACTCATGCTCTTTCTCTCTGGCAATTATCGTATCTTCGATAGTAACCTTTAAATGACCATCCTCAGTAAAATCTAAATCCGCTTTTTTATATATGTTAAAAAGAAGAGCACTTCTATCCTCTAGCTCCTCTAAAATACTATCATTGTATGAACTTAAAAGATTTTCAGGTGTATACTGACTTGATAAATCGAAATCTTCGAGGATTCGAATTGTAACACCATTATTTGGGAAGAATTGTTTTTTAATAGATTTTTCCAAATGCCAGATACGGCGTTTAGGAATAAGGGTATTGAATGTAACGTATATACGAATATCATCCTTCGAACGACCTGTACTTACCTTAGTGACAGTAGCGTCACTAAGGGCAGTATCAAGATCATTCCCCGCTTCCATATTAGGGAAAACTTCATAAAAACTCATTTGATCCATATCATTATCTCCGTGGCCAGTTTATAAGCTCCTCACGTAATGCATTAAGAAGCTCGCTCTCAGGCATCTTACGAACAACTTCGCCGTGCTTTATAAGAAGGCCTTCTCCAATGCCTCCAGCAACGCCTAAATCAGCTTCCTTCGCCTCTCCTGGTCCATTAACTACGCAGCCCATAACAGCTACTTTTATATCTAAATCTGAGAACTCTTCAACAAGATTCTCTACCTTATTTGCAAGTCCAATTAAATCTATCTGTGTACGTCCACATGTTGGGCATGAAACTACTTCAATTCCACCCTTTCTAAGGCCAAGTGTACGAAGAATAAGCTTTGCTGTCTTAATCTCTTCGATAGGGTCACCTGTAAGCGAAACACGGATAGTATCACCAATCCCCTGTGAAAGAATCATTGATAAACCACAAGCGCTCTTGATATTTCCTGCCTTGATTGTTCCAGCTTCTGTAATACCAACATGAAGTGGATGTGTTGTCTTGTCAGCAATCAATTCGTGAGCCTTAACACACATCATAACATCAGATGACTTGATACTGATTACAAGATTGTCGTATCCAAGGCGTTCGATAATAGCCACTTTATCAAGTGCAGACTCAACAAGACCTTCTGCTGTAACGCCACCATATTTTTCAACAAGATTCTTTTCTAGTGAACCTGAATTAACTCCTACTCGAATTGGAATATTCTTTGCCTTTGCTGCATCAACAACTGCCTTGATTCGCTCTTCACTTCCGATATTACCAGGATTAATACGAATCTTATCAGCTCCATTTTCGATAGCTGCAATAGCAAGTCTATAATCAAAATGAATATCCGCAACCAAAGGAATGTGAATCTGCTCTTTGATTTTACCAAGAGCCTGTGCAGCTTCCATATCAGGAACAGCGCAGCGAATAATATCGCATCCAGCCTTTTCAAGTTGAAGAATCTGTGCAACTGTTGCCTCTACATCCTGTGTTTTTGTGTTTGTCATAGACTGGATAAGAATTGGATTTCCTCCACCTATAACTCTATTTCCAATTTTAACTTCAGTAGTCTTCATAATATTACCTCTACATAAGCTTAAGAATATCGTTGTACATAACAACAACCATTAAAACCATTAACAATGCAAATCCTACAAGATTTATGCCATTCTCAATTTCCGGCTTCATCTTCTTGCCTCTAATACCTTCGATGATAAACAAAAGAATTCTTCCACCATCAAGGGCTGGGAAAGGCAATAGGTTCATAACGCCAAGGTTGGCAGTAAGAAGAATTGCGATTGATAATAGATTGATAAATACATAAAACAAGCCACTGCTAATCGATTGATCATAAACATCAGAAATGGTAGTAACAACTCCCACAGGACCTGACACTTCATTTACAGATATCTGGCCTGTAAATAGCATCTTTAAGCTAGATAATGTAACGTAAATCTGATATTTGATTTCGTAAGCTGCGTATTTCAAAACACCAATTGGTGATACCTTTTTGTATTCCGCATTCTTGATAATGCCAATCATTTTTCTGCCGGTTTCTTCAGAGTATGTTGGCACTAACTCAGTCTCATGCTTTTCACCATCACGTGAATAGACAATATCGTAACTTTCTGCGTTTGGATGTAGGAATGTGTAGATGCTAATTTCATTGTAAAAATGAACATTATATCCATTAATGCTAATGATTGTATCTCCAGCCTCCATACCTGCTTCTTCAGCCGCATACCCTTCCATAACATCAGATATGGTAGCGTCATTTACTCCTAAAGCTGCAATATAAACTACAGAAAGGATATAAGCCAAAATAAAGTTAAATAAAGGTCCTGCGAAAACGATTTGAAATCTCTCCCATAGGGATTTATTATTGAATGCTCTATCGCTGTCGCTTTCCTCATCCTCGCCTTCCATTACGCAAGAACCTCCGAATGGAAGAAGCTTTAAGCAATACTTTGTTTCGCCTTTTCCCCAAGATATCAAGGTTGGGCCAAGTCCCAAGGTGAATTCATTTACCTTAACCCCACACTTCTTTGCAAAAAGAAAATGTCCTAGCTCATGAAAAATAATTATGAAACTGAAAATTAGTATAGCTAGAATAATCTTCATTTTTTACCACCTGCTCTCAATGAAATCGTAAGTCATCTTTTCAGTTTCAAGAACCTGTTCGATTGTAGGATTCTCAATGAAATCAACATTAATCATTGCTTCTGATACGATTTCTGGAATCTCCAAAAACTTGATTTTATTATTCAAGAACTTTGCAACAGCTCTTTCATTGGCAGCATTAAAGACAGTTGGAACATTTCCACCTGCATCCATTGCATCATAAGCCAAAGATAGACCATAGAATGTTTCCATATCTGGCTTTTCAAATGTAAGTGAACCTACTTTGAATAAATCCAGAGGCTCAGCATAAAGAGTCTTACGATTTGGATAGAAAAGAGCATAAAGGATTGGCAATCTCATATCAGGTGTACCCATCTGGCCAATTACTGCTCCATCCATAAATTCAACAGCAGAATGAAGGACGCTCTGAGGATGTACCACAACCTCTACCTGGCTAAGATTTACATCGAATAGCCACTTAGCTTCCATAACTTCCAAACCTTTGTTGATCATTGTGGCAGAATCGATAGTGATTTTTGCGCCCATAGACCAGTTTGGATGCTTCAATGCATCTTCTACTCTAACGTTCTCAAGCTGCTCAAGAGTCTTGCCTCTAAAAGGGCCACCCGAAGCAGTAAGAAGAATCTTTGAAATTTTATTATGTCTCTCGCCATTTAATGATTGGAAAATAGCGCTGTGTTCGCTATCAACTGGAAGAATAGAAACACCTTTTTTCTTTGCAAGAGGCATGATTATATGACCTGCAGTAACAAGTGTCTCCTTGTTTGCTAAAGCAATTGTCTTTTTGGCATTGATAGCTGCAATAGTAGGCTGAACTCCAATCATTCCAACTACGGCAGTAACTACAGTGTCAGCCTCTTCACAAGTGGCAACAGCAATAAGTCCTTCCATTCCAAAATGAATATCTATATCCATATCAGAAAGTCTTGTCTTTAAATCCTTTGCAAGCTCCTCTGTTCCCACAGAAACAAGTGTAGGATGATACTTTCTGATTTGCTTTTCAAACAAATCTAGATTCTTTCCGCAGGACATTGCAACTACCTGCAAATCCTCTGGATTTTGTGAAACTATGTCCAATGTCTGGGTTCCAATTGAACCTGTTGAACCAAGTAAAGCTAACTTCTGTGACATTTTACTACCTCTTTATACGTAAAAATAATAAGCTAAGAAGAAAATTATAGGTGCAGTGATAATAACACTATCAAATCTATCAAGCACTCCGCCATGTCCTGGAATCAATTTTCCATAATCTTTTATTTCGAAATTGCGCTTAATTGCTGAAGCAGCTAAATCACCTACCATGGAAATAAGCGCACCTACTCCAGAAATGATAACAAGCGGAAGAATTGCAAAATCATCCATCTTGAATACTGCTGAAATAACATAGCAGTAAATCGCTGTGAATAACATTGCACCAACTACTCCACCAACAGCTCCTTCAATAGATTTCTTTGGTGAAAGAATTGGAGACATCTTGTGCTTTCCAAACAATACGCCCACGCAGTATGCAGATGTATCGCATCCCCAAGAACAAAGGAAAATAAGCCATACAATAAACTGGCCATTTGTAAGCATTCGTGTCTGGTAGAGGAATGAAAGCATCACTCCTACATAGAATAAACCAAAGAATACTGCCATAATCTGATGACTATGGAACTTTGGATAGCTAAACACAAATACAGCTAATAATAAAATCAAAAATGCAAGGACAATTACCATAACATCCTGGCAGAATTGAAATCTTAAATCTAAATAGTATGTAATGCAAGCAAGATAACCTAGAATACCAGGTAAGCTCTTTTCAACTTTAAAGATTCTATAAAGCTCAAACATGCCGATAAGTGACAAAACAAGCATTACTGCTAAAAGAACATCTCCACCTGTGCAAATAAATAAAAGTGCAAGAGCTACAAGAATAATTCCACTAATTAATCTAGTAATAAACATATATAATCCTTCCTATATACCACCGAATCTTCGGTTTCTCTTATCGTATTCCTCTACAGCCTTCTTTAATTCCTCTGGTGTAAACTCTGGCCAAGGAACTGGTGTAAAGTAAAATTCTGAATATGCTAATTGCCATAACAGATAGTTTGAAAGTCGCTGCTCACCAGATGTTCTAATCATAAAATCTGGATCAGGGATATCCTTAGTGTCTAAGTAGCCTGAAAAAACATCCTCTGTAATATCTTCTGATTTGATATTTCCAGCTTTGACATCCTCTGCAACCTTTCGAATTGCTCTAGTCATTTCATCTCTACTACCATAATTTATAGCAATAGTAAGTGTAAGACCTGTAAACTGTGATGAGTACTCTGTAAGCTCAGCAATAGCTGTTCTAAGTTTGTCATCAAGCTTTGTTAAATCGCCAATAAATCTAACACGAAGGTTATCCTTTTTGGCTGTCTTCATACATGTCTTTATATATTCCCCTAAAAGCTTCATAAGAGCTTTAACTTCATCGTCAGGTCTAGACCAGTTTTCAGTAGAGAAAGCATACATGGTAACGTATTTTACTCCTAAATCATGTGCTGCTCTACAAATGGTTTCGACATTTTTAGCCCCTACAGTATGTCCGTATGTACGAGGCATTCCTTTTGATTTGGCCCATCTGCCATTTCCATCTAGTATTATAGCTATATGCTCTGGTACGTTCATAGCACCTCCAAAATAAAATATAATGAAAAAGGGCACAATAACTGTGCCCCATAAATAGACTAGTTTAAACTGTCATAATCTCTTTTGTCTTAGCCTCAACAGCTTTATCTACCTCAGCGATGAACTTGTCAGTCATCTTTTGGCACTTATCCTCAAGGTCCTTTATCTCATCCTCAGAAACGCCTTCATCCTTTGAATGCTTCTTTAACTGGTCAATAGCATCTCTACGAATGTTACGAATAGCAACCTTTGCATCTTCACCATGCTTTTTAACGTCCTTGGCAATTTCCTTACGACGTTCTTCTGTAAGCTCTGGGAAAACTAAACGAATAAGCTTACCATCGTTTGTAGGATTGATACCAATATCAGACATATTAATCGCCTTTTCAATCTCCTTAACCAATGATGGCTCCCAAGGCTGAATCTGAATAAGTCTAGGCTCTGGAACAGAGATATTTGCAACCTGCTGAAGTGGAGTTGGAGCTCCATAATAATCAACAGTAATCTTGTCAAGAATATGTGGATTAGCTCTACCTGCTCGAATAGTAGTAAACTCGCTTTCGAGATTGTTGAAGCTCTTTGTCATTTTCTCCTCGTAAGTTGAAAGTATATTATCCATTAATCCTCCTTAACACACACAACTGTGCCATTAAATTTGCCTGAAATTGCTTTTACTATAGAATCCTCTTCATTAAGAGAGAATACATACATTGGCATCTGCTGCTCCATTGCGATAACTGAAGCAGTCATATCAACAACCTGAAGCTTTTTGTCGATAACTTCCTGAATGCTAATCTTATCATAGCGCTTTGCATCAGGATTCTTAGCTGGGTCACTGTCATATACACCATCAATTGACTTAGCAAGAAGGATAACATCTGCTTCGATTTCTACTGCACGAAGTACTGTAGCTGTATCTGTTGAAAAATATGGATGACCTGTACCACCGGCAAAGAATACAACCATTCCTCTCTCGAAATACTTGTTTGCTCTATCCTTAGAATAAAGCTTTGAGCAATTGCCACACTCAAAAGGTGTAAGCACTGATGTGCGCATGCCTGCTGCTCTGAAAATTTCAGATACATAGATACAGTTCATAACTGTAGCAAGCATTCCAATCTGGTCTGCTTTTGTACGATCAATATTTTCTGATGAACGACCTCTCCAGAAATTGCCGCCGCCGATAACGACACCAACCTGAACGCCATCATCTACAAGCTTCTTAACTTGCTTTGCTACCATCATACATGTAGCTTCGTCAAAACCAAACCCCTTATCACCTGAAAGTGCTTCTCCACTAAGCTTAAGTAATACTCTCTTCATTTTTGTAATAATCCTTTATCTATTAGATTGCGAATACGCTGTTTACATCAACATCTGAGTAGCTCTGTGAGCAGAAGCCTTCGATAACAGCGCCATTGTTAATCTGTACTGAACGAGACTTGATGTTACCCATAACAACTGCTGATGTATCAACAACTACAGGACCATTAACATCGATATCACCCTTTACAGCGCCTGCGATAACTGCAGATGTAGCTGTAATGTTACCAATGATAACAGAACCAACGCCAACCTTTGCTGTACCTGTTGTAACTACTTCGCCTTCGATCTTTGCAGCATCAGCGAAGAACTCTGAAGATGATGAGTTACCATTAACCTTACCTGTAACAACAAGCTTGCCATTACATGCAACATCTCCTACAATCTCTCCCTGTACTTCGATAGAACCGATTGATTCTACATTACCTGTAACCTTCATTCCTGCTGTAATAACTGCGTTCTCATCTGCAACTGCTTTGTTAGTATCAGCAGCATTTCCCATAACATCCATTGTTCTTGGTGCCTCCATCTTTGTTTCTTTCTTTGTCTCTGAGAAGAATGATTTTTTCTCCTCAACTGGCTCTGTAGTAACAGGAGCCTCTGCCTGCTTTTCAGCTGGTGTTTCAACCTTTTTAGTGACTTGCTCTAAAAGACCATCAAGCTTGTTAAGCTCAGACTCAACGTCAATATCGCCATCTAAGGTATTAACCATAACTTCTTCTGTAGATGTCTCTTCAGCGCCAGCCATTTCGTCTAAAGCGTCATTAAAATCCTCTTTGAAATCCTTAAAAAAGCCCATTACAATTCCTCCATAACATATTATTGTACAACGTTTACGTGCTGTATAACGGTTGTTTCATCTGTGATTGGTAAAATCATGGCCCCCTGCTCTTGTAAAGATTCAATCAATCCAGGTAAAGCCTCAACTGTCGCATTTTTATTAGAAGCATCATGCAACAATACTACAGACGTTTTGTATTTTACCACATCCTTCATTACATTATCAATAAGCTGTTCTGTTGTAAACGCAGAAGATGTAGCATCTCCCGATGCAACATTCCAATCATAATAAACAACGCCCTGATTATTTAAATAATTAATGAAAGTAGACATGCTCGTAGTGCTGACCTTATTACTGCTTCCACCTGGAAAACGGTAATATTTTGTGTCAACACCTGTAGTTTCTAAAATTAAATTATGAATTTTGTTATAATCCTGAGCAAAAGCATCCTCAGATGCATATATCTCACCAAAATTGTGACTATATGAGTGCATACCTATGGTATGTCCTTCATCTACGATGCGTTTGTATTGTTCACCGTAAAGCTCTAAATCCTTGCCACAAACAAAGAATGTAGCCTTTACATTATAATCGTCTAAAATATCTAATATTTGATCAGTGTTGCTACTAGGGCCATCATCGAATGTCAAATATACCATGGGTATATCACCCTCTTCAGCAATATTATCAACGTTATCGACTTGGTAGACATCATCCAAAATACTGTCATCCACCATCTCACTTTCATTTTCTACATCAGTAGTAACATAAACCTGATTAGCAAGATTATCCAACTGTCTCTGTAAAGAGAAAACTTCAAAAAGAAGGAAGCCCATTACAGTAATTGTAAGTAGCATAAATACTAAAACAGTAGTGACAATAAATTTTTTCATCCTGGCTACGCGTCTGCGCTTTGCCCTTTGTCTCTCAAGCCCCTCAAATGAACTCTCCAAAACAAAATCCTCCCCATAAAAATTTCTCTTTTATTTTATCACAACGATTTCTCAATATAAAGGGGGTAAAAAATAAAGAGCCCACTAAATGTGGACTCTTTAATGAAAACAAAATTATAACTGAGCTGCAACCTCTGCTGCGAAATCCTCAACCTTCTTCTCAAGACCTTCGCCTGTTTCAAAACGAACGAATCTCTTGATGCTGAGCTCAGAACCTGTCTCCTTAGAAACCTGCTCTAAGTACTTAGCAACTGTCTGCTTTCCATCCTCAGCCTTAACGTATACCTGATCAAGTAAGCAGATTTCCTTAAGTTCCTTAGATACACGACCTTCGATCATGCCATTGATAACCTTCTCAGGCTTCTGTGACTCCTTAGGATCGTTCATAATCTGAGCAAGAAGGATTTCCTTCTCGTGAGCAATGTAATCAGCTGATACTTCATCACGGCTAACATACTTAGGATTAAGAGCTGCAATCTGCATAGCAATATTTGTAGCTGCTTCCTTAGCTGCGTCGCTCTCAGCGCCAGCCATATCAACGATAACGCCGATACGTCCACCACCGTGTGTGTAAGAAACAACGAATCCGTCAGATACTACCTTTTCAAAACGACGAAGTGAAAGCTTCTCGCCGATTGTAGCAACCATCTCTACGTGTACGTCGTTAACTGTCTTTGATGAATCCTCTGCCCATGGCTGAGCAAGTAACTCATCGATTGTAGTAACATCAGACTTAAGAATCTGGTTTGCAACCTTCTCTACATATGTCTGGAACTTCTCGTTCTTAGCAACGAAATCTGTCTCTGAGTTAACCTCAAGAACAACAGCTGTATTGCCTTCAACTACAACTTTGCAAATACCCTCTGCAGCGATACGAGATGCTTTCTTTTCAGCCTTTGCAGCACCGTTCTTACGAAGGAGTTCGAAAGCTGCATCCATATCACCATCGCACTCAGTGAGTGCCTTCTTACAATCCATCATACCTGCGCCAGACTGCTCGCGAAGGTCTTTTACCATTGCTGCTGTAATAGCTGCCATAATTATGCCTCCTCTTCTGCTTCTGCTGACTCCTCAGCAACCTCGTTCATTTCACCCTGCTTTGCTTCGATAACAGCATCTGCCATCTTAGCAACGATAAGCTTAACTGCACGGATAGCATCGTCGTTACCTGGGATAACGTAATCAAGCTCATCTGGATCACAGTTAGTATCGCAAACACCTACAAGTGGAATACCAAGTGCGTGTGCTTCCTGGATACAAATGTGCTCCTTCTTAGGATCAATAACAAAAATAGCATCTGGAATACGGTTCATTTCCTTGATACCGCCGAGAACCTTTGTAAGCTTCTCCTGCTCCTTCTTGAGCTGAGTAACTTCCTTCTTTGGAAGAAGGTCAAATGTTCCGTCTGCTTCCATCTTCTCGATTTCCTTAAGACGTGCAATTCTTGTCTGAACTGTCTTAAAGTTTGTAAGCATACCACCGAGCCATCTCTCGTTTACATAGAACATACCGCAACGCTCTGCCTCTGTAGCGATAGCATCCTGAGCCTGCTTCTTTGTACCTACGAAAAGGATTGTACCACCCTGCTGTGCGATGTCGAAGATAACATCGTAAGCATCGTCTACCATACCTACAGACTTCTGAAGGTCGATAATGTGGATACCATTACGCTCTGTGTAGATGTAAGGAGCCATCTTAGGGTTCCATCTACGTGTCTGATGTCCAAAGTGAACACCTGCCTCGAGTAACTGCTTCATTGAAATAACACTCATTTTAATACCTCCTGGTTTGTTTCTTCCGCATAATTCCTCCTGACAACCACCCCGCCTACTGTAGGTTGGGAACCAATGTCAGTCCTTATGCGTGTATTTTCAACAGCTCTAAAAGTTTACCATAAATAAACCCACCATGCAACACCTAATATAAGGTGTTACTCGGTGGGTGGTGTAGTTGTTCTATGGTCTTTATTAACAAGTAAAACTATTATGTCGTCATATGTACTATCTGTTCTTACATAAAATGTACCAGATTGAATTCTATTATCAACGCCTAGTGTATTCATGTAATCGTTGAATTCTGAAGCAGAATCAACAAGTCCTGCACTATAAAGATTTGCTGCAACCGTATCAGATGATTCGCCACTGTTTACAGTAAAAGGAATGTATTTGACGGTAGTCTCAGAGCTTTCCACAACAGGCTCATTTTCAACCTCAGATTCTTCTGTAGACTCTTCTGCGATCTCTTCTTCTGTTGATTGTGCTTCTGAGTTTGCATCTTCAGGTTCTTCAGTAGCTTCTTCTTGATTTTCTTGATTTTCTTGTTCTTCAGAATCATCTTCTGGCATAACCATGCCAAGCTCTGTTGCCTTTTCGATTATTTCTTCATCAGTCATTTCCTTTGAAGAAATACCCGTACTACCAAAGTAAAAACTAATAGTAAGCAAAAGTGTCGCGAATAATACACCTATGCCTATACCTCTCATGTAATATTTCAGTTTCATTATTTGCCCTCCTGATATAATCCGAGAACAAACTTAACTTCTCCCAAGCCTCTACCCAGCTTTTTAGCAATTTCTACTTCGCTAAGACCTTCGTCATGAAGCGTTAATATTTCAAGATTGTCATTTTGCTTTGGACGAACTGTTTCATCTGCAAATTTTTCAGCTAAGGCTTCTGTAAATGATACAGGTTCACTTGGCTTAGCCTCCGTAGTTTTAGACTCAAACTCGATTTTAGCCTGCTCTAGCTTTTGCTTTTCTTCAGCTATTTCGATTTCTCTATCTCTAAGCAAATCAAGCTTCTTAGCAATGGAAGAATCCAAGGCAACAAGCGTATCCTCCAAGTCCGAAAGCTTTTTTGTCATATCTACTGCATCCTGCTGTTTTTCATTAAGCATCGAATACATGAATGTGACTTCTTTATGGGACTTATCAACAGATTCCAAAACAGTATCTGAATACTGAGAGATTTGCATAATCTTCTCATTTGTTTCTTTATCTGTTTTGCGGTCCATTTCTTCCATAGCTTCATCGATAGTAACGGAAAGCTTATCTTCCATTTCTACCTTAGCATCAGCCATTTTGTCTTTTATGATTTCTTCTATTTGCTCTTTTGTAAGCTTTTGAAGATTTTCTTTGTCTTTGCTTGATAACTTTTCAGACACAAAAAAACTCCCAATACAAAAGGCTAAGCCTATGATCAGGAGTGTAATTTCAAGAACTGTCATCTTAGTCCCCCTACGTTAAACTCTCATATCAAATGAAGGTGTGGGTTTCTCAGAGATTTTGCCGTCACCTTCTAGCTTTTCTTCTTGTTTAATCTTAGAGGGTTTGCGTTTTTTATTTCCTTCATAACCTTTGCCATTGCCTTCACGGTCATATTTATCCTCAGTACGCTTTGCGTTGTATAAATCATTGACCTGTTTGGCTTGCTGCTCCTGCTTTTTTTCGACAGTGGCTGTCAAAACTTCCTGCTGAAGCATTGGCTTTTGATCCTCATTAGCCTTAGTATTGCTAATTTCGTTGGTATTTTGGATCATTCCATTAAAATTAATAGGACTAATTGACATAACATTCCCTCCCTATGGAATACCATACAATTAAACTGCCAACACTATTTTATTAATATTCCCATATATTCTCCAAGTGAGCCTCTCATCTTTTGAAGAGCCTTGGTATGGAGTTGTGAAACTCTTGATTCAGAAACCTCAAGAGCTGCACTTATTTCTTTTAAAGTCATATCCTCATAATAATATAAAAGAATGACTTGTTTTTCTTTTTCTGTAAGTTTATCTAATGCCTCTTGTAACTTTTGAGTAAGTTCTTGCTTAGAAATGTTGTCTTCTGGCTGAATGAAATGAGAATTGTGTTCTGCTTCCATAACTGGTTCATTTCCAGCTTCAACAAATTCATTCAACGAAACAACATTAGTAACGTTAAGCTGTGATTGCCATTTCAAAAATTCATCAGAAGATATATTTAATTCTGCTGCGACTTCCTCGTCCGAAGCACTATGTCCAGTGCGAGCTTCAATAGTCTTGATTGCATCATCAATCATGCGCTGACGCTGTCTGATTGTACGTGGAATCCAATCCATTTTACGGATTTGATCCAAAATCGATCCTCTGATGCGAAGACTTGCATATGTTTCGAATTTAACATCCTTAGCTAAATCAAACTTATCAATCGCATCAATGAGGCCAAAGATACCATAGCTGCATAAATCCTCGTATTCAACGGTGTTACCCAAGTACATACAAAGACGTCCTGCAACAATTTTAACAAGCGATGCATATTCAAGTATTAACTGCTCTCTAAGCTCTGGGGATGGGCTAACCTTATATTTGTCCCAAAGCTTTTCCTTGTCAGCTGCCTTCATTTATGCCCCCTTTAGTAACGTTTAATCAGAATTATTTAGCCTTCCTCTGATTCTAACGAGTTGTCTTCTGTGGTGTCAATTTCTTCTGTTTGCCCAATATCCTCACCATCTGGAACTATGTTTTCCAATTGGTCATCAATAGAAGCCGGTGGCTCTAATGTTTTGAAGGAATAATCAAGCACCATTTTAATGATAGTTCCCATTACTAAAAAAACGGCAACTACAATAACTAAACGGCTAAGGAAAACTGAAAAACCAGCCCTTTGAACAATCGAAACCACACAAGATATAAGCGCTGCTGCTAGTGTAATTATTATAGGAATAGGCTTAGTATTCATTTGTTCCTCCAACCACTCATTATATATTTTAAATAATCTTAAGCTCTTTGCCAACTGCTTTTATATAGTACTCTCCAGTTTCACTATAGATTTCAACTGTACGACCATAGTTTAAACCGCAGTCTTCTGCAACAAGCCTAACTCCAAGCTCCTTCAGCTTCGCTCTGGAAGCCTCTGCATTTCTCTCCCCGACATTTATGCCAGCAGCGGACGCGCCAGGCATTTCAAACATCTTAGCGCCCCCTGCTATTTTTGCTACTAGCTTCATTTTGTTTGCCCCAGCTTTAAGCATGTCATCATAAAGCTTCTGTATGCCTGTATCAGCAAACTTCGCAATATTAGAATTATTACGAATAGCTGTACTATCAGGCAACATTATATGTGCCAAGCCAGTAATCTTTGTAGATGGATCATATAATGCAATTCCAATACACGAACCGAGACCAATAGTAGTCAGTGCATCCGGAGCTTTACATATTTTTAGATCGGCCATGCCGACTTTAATCATCTGCCCCATACTCTCACTCTCCTTAGATTGGTACACCAAGTGCCGTTAATATTTTTGCATAAGAATCTTCTTCTGGCATCAAAATAAAATGCCCCTTGATTCCCAAATCATCAGAGAATTCAGTATTGATCATCAGTGCATTATCTCCGAATATACCAAATTGTACTGCAGGCACAGAAAGAATAGCTGCTGCCATATCAACTGCTACAAATGGTACTGAAGGAACTATTGTAAGATTTGTAAGTCCTGAAAGTGCGGACAAATACGATCCTGCAATAATGTTTCCGATTTCCTTTATTGCTGATAAATCCATTTCATCAAATGGCTCAGAATAGCTATCATCTCTCATCATAAGCTTATTAACAATATGGTGAGCTGAAGCCATATCCATAAGGAACATCATAGAACCATCGATATCCTGTTCAACACCAAGCATAATGCCTACTATAATTTCGTCCTCTGCTCCAATCGCTGAGCCTAAATCCTCAACAGGCAAAAAAGCCACTTCTGGAACGCTCATGTCGATTCTAAGGCCAAGCATATTGGCGATGGCAGTTGTTGCATTGCCAGCGCCAATATTACCTATTTCCTTGAGGACATCAAAATATTTAGAATTAACCTCATCTAGTGTGAGCATACTTACCTCCCTTTAAGAAGCATCGTTCTCCCCTATTATTGAGCTAATTTCAAAAATAGAAATAAGCTCATCACCATTCTTTCCAACACCATTAATAAATGAGTTCTTGCTCTTAAGTGTAGAAGATGGTGCTTCAATATCGTCCTCAGATAATGAGAGAACTTCCTTAACTTCGTCTACAATAACACCCATTAATCCGCCGCCATCAAGTTTAAGGATAATAATTCTAGATGCATCTGTAAACTCATCATCATCAAGATTCATTCTTCTACGAAGGCTCATAACCGGAACAACTTCGCCTCGAAGATTGATAACTCCTCTGTAGTAAGAAGGAGCCTTTGGAACTCTTGTAATTTTACTCATACGAACAATGTTATCAATAAAGGAAATGTCGATACCATAATGCTCGCCGCCTATTTTTACTACAATGTATTGCTTTTTTTCTTTTTCAACTACATCATACATAGCTAAATCTGACATGGTCTAACCTCCTATTAAATAACTGCATTGACATCAAGAATCATAGCGATTTCACCATCACCAAGGATTGTAGCACCGCTGATGAGCTTATTGTTGTCAAGCTTACCAAGTGACTTAATAACGATTTCTAACTGGCCAATAAGGTTGTCAACGATAATACCACCAAGAGTATCACCCTTCTTACAAATAACAACTGTCATTGTATCTTCGTCGCTTTCCTTTGGCTCAAAATCAAGAATGTTATCCAAGTGGATAAGAGGAATAACCTGTCCTCTAAGGTGAATAACCTCCTTAGATTCAACGTACTTGATTTCAGACTTAGGTATATTTTCAATGTTCATAATAGAAGCAAGTGCGATTGCATATTTTTCATCTCTGATTTCAACCATCAGTGCCTGAATAATAGCAAGTGTAAGTGGAAGTCTAACTGTGAAGGTAGAACCTTCGCCAAGTACAGACTTAACAGATACATCACCGCCAAGTGCTTCGATATTACTCTTAACAACGTCAAGACCTACGCCTCGACCAGAGATATCTGTAATCTGCTTTGCCATAGAGAATGAAGGCATAAACAAGAAGTCGATAATCTCTTTCTGAGAAAGGTTCTCAGCTTCTTCTGGTGTAACAAGACCTCGCTCTACAGCCTTATCACGAACCTTGTCAGTATTGATACCGCCACCATCATCACCAACTTCGATGATAACGTTGTTGCCCTCCTGGAAAGCGTTAAGGAAAATTGTTCCCTTTTCTGGCTTGCCAGCTGCACGTCTATCTTCTGGAGACTCAATACCATGGTCAGCAGAGTTACGAAGTAAATGCTGAAGTGGATCACCAAGCTGATCAACAACAGTTCTATCAAGCTCTGTGTCCTCACCAGTCATAACGAGCTCCATTGGCTTGTTAAGTTTTCTATCGAGGTCACGAATCATTCGAGGGAATTTAGCAACTACTGATTCGATTGGAACCATTCGAACCTTCATAACTGACTCGTGAAGGTTTGTTGTAATTCTCTCAAGATATTCGATATTTTCATGTAATGTCTGGCCATCAATTTCACCAGATGCATTACTCTGTGAAGCAAGTGAGTTCTTTGCAATAATAAGCTCGGATACCTGATTCATCAAAGCATCAAGCTTTTCAATATCTACACGAATTGTACGTGAAGTAACTGGCTTATTAGCTGGCTGATTCTTGCCGCCTGACTTAGCTGCAGATGCTGCTGGCTTAGCAGCTGGCGCTGGTGCCGCTGGAGTTGCAGGTGCTGCTGCCGCTGCTGGCGCTGCTTCTGCTGGTGCTGTCTCCTCTTCCTTCTTTTCGTACATTTCTGGTGTTACCTTTTCGGCCTCTACTGATTCAATTTCTGAAACAGCCTTAACAGCTTCAAGAATTGGATCTAATTCTGCTTCTGTAGATAAGATAAATGAGAAGTCAAACTCAAATTTCTCATCTTCAATATCTGATGAGCTAGGATCAAAGGCCATAATTGTACCAAACTCTTCTACTGCTTTGAAAACAAGGAATGCTCTGGCTGCCTTAAGTAAGCACTCTTTATTGATATGAATTGTAAATCCATATAACTGTTTTTCACCTTTTAATTTTTCAATAGCCTCTGGTTCAAGCTTAATCTGCTTGAATAATGGGCCATCAGCTGAACCTGATGCTGCGTCAGCTGCTGGCTCTGCTGATTCTGTAGGAGCTGCATCTGCTGCTGGTGCTTCACCACCTTCAGCCTGTGCAAGGTAATCATTTAAAAGCTTAATAAGGGCTTCGTTTTCTTCTGTACCCTCATTAGATGTAGCTTTAACAGTATCCAAGTATGCTTCGATAGCATCCAAGCACTTGAAAAGAATATCGATAAGCGAAGAATTAACCTTTACATTATCGTTTCTTACTTCCTGGAATACGTTTTCCATATCATGGGTAAGACGCTGCATTCTCTTAAATCCCATTGTACCAGCCATACCCTTTAAAGAGTGAGCTGCACGGAAGATTTCATTAACAACATCCTTGTTCTCTGGTTCCTTTTCCAACTCCATAATATTGTCGGAAAGGCTTTGAATATGACCACTTGTTTCGTCGATAAAGATATCTAAATATTGACTTACATCCATCTTACAAACCTCCAAGTTTCTTTACTATTGAATTTGCTACTGATTTAAGTGGAACTACTTCATTTGATAATCCGCCCTGTTCCACCGCTTTCGGCATTCCATACACAACACATGTGGAAGCTTCTTGCGAAATAACGTAAGTCTTTTTGTATTGGTTCAGATATCTAATGCCCTCTGAACCATCCGCGCCCATACCTGTAAGCACAACACAAATAATCTCATCAAAACTTGATTTAGCCAATGACTGATACATTACATCTGCACAAGGCTTCAAGCTATTTACAGGTGGACTGTCATCAAGCTGACAATAAGCTGCTCGACTTCCGTCTTCGCAGATTTTCATGTGCTTACCTCCAGGAGTGATATATACAACACCTGGTTTAAAGAATTCTCCATCCTCCGCTTCTTTCACTTTGATGCCGGAGATTTGGTCGAGTCTCGCAGCAAGTGAAGCAGTAAAGCCTTCTGGCATATGCTGAACCAGAACAAGCGGTACAGATAGATTTGAAGGAAGCATTGGCACAAAAGTATGAAGTGCCTGTGGACCTCCTGTAGAACAAGCCAAAGCTATAATCTTTTTGGTTCTAACTCCGGTGCCCTTTGGTACTGTCGTTTTGTCATTAGACACTGGCTTTGCTATAGGCTGGGCTTTTGTTTCTGGTGTATTGGTTTGCGCACTACCAACTCCCCTTGTCTCTGCAAGCCTACTACGAACTCCTGCAAGCCTTTCAACAGTATTCCTTCTTGATTCTCCAATAGCTTGGGTAGCTGATGTGAACCCAGTCTTTGAAGATGATGGTTTGAAAGCTCTAGATTTAATAACATTGTGTAGAGATTCTACTAATTGTTTGCCAAAGATTTCTCTTGTCTCACCACTAGAACGAATAGGCTTAACTACAAAATCTAAAGCACCATATTCCATAGCTTTCATCGTGCTGTCAGCATCTTCTTTCAAAGAAGAGCTAATAAGAACTGCATTGCATGGTACTTTTTCATTGTAAAGCCTCTCAAGTAGTGCAACACCTGGAAGCTTTGGCAATACCATATCCAGCACAACCAAATCGTAAGAATTGTTCTTTATTTTGTTGTAAGCGTCCTCGCCGTCTGCACTAACGTCGATTACACGAAAATCATTATCCGCATTTATAATATCACAGATAATCCTTCTCATGAGTGCAGAGTCATCAACAACTAAAATCTTATACATTCTTTACCCCTGATCTTTTTTTCTTAAACGTCGGTCTTCGTCAAAAATGTACTTTATAATAGTCTCCCTATCTTCTGGCTCTTTGAACAAAAATTCTATACGATGTTCGTATATACCAGAATCGCCTTTTATTTCGGTTTTGATGCGTCTTGCTATAACATTAATTGTTTGGTCTATCGTGCGAGTCTTGAGTTTAAAAGACACATACATATATCTATCAGTATTTATATCGGTCTTTGCACTGATTTTCGCTCCACCGCCGCTTAAATCAAGTATATTACCTGATACTGGAGCTCCATATGTATTACCGTATTTTTCCAAATCATCTTCTACTAAAGCCATGTTTGGAAGAATTGCCACATCCTGAGGTATTGGTAATACCTTTACAGGAATTAAGCATTGAAATCTGAAATAATCACGTCTTTGAACCTTTGAAAGCTTAGTACTAGGAACAAAAACATATACTGGAAAGTTTTCGAGCCTACCACGCTTTGTAATTTCACCAGAAAGCTGAAACAGTCCTTTTTTTGTATTGAAAACTGCATTAAAAGGAACATTCATAGGTATAGTAACGGTACGTCCCTTTCGTGTAGGAATATGAAATATTATTTCTCCTTTTTTGGTTACGCCAAAAACGCTTGAGATATAAATACTTCGATCCTCTTCGATATTGTTTTCAACGTCAGAATTTGTGCTGGCAATTGAAAATTCAATAGGTGTGCCAGGTCTTAGATCTATAATTTCCATAAGCTATGCCCTATCCTTCAATAAAGAATTAAATATATGAGAAACACCCCATCTAAAATGAGTGCTATCATCTTTTTTCAATAGCTTTGCAGCCAATGATTCAAAATTTTTTGTAGCTCTTGAAGATGGATATTCAAGAGATACAACCTTTTGATTTCTAACAGCCTTCTCCAGCTGATTATCATAAGGCACATATCCTAAATAATCCAAATCTCCCCCCAGGAACTTTTGAACCACTGAACGCAATTTGGTATAGACTGCATTTGCCTCAGCTTCACTTTCTACTTTATTTGCAACCAAATGAACATTGGTGCCTTCCTTTGAATACTTTGGACTCTTGTAGAGGGCCTTCATCAAAGAATAAGAGTCTGTAAGTGAGCTTGGTTCTGGTGTAGATACTAAAACCACTTCCGGGGATGCAAGAACAAATTCTAGAACTTGATCTGAAACCCCCGCACCTGTATCTATTATAAGAATATCACATAAATCATTTAAAAGAGATAGGTTGTGGACTAAAAACGCAATTTGTTCACGATTTAGGTTGTTTAGCCCCACAACTCCTGAACCTCCTGATACAAAACCAATCCCCATTGGGCCTGTAGTTATAATGTCTCGGATGCTCATTCCCTTGAAAATTACATCTGATAGATTGTAATTAGGCAAGGTTCCAAACATAACCTCCACATTTGCAAGGCCAAAGTCTGCATCAAGAATGATTACTCTCTTACCCATACGCGTAAAGTGAACCGCCAGATTAACTGCCATATTGGACTTGCCAACGCCACCTTTTCCAGATGTGATGGTAATAACCTTGGTTCGTTCTACGCTTCGTATATTTTGGGCTTTTATAACGTTTCGTAAATTTTCAGCTTGATCCATTTAATTTCCTCCCAATAACTGTTTTACCAGCTTCTGGGTGTTAAGGATTTCAATGTCGTCTGGTACATTTTGTCCTACAGTAATATATGATAACTGAGCCTTTGTATATTGTTTCAAATTGAAAATATTGCCAAGGCATTTTGTTTCGTCAAGCTTAGTAAAAATCAAGTTAAAATCAGCAAATTCCATGTAGGAATCAGCAATATCAATTAAATCTCTATGTTTTGTAGTAGCTGAAAGCACAAGATAAACTTCAGTGTCATAAAATCCATCAAGGGCATTTATAAGTTTCTTGGTATCCTGTCGCTGCTCTTCATTTTTATGAGAAAAACCAATTGTATCAACAAGAATTACATCTAAATCCTCGTATTCTCTGCTCTGTTTTTTTACTGTATCAAGAAGCTCATCTGCAGAGTAAATGACATTTAATGGAACCCCAAGAATATTTGCATAAGTCTGAAGCTGATTTGCTGCAGCCATACGATATGTATCGGCTGTGATAAGTCCAACCTTTTTGCCTTCTTCTACCTTGAACTTTGAAGCAATTTTAGCAATTGTTGTAGTCTTTCCTACACCTGTAGGTCCAATAAAGAACACAACCTTCGGCCTTCTCTCTCCCGGTTCAATCTTTGTTGGGGTACCAAGTTTTAAAACCATTTTTTGGTACACATTTGAAAGCAAATTATCTAAAGAATGGCTGGTTTGTAAAACCTTATCCATATCCTCTAAGACTTGGTTGATGTATTTTTCCTGAACTTCATTTTCAAGAAGAACATTGTAAAGCATCTTTACAAATACATGATTATCACCATCAATAGATGGCTTTGAATTGCCATGTTTTACTTGGATGCTATCATCAAAGTCATTAGTTACGGTGCGCTGTGGAGCCTCCTTTTTAACGGTAGGCTGAGGAACTGGTTCGCTATAAGTAGGTGCCGCCGGCTTTGGTTGTGGTTGCACTGGACGTGCTCCTACCGGCTTAGAATATGTAGGCTCAAAAACCTGTGCTCTAGGAGCTGTATCAAAAAGAGGCTCAAAGTCTTTGTTTGTAGCATCCTGCTTTTCGAGAACTTCGTTTACAGCAGAAAATGCATCCTTTAGTTTGATAGCATCATCAGCTACAGCCTCAAAGGTGCTTGTTTTAGGCTCAGGCGCAGCTTCAGGCTGTGGTTCCTTTTGAGAAGGAACTGCAAATGCTTTTGCATCATTAGAGAATCCATCATCTTCTACAGCCGCTGTAACTTCGTATGTGTTCCCCTTAAAAAGACCACCTAGTCCCTTAGGCTTTACCACCTTTACGTTCATTATGACAGCCGCACTTCCAAGCTCCTTACGGACCTTTTCCATAGCTTCTTCTTCAGTTTTTCCCGTATACTTATTAATAGTCATTTATTCTACCCTGTTACCATGCCTACAGATGAAAGCTCAACATTTGAATCAATTTCATTGTAGGAAACAACGATAAGATCCTTTACATAATCTTGTGTTAAACCTTTGAAATACATTCGAACTATTGGAGATGTAACAACAATAGGTGTTTTACCCATATCCTCAAGTTTTTTGATTTCTTCCTCAAGGGAAGCAATAATTGCTTTAATACGTTCTGGATCAAGTGTAAGATAAGCACCTTGTTCCGTCTGTTTAATTGATGCCATAATATCCTGCTCAACCTTAGGATCAACGGTTATTACCTGAGTGACCTCGTTTGGTGCAAAATATCTACCAGATATTGCTCGTTTTAATCCCTGACGAACATACTCAGTAAGTACATCTGTGTCATGTGTAGTTGTGGCATGATCTGCCAAAACTTCGAAAATAGTAAGCAAATCTCTGATAGAAACACCTTCTGAAAGAAGATTCTGCAATACCTTTTGAACATCGCCAAGTCCAAGCAACTTTGGAATAAGCTCTTCAACAATAACCGGATTGCTCTCTTTAAGATTATCAACAAGATTTTGAACATCCTGACGAGTAAGCAATTCTGCTATATGACTTCGAATAACTTCAGTCAGGTGAGTGGCAATAATTGATGGCGGATCTACTACTGTATATCCAAGAGATTCTGCTCTTTCACGCTGACTTTCTGTAATCCAGATGGCTGGAAGATGGAATGAAGGTTCGAAAGTAGGAATACCTGTAATTTCCTCTTCTACGTAGCCAGGATTCATAGCCATATAATGATCAAAAAGGATTTCTCCTTCTGTTACCTGTATACCCTTAATCTTAATAATGTATTGATTAGGGTTAAGCTGAATATTGTCTCGCAATCGAATAATTGGAACTACAGTACCTAATTCAAGAGCAATCTGACGTCTAATCATAACAACTCGATCTAGCAAATCGCCGCCTTGATTAACATCTGCTAGTGGGATAATACCATAACCAAACTCAAGCTCGATTGGATCAACCTGAAGCAGCGAAACAACATTTTCCGGCTTTCGTATTTCCTCTGCTTCGGTTTCTTCTGCAGCAACCTCCTGCTCTATCTCCTCCTCGCCGAGAGTCTTTGACATAGAATAACCAGTAATAATAAATGCTGCACCAAAGGCAAGAAATAATACCCAGTTTAGTGGTGTTGCTATTCCAAGGAAAACCATAGCCCCACCAACGATATATAAAACCTTTGGTATTCCAAATAGCTGTTTTACCAAAGTACCAGAGAAATCTGCTGCCTTTGATCCCTTTGTAACAAGAATACCTGTAGAAAGAGATATCAAAAGTGAAGGTATCTGAGAAACCAAGCCATCACCAATTGTAAGAATACCAAACTGCTGTATTGCTTCTGCAAATGGAAGCCCCTGGTTCATCATTCCAAGAACTGTACCACCAGCAAGGTTGATAACGGTAATAATAAGACCCGCTGTAGCATCTCCCTTTACGTACTTTGTAGCACCGTCCATAGCTCCGAAGAATGCTGATTCTTCTTGAATCTTATCTCTTCGTCTTTTAGCCTCTGCATCATCAATCGCTCCGGTATTCAGATCCGCATCAATAGCCATCTGTTTACCAGGCATAGCATCCAAGGTGAATCGTGCTGATACTTCAGCTACACGCTCAGAACCTTTATTGATAACCATAAACTGGATAATAATCAAAATAAGGAAAATGATGGCACCAATAACAAGATTATTGCCACCAACGAAACTACCGAATGTTGCTACAACGTTTCCTGGATCACCTGTTGAAAGAATCAATCTGGTAGAAGAAACGTTAAGTGAAATTCTAAAAATAGTAGTAAAAAGCAAAAGTGTAGGGAAGAATGACATATCCAAAACTTCCTGCACAAACAATACATTCATCAATATAATGAGTGCTATTGATATATTGAAAGCAATCATTATATCAAGGATAAAATTGGGGATAGGAATTACAAAGAATGTAACTGCAGCAAGCAAATACAACGCAATACCAACATCAGCTTTTTTTACTGAGGCAGTTAAATCCATAAGCATCCCCCTTTCTTAAAAATATTTCTAAACAGCTTTATTTCGCTGTGTGTAAACAACTGCAAGGATTTCAGCAACAGCCTGATATAGCTCTGGAGGAATAACCTCATCAACCTCTACTGTAGCGTACAAAGCTCTAGCAAGTGGCTTATTTTCCATAATTGGAACATTGTTTTCGGCAGCCACCTCTCTAATTCGCTTTGCTAAATAGTCTTCACCTTTAGCAACAACTTTTGGAGCTTCATCCTTTTCATTGTCATATAAAATTGCAACAGCCAAGTGTGTAGGGTTTGTAATGACTACATCAGCCTGTGGCACATTTTGCATCATACGCCTCTGTGAGCTTTCCATCATCCTACGTCTCTGCTGTCCTTTTATCTGAGGATCTCCCTCGGAATTCTTATATTCATCTTTGACTTCTTGCTTGGTCATTTTCATATCATCGTTGAATTTCCAACGTTGATATGCATAATCAGCAAAGCCAAGGACAATATACACTATACTAATCTTCATGCCAGTATCGACGATAATCTGAAAAATAAGGCTAAGAGCTTGATTTAATGCAACATCATATAAGATAAATAAGTTATTAGCCTGGTCCTTAATGCTGGTATAAGCAATGTAAACAATTAAAAATATCTTTGCCAAAGCCATCAAAAGGTTAACAATTGACTGCTTTGAAAATATTCGCTTAAATCCACTAATCGGATTAAATTTATTAAGCTTTGGTTCCAATGGCTTCATAGTAGGCTTCCATCCTACCTGAACAAGATTAGCAACAAAGCCTGTTACAAATCCTATGGCCAAGAATGGTAAAAGCACGATAAAAGACTTAGCTATAAGAATTCGAAATATTCCAGTTATTGTGCCAATAGTCAAGCCATCGCCATTCATAGATACTATATCTGGTATTATAGCATATATCCAAGCAAATATATCCTCTATACGTGTTCCTGCAAATCCAAGGAACAATCTAAGTCCTAAAAAGAACCCTAATAACGCGATACCATTAACAATTTCCTTACTCTTTGCAACCTTACCTTCTTTTCTGGCATCAGAAAGTTTTTTACTAGTAGGCTGCTCTGTCTTCTCTCCACCCTCACCGTCAGGAGCAAAGAACTGAAGATTATATGGAATTAAAACCTGATAATTATCCCTCATCAATAAAGCCCCTGTATAAATAGAGTTTGCATCTTTTTCATTTCTTTGAAAATAAATGCAGCAACATCTGGTAATAGGAAAATTGTTAAGAACAATACTACAAAACCAACGATAATTTTAAGCTGTGCACCAACAGAAAACATATGAATCTGTGGGGCAACCTTAACCATAATTCCAAGTATTGCATTAAGTATCATAATTACAGCAAATACCGGAAGAATAATTCTAAATGCTATTACAAAAATTTCTGTAATAAACATAATAGTAGAACTAAGCAGAGAATCCCATCTAAAAATTGTCCCACCAATTGGAATCAGTGTATAGGCATCACAAAATGTCTTAAAAATATATCTATGCATTCCAGACAAAACCAAGAAAATCATGATGAAATTATTGTATAAGGTACCTGTAACGGAAACCTCTGTCTGAAGTGTCGGATCAAACTCCTGAGCCATGGATAGACCTATATTCATGTCTATCATGTTACCTGCCAACAGGATAATGAAATTGCAGCAATATGTACTGAACCCAATTAATAGCCCTGTTATTGCTTCCTGAACAACTAAAAAAGCATATCCTGTAACTGTAGAATAATCCAAAGCGCTAAAATCAACAACGAAATAAAGAAGCAGTGAAACAAGTGCCGAAAAACCAATTTTTACTCTGGCCGGCGTATTACTTGTGTTGAAAAAAGGCGCCACTACTACAAACATGGATATGCGGGTAAGGAGCAACAAAAAGTATTCAAAATTTTGTAATGTAAAATCAATACTAAACATCCATCTAGCCTAAGTAAATACTAAAATTTGCCCATAATTGTGTAATGTATTCCGTCAAAACTGTAAGCATCCATGGGCCGAAAAACATAAGCGCAGCAAATACTCCTACTATCTTTGGGATAAAGGTGAGAGTTTGCTCTTGAATAGATGTGACCGTTTGAAAAATACTGATTATAAGACCAATTACTAGAGACACTAGTAAAAGTGGTAATGATGTAATCAGAAGAATGTATATAGCATCCCTGATAATGTCCAAGACCTGTCCTTCAGTCATAACCTATTCTCTCCTTAATAATTCTAATAGAATGTCTTGACTAACCCGCCAATAACAAGATTCCATCCATCTACCAATATAAATAACAATATCTTGAAAGGTAGGGATATTGTGGTAGGCGGAAGCATCATCATACCCATTGACATAAGTACAGATGCAACAACCATATCAATAACAATGAATGGAACATAAATTAGAAATCCAATAATAAAAGCTGTTCTAAGCTCAGATAAAATAAAAGCCGGAACAACGATAGTAAATGGTACAGAATCGTAGTCATCTACTTCATACGAAATGCCAGCAATATCACAGAACAAGTCCAAATCCTTTGTCTGTGTCTGACCATACATGAACTCTCTAACAGGTGCAATCGCATTGTCTATAGCTTCATCCTGAGTGATTTCGCCTGCATCAAATGGATCAATCGCTTCTGTCTTAATCTGTGTAAGAACTGGCGACATAATAAACAAAGTTAAAAACAACGCCAACCCAATCAATATCTGATTTGGAGGCGCTGTATTGGTTCCAATAGCAGCGCGGACAAAATGTAAAACAATAACGCATCTGGTAAAGGATGTTAGCATTATCAGAATCGAAGGGGATAACGTGATGATTGTAAGAACTAACAGCATTCTAAGAGTAGCCGTAAAGTTTCCATCTTCGCCATCAAAGCTAAGCGTAAATCCTCCGCCTCCAACAACCTCGTCTGAAGCATTTGGCGCATTTTCTGTTGCACCGTAATCCTCATTGTCTGCCCCATATTCTGCACTATATTCAGTTGCATGTACAGTTGTACTACTCATAAAAAGGGCGTAACAACCAATCATAGCTGTGATGACTAAGCTAAAAATTACGTACGCCTTCTTGAATTTACTCATAACATTCTGCCCAATCAGTTAATTTTTCTTTCTTGAAAGATTATCCAAAATCGATTTAAAATCTACCGGCATCTGTACAGATGTATCGGTAGCATCCAGTTCTTTAAGTTCAGATGAGGATAATTCCCCTAAAAGGGTTACTTCGTCTTTACCTACTGCAACGACGAAGTATCTATCCTCACCTGCCCTAATAATCTGAACATATTTATTGGTTGCAAGTCTGATACCTTCAACGATTTCAAGATTTCTGTTGAGACCTTGAGTCTTCTGGTAGCCTGCAATCCACTTAGTAACAAATGCAGTGAGTGCTAAGACTCCTACAAATACCACTAATGCAAAAATCAATTGAAAGATGCTCTCTCCAACCGCTGAAAGAAATATCATGATTAACCGATAACCTTCTTAACAGCCTCAAGAACACGTTCAGCCTGGAATGGCTTAACGATGAAATCCTTGGCTCCAGACTGAATAGCCTCGATAACCATAGCCTGCTGTCCCATTGCAGAGCACATGATAACGCATGCATTAGGATCCTTTTCCTTGATAGCCTTAAGAGCCCCGATGCCATCCATTTCTGGCATTGTGATGTCAAGAAGAACAAGATCTGGTGAAAGTTCTGAATACTTGTCAACAGCAATCTTTCCGTTCTCAGCCTCTCCGACTACGTTGTAGCCATTCTTTGTGAGAATGTCCTTAATCATCATTCTCATGAAAGCAGCGTCATCACAGATTAAAATGTTTTTTGCCATGTCTTCATCTCCTTAAATATATTTATTCTTTGATAATTTCTGTTATTCGTACGCCAAAAGACTCTTCGATAACTACTACCTCGCCTTTTGCCACATACTTGCCATTAACAAGTACATCTATTGGTTCACCGGCTATTTTGTTTAGCTCGATGATGGTACCTGGTGCAAAATCCAAAATATCTTGGATAGTTTTGTTTGTACGACCTAATTCTACTGTAACTTCCAAAGGAACGTCAAGAATCAAGTCTATATTCTCCTGAGCAAACTGAGCTGCAAAGCCCGGTCCAAATGGAGTAAACTGCGCCGGTTGTACATTTACCTGAGGACCAGGTGCGTACATATATGGCATCATAGGTTGTCCCTGCATTGGCTGTCCCTGCATCATACTAGGGTCCATCTGAGGTGGTGCCTGCATTTGAGGCGCAGCCTGTGGAGCAGGTGCTGGTGCTGGCTCTGGAGCAGGTGCTGGAGCAGCTTCTGCAACACCGTCATCAACTATGGAATTGGAATCTGACTCCATGTTGTTAAGAACAGAGCCACACATTTCCTTAGCAAGTGAGATTGGATATAGCTGCATCATCTCACTGTCTACCAATGTTCCAATTTCCATCTTGAAAGCAATTCTTACGAAGTTGCCTTTCAAGAATTCATCAATTTCTCCACCATCTATTGTAGCCAAATCTGTAAGCTGCGCTGTTGGTGGTGAAATATCTACCATTTTGTTCAGCATAGATGAAAGCGAAGTTGCACTTGCTCCCATCATCTGATTCATAGCCTCTGAAATAGCTGATAAATGAAGATCAGAAATTTCACCATCTGTATTGGTTCCATCTCCGCCCATCATCAAATCGGTAATGACCTTAACATCATTTTCTTTTAATACAAGAACGTTGCTACCATCAATACCCTTTGTATATCCAATACGAACAACTACACAAGAATCGTCGTATCCAGATGCTAATTCCTGCCAGTTTGTTTCACTAACAACTGGTGTTGAAATCTCAACCTTTTGATTAACAAGAGAAAATAAAGTTGTGGCCGCACTTCCCATGCTTATGTTGGCAACTTCACCGATTGTATCGATTTCCTGCTCTGAAAGCTCTCCACCACCAGATGATGGCTCGCCAGCAGGGGCATCGGGGATTCCGCCACTAAGTAGTGCATTTATCTCATCCTGTGATAATACACCATCGCCCATTCTACTGTTCCTCCCTTATAATTTGTGTCACTCGAACCGCATAATCTTTGCCTGATGCTCCCGGAAGGGCTTGGAACTTCTTAATATCTCCCACGAAAACATCCAACTCATCGTCAACCTTTGTGTCAAGTCTGACTATATCTCCAACCTGAAGCTGTGAAAAATCTGCAACTGTAATTGTGCTGTTACCAAGAACTGCCTTTACAGGTATCTTAGCATGATTAATTAAAGCTTCCACAGCATCTGAATAGCTTTCACCTGTTTTCTCCTTCTGACTACTATACCAGAACTTTGTGTTCAATTTGTCCATAACTGGCTCTAAAGTTATAAAAGGTAGACAAATGTTCATAAGTCCTTCTACATCGCCAATTTTAATATTGACTGTAACAATAGCAATCATCTCTGAAGGAGAGATAATCTGAGCAAACTGAGAGTTTGTTTCAATTCGCTCTAGTCTTGGATGAACATCCAAAACGTTTTCCCATGGTTCCCTAAGCAAGTCTACGCATGATGTCATTACTCTCTCAATAATGAGAAGTTCTATTTCTGAAAAGTCTCTAATCTTATCAAGAGGTTCTCCCTCCCCGCCAAGCATTCTATCTACCATTGCAAAGCCAAGATTAGAAGCCATTTCTACGATAATATTTCCCTCAAGGGGAGAAAAATCTACAATACCTAAAAGAACTGGATTTGATAGAGAATTTGAAAATTCCATGTAGGTAACAGCCTCGGAATTCATAACCTCTACCTGTATATTCTTTCTGAGGAATATAGGCAGGTTTGTTGACAACAATCTGCCATAATGCTCAAAAATAATTTCCATAGTTCTAAGGTGTTCCTTAGAAAACTTAGAAGGTCTAGCAAAATCGTAGTTCTTTACTGGCTTTTCTTTATTATTTTTAATCTCCTCGGCGTCAAGCTCACCGCTGGTCAACGCATTAAGCAGATTATCTATTTCGTTTTGTGAAAGAACGTCTCCCAAGCTTTCTCACCACCATTCATCCCAATAATTTCTACTTGCCAGATTACTGTTTCTGATAAGTAGCACTAGAGAAGTTCACTCTAACGATAAATGAAGATTTGAATAGAGTCTGAAGCTCTTCAAGAATCTCTTCTTTGATTTCATCTTCATTGTCTATCATTTCCTGTACTGTATGTTTTTTAATAACTGAATTTATTTTATCACTAATGATATTATCCTGGGCCGATAAAGTTCCATCAGATGCATATGTAGCATAATCTTCATTTGTGCTATCCAGCGATAATGATATACCAAGCACTGCATATCCATCAACAAGATTGATTGTAAGTGTCTCGCCACCATTAACAGGATAATCTACCATATCTGCAACATCAATACTAAGAGATCCAGCTGTATCTCCTGCTTGCAAATCCAAATCGATTGCAGAGCAAACCTTTGTGATCAGCTCATTGGCCTTTTGTGTCTCAGGAATAATAGTAATTGTAAGAACCGCTGTAAGAACAAGATTCACAACAACTAGTGCCAGTATAATTACTGTAATCAAATTCTTTTTCATGATTTGCCTTTCTACTCGGCTATATCTGACGAGTATGAATTATATATTTTGATTTCTACGCGTCTATTTCTAGCGCGTCCTTCAGCTGTGCTGTTGTCAGCAATAGGTACATACTCTCCTCGTCCAGCTGATTTAATGTATGCTGGATTCAAATCTGTGACTTCTCTAATTCTATCTGCAACATAAAGTGCACGATACATTGAAAGCACATCATTGTTTTCATATGTTCCAGATGACATCGGAACATTATCTGTATGACCTTCTATCTCAATGATATTGTTATCATACTGAGCAAGTATCTTTGAAAGATTATCAACTATGGTAAGAGCATCTTCTGTAAGAACTGCCTTACCTGAATCAAACAGTAACGCACCATTTATGGTAATCATTACGTAGTTTGCATTAAAATCTACTTCAACCTGGTCTTGAAGACCATATTCACTAAGCTGACTTTCTATTTCTTCTGCAATAGATTCGCTTTCGCCTGCTCCAGCTTCCTCGAGAGCTTCCTGGGCTTCCTCTACAGAAACGCCGTTAGAACTAACATCTCCCTCAGTTTCAGCAGAACCATCTTCTGATTGTTCTCCCTCATTTTCGTTTTCACTTGCGCCTTCTTTTTCATACTGTTCATCATCACCGTCATGAACACTATTGAAATAGTCGTCAAACATCTCAAGCTGACTGATACCTGATGATATCATCTGTCCCTCACCAATTGAGGTGCCGCCCTGAGAAAAAATACTAAAGCTAGACTGAATACTTGCAATTACTTCCTGGAACTTTTCAGTATCTGTACTAGACATAGAGAAAAGTAATACGAAGAAACATAGTAGCAAGTTCATCAAGTCTGAGAAGGTGGCCATCCAGGCAGGAGAACCAGCAGGAGCTTCCTCTTGCTTTTGCTTCTTTGCCATTAGCCCTCACCTCCTCCTTCGCCTTCGCCGATAGCACCACGAGATGCAGGTGGCAAGAAGGATTTAAGCTTTTCTTCTATTACACGTGGGTTTTCACCGGCTTGAATTGAAAGTAAGCCTTCCACAGTAATACTCTTAGTCATAACCTCGAGAGAATGATTAACACCAAGCTTTGTACCAATTGGACCTGTAAGCCAGTTCGCAATCAGTGAACCATACAAAGTGGTAAGCAACGCAACCGCCATGTTAGGACCGATTGTTGATGCATCCTCAAGGTTCTTTAACATGTTTACCAGACCAACCAGTGTACCAATCATGCCCCAGGCAGGTCCCATTTCACCCCATTTAGACCAGAAGTTCGTGCATACTTTATGTCTATCCTCCATACAGTCCAAATCAGTTTCAAGAATAGCACGAACCAGTTCAGGATCAGTACCATCTACTACCAGGTTAATTCCTTTTTTAAGGAACTCGTCTTCTATTCCATTGGCAGCTTCTTCAAGCGCCAATATACCTTCTTTTCTGGAAATATTCGCAAGATTTATAATCTGAGATATGCTATCAGCTGGGCTACCAACCTTTGGTTCGTTGATAGCTAATGTGATACTCTTTAATCCTCCAATAAAGTCTGCCATTTTGTTACATGCCATACAAGAGGACAAAGAACCACCAATAGTAATAATAACTGATGGAACATCTATGAAGTTTGCCATGGCTGCGACACCACCAGAAGACACGATACCGAAGATAACCATTACGACACCGAGTACTAAACCAGCTAAAGAAGCTATATCCAAAGCAATCACCATCCTATAAAAAATTGAGTAAAAACTAGTAAAATGTATAGAAATACACGGTATACACTTTTGTGATTATTTTACTAGATTTATAAATTATTGTCTACTTTTATCAGTAAAATCGTCTCATATTATTGTGTTTTTTCCATGTCCAAACCACAAAATATAGTTTCTTCACAGAATTTTTAGATTTTCAGCAAAAAAAGCCAAGCCTTGACGACTTGGCTTTTAGAGACTATAAATTATTAACGCTTAAGGTTAATAAGTTCCTCAAGCATTGTGTCTGATACTGTAATGATACGTGAGTTAGCCTGGAAACCACGCTGTGTAGTAATCATATCAGTAAATTCTGCTGATAAGTCTACATTAGACATTTCAAGCTGACCAGTGTTCATTGATGAACCATCTGCAGAAATATCTACACCAATTCCATCAAATTCACCAGAGTTAAGTGTTGTCTTGTAGCAGTTATCTCCTATCTCTTCAAGACCTGATGCATTAGCGAACTGAGCTGCAGCAATCTGTCCTAAAAGAACTGTATTACCATTACTGTATGAACCATAAATCTTACCATTATTGCTAACAGAAAGACCTGTCATTGTACCAAGCTTTTTACCAGCGCCAAGTGATGCATCTGTCACTGTACCTCTATTACCTACAGCAGTAGATGTACCACCATTGTCGTACATTGTAAGGAGTGAAAAATCAATTGTAATGTTAGACAATGCAGATTTCTCTGTATTAGGACCGAGAAGTGATGTATTCATAGTAAGCTGTGTCTGTCCATTCTGTCCAGCAAAAGTAAGATTGCCTTCACTTGTATCGAATTGTAAATCGTAACTAATATTCTTAGTTGTAATATATAAGCTTGTAGCACTTGCACGGGTTACATTGTCAATTTCAGCATCTGTTGGAAGTCCAGCTACAACTGATGACAATGGAATTGTTGTTGTTCCATCGCTAAATCTAGCAGGTTCAGTTGCTGTAGGACCATAGTAAGTATAAGGATATGTGTTTCCGCCGTCAGTGCTCAAAGCCAAAGCTCCACCTGAGGTTGAGAACATGTAGTCCGAACCATCAACTTTTGAATAAGTTAATGTACTTGTATTCTCCTTACCAAAGATATCTGCCTTACTTCCTCCATTGTTAATATAATTAGCAAGCAAATCATTATTATCTTTATCATAAAGATTTGTAAGTTCTACAGTGTATGAACCTTTTACAGGATCTTTAAGTTTGAACGAGAACTTGGCGGTATATGCATATCCAAGATTATCATAAAGTGTAAATGCACGAACATAACCATTTGAAGCGCTAAACTGTGGATCGTTCTTATCAATAACACCTGTAAATGTAGCCTGTGTAGTAGCTTCTGGTGCACTTGTAAGATTCTCTGGGGCCATAACTCTAAGTGGAGATACTGTATCCTTCATAATTACAGGAGATCCACTTGTAGTATCTGTCTGCCATCCCATTACAAGATAACCAGTAGTTGTCATAGCAAGGTTACCATTTCCATCGATATAGAAAGAACCGGCTCTAGTAAATACATTTTCTGTACCATTATTAACGATAAAGAAATTTGTTGTGTTTGTATCAGAAAGTCTGATATCAAGAGCATCGCCAGTAGACTGAGCAGCACCCGATGAAGTAATGGAAATCTTTGTTGCTCCATTAGTAACACCAAGACCTATCTGCTTAGCATTTGTACCACCACGTGTTTCTGTGGCGCCTGATGCCTGTGAAGTTGTCTGATACATAATATCAGAAAAAGTGGTTGAAGATGATTTGAACGCAACTGTGTTTACGTTGGAGATGTTATTACCAATAACATCCATCTTTGTCTGGTGTGTCTTAAGACCAGCAACACCAGAGAAAAGTGATCTCATCATAATGAATGACCTCCTCAAAGCATATTGCTATTGAGGTGACTGTTTGTTCCTTCTGTCAGTCGGGAACAATTAGCTTCCATAAGGTCCAGCTAAACTATAACAGCACCGTCAATATTTGTAAAAATGTTTTCGTCTGATTCAGTCTGATCCATAGCTGTAACTACGGTCTGATTAGGCACATTAACGATAAATGCTAATGTATCAACCAATACTAAAGAATCAGTAATTCCCTTTTCAGACGCTTTTTGAACGCCTTCTTCAAGTCTAAGGGATTGTTCCTCAGAAAGCTTAATATTTCTATCATCAAGTCTCTGAGTGGCATGCTTTGAAAATTTTAATTCTGAAGCATTTTCAAGCTTCTGTTTAAAAATATCCTCAAAGGATGCGCCATTAAGATTGCCCAATGGTCTGGACTCTTGTGCTGGATTAAGGTAAGTTCCAGCTACCTGCTCAATGGAGGTGAAATTTGGATTAATATTTAAATTGTTCATTTTATCCCTCCTAAATTAAGCTTCTTCACCACTTACAACTTCTTCAATTGGAGATGTACCTGTTGTCTCTTCTGATTGTGTTGTACCTTCTGTGGTAGTAGTCTCTGCAACAATTGCACTAGCTGCATTCTCTTCAGCCTGAGTAGTTGTATCAGTAGATGTGTTTGTATCTTCTGATGCCTGGCTAGAAGTATCACTAGTCTGAGCAGTTGTAGAAGATTGATTTGCTGCAGCCTCTGCTGCCTTTGCTGCTTCTTCAGCCGCTTTTTTAATTGCCTCTTCTCTTTCTTTATCGGCAGCTTCCTTCGCAGCCTTAAGGTTATTAAACTGAGAAACTACGGCATTATACTTTTCAAGTGCTTCTTTTCCTACAAATGAAAGGCTATAGGCATCCATTGCATTGTAATAACTTACAGCTAATCCTACTTTTTCTTCATCTTTAAGAGTAACTTCCTCAGCCTTTGGTAGTTGATTAATAGCATCTGTCAAAAGGCTAGCTAAGTATTTAGCTGAATAGTACTCTTCATCCACTACAGAATCAATTTTTGACATGTCATACAGGTTGCCATTAACAGAAACTTTCATAGCACCATCGTCGCCTTTTTTAATAAAGTCAACCTTACCTTCGATAGTTTCGCCATCTACAGTAAGAGATACCACTTTACCCACCATGCTATTAGCTTGAATACTTTCCATACTAGCTTGAACTGTCTGAAGAGTTTCAATCTGTGTAAATGATGCAAGTTGCGATACATACTGGCTGTTATCTGTTGGTTCCAACGGATCTTGATACTGCATTTCTGCTGTCAAAAGCTTTAAAAACATTTCCTGATTGTATTCAGTACCGTTGTTTTTAGATGCTGTCTTTGAAGTAGAATTGGTAGTTTCACTCTTAGTTGCCTCTGTGGAAGCAGTTGTCTTTTTGTACTGCCCATTTGTAAGAGCACCAACTAATAAATTTTCCGCCATTTATTTCCTCCTCCCGTTATGCTTGGAAATCTAATGTATTACCATTATCTTTCATCATCTGAGCTATAAGAATATCTTCTTCCGACATGAGCCCTGTCAAATCATCCATGCTGTTAAGATTGATTCGATTGCTTCGTCTTTCCGACTGATTTGCCTGCTCATCGCGTCTTTGCTCATTTCTGGCATCTTCTTCAAGATTCTTTTCAAATTCATGTGTTCCTACAGAAACTTCAATGGAAGTAACCTTAGTAGAACTATTCTGATTCATCTCTACACGAAGATTTGCCATTTGCGACTCTAGCGCTTGTTTAACTGCATCATTCTCAGTGAAAATTCTTGCAGTTATTTCATCACCCTTTTGAGTGACTTCCATGAAAATTTTTCCTAATCCCTCTGGGTTAAGAGTCATTTCCATTGTTGTAGATTCCGCCTCATTAAGAATTCTAGCCTGTTCAACCAACTGGTTTACAATTTCTTCAGATGAAACTGTTTGACCTGTAGGAAGTGAAACCAACTGCTCTTCTGGCGAGAATTGAATTTCAATCCTTGGTTCAGCAAAAACCATTCCATCATTTCGAATAATTGGTTCTGAAGGCTTTGTAGTCTGTTTTAAAACTACGTTTTCTTGAGTTTTAGCATTAGGCTGTTCAAAAGATGAATCTTCTGAATCAGACTGCTTTGCATCAACATTTTCTTTTAATGTGATTTGCTGACTAGGTTCTGTATTTTCAGATACTGTCTTAGTATTTTCAGTGCTTTCTTCTGGCTTAACAATAGTTGTTTCAGCCTGGATAGCCACTGGCTCCTCCGGGAGTTCTTCAGCAACCTCAAGAACTTCTTCAGGATTAACCTGGGTAAGGCTTTCTTCCTTAGGCACATCCACATCAATCATTTCCTGTGAAGCATAAGAAATAACAATATCTTTTACCTCAATAAAGGAAATACCTGTTTCTTCAAATAGCTGATTTGTGAGTTCATTAACTACATCAAGAATACCTTTAAATTCCTCACTCATTACCAATGCGATAGAATCATCCTCGCCAGTAAGTGTAGCTACAAGCTGAGCTAAATCCTGAGGATTTAATAAATCGATAACTGTAAGTCCCAAAGTTTCCATTGCATTTTCAATGTCTTCTTCAGTAACGTCCAGCTCTTCCTCAATGACCGCCTTAACTTTGTCTACCGCTTCATTTACCTTTTCAACAACTTCTTCATTTACTGTATCAGGCTTTTCCTCAGTTTTGATAACCTTTGGTTCCTTTGATACGCTGAAGGATTTGTTGCTTACATCTGCTTGGTTAGAATTATCCGCAGGTGCAGGTACATCGCTAGGCTTAATGGCATTCTGCAATGTTTTGTCGAATCCGAATCCAGATTTTGGAAGCTCCGATTTAGCATCCACAAGATCCACATTGACATTTCCCACTTGAACCAGCAAGTTAGAAACATTGCTACTTGTCATGTGTTGTCCTCCTTTCTTATATTCTCTTTTCAAATTGCAAATATAAGACTAAGGCTCCATCATCTTGGTTATAATAGCTGCATTTTCTTCGGACATAGCAGCTAAAATATCTGCCCTCGTACTAGCGTCCATAGCTGAGAGAATCTCGCATACAAGATCAAAATCATCTGTCATAGTATCAAATATGGCAGCTGCATCTTTGGCTTTCATGCTTGAATATGCCTTAACATAATCTTCGATTTCTTCATCCGTCTGGATTTGAGAAACCACCTGTTTATAGATAGCTTCAGCATTCTCTGGCTCTATAGACTCATAGTAAGTCTTATATTCATTTATATCGGGTGCATTATCCGAAAAAACAACCTCTTCATAAAATTTTTCTTTAGTTTCTTCGAACGCCGCCTCGTTAGCCTTGTATTCAGCAAGCTCTGCTGAAGCTGCCTCTAACTCTGCAATATAATCACTATTTTGAGTGCCCGTTTCTTTAAGAGCTTCGATTTCTACTTCAAGCTCTTTGATTCGATCTACCGCCTCATCAACTGTAGTATATGCTGCATATTCGTCTTCTTCTGCTGGGATGTATTCCTCAATACCAGGTAAGATTCTATTAACATATGGTACATCCTTTAAAACAGGAAATAGTACTGTCGAGCCGAATCCGCCAACATCCATCTTTACAAGAAAGGCAAAAATAACAAGCCAAATAAGAATGATTAACAGCACAACAAAGCCCATGATAAGTTTGCCGCCAATACCTAAGCTCTCCTCCTCATCAGCTCCCTCTTCACCATTCTTCTTTGCATCTTTTTTAGCCTGCTTTTCAGCCTTTTTAGCTTCTTTTGCAGCTTTCTTTGCAGCCTTTGGATCTTCTTCAGTTGTGTTTCCAACTTCTTCTGTTACATCTGCCATAACTTACTCTTCCTCTTTCTCTGCATTAAAATATGAATAGCTTACCAACTCATCTGTAATCTTGCTTTCTTCGTAATCAATCTCATCCAAGAACTCTTCAAATGCATGCTCTCTAAGCTTTTCATGCATCTTGCGTTCCATCATAACTTCATTGAGCTTTTTTCTAGCAACTTCCATGGCCTTTTGTGCTTTTGAAAGTTCTATCATCTGATCACGAAGGGCAACCTTCATCGAAGAAATTGCATTTTTACAGGTCTTGATTTTACTAATATCAATATCACCAATAGAAAGCTCCTTTAACTGTCTTTCATAGCCTGCCTGCTTAATCATCAACTCTCGCAGCTTTTGCTGCTCTTCGTTGAACCTGGCAGTAGCCATTCCAAAATTAGCCTTCTCTTGTTCTTCGATTTTCTGTTTTAGCTCAAGAATGTTTTGCATTCTGTAAACAAACTTCGCCATAATTCACTCCTTATTAATCCTGGAATATAGCTGTCATTTGCTCAATAATATCATCATACTCAAATCTATCGTGTGTCTGCTGTAACAAGAATTCGTTAACAGCGTCAATCTTCTTAATAGCATAATCAATAGATTTGTTTGAACCATTTTTGTATGCTCCAATATTTATCAAATCTTCTGCTTCCTGATAGGTAGCAAGAACATTTTTAAGCTTACCTGCCACAGCCTTATGCTCCGGTGTAGCTACAGCAGACATAACTCTAGAAATAGACTGCAGCACATCAATAGCTGGGTAATGATTCTTTTGAGCCAACTTTCTGTTAAGCATAATATGTCCATCCAAAATAGAACGAGCTGTATCAGTGATAGGTTCGTTGAAATCATCACCATCAACAAGAACAGTATAAAGCCCTGTGATAGAACCAACTGCAGAATTACCTGCTCTTTCCAAAAGACGAGGCATCTCCGAATATACAGATGGTGGATATCCTCGTGTAACAGGAGGCTCACCGGAAGCCAAGCCTATTTCTCGCTGAGCCATAGAAAAACGTGTAAGAGAATCCATCATGAGAAGGACATCCTTCCCTTGGTCTCTGAAATATTCGGCTATTGCTGTAGCTGTAAGCGCTGCCTTTTTACGAATAAGGGCTGGCTTATCTGATGTGGCACAAACTACTACAGAACGAGCCATACCTTCTGGTCCCAAATCGTTTTCTACGAATTCTCTAACCTCTCGTCCACGCTCTCCTATAAGAGCAATAACATTTATTTCGGCCTTAGTATTTCTAGCGAACATACCCATAAGTGTAGATTTACCAACACCTGAGCCAGCAAAAATACCAATTCTCTGTCCCTTACCTACAGTAATCAAGCCATCAACAGCCTTAACACCCAAAGACAAAGGCTCCTTTATGATTACACGAGACATTGGATCTGGTGGGTCTGCTTCCGCAGGATAATTAACCATATTCTCAAACTGAGTTAAATCATCTACATCTGATGGAACACCAAGTCCATCTACCAGATGACCTAAAAGCTCGTTTCCAACAGCAACCTCAAGTGGATGACCAGTATTTTCAACCATACATCCAACACCAATTCCCTCTACATTCTCATAAGGCATCAAAAGCAGACGTTTATCTTTAAAACCGACAACCTCTGCTTTTATTCTTTCCCCTGAGCCCTCTACAATGATTTCACATAAATCACGTAGCTTAGCCTCCGGTCCAACTGATTCAATTGTAAGTCCAACTACTTTAACCACCTTGCCAAGAGATTTAAAATAATCTTTTTCAACAAGCTGCATTAGTGAATTTTGGTCCAAATCATTCTCCTTAATTCAAGGCTCTAATCTCTCTAATAAGATTGTCCAGTTCTGTATCAATACTGCAGTCAAATATTCCACCGTCAGTTTCAATAATACACTGGTCATCATTCAAAAGAGGATCTGCGATAATATCAAGTCCTACCTCAGCTCCTACCTTTCCTTGAATCTCCTCTTTTTTGCTCTTTATATATTCCGCATTAGCATCGCTGACTTTAATCTGCATCTGACCAGTGCGTTCAATTTTCATAATACAATGATCTAAAAGATGATATATTACATCCTTTCGGCCTGATAACTCTGCAGCAAATACATGCTCGAATACTGGAAGGCACATTTCAACGATTTCGCGCTCCATATGAAGCTCACGCTCCATATATTCATTTTGAACACGATCAACCTCTGCTCGCATTTGTTGCTGAGCATCTTGCAACTCAAGAGCAGCTCTTTGAGTACCTTCGTTGTATCCTTCTTTCTCGCCATCCTGTCTGGCAAGATTCTTCATGGCATCTGCATTAAGCTGTGCCGCATTAAGAATCTCCTGAGCCTGAGCATTTGCATCATCAATAATAGCCTGCGCTTGATTTCTGGCATCTTCCAAAAGTTCTTCCACTTGGGCAGAAACATCAGGTTCTTCCTTTTGCATGATAGTATCGGCTAAGCCTAAGAACTCATCTGCATCCATCCCATCAGGAATTTCTTCGCCAGCTTCACGCATAGCTGCTAAACGACGCTCTCTCTCTTCTTCGAGAAGCTTCGCTTTATATTCTCTTTCCTGTTTAAGAATCAGCTGCTTAGCTAATTCATTTGAGTCAATTACAAGCTGCTCAGATTCCCCTTCCTCATCTGGAAGATTTGGTGCAACCTGGAAGCCGTAAATGACATTATTACTAGACAACAAGCTCGTCTCCTCCACCTCTTGAAATTACAATCTCTGCGGAATCCTCCAGCTTTCGGATTATACCTACAATCTTCTGCTGTGCTTCCTCTACATCTTTCATACGTACAGGGCCCATGAATTCCATATCTTCCTTAATCATTGCAGCAAGACGAGAAGAAAGGTTCTTGAATATAGCTGCCTGAACCTCATCATTTGCTCCCTTAAGAGCCACACCAAGATCAGAGTTATCAACATCTCTAAGAACACGCTGAATAGCTCTATCATCAAGAAGCAAGATATCCTCGAATACGAACATCTTCTTTCTGATTTCTTCAGCAAGCTCTGGCTCTTCGATTTCCAGAGACTCCATGATACGTTTTTCTGTACCACGGTCTACTGTATTTAAAATGTTTACTACCGCATCTACACCGCCGGCGATAGTGTAATCCTGATTGATAAGTGAAGAAAGCTTTCTTTCAAGCACTCGTTCAACCTCTTTTATAACTTCAGGACTTGTTCTATCCATCATAGCTATACGTTTTGCAACATCAGCCTGTTTTTCGGGAGGCAACGCACCAATAATAAGCGATGCCTGACCTGCAGACAGATATGAAAGAATCATAGCAATTGTCTGTGGATGCTCGTCCTGTATGAAGTTCAACACCTGAGAAGGTTCGGTCTTTCGAATGAATTCGAATGGACGAACCTGCAAAGATGCAGTAAGCTTTGTGATAACATCCTGAGCTCTGTCGTCGCCAAGAGCCTTTTCCAAAAGTTCCTTTGCATAGCCAATACCACCCTCTGCGATATATTGCTGTGCAAGACAAACCTGATAAAACTCTTCTATAACTTCTTCCTTCAAGGCAGGAGAAATGCTTCGAGTATTTGCAATCTCAAGAGTCAATTCTTCTATTTCCTCTTCCTTGAGATGTTTAAATATCTGAGCAGACTTCTCTGGGCCAAGTGCGATAAGAAGTATAGCCGCTTTTTGTACTCCATTTAAATCTTCAGTAGCCATAGCTTATCCCCAATCCTCGTTTAGCCAATTTCTCAAAAGCTGTGCTACAGCCTCTGGTTTTTCGTCCACGAATTTTTCTATTAATATTCGAGCCTCAGATTTTTCTGTGTAACCAATATCTTCAAGCTCTTCTTCCTCTTCCTGTGTAGAAGCAATTAAATCGTCAATTGTAAGCTCTTGCTCCACAGGCTCCTCTTCTTCTGTACGAAGGCTTCTGAATACAACAAAGCCAAGCATTAAGAAGATGAGTGCTGCAAGTACAATCTGAAGAATATCTGTAAGTCCAATGCCTGAACCTTCAGAATACTGGAACATTGGAATCTCGTAAGCTACGATTTTAACGCTTGATGATGGAAATCCTGTAGCCTGTGCAACTACTTCCACAATATCATCTGTAACTTCAAGCTGGACTGGATCAGAGTTTTCTTTAACGAATTCATCGAATGTCTGTCCCAATTCCTCTAGGGTGCCATCGCTCTCCATCTTGTCCTGATTATAGATTGCATATGTTTTACAAGTAACAGAGATTGAAGAATTTTCAAGCTCTCTCTTACCCATTTCATCTGTATGATTTGTGATGGTTTCATCTGGAAGATAATCCTTGTAAAACTCTTCCGTTGTGCTTTCCGACTGAGTACCATCCTCTATAACGTATGTAGTGTCATCGTCATTTGAATCTGTACCAGGCACGCCACCTGCACCTGATGTGTTAGTTGAGTTAGAACCAGATTCACTATCTAAATAGCCTTCTGTACGACCTTCATCAACTGAATAATCGTATGTAACATAGCTATTTTCATCGAAGTTCATCGAAAGGTTAACACCTACAGAAATATCGTCGTAAAGATTAGTTCCTTCCAAAACTGTGTGCACTCTATCTACGATTTCACTGCTAGCTCTCTCTCTCACATCTTGATTAGCACTGGCATTTCCAGCAGCTGACGTTGCATCACCACCAGAGAACAAAACATTACCATTTGTATCCATGATAAAGATATTCTCTGTGTCATCGTTTCCAAGATTGACAGCTAAAGCTCGAGCTAAGCCGGCAGCTGTATCCCCTGAAATCTGTGCATTCAAATCAAGTGTAACATTTGCGTATGAATCTGCTTCTCTAGCAAGGATTGTTCCATCCTGCTCTGGGATAGTAAGAATAACTGTTGCAGAATTGACAGCAGCTTGTGACTCTAACATATCCTCAAACTGATTTTCAAGATAAAGTTTATATTTCTTTTGCTTGTCTGCTTCTGTTGTTGAGAAACTTCCATCTACAACATCGTTGATGGAGTATCCTGAACTTGGAATGTCATTTGAACCGAGTAAGACATTGGCATTAGCCTTGTCCTTATCCTCGATATAGAAAGTATATCCATCCTCGCTTGTCTCGTATGCAATTCCCTCATCATCGAGCAACTGCTTAACTGCCGCCGCCTGTACCCCGTCCTCGCATTGGATCAACTGAACCATGTTTGGACGTGAAATAATGACTCCTAAAATAATAAATGACACAATAACAACAGCAGTAATTGATACAATCAACACCTGCTGTCTTCTAGTAAACTTTCTCCACCATTCAAGTATTCGATTAATGATAGCTTGAATTTGTTCTGGCATATTGTTCTCCCTTTAATAATACCTAATTAGACTTGCATCTGCATAATCTGCTGATAAGCCTCAAGCACTCTATCACGAACTGCTACAGTATACTGTAATGCAATGTTTGCCTTCTGCTCTGCAATCATCAAATCATGAGTGTTGTCTGTCTCACCAAGCTGAAAAGCAACTTCTTCTTTATGAGCCTGTTGAATCTGTGAGTTTGTATCCTCTAATAAGCTCATAACAGAATTAAGCATGCTTTGAAATCCTGTATCTGCGTTCACTTTTGTCTCGCTTGATGTGACCGGCGTAGCACCATATAAACTCTGAATAGAACTAACGTCCATTTAATTCTCCTTTAATATCATCCCTGTCCAATTGAAATGCCGCTTGTAGCCATAGACTTAATAGCCTGGAATGCTGTGGTATTTGCTTCGTACGCACGGCTGGCATCGATAAGGTTAGTCATCTCTGTAACTGTATTTACGTTTGGATATCTAACGTATCCATTTTCATCAGCATCTGGATGAGATGGATCGTATTCCATTATGTAATCTGTTTCAGTGTCTTCAGACACTTTTGAAACTTTTACGCCATTGCCATTATAAGCTGCTGTGCTCTCTTTAAGAATGTTTCTAAAAGATGGAGTACCCGCCTTTAACTGTTTTTCCTGGAATGTAACTATTTTACGCGTATAAGGGCCACCATTCTCTGTGCGAGTGGTGTTGACATTTGCAATATTTTCAGCGATAACATCCATTCTGAAACGCTGTGCTGTCATGCCTGATGCAGCAATGTCAAAAGGTTGAAATAATCCCATAGCCTTTCCTCCGTTTATTTAACAATCATGATTATGAAATAACTGACTTGAAACGTCCAACTTCATTGTTAACACTGGTTGTGAGAGTCTGATATCTAATCTGTTCAGAAGCAAGCTCCACATTTTCTGTATCCATGTCAACGTTGTTGCCATCGAGTCTGTATGAGTAATTCTCATAATCTGTATATTCAATGCCATCAACATGATTTCCATCATCGTCTAAGACATTAACCGCTCTTTCCAAAGAACGCTCATGAGTGTTGATAAGCTCTTTTCTAAGGACACTCTCAAACTCTATATCCTGTCTCTTATAACCAGGAGTTGTAGCGTTAGCAATGTTATTCATAATAAGAGTCTGGCGCTGCCAGCTCACATCTGCTGTATTATCAAGTAAGTTGATATATCCGAATGCATCTGAACTAATCATATATACAATCCTCCTAGACTAATTTAATTATAAATTATATGTAAAAAAACACAAGGCTTTTTTACATCATGTAGTATATTTTATTAATTCTAAACACAAGAAATAGTGGCATACATTCATTTACTCAATCGCCACTATTAGTGTTGTATTTCGCGATAATTACATAAATATAGAATACAAATCACCATTTTATAATTACTATCATCATAAAATATTTTTGTGTTAAAGTTATGAATAATAACAAAAAAGAGACCTACAAAATGTAAGTCCCTTTAAATAAAATCCTAATTATTTATTTTTCTTAATCTCATTAAGCTCATCAAATACAACGTCATTAAGAACCTTGATGTATGTACCCTTCATACCAGATGAACGAGATTCAATTACACCAGCTGATTCAAACTTACGAAGTGCATTTACTATAACTGATCTTGTAATACCAACTCTATCTGCAATCTTTGAAGCAACAAGAACGCCTTCGTTTCCATCAAGCTCATCAAAGATATGGATGATAGCTTCAAGCTCAGAGTATGAAAGTGTAGAAATAGCGCTCTTAACAACCTGGAGCTTTCTGTTCTCTTCTGCAGACTCTTCGTTTACTGAACGCATCATCTCAAGTCCAACAACTGTTGTACCGTACTCTGTAAGGATGATGTCATCAATATCGTACTGCTTATCAAATCTGTAAACAAAAAGTGTTCCAAGTCTCTCGCCAGCAATATCAATTGGTGCAATGATTGCTGAATACATATCAATATCAGACTTTTCAAAACCTAATGTCTTTAAGTTAACATTTTCCTTTGTTGAAAGAATTGAAAGTAATCTCTCGTTTAAAAGTGGATCAATAAATCCTCCAACCTCGTCAACAATTAACTCACCAATTTCTGTAGTGTTTGGTAAGTGTGAAAGTCCAAGGACCTTACCCTTCTTAGAAATAACAAGAACCGAAGAATCCAAAATATCTGTAAGAACAGAGCAAATGTCGTTAAAAACAACCTTTGATGAATTATTATTGTGAAGAAGTTTTCCAATCTTTCTTGTCTTGTCTAATAACTGTACGCTCATTTAAAATGTATTCCTCCTGAATCTAAACACTATATTGTGCCAAATCAATCTAACTGTCGTCCCCGAACTAATGTGAAATTTGTACCAATTATAGCACCGATTAGAACAAATCGCAATAAATATCAGAAAATTTACCGCTATTTATTCTGATTTTCTACAAATCTACAATCATCATTTGCACAAACAAGTTTATTACCCTTTTCCACCATATATGTTCCACACTTTGGACACTTCTCTGTGGTTGGCTTTGACCAGCTAATAAAGTCACACTCAGGATGATTTGCACATCCAAAGAATTTTCTTCCTTTCTGTGACTTTCTAATAACAACGTCGCCGCCACACTTAGGGCATGGCACTCCTATCTTTTCAAGGAATGGTTTTGTATTTCTACATTCTGGAAATCCTGGGCAAGCTAAGAATTTACCATGAGGTCCAAATTTAATTACCATGTTTCTTCCGCACTCTTCGCAGATAACATCAGTAACTTCATCATGAATCTCAACTTTTGCAAGCTCCTCTTCTGCCACTTCAACTGCCTTTTCAAGGTCTGGGTAGAAGTTTCTTACAACAGATTTCCATTCAACTGTTCCCTCTTCAACACCGTCAAGCAGTAATTCCAAGTTTGCAGTAAATTTATCATCAACAATTATAGGGAATGATGCCTCCATAATTGAATTGACTACTTCACCAAGTTCTGTAACAAAAAGGTTCTTTGCCTCTTTTGTAATGTAATGACGCTTTAAAAGAGTTGTAATGGTAGGTGAATAGGTTGATGGTCTACCAATACCAAGCTCTTCTAATGTCTTTACGAGAGACGCTTCTGTAAAATGAGGTGCTGGCTGTGTAAAATGCTGCTTTTCCTCAAAAGAATTAAACTCAAGCTTTGTATCTTCTGTAAGCTTTGATAACGGATGAGTCTTAGATTCTGCTTCATCATCAGCTGAAACATAAATCATCATAAATCCATCAAACTTAATTGAAGAATCAGATGCTGTAAATACATGATTCTTTGCCTGAACATTTAGTGAAACTGTATCATAAATGGCATTTGCCATCTGGCTTGCCACAAATCTCTTCCATACAAGCTGATATAGTCTAAACTGATCTCTAGTAAGGCTCTCCTTGATTTCAGATGGAATCAATTCGATATTGGCAGGACGAATAGCCTCGTGAGCATCCTGAACCTTACCAGTATTCTTCTTGCTTGAATTTACAGGAGCTGACAAATATTCCTGACCATAATTGCCAGTAATGAACTGCTCAGCTGCCGCTCTCGCCTCATCTGAAACTCTTGTAGAATCAGTACGAAGATATGTGATAAGACCGATTGTTCCATGGCCCTTAACACTAACACCTTCATAAAGCTGCTGAGCAACGCTCATAGTCTTTTGAATTGAGAAGTTTAAAGCCTTTGATGCCTCTTGCTGCATTGTAGATGTAGTAAAAGGCAATGGCGCCTTCTTTTCTCTAGTTCCACGCTTAATAGAAGCGATGTTAAAATCAGCACCCTTTAAATCATTCATGATTTTGTCAAGGCTTTCCTTGTCTGAAATATCCTTCTTACCAGATGTATCACCATAATATTTAGCAACGATTGGCTTCTTTGCATCCTTAGCATCAAGCAATACATCAAGTGTGTAATATTCCTGAGGAATAAATTGTTCAATTTCTTTTTCTCTGTCGCAAATAATACGAAGTGCAACAGACTGTACACGGCCTGCCGATAGGCCTCTCTTAACCTTTGCCCAAAGAAGTGGAGAGATTTTATATCCAACCATTCTATCAAGCATACGTCTTGCCTGCTGTGCATCAACTAAATCCATATCTATTTCTCTTGGATGCTTAAGTGAATTCTTTACAGCAGTTTTTGTTATCTCATTAAAGGTAATTCTGTATACCTTTTTATCTTGTAAGTTGAGTGCGTGAGTAAGATGCCATGAAATAGCTTCTCCCTCACGGTCGGGATCAGTTGCGAGATAAATCTTATCTGCTTTCTTTACTTCCTTACGGAGTGCAGCAAGAAGCTCACCCTTTCCACGAATTGTTATATATTTAGGTTCAAAATCATTTTCTGGGTCAAAGCCAAGCTGACTTTTAGGCATATCTCGAACATGGCCCTGTGATGCCATAACCTCGTAATTGCTGCCTAAAAACTTTTTGATTGTATGCACCTTTGCTGGTGACTCCACAATGACTAGATTTTTTGCCATATTTTTTTGCTCCTATTCACAAAGAAATCGAAAATCACTATACAACATTATTTTTTTCTTTTCAAGGAAAATTTTACCTATTGACAAAACAATTTAATAATTTTCATATAAAATCCATCAACAAATCACGCTGTTTTTACGTAATTATTTTTGAACACTTCAGAAAGCAATTCAAGCCTTTCTAAAGACAGCACTACAGACAATAAATTAAGATAATCCATACCACTTTCTTCTATAACTGTGGAAATACTTTTAGGATAATCATCAAACAATTTGTATACCCTTTTCTGCTCTTCAGTAAGAATAATTTTTGGCTTCTTTTCAGCGTTAATTTTTTCAGGTTTTAATCCATAAAAATTTTGTATATCAGCTATAAACTGATCTATGTCGTATATGATTCCTGCCCCTTGGGCAATAAGTTTATTTGTGCCAGAACTTAACGAATCCCCTATTCTACCGGGAGTAACGTAAATATCCTTACCTTGTTCCAACGCAAAATCTGCTGTAATCAAAGAACCGGATTTTTCCCTTGCTTCAATTACAACAACAATATCAGAAAGTGCCGAAACTATCCTGTTTCTTCTAGGAAAGTTCATTGCAACAGGACTTGTCCCCATCTGATATTCTGAAATTATAGCTCCGCCAGTTGAAAGAATCTCTTCATATAATATTCTATTATCAGCAGGATATATTACATCACAGCCGCTTCCCAAAACAGCTATAGTTTTACCACCTGCATCTATACATCCTTTATGACCATATGCATCGATTCCTCTGGCCATACCACTGATAACGGTGTATCCATTTTGTCCAAGTTTGTCTCCAATTTGAAGAGCAATTCTTTTGCCATATGCACTGCATCGTCTAGCTCCTACAATAGAAACCGCCCTTTCCAAAGATGGAATTTGCCCAACATAATAAAGACCATAGGGCTTATCATAAATGTTTCTTAGCTTATCAGGATAGGCCACATCTTCCATTGTTATAAAGGAAAAAGGGGAATGCGAAAACTCCTCATACTCCTTAGATAAATCAAACTTGCCGCGATTAAGTATAAAAGTATCGGCTGTTTTATCATCCATCAATCCCGAATCAACCAAATCTTTTTTCGTAGCAAAATAGATATTATAACTATCGTAGAAATAATCAATAAGTTTATGTTTTCTTGAATAAGTAATATCTTCATTACGCATAAACCAGTACTGGTAAAGGTGTTTGTCCATTAGATTCCCTCCTCCCAGTAATGCTTATCAAGCCCTCTATAGCAAACTGCCTCCTGAAGATGCACAAGGCTAATATCCTGGCAACCATCCATATCTGCTATCGTTCTAGCCACTCTAAGCACCTTATGATAGGTTCTAGCAGTAAGGGAATACTTATCATACATTTCTTCCATATATTTAGCTTCATCCTCCTTTAGAGGGCAAAATACATCTATATGGCTACTAGGAATCTGACTGTTAAACTTAAAATCAAAATTCTTATATCGTTCACGTTGAATTTCATGAACCCGCTCCACTCTAACTCTTATATCAGCTGAAGACTCATTTTTCTGACGCAATGCAATCTGTGCAAAATTTAAAGTAGGTGCTTCTACGCAAATATCAATTCTATCAAGCAATGGTTGAGATATCTTAGCCAAATATCTTTGAATGGACATTCTGCTACAGTGGCATCTATTCAAATCAGGATAATACCCGCAAGAACAAGGATTCATTGCAGCCACCATTACAAAGTCTGCCGGAAATGTAAAGCTTCCAGAAGCTCTTGAAATATTTACCTTTTTATCCTCAAGAGGTTGTCTTAGCATTTCAATTGTAGATTTAGTGAACTCTGTAAGCTCATCTAAAAACAGTACCCCTCCATGAGCCAAGGATATTTCGCCTGGTTTTGGATTCTGTCCACCTCCAACCAATCCCTGAGGCGACACGGTATGATGTGGGCTTCTAAAAGGTCTTTTCTTCATAAGACCGCCCCGTTCATCAAACATACCGCAGACAGAATAAATCTTTGATAATTCTAACTGCTCATCAGCATCCATAGCAGGTAATATAGAAGGAATACATTTCGCTATCATGGATTTCCCCGCTCCCGGAGGGCCAACCATAAGCATATTATGCATGCCTGAGATAGCCACCTCACAAGCTCGACGAAGAGCCTGTTGTCCATTAATCATGGAAAAATCATATTCCATATCCTCCTGAGATGTCTCTTCCATATTGATTATTTCATCTTTGGCATCAAATACGCCTTCATTTAAAAGCTCGATTACCTCAGAAATCTGGCTTACGCCAATTGTAGTCAAATCATTTACCAGCCTAGCCTCAACTAAATTGTCCTTAGGAACAATCATTATCTGCAAATTATTTCTTCTGGCCTCCATAGCCATAGATAGCACACCATTTACAGGCTGTATTTTGCCATCTAGGCCTATTTCGCCACATAGACATATAGATGAAAGCTTCTCGCAATTAATTATTCCTATAGCAGATAAAATAGCCACAGCAATAGGCAAATCAAAGCCTGCTCCTGTTTTTCTAATACTTGCTGGTGATAAATTGACCGTGATTCGCTTAATAGGTAGCGCATAGCCTGCATTCTTAAGTGCAGCCCTCACCCTCTCCTTAGCTTCTTTCACTTCAGATGAAAGATAACCCACCATTTCAAAAATGGGCATACCTTCAGATATATCTGCTTCCACAGATATAAGCTTAGAATCAATACCGAAAATCGTCGCGGTATTTACAATACTATACAATTAAACTCCTTTTGGAATTAAAATTGAAAATAGAAAAAGACAGGAGTTATCTTAGCATACTCCTGTCTTAAATACAACATCATTATTATCTAATCATTTCTGTTAAACCAAGCTTCTTATGTACCTTGCGAAGAGTTTTATTAGCAAAATAAGATGCCTTTTCTGCATTCTCCTTGATGCAGCCATCAATATATGCCTTATCCTTTTCAAGCTCTGCGCAACGAACGTGGAATGGTTCAAGCATATCCGCTACTGCCTCACCAACAGCAAGCTTAAAATCGCCATATCCCTTACCTTCAAATTCTTTAGCAACCTCATCCATAGACTTTCCAGTAACAACACCGTAGATTTCCATAAGATTTGATACACCAGGCTTATTTTCAACATCATATCTAACTTCAGCATCAGAATCTGTAACAGCCTTCTTAAACTTGCGGATGATTGTATCCTTATCATCAATAAGATAGATTGTTGCATTAACATTCTCATCTGATTTAGACATTTTCTTTGTAGGCTCTGCAAGAGACATGATTCGCGCGCCCGCCTTTGGGAAATATCCTTCTGGAATAGTAAATACATCTCCGTAAATATTGTTGAAACGCTCTGCAACGTCTCTACAGATTTCCAAGTGCTGCTTCTGATCTGCTCCAATTGGCACCAAATCAGTCTGATACAAAAGAATATCTGCAGCCATAAGTGCAGGATATGTAAACAAGCCTGCATTAATATTATCTGCATGTTTTGCAGACTTATCCTTAAACTGAGTCATACGATTAAGCTCACCCATGTATGTATAGCAATCGAGAATCCAGCCTAACTGAGCATGTGCTGGTACATGTGACTGGAAATAAATACAGTTTTTCTGTGGATCAAGTCCAGCTGCCACATACTGTGTATATATTCTTCTTGCGTTTTGTCTAAATTCTGTAGGATTCTGTCTAACTGTAAGAGAATGTAAATCCATAACACCAAAGAAGCAATCATAGTCCTCGTGAAGATTTACCCAGTTCTTTAATGCTCCTATATAATTGCCAATGGTAAGCTTTCCTGTTGCCTGCATACCTGAATATAATACTTTTCTCTCTTTTTCCATAATGTTATCTCCAAATTACTTTTTATTCTTTAGTATATTTTTGCGAATATATTCGTTTGTCGCACTCTCACCGTGTTCAGCAAGATATGTAAGCATATCCTCCAACAAAGCCGCTGTTTTAGGATGCATCATATATTTACCCTTGCCCCTGTTGTAATATTCTAATGCGCTAGAATCGTTATACTTTTCCTTTTGATAGGTCTTGCATGCTGCCACTCTGTCACAATACATTTCAACAACGTATTTTACAGGCATCTCCATGCCAGTCATATGATGATGCTCATCCAAGCTGTAATCTATCCAATATTCAAAATGATGTTTGTTGCGTCCCTTATGATGAAGCCACGCCATAGAAACCCCTGTCTCTAATCTTTCAGCATTATTTGGACTCTGTGTACCCTGATAATACTTAGCCCCCACTCGAAACTCAACCCATGAATACTTTGATAAATCATGTAGAAGTCCCTGCATGTATAGACCTACAGCAAAGCATCCCTTTCTAACTAAACGACGATGATGGGTGATTGTTTTAAAATGTTCCCAAGCCTTCATTAAATAACTACCTCTTTCCTGGCTTTACCCCAACAAGCACGCTGATGGAATTGCCTGGAACATTAATTGATTGCTGGTCATGTATAGGCTTTGGTTCAAAATCATCAGTATCTTTAGCTGTGTTAAAGCACAAACGCCATCGTTTTCCTGGAGCTAAAAGTGGAAGTGCCATATCAACAGCATCATAGTGGAAGTTATAGCATACAAATACTTCCTCTTCTTCATCAACATAGGCACCATTATAAAGAACACCCAACGCTTTTTGCTCCTCACCGATAGACATCATCCATGGCTCGGTACCATGAAATGACATATCAGGAAGACCTAAATGTCTGTAGTCATTCATTAAAAATGGACTTTCAACTCTAATACATTTATGGTTCTTTCTAAACTCAATCAAATTTTTTACAAATCCTGTAAGTGAATCTTTGCTCTTTGTCTTTGTAAAACAAGTGTATCCAACTTTGTTGTCCTGGCAATAAGGGTTATTATTTCCAAGATGTGTAGCCGCAGCTTCATCTGCAGCCACAAAAAGTGGCACACTCTGAGAAAGCATCAACGCTGTAAAAGCATTACGCATCTCTCTGAATCTATTAGCATTGATGGTTTTGTTTGTAGTCTTTCCTTCAACTCCATAGTTGAAAGAATAATTGTTGTTAGTACCATCTCTGTTATCTTCGCCATTATCCCAGTTGTGTTTTTCACCGTATGAATATGAATCCCACAATGAGAATCCATTAACATTCGCCATGTAATTTACAAAACCATAGGCACTATTCTGTCTACGCATATGATTTGCAAACTGAACCATACTTCCGTTCATATGGTTTTCAATCTGTCTGGTAACATTCATAAATGAATCGTTATACACAAACAAATGCTTTTTACCTTTTTCATTACAAAGGATTTCCTCTGGAATAAATTCGTAGAAAATCTTTGTATCAGCCAAATAAGGTTCAGCTGCAATACGCTGAATTGGCGCATTGCATCCTACTATGTGGAATCCATCAATATGGAAATACTTAACGTAATATTTTAAACACTCTAATATAAGGTCATCTGGCGTTTCAGCAGCAAAAGCCATCTCCATAATAACTTCAAAACCACTGTTGTGAAGATTGCTAACCATGCTGCGCAGGCCTTCACATGCATTGGAAGCCCCACCAAAATAAGATGCCTTTGGTGCAAAATAATTAGCAATGCCAAATCCCCAATAATTTTTCTTACCAGAGAACTCTTTTGTCTCGGTAATCATCCCTTTAGGAGATATAAGCATTTTATTATCTAAAAATAACTCTTCGAAATCATAAAGAGGCATAATCTCAATGCTGGTAATACCCATGTTTTTCAAATATGTTTTTTTCGAAAGAAGGCCATTGTAATTTCCCACTTTCGAAGCTGCCATATTAAATCCTGCAGTAAATCCACGCATGTGAAGCTTATAAAGAATCATATCAGAAGGAGCAATTTCTACTTTTTTGTCCTTCCAGGTTTTTTCAATATGTGAAATACCAGAATATACAGCAAACTCTTTTGTCTGGCGTTCCTTAACATCTCCCCACTTATCGCGACCTACAACAGCTGTGCAGTATGGATCAAGCGCAGTTTTATCATCTTCTTTTATGAGATAACAAATCTTATCAATATCTATACCAGTAACTTCAACAGAATATACTCTTCCTACAGCAAAATCCGGTATAAGCTCTATTTCCTGTAGCTGCTTTTTTGTTTTTTTATCAAATAAAAGAATGGATGCCTTTTCCGTAGTAGATTTAATCGCTACCGTGAAAATAACACCATCCTTTGCACTTATCCTTGGACCATATTCCCTAAAATCGCCCCTTAATACCTTCATAACTATGCCTCGATTCCAAAAAGCTGTATATTAAACTCAAATAATAATTAATTTTACTAGACAATATTCCTGATGAATTATATCATAAGGACATGTCTTAAACAAATAAAATAAACAAAAGGAGTATAGAATGGACGAGAATCAAGTATTTCCAGTTGACAATGAAGACGATGATGTTGTTGTCACTTTAAGTTTGGATGATGGTTCAGAAGTGACATGTGAAATTCTCACAATCTTTGACATAGGCGATCAGGATTATATTGTACTTCTTCCTCTCGATGAAAACGGCGAGGAAAATGCTGAAGGTCAGGTATACATCTATAGATATTTCGAGGATGAAACAGGCGCACCTTCGCTTGACAACATCGAGTCTGATGAAGAATACGATGCAGTAGCTAAGAAGTTCGATGAACTTTACGGAGAAGCTTTAGATGAAGAATAATTCAGCTCATTTAAGAATCGGGATTTATCCCGGTTCTTTTTATTTGTATAAGTCAAATAAAGATTTCGCTTAGTCCTGGTAATTCCAACATAAAACAAACGCCGTTCCGCCTCCATCTCCTCTTTGGAATCCGCTTTATTACTTGGGATTATTCCATCATTTACGCCAATAATAAAAACATTTTCAAACTCCAATCCCTTGCTTGAGTGCAAAGTGTAAAGACCGATTTTATTCTTTTTATCTATTACCTTCGTTTTGTTTTCATAATCCACCTTAAGTCTCATAATATTCAGCTTATCAATGGCTTGCTTTATAGTCTTGCAATCCTTTGTCATTTCAATGAAAAAATCCAAGACATCATAATATTCGTTTACATCAGCATTTTGTTTCACTGCTTCCTCTCGCAAGAAGCTGTCATATCCCATTACATTCTTTATGTAATTAATCGCAGCGCATGGCGACATTTTGCTTATCAAATTCACATCCGCAATTAACGCCTCTGTAGCCCTGAGGCAGCCTGGATTATCTTTATAAAAGGACTTTATTCCTTGCAAATTTCCTCTATATTCCACACTTCTTCTATGTAAAAATCGATTAGGGCGATTTACGATAGCTAAAAGTCTAGCTCGCGTTTCATTTCCAATGGCAATCTGAAAGTATGCTTCCATATCGGAAATAATGAAATGAGAATAAATATTAGGCATTTTCTCTTTTAAATAAAAAGGAATTTTCTGCTCTAATAGTTTATCAACTATATACCTTGCATCAGAATGATTACGATACAAAATAGCAATTTCATCAAAGGATGTCCCCTCCCTATTAAGCTCTTTTACCTTTGAAATTATGTAATCAGCTTCATCCCCTTCGGATTTCAGTTCCTCTACACATAGTTTCCCCTCCTCAGCAGTTGCCATTATTTGTTTTTGAAAACGCATGGTGTTTTTTGATATCAAATTACCTGCTTTTTTCACAATATTAGCAGGATTTCTATAGTTATAGTCAAGAACAACAACTTTGCAATCCGGATATTGTCTTCTAAAATCATCCATTAGTTTCGGATTTGCTCCTCGAAATCCATAAATAGACTGGTCATCATCTCCTACGCAAAAAATATTGTTTGTTCTAGTAGAAAGCATCTTAATTAACTGAAATTGCAAATCATTCATATCTTGCATTTCATCTACAAGAAAATAAGAAAATCGATTTTGCCATTTTTCAAGTATTTCAGGCTTGCTATAAAAGAGTTCATACGCTTTCTTTAACATGTCATCAAAATCTATAACATGATATTTAGCTTTAAGATTTTCATAGGCTAATACAAAATCTTTAAAGTCCTTCTTGTCTACAGACTTTGGCAAATAATTATCCAACCCTCCAACTCGATTATTTATAAAAGAAAGCTCTGATGAATAGCTTTTCACAAGCAAACTATCATCATGGTCTAAATTTACCCGCGCCATAGCCTCTCTAATTATTTTTGTCCTAGTATTTTCCATGATAATATCTGTAGACTTAAAACCAATTTCTTTTTGTAGAATTCCCCAAAATAAAGAATGGAACGTCCCAAAAGTCACAGGATGAATATCATCTGATAACCTTTCGAAACGTTCCTTCATTTCTAAAGCCGCAGCCTTGGTAAATGTAATCACCAAGATTTCTCGAGCCGGTACACCAGATTCTATAAGGGCCATAACACGCCTTGTAAGCACTGCAGTTTTCCCACTGCCAGGCCCTGCCAGCACAAGACATGGCCCATTCATATGTGAAACTGCTTTTTGTTGGCTATCATTAAGATTCATAAAATATAGATAACCGCGTTTCTTTATAGAGGTTTCCCGACTCTATCTGCATGTATTAAATTATTTAGACAGCTTTTCAATAGCTGCTTTGATTCGTTTAATAGACTCTTCTTTACCAAGAATCTCCATGAGCTCAGTTGCACCGCCAGGAGTCATCTGCTTACCTGAAACAGCTGTACGTACTGGCCAAAGCACATATCCATTCTTGTACTCATGCTCTGCAGCAAATCCAGAAAGAAGTGCATATAAAGCATCATTTGAGTAGTCATCCTGTGCCTCAAGAACAGGAAGAAGTTCTTTTAAAACTGCAAGTGAAGACTCTTCATTTGTCTTCATCTTTTTATGAGTATACATTGCACTGTCATACTCAGGAACTGCATCAAAGAAATCTACATGATCCTTGATGTCAGGGAAGATTTCGATTCTAGTCTGAACCATCTTTGCAATCTTTTTTAAATCATAATCACCCTTGATGTATTCCTTGAGGTAAGGCTCAGCCATCTGATAGAACTTATCAAAGTCCATAGCCTTCATGTACTCTCCGTTCATCCACTTGAGCTTTGTAATATCAAAAACTGCTGGTGACTTTGAAATACGGTGATAATCAAACTCTTTAACGAGCTCATCTAATGAGAAGATTTCGTTATCGTTTTCAGGTGACCATCCAAGTAAAGCAACAAAGTTAACAACTGCTTCTGTCAAGAATCCCTGCTCAATTAAATCTTCATAAGATGAGTGGCCAGAACGCTTAGAAAGCTTCTGGTGCTCTTCGTTTGTAATAAGTGGGCAGTGGATATACTTTGGTACTTCCCAACCAAAAGCTTCGTAAAGACGATTGTACTTAGGTGATGAAGAAATGTACTCATTACCACGAACAACGTGTGTGATTCCCATAAGGTGATCATCAACAACGTTTGCAAAGTTATATGTTGGATATCCATCAGACTTGATAAGAATCATGTCATCAAGCTCTGCGTTATCAACTGTAATCTCTCCGTACAACTCATCTACAAATGTAGTTGTACCTGTACGAGGATTGTTCTGACGAATTACATAAGGCTTTCCAGCAGCAAGATTTGCTTCTACCTCTTCCTTTGAAAGGTTTAAGCAATGCTTGTCATAGATGTGGATTTCCTTTCCACCAATAACCTGCTTGCACTCTTCAAGACGCTTGTCATCGCAGAAGCAGTAATATGCCTCTCCTTTTTCAACAAGCTGCTTTGCGTACTTAAGGTAAATTCCCTGTGCCTGACGCTCTGACTGAACGTATGGACCGAAGCCTTTGTCTTTATCTGGTCCCTCATCATGGATAAGACCTGTAGCAGCAAGTGTTCTATAAATAATATCTACAGCACCCTCAACAAGACGCTCCTGGTCTGTATCTTCTATTCTAAGAAGAAAATCGCCGTCCTCGTGCTTTGCTACTAGGTAAGCATAAAGAGCTGTACGAAGATTTCCTACATGCATTCTTCCTGTAGGAGATGGTGCGAAACGTGTTCTAACCTTACTCATTTTATACCTCGCATAAAATCAAATTAATTTAAGACTTACATAAAAATGCAATCCTAAACTATTCTATACTAATTTTGTAAATTTTCAAGTATATACCGTTACGTTACGTAATGTAACGTTGTGTATAGTTATTTCCTGTCGTATAATCAAACTTATGTTAACTCGAAAAATAAGAAAAGATGAATTAAATAGTTTTTATCAATCCAAATTTGATTATTTCAGGGTTGTTAGTGGATATTCTGCCATATTAATCGGCCTTTTAGAGATGTCTTATTTCATCTCCGATTGCATTTTATATGGAAGATTTGCAACTGAGACAGTAATTCCTCGATTTTCCATTGTAATACCTCTTATCCTGTTTTTAATTCTTTATCCAAGAATAATTGATTACAAATGGGGAACCCTTCTATATTATTTGATGCCACATGCAGCTATGTGGTGTACAATATGGGCCATTTATCATCTGGAGAATAGGGATTATGCTCGTGAAGGCTTCATTATCATGCACTTTGCTTTCCTGGCGATTGGTTTTGCTACTCCACTAAAATACCACATAGTTTTGCACGCTCTTTTGATGGCCAATATCATTATTTCAAATATGTGGAATCATTATGAGTACTACACCATCATGTTAGCCCTTGCAATTCCGCTTTATATTGGTGTTGTTATTATGCTTTGGATTTTGGAGAATTCCTACGCGGATCAATACCTTATAAAAAAGCAATTGGAAATCAGTTCTGTCTCAGATGAGCTCACAGGCGTTAATAATCGATATATCATAAATGAAATAATTGACCCAGCAACAGATAAATTTTCATTGGAAAAAGATATTGTAGTTCTCATGTTTGACATTGACTTCTTTAAGAAAGTAAATGACACTTACGGTCACGAAGCTGGTGATGAAATTCTTAAATATGTATCTACTAAAATCAAGAATCATCTTTCAAAAGATGATTACATTATTCGCTGGGGTGGCGAGGAATTCATTATAATTCTTGTGGATTGTACAATTAATAACGCATTGCAAACAGCCGAAAAGCTTCGTTCAGAAATTGAGCAATCAGACAATGGTGTTTGTCCTATAACAATATCTATGGGACTCTGCTGCTACGACAAAAATGATACTTATCAGCAGTGTGTTGACAAAGCAGATAAAGCTTTATACTACGCAAAGAATCATGGTCGTAATCAGATTGTTAATTATTCAGACATATAAAACCTAAAGCCATCTAGCTTCTAACTAGATGGCTTTATTAATATCTTTACAAAGTATTTACAAATCTCATGAATGCTTCCATTCCCTCTTCTGTGCATTTATAAACGCCAGCACATTCAAGGACTTCACAGAATACCTTTCCAATCTCCTGCTGAAGAATTTCATTTACATTACTTTCATCAATCTTATCATAATTCTTTGAGAAGCTTTCGACCCAATCAGCATGCTTTTCAAGAACTTCGTTACTTCTTAAATCCTTGCCATTTACAATGTAGTCTGCAAGCTGCTCCATTTCACCTTTAAGTCGGCTAGGAAGAACAGCAAGTCCCATTACCTCAATAAGACCAATATTTTCTTTCTTAATGTGATGTAAATGAGCATGTGGATGATAAACTCCAAGAGGATGTTCCTCTGTTGTAATATTATTTCTAAGAGCTAAATCAAGCTCAAACAACTCTCCTCTTTTTCTCGCGATAGGAGTAATTGTATTATGCTTTTCTCCATCAGTCTCTGCAAAAATAAACGCCGCTTCGTCAGTATAACCTCTCCATGCATTCAATATATGCTCTGCAAGATCAATGATTCTCTTCTCATCCTTGCACTGAAGACGAATAACTGAAAGTGGCCATTTAACGATGCCTGCCTTTACATCCTCATATCCATTCACAGAGAATTCCTTAATAATTGGAGCTTTTTCCATTGCAAATGTATAATGACCACCCTGGAAATGATCATGGCTCAGGATAGAACCACCTACGATAGGAAGGTCTGCATTACTTCCAAGGAAATAGTGTGGGAAAAGCTTAACAAAATCGAATAACTTAACAAATGTGGCACGTTCGATTTTCATTGGTGTATGTTCACCATTGAATACGATGCAGTGCTCGTTATAGTAAACATAAGGACTATACTGGAATCCCCACTTGCTATCATTAATAGTGATAGGAATGATACGATGATTCTCTCTGGCTGGATGATTTGTACGTCCAGCGTATCCCTCATTTTCCATGCAAAGCTGACACTTTGGATATGCTGATTGTTTCGCATTCTTAGCAGCTGCAATAGCCTTTGGATCTTTTTCTGGCTTTGAAAGATTGATTGTAATATCAAGTGTTCCATAATCTGTTTCTGTGGTCCACTTCAAATCCTTCTTTACTCTATATGTACGAATATAATCAGAATTACGACTCATATTATAGAAGAAATCTGTAGCAGCCTCTGGGCCTTCTTTCTTATATATGTCATTGAACTTATCAATAACCTGTGATGGTCTAGGGCAAAGCTGATTCATAAGCTTTGTATCAAACAAATCTCTGTATGTAATAGAATCTTCAATGATTCCCCTATTAACTGCCTCATCAAGCAAATCCTTTAACACATCTTCTAATACAATATTTGATAAATCACAATCAGGATCAGTGTACTCATCTTCCTTCATGCACTCTAGTAAAAGATTTGTTGTGTAGATTCTTTCACACTCTGGTGTAAGCCCTGTATCAATTCCATACTGAACTAATTTCTTTATACTTTCCTGCAACATATTTCCCCTCCGAAATTATTGAAATATTAATATGAAGCTTGTTCATCTGGAAACTATTTTACACCTTTTCGGTTTTCTACTTCAAGTATTCTTGCAAGGAAAAATTGCAAAAATGATCATTCAAAAAAATCCAGTCGTCAACCTGTAGTTGAGCAACATAAACAAATTGGAGATAAAAAATTGTGCAAAAACACTATACATAGTTACAAAACCATGTTAATATTGCGACTCGTGTTTTGAGTATAACTTATAACACTGATAGAAAAAACATGTTCATTATTCACGGAGGAATAGAATGAAAAAGACAACAACACAGAAAACAAAAAAACAGAGCGTAAGAACAAAACTTATCTCTATTATGCTCATGGTTTCAATTGTTCCTTTGTTAGTTGCCGTAGCAATCAGCTATAACAGCTCAACTAACAGTGCTAAGGAAACAGCAAAACAGAATTTGGACTGGCAAGCAAAGTTCATCGAGTCTGAAATAGACAAGATGCTAATCAAAGCCGAGACATCACTTGGAAGCTTCGCTTCTTCTCCAGAGACAATCGCTTTCTTAAAAGGTGAGCTCGAAGATTCATCAGTAGTAAAGGCTCAGATGGTACAAATTAATGAGTCATTCAACGATGACAATACTATCGTAATGTCTAATACAAATGGTGATATGGTACTTCGTAGTGATGATGGCGAATTAAAGAACATCGGCGAAAGAGATTACTTCCAGGCTGCAATAAAGGGTGAAACTTACGTATCTAATGTATTCGTAAGCTCAGTTACAAATTCAAGAAACATTTGTGTAGCTGTACCTATCTTTGATACAAACGGTACTACAGTTCTCGGTGTTGTACATAAAACATTAAACCCAGATGATATTCATACATTATTAGCAGAAGATGCTGAGGAAGCATTCGTAGTAGATAAGAATGCTGATATGGTTGCTCACTCAGATTTTGAAATCGCAGCAACAGATGAAGCTCAGAACTTCTCTTCTTCACCATATATGACCTCAGAGGATACGACTGGTTTCTATATTAGTACAGCAAAGGGTTACCCTGTATACGTAAGCTACGTAAGAAATGCTTCATCAGGTTACGTAATCTGTGCAGCTAAGGCACAGAAGGACATTGTCGCTGAAGCTAGACAGGGCGCAATGTTAATTATATTTACTGGTATCGCTATGGTTATAGCTGTATTAGTTCTTTCTATCATTATTGCAAACAACTTCACAAAGCCAATGCTTGAGGTAAACAAGGTATTATCTGCATTAGCTAACGGTGAGTTTAAGAAAACAGATAAATTTACAAAGCGTGCTGACGAATTTGGTCAGATGATCAACAATGCAAACTCTCTTATTGATAAGCTTTCAGCTATCGTAGGTCATATTAAGGATTCTACAAACACTGTAGGTGAGTCTTCAGACGAGTTATCAGAGATGGCAAACCAGATTGCCGCTACAACAGAATCAGTAGCTGTAGCAGTACAGCAGATTGCTAGTGGTGCTGTAGAGCAGGCTGAGGAAATCCAGTCAGCTGCAGATAGCACAAACCAGATCACAACAGCTGTAGACAATGTACAGTCTTCTACAAACGATATGTCTAACCTTGCAGAGCGTATGAAGTCAGCATCAGAAGCTTCAAGCAACTCTCTTGCTACTCTTCAGGCTACAAGCTCTGAAATGACATCAAAGATTGAAGAGATTTCATCTAAGATTTCTTCAACTCAGAACGCAGTTGCAAACATCAACGAGCGTGTTGAAGGTATCTCTGGCATCGCCGCTCAGACAAACCTTCTTTCACTTAACGCTTCTATCGAGGCTGCTAGAGCTGGTGAGGCAGGTAAGGGCTTCGCTGTAGTTGCTGAGGAAATCAGAAAGCTTGCTGATGATTCAGAAAACCTTGCATCAGAAATTAGAATCCTTATGGATCAGCTTTTAGCTGAGGCAGAGCAGGCTGTTACTGCTGCTGCTCATGTTATGAACGGAAACGAGGAACAGCAGAAGGCCCTTGGCGAGACACTTTTCGCTGTAGAGGGAATGCTTCAGGATATCGAAGAAACTGTAGCTAGCGTTTCAAAGATTTCTGGCGAAGCAAACAACTGCGTAAACTCAAACACAGTAGTAGCAAACGCTATGTCATCACTCTCTGCTATTTCAGAGGAAAACGCTGCATCATCAGAAACAACAGGTGCTTCAGTTGAAGAGCTTTCAGCTACAGTTACAAACCTTGCAGAATCTGCAACTAATCTTAGAGACATCGCTGAGCAGTTAAATGAAGAGATGAAGTTCTTCAAGTAAGGTAATTATAGTCATTTGGAGGATTAGAAATGTCTAATTTAATTACTAAAACAAATAATAACGCTGACGAAAAGCAATATATTATTTTCACTTTAAATAACGAGGTTTACGGCATCGATATCATCAATATCAACACTATTATTATGATGCCAGAGATTACTGATGTACCTCTTGCTCCTGATTATATCAAGGGAATGATTAGCTTACGAGGACACGTAATTCCTGTAATTGATATGCACAAGCGTATGAACTACGGTGAGGAAATCATCACAAAGGATACACGCGTTATCGTATTTAACATCAACGAAAACGAGCAGGTTGGCATCGTAGTTGATTCCGTAAAAGAAGTAATGGTTATTTCTAGCGAAGAAATTGAATACCCATCTCCTTTCATTAAGTCTGATGAGTCATTTATTTCAGGTGTAGGTAAAAAGACAGATATGCTTATCTCTATTCTTGATATCAATTCACTTGTTGATGAAAAGACTATTGAGGAATGCGTAGCATAATATAAGAAAACGCCTAGAGCATTTGCTCTAGGCGTTTTCTTATATTATGTTCATATTATTTACTATCATAGCAATTCCTGAGATTATTAGGAATACAATTACAAGCTTCTTTACTAATTTTTCATCCAAGATATCCCCACACTTCATGCCAAGCCAAAGGCTGAAAAGCATTACCGGAGCAAGGTACAACGCCTTCTTAATACTTTCAAATGTCATTACCCCAAGTACGATATATGTGACAAGCCTAAAGGTGTTTTCAGCTATGAATACGAGGCTTAGATTAGCTTTAAACTCTGTGCTAGTCTTTGTAACTTTGCTCACAAATGCTGCCAAAAGCACACCCACACCGAACATTCCACACATAGCGCCTGCAAGTATTCCAATTACTATGTCAAATAATTTATGACTCTTTCCAGCGGAGGGCTTATACTCTCGATACATCATATCTATGCCAACAAGAGTAACCATAACACCAAAAATCATTTTAACTATATTCGCATTTACGTATCGAAGTACAAATGCCCCGGGAAGACTTCCTACTATAACCACAATAATCAAGGGAATAACGATATTTTTATCTATTTTTCTCCTGTTTTTGAAAGTCAATATTACATTTGTTGGATACCCCAGTACCAGCTCCACTGGAGAAATATTTACATTGTTTACTCCAAATCCCAGTATTGTATCAAACACTAACGTATTTGCGAATCCACATAGCCCTTTAACAAAGAAAGCGCAAAACGATGCTAAAATCCATAAAAACATTAAAATAACCACCTAATCTATATTAAATCAAAAATGCTCATCTGATTGTCAATCCAAGACTTTTGATTAGCCTCACGGATTATATCTCCCTCTCGAAATCCTCCAATTAAAAATGGAGAATTAACGTCGTGGAGTTTTTCATTTATTCTTACCTGACTTAAGTCATTATTTGCATAACAGTATTTGCAAAAATGTCTGCAGGTATCGTACGCTCCTATATCTGCTCCAAGATAGCAAGCACAGTCTGCCCTGGCAGGCTTAACATTTGATTTAGGCACATTCAAATGAGCAGAAATGGCCTTTTCATACATATCTACTGTCATGCAGCCACTGCAATCAGCTCCATATTTAGCAAGAAAATCTCCTTCTGCACATGGCTTTACAACCATATTGTTGGCTTTCGCGATACGAATAATCTCCTGTCCCAAACGAAGCTTATCTTCTGCAGATACGGCCATTGCGTCAGGAAAGTTCTTCTTTACCTTTTCATAAATATCAATAAAGCTGATTACCACATGATTGGTGTATCCTTTAAGATTTTCTGCCATCTTTGTGAAGGCTTCAATATGAAAATCGACTGTATATTTTTCATTTACAAAGATTGGATCATATCGCCAGCCAATTCGATTAATCCCCACAGTTTTAGAGAGGAATTTAAAGGACTCCATTACCTCTTTTTTATCTGGAACACCTGGCTCAATATCCTTGCCATAGGGTGTGATTGTCACATACCAATACTGACCATAGTCTTTTACTAAATCCAAATACGAAAAAAAAGGTGCTGGATTCTTTGTGCAAAAGCCAATAGCATCCACCACCTGTGGGTTTAAAATATATTTATTTACTGAACTTTGATTGTAAGGATTGCGCACACATACATAGCCTTCTCTCAGTCGGTTCGCAAACCATTCCGGAAAGAACGCCGGTATATCTGTGCGCTGCCCTGTATTAATAATCATTTTTTATCCTTTATAGATCGTCGATAGCGTCCTTTATTTTATCTGCAAAGCCCTTCTTCTTTTTCTCAGCCTTTACTGACTTTGGACCGCCAACTGTTGTGTTACCTGTAAGCTCATCGAACTTGCGAAGTGCTTCCTTTGCCTCCTTAGAAAGTCCTGTAGGAACCTGTACAACAAGTGTAACATACTGGTCACCACGAACATTTCTATTTCTAAGGGAAGGAATACCTTTTCCACGAAGTCTGATTGTTGTATCAGTCTGTGTACCAGGCTTAACCTCGTATGATACCTTGCCATCAAGAGTATCGATGATAACTTCGCCACCAAGTGTAGCCTGTGCAAATGAAATAGGTGCTGATGAGTATACATCCATATCTCTACGCTGGAAAATAGGATGATTTTTAACGATTACTTCTACAAGTAAATCGCCTCTTGGGCCACCATTTCTACCTGGCTCACCCTTCTCACGGATACGAACACTCTGGCCATTATCGATACCAGCTGGAATAGAAACAGAAATCTTCTTCTTACGAGCGACATAGCCTGTACCATTACAATCAGGACATGGAGTATCAATAACCTCACCTGTTCCCTGACAATCAGGACATGTGGTAACGTTCTGAACCATACCAAAGAGTGACTGCTGAGACATCATTACACGTCCCTTACCACCACACTTTGTACATGTACGCTTGCTTGTACCAGGCTTCGCTCCAGTACCGTGGCAAGCAGCACATTCGTCCTTAAGAACGATTTCAAGCTCTTTCTCACAACCGAAAGCTGCTTCTTCAAAAGTGATATGCACTGCTGCTCTAAGGTTTGCTCCACGCATTGGACCATTTGAAGCACGACCACCGCCGCCTCCAAAGAAGCTTCCAAAAATGTCGCCAAATATATCGCCGAAATCCATGCCAGAGAAATCAAAGCCGCCAGCTCCGCCACCGCCATTTTCAAATGCTGCGTGACCGAACTGATCGTACTGACGTCTCTTGTCTGCATCAGAAAGAACAGCATATGCTTCAGAAGCTTCTTTGAATTTCTTCTCAGCTTCTGCATCACCTGGATTCATATCAGGGTGATACTTCTTAGCAAGCTTTCTATATGCACTTTTGATCTCACTATCTGAGGCTGTCTTAGAAACTCCAAGCACCTCATAGTAATCACGTTTTTGTTCTGCCATTATTTATCAATCCTTTACATATTAAAATGCCGTGAAAAACTCCAAGACCTTCAAAGCTTACGTTTAGCCTTCCTGCTCGCGCTTGCCAAGACAATGTGTTTTTCACAGCATATCATATTTACAAATTAAACTTCCTTGAAATCAGCGTCTACGACATCATCTGCTGGGTTAGACTGTGCACCTGCACCAGCACCTGCTCCTGTGAACTGGCTCATATCTGGGCCTGCACCAGCTGCTCCGCCCTGTGCCTGTTGTGTCTGCTCATACATCTTTGCAAATACCTTCTGAGCTGACTCTGTAAGCTTCTCCTGAGCTGCCTTAAGCTCACCAATCTGTGAATCGCTCATCTCCTCTGGAGTCTGGTACTGATCAAGAAGCTTCTGAGCTGCTTCAATATCAGCCTCAACTGCTGCCTTATCAGCTGCATCAATCTTGTCACCTACTTCATCAAGAGCCTTCTTTGTCTGGAATACAAAGCTTTCAACGTCGTTTCTTGTATCAACAGCTTCCTTACGCTTCTTATCCTGAGCCTCATACTCCTGAGCCTCTTTAACTGCCTTATCGATATCTTCATCAGACATGTTAGAACCAGCTGTGATTGTAATGTGCTGCTCCTTGCCTGTTCCAAGATCCTTAGCAGATACATTTACAATACCGTTTGCATCAATATCGAATGTAACCTCGATCTGTGGTACACCTCTCATTGCTGGTGGGATACCATCAAGTCTGAACTGTCCAAGTGACTTGTTATCCTTAGCGAACTGACGCTCACCCTGTACAACGTTGATATCAACGGCTGTCTGGTTATCAGCTGCTGTAGAGAAGATCTGGCTCTTCTTTGTAGGAATAGTTGTGTTTCTCTCGATAAGTCTTGTAGCAATACCACCCATTGTCTCAATTGAAAGTGAAAGTGGTGTTACATCAAGAAGAAGGATATCGCCTGCACCAGCATCGCCAGCGAGCTTACCACCCTGGATTGAAGCACCGATAGCTACGCACTCATCTGGGTTAAGAGTCTTGCTTGGCTCGTGACCTGTAAGAGCCTTTACCTTATCCTGAACTGCTGGGATTCTTGTAGAACCACCAACAAGAAGTACCTTTGAAAGGTCTGAAGCGTTAAGACCAGCATCCTTAAGTGCCTGGTTAACAGGACCTGCTGTAGCTTCTACTAAATCGTGTGTTAACTCATCAAACTTAGCACGTGTAAGGTTCATATCAAAGTGCTTTGGACCTTCTGCTGTAGCTGTGATGAATGGAAGGTTGATGTTTGTAGTTGTAGCAGATGAAAGCTCTTTCTTAGCCTTCTCAGCTGCTTCCTTAAGTCTCTGAAGTGCCATCTTATCTGTTGAAAGATCTACACCCTCAGCTGCCTTAAACTCTGCAAGCATCCAATCTGTAATCTTCTGATCGAAATCATCACCACCAAGTCTGTTGTTACCAGCTGTAGCAAGTACTTCGATAACGCCATCACCGATTTCAATGATAGATACATCAAATGTACCGCCACCAAGATCGTATACCATAATCTTCTGCTCCTGCTCGTTATCAAGACCATAAGCAAGTGCAGCTGCTGTAGGCTCGTTGATGATACGCTTTACATCAAGACCTGCAATCTTACCAGCATCCTTTGTAGCCTGACGCTGAGCATCGTTGAAGTAAGCTGGAACTGTGATAACTGCCTCTGAAACTTTCTCACCAAGGTAGTTCTCAGCATCACTCTTAAGCTTCTGAAGAATCATAGCTGAAATCTGCTGTGGAGAGTACTTCTTGTCGTCGATGATACGACCATTGTCTGTACCCATATCTCTCTTAATTGAAGAGATTGTCTTTTCTGCATTTGTAACAGCCTGACGCTTTGCTGGCTCACCAACAAGTCTCTCGCCTGTCTTTGTAAATGCTACGATAGATGGTGTTGTTCTAGCACCCTCTGTATTTGCGATAACGGTAGGCTTTCCACCTTCCATAACAGCAACACAGCTGTTAGTTGTTCCTAAATCGATACCAATAATCTTTCCCATGATTTATTTCCTCCTATAATAACTTAGTTTGCAACCTTAACCATTGAATGACGAACTACTGAATCATTGTACATGTAGCCCTTCTGGAATTCTTCTACGACGATGTTCTCGCCAACCTCATCATCCTCAACATGCATTACTGCGTTGTGGAAATCAGGATTGAATTCCTTTCCTACAGCCTCGATAGGCTTAACACCTGCTTCCTCGAGAGTTGTAAGTAACTGCTTGTATATCATGAGCATTCCATCAGCAAATGGATCTGCCCCTTCCTCAACTGTAGCAAGACCTCTTTCGAAGTTATCAACTACAGGAAGAACCTTTTCAATGATGGCCTTTGCGCCATTTCCAAACATCTGAGCCTTTTCCTGCTCTGTACGACGACGGAAGTTTTCGAATTCTGCCATCTGACGAGTAACTCTATCAGTGAGCTGCTCTATCTGCTCATCACGCTTATCTTTTTTCTTTTCTTTTTTCTTGAATGGCTTCTTGCCATCCTTTTCCTCTTTTGTAGATTCTTTTGAAGATTCTTCTGAAGTGTTTTCATCAGAAGCTTCTGTCACATCAGCTTCGGTTTCTTCAGCCATCGCTTCCGCATTTTCCATAGCTTCTTTAACTGCTTCTTCAGTAGAGAACTCTTCCATTTTTTCTTTATTCTCTGCCACGAATTTACATCTCCTTAATTTCTTTATCCTTTATTTCTGTCAGCCTCATTTTTAAGTAGTTTATCTAGCTGACCTTTAAGACTTTTTATATTGTCAACAACATTTTCGTAATCCATTCGCTTTGGACCAACGATACCAATTGTACCTTTGACTCCTTCGCCAAGCTCATATGTTGCTGTAACAATCGAACAATCCTTCATTGTAGATATTGGAGATTCGTCTCCGATATAAACCTGAATTCCTGTGCTCTCACTTTCACTTGAACTATCATTAAGAAGCTCTATGAGTGATTGCTTTTCTTCGAATGTATCTAATAATTCAGATGCTTTCTTTGAATCAGCAAGCTCTGGATACTTGAAGATGTTGGTAGCACCTGAAGTGTAAACCTGTAAATCATCACCTTCAGTGATTGTCTCTGCTACGGTGTCAAGTACCTGTTCTACAATCTCATCATGGATACCGGCCTGCTCCTTTAATCTGGAAATAACTGCCAGATTGATTTGATCAACCGTCAGACCATTTAGGTTTGTGTTAAGAAGCATGTTAAGCTTTAACATTGTTTCATTATCAAGCGGCTTATCCACATTGATGATTTTATTCTTAACAATGTTGCCATCCATAACAACTACTGAAAGCACCTGATGCTCGTCCACAGCTGAAAGCTGAACGAACTTTAATCTATTTGAAACAACTGAAGGAGCTGAAACAAGTGTTGCATACTGTGTGTTGTTTGCCAGTGTCTTTGCTACGTTCTTAAGAAGGCTTTCCATCTTTTCAGTCTTCTCAATCATCCACTCATGCATATCTGCAACTTCTTTATCCTTCTCAGCTATTAGATTGTTTACATAAAATCTGTAACCCTTGTCTGAAGGAATACGACCTGCCGATGTATGTGGCTGAACGATATATCCCAAATCCTCAAGATCTGACATCTCGTTTCGGATGGTAGCTGAACTAAGATTCAAATCAGTGTATTTTGAAATTGTTCTTGAACCGACTGGCTCGCCAGTCTCAAGGTAATTCTTGATAATCGCATTTAAGATTTTTACTTTTCGCTCATCTAGTTCGATATCAGCCATACATTCACCTCTTCCCCGTTGTTTTGTTGTTAGCACTCATCTAATTGGAGTGCTAATCATTTTCTGATGTTAATTTACACCTAGGGTCCCCTTTTGTCAACCGCCTTAAGATATTTTTTATACTTTCTTTATAATGTTACATAATTGTTATTTTTCCTAAGCTTTGGTAATATATGAAGGCAATCATTTTTGTAAATATCTTCATTAATTTGCAAAAATAATTACATTAATATAGAGGTGTTTTATGGATCAGAGTAAAATCAGAAATTTTTGCATTGTTGCACATATCGATCACGGCAAATCAACACTTGCCGATCGTATCATACAAATGACAGGCACTCTCACTGATCGTGAGATGCAGGCACAAGTTCTTGACAATATGGACCTTGAGCGTGAGCGTGGAATCACAATCAAATCTCAAGCCGTTCGTATTGTTTACAAGGCTGATGATGGCAATGAATACATTTTCAACCTTATTGATACCCCTGGCCATGTTGACTTTAATTATGAAGTTTCTCGTTCACTGGCTGCTTGTGATGGCGCTATTCTTGTTGTTGATGCAGCTCAGGGTATCGAAGCTCAGACTTTAGCAAATGTATATCTTGCATTGGATCACGATTTGGATGTTATTCCTGTCATCAACAAAATCGACTTACCTTCTGCTGATCCAGATAGAGTTATAGAAGAAATTGAGGATGTAATCGGCTTAGAAGCACATGATGCACCTCAGATTTCAGCCAAGACAGGCCTTAATATTCACGACGTTTTGGAAGCAATCGTACATCAGCTTCCAGCACCAACTGGTGATCCAAAGGCGCCACTTCAGGCACTAATCTTTGACTCACTTTACGACCCATACAAGGGTGTTATCGTATTCTGTCGAGTAAAAGAAGGAACATTAAAGGTTGGCGACAGCGTCAAAATGATGGCTACTGGTGCAGAATTTGATGTTGTAGAAGTAGGCTACTTCGGTGCCGGTCAGTTCATTCCTTGTGATGAGCTTCCAGCTGGAATGGTAGGTTATATGACTGCTTCCATCAAAAACGTTCGCGACACTCGTGTTGGTGATACAATCACTCACGCTAATGCTCCTGCAGCCGAGCCACTTCCAGGATATAAAAAGGTTAACCCAATGGTTTACTGCGGTCTTTATCCTGCTGATGGCGCTAAGTACCCAGATTTGCGTGATGCCCTGGAGAAGCTTCAGCTTAATGATGCAGCTTTACAGTTCGAGCCTGAGACTTCTGTCGCACTTGGCTTTGGATTCCGTTGTGGTTTCCTCGGTCTTCTTCATTTGGAAATCATTCAGGAACGACTCGAGCGCGAATACAATCTTGATTTAGTTACTACTGCCCCAGGCGTAGTTTATCGAGTATACAAAACAGACGGCACAATGATTGAGCTTACAAACCCAAGCAATCTTCCAGACCCTAGTGAAATCGAATACATGGAAGAGCCAATCGTTGAAGCAGAAATCATGGTTACTAGCGAATACATCGGTGCTATTATGGACCTTTGTCAGGAGCGTCGTGGCCAGTATATTTCAATGGAATATATGGAAGAAACACGTGCACTCCTCAAATACACTCTTCCACTTAACGAAATCATTTACGATTTCTTTGATGCTCTTAAGAGCCGCTCCCGCGGATATGCATCATTCGACTACGAAATGAAGGGATACATGAAATCTGAGCTCGTTAAGCTTGATATCCTTATTAATAAGGAAGAGGTGGATGCACTTTCATTCATCGTCTTCTCTGGTACTGCTTACGAGAGAGGCCGCAAGATGTGTGAAAAGCTCAAGGAAGAAATTCCACGTCACCTTTTCGAAATTCCTATCCAGGCAGCCGTTGGTTCAAAGGTTATTGCCCGTGAAACTGTAAAAGCCATGCGTAAGGATGTACTTGCAAAATGCTACGGTGGTGATATCAGTAGAAAGAAAAAGCTTCTTGAAAAGCAAAAGGAAGGTAAAAAACGAATGCGTCAGGTTGGCAATGTAGAGATTCCACAGTCAGCTTTCATGAGCGTTCTTAAATTAGACGAGGATTAAAATGACTCCTATCGAACTATATATTCATATACCATTCTGTGTAAAAAAATGTTTATATTGCGACTTCCTTTCAGGAGTGTTTGATGAAAAAATGCAGCGACGTTATGTCGCTGCTTTGTGCACTGAAATAAAATATATGGCAAACCAGGTCCATGGCGTTGAAGTAGCTACGATTTATGTTGGCGGCGGTACCCCATCGTGGCTTTCCGAAGATTTGATGGATTCAATTATTACCACCATAAAATCATCCTTCAGAGTCAATCCATTGGCAGAAATATCCGTCGAATGTAACCCTGGAACACTATCAGCTGAAAAGCTAAATGTGTACCGAAGCGTTGGAATCAACAGACTATCCATTGGTCTGCAATCAGCAAATGACGATGAATTAAGGGAGCTTGGACGAATCCACGACTACAATCGTTTTCTCCACACCTTCGATTTAGTTCGTAAAGCAGGCTTTGACAATGTAAATGTAGATATCATGACAGGATTGCCTCACCAAACAGTGGAAAAGCTTGAGCGCACATTAAACGCAGTCACTATGCTTCGACCAGAGCATATATCTGCTTACTCTTTGATTATTGAAGAAGGTACTCCATTCTACGATAAATACAAATTCGATGCTGTTAAGCAGCACGCTGGAATGGAAACCGAGGATTTACCTACAGACGAAGAATCTTATCATTTATACAAATTCACAATGGACTACCTTGAAAAGAAAGGTTATAAACGATACGAGATTTCCAACTATGCCCGCGGTGGAAAGGTTTGCCGCCACAATATAGGCTATTGGGACCGTGTTCCATATTTAGGACTTGGTCTCGGTGCTGCTACTCTTTACCAAAACAAGCGTGCAGACAACATTCGTGACATATACAAATACTGCGAAATAGCTGAACAGATTGCAGAAGGTAAGGAAGTTCCTACCGAGTTTTCCTCTCCTTTCTATGACAATGAAAATGCCCTCTCTAAAAAAGAAGCTATGGAAGAATTCATGTTCCTTGGTCTTAGAAAAATAGATGGCGTCAATCGCTCAGACTTCTTCAATATGTTTGGAATCGATATCGAAGCAATATATGGTCCAATTATTACCGCCCTTCGAAATCAGGGCTTTATGGACGCTAAAGAGGGACGATTATTCCTTACAGACATAGGAATAGATGTAAGTAATCAGGTTCTTGCCCAATTTTTATTAGATAAGTAGAAATATTTACATTATTTCAATAAAAATATTCCCAAACTATTGACAACTAGGGATTCATTAACTATTATATTTGAGTATGCGTTGAACTGTCCGTGTCCGGCTACAACGTATTTAATTTGAACATTTTATAATTATACAAATTGGAGGTGTAGCAACACATGGCAAATATTAAGTCTGCTAAGAAGCGTGTTCAGGTAACAGCTATCAGAACAGAGCGCAATAAGGCAATCAGATCAGAGGTTAAGACATACGTTAAGCGTGTTGAGGCTGCTGTAGAAGCTGGCGATAAGGCTGTTGCAGAGGCTGAGCTTAAGGCTGCTATCAAGGTTATCGAGATGGCTGGTTCTAAGGGCGTTTACCACGACAACACAGTTAGCCGTAAGGTATCTCGTCTTTCAAAGCTTGTAAACACACTTGCTTAATTTAAATACGAAATAATAAAAGCATCGGTCCCGTCAGCCGATGCTTTTTTGTTGTTATTTTTATTCTTGCTCTTCATCTTCTTCAGACTTACTAATTTCTTCTGCTATATCTTCTTTCCAGAACTCTCCCGTCTTAATTCTTTTTATACCTGATGAATTACTCTTTCCTCTAATAGCCTCAATCTGCTTTGTAGCAATATATCTTTGTAGAAAAGCTGCATGGTCTGATGAAATAGTACACCCGCTAAAAGTACCACCATTCTCATCGTCCTTTTGGTTAATAATTCTTCCAAAAAACTTTCCTACTTCCCTTTCACCATCATCACTATTCTCTGTAAGATGTAATATAAACTCTCGATTTGGATCAATTTGAGAACCTAAAGGCTCTACGAATCCAACTCCGCAATATGATAAATCTCGGACGATAACCGAATACATTACGTCGTCCTGCTCTACCTCCATAACCTTATCAATATTAATGCGCACTCCACGACGTCTATTATATTTATTTCCCTCTTCTAATAATGGTAATACAACGTGGATTGAACGTCCTGACGAAAAAGTGAATCTATATATTTTGATATTTTCCCAAATAAAAACACCTTGATCATTCACTACTATCAAATCAAGTTTTGAAACGCTTCCAGTAAAATCTACTTCTCTAACAGAGTTCTGCCACATTTGAATAATGTTCTCTATTGGGATACCTTTATTACCAAACTTAGCAGTAAATTCTTCTTGCTCTTTTTCATCCAAAACGGCATACTCCGTAGGCAGCTCCAGTTTTTTATTCTCAAGAGTTGCTTGCACAGAGATGCGCGCCTTTTCAGTCACATCTGAAATATGTAATTTAGTAATCGCTTTACCTTTATTCATATTTTAATTTTAACAAAGAAAAAAATTCCTGACTACTAGAGAATTAGCCATTATATCCAATATCTTTCGTAACAAATACTTCACACAATTTGCATGATTTATCGTACAGTATTATGTATATTTAAAGAGGAAATATGTAAATCCAATGAGGGCGATAATTTGAAACAATACAATTATGAACTTGAGAATACATCTCATATAGAAAATGTACTGAATTCTTTGCACAAAGAAATTGGCAATGATTCTTATTCATCAATTCTATTTCATATTTACACAAATGGCATCGATACATCAGAAATTGATACTGTTATTTCTGAAATTCTTGATGCCTTTCCAACTGCGTCAATTGGCGGAACCAGCACCAACGGTGGTATTTGCGATGGCCATCTAGTTGATGAAGGAATGGTTATTTCTGTCTCTGTTTTTGAAAGCACCTCAACCCAGGTCAAATTATTCAATTGCATTCCAGGAAATGAAGACATTGTAGGGAAAAGCATATCAGATTTTATAGATTCAACGGAAAATATCGTAGCAGCCGAATTACTTATTACCCTCAAATCGATTAACAGTCATATCATTTTAAATAACGTAGAAAAATGCCATAAAGATATTTTCGTATTTGGTGGAGGAAGTGCCGCCGTCACAATATCTGATGAAAATACCTGTGTAATAGATGAGAATGACATCTCTCCTAATGGTGTCCTTGTGATAACCTATTCCGGTCCAGATTTTCATATCGATGTGCACCATGCAATAGGCTGGAAGGCATTAGGCAAGGAATTAAAAGTCACCAAAATAAAGGGCAAACAGCTATTTGAAATCAATAATATCCCTGCTGGCAAATTATATAGCAAGTACTTGGATATCCAGGCTGATGAAAACTTCTTTTCAAACATATTGGAATTCCCAATAATGTCTCATCAGCATGGCAATGAAGTATTACGATTACCTTTTTCATGTAATAACGAAGATAACTCTATTATTCTTGCAGCTGATATCGACCCAGGAACTCCAATCAATCTTTCCTACGGAGACCCTGATGTAATCAAGGAAGACGTAATTGCTCTTGTAAAAAAAGTAAAGACCTTCGCACCACAAGCAATATTCTTGTATAGCTGCGGAGTCCGACGACTTTACTGGAAATACCTTATCAACAAGGAAACAGCACCATTTGCAGCCATCTCTCCAACCTCAGGATTCTACTCAAGCGGAGAGATTATGCGCATGGGGGACCACATCATCGAGCATCATGTCACATTGATAGCAATTGGCATGCGTGAAGGTGAAAAGGCTATTGTTCAGCCATCATTTAATGGCGACAAAGCTCTGCCTATACCAGAAGAGCAAAAAATGCACAGTCAGGTTTCTATGGTACGTCGTTTGGCCAACTTTATTAACGTCACAGCTGCTGAGCTTCAGGAGGCCAACGAAAAGCTGCAAGAGATTGCAGATACTGACGAACTAACAGGATTATATAATCGCAGAATGCTCAACAAGCTTGTTTCAAACGCCATTGATAGAGCGAATAAAAACGGCTTTGATATGATTATAGGTATTGTGGATATTGATAATTTTAAAGAAATTAATGATACATATGGTCATACCATGGGTGATATCGTTCTAAAAGAGCTTTCCAAGCAGCTGGATAACGAAGTTGAAAAACTCCCTAGCGGAATTATCGGACGCTGGGGCGGCGAAGAATTTATGTTTATCGCCCCTACATTAAAGCTAGATGAAGTTTTATCCAATATTGAAGAAGCCAGAAAACGAGTCTCCAGCATAAAATTTGATGGAATAGACTCTCCTACTGTAAGCCTTGGGCTTACCGCTTTCATCGCTGGGGATACTGCCGAATCAGTATTCAAGCGAGCAGATTTGGCTCTTTATGAAGCCAAGGAAACTGGTAAAAACAAGACATGTATAAAATAAAAAATAAAGCTCTGTCCCATGCATAGGGACAGAGCCTTTTATTTACCTGCATATTTCATAATAATAAGTTCTACAGCCAGCTTTTCATCCAAGCGACCAGTCTTAAATTGCTCTTCGAAATCAGCTGCATCATTCAATAGATTTGTAATTTCCCTTGAAGAAAAATTGTTAGCCAGCTGCATTGTACGCTTCACAGCAAAATCTGGCATTCCCACTTTGCTTGCAATAGTTCCAGCATTATTGCCGTACGCTGAAAGCTCCTTAATAACCTTCATCTGTCTGAACTGGCGAACTATCATAGTCAGGATTCTCATAGGAGGTTCCTTTGCAGAAAGCATATCCTGATACAAGTCCAATGTCTTTTTCAAATCCTTGGCAGAAATAGCATTTAGCATATCGAAAATCTTTGTCTCGACTCGGGCAATACAGATAGCATTGACGTCCTCCAAAGTAATCTGATTCCTATCCCCTACATAAGAAACAAGCTTATCAAGCTCCGTAGCCATGTTATCCATTGAGTCGTGAGTCATGTTCAAAAACTGAGACCAGGCATCTCGCTTCATTTGTTTGCCAGCAGCATTGAGCTGACCTCCAACCCATTTAGCCAAGACACTTTCATTAGGCATATTCATCTCTATGTCTCGACCTGCAGCTTTTGCTGCCTTATATAGCTTTCCTCTTTTATCTGCAGAAGGCTCAACAAAAATAAATATAGTGAAATCCGGAATACTAGATAGATAGTTGCCCAAATCCTCTGGCATCTTTTTGCCGAAACCACTATTTTCTATAAGAATGACTCTGTGCTCAGCAAAAAATGGCATTGTCTCAGCCTGATCAATAACCTGGCCTACGTTGATGCCATTGTCCTCGTATTTGGTGAAGTTCATATTATCCCCTTCATTTACAAGAGCCTTCAAAAGCTTATTCTTGTATTGAAGCTTTAAATAGTCTTCCTCACCATAAAGCAAATATATATTTTGAAATTGTCCTGAACTAATATCTTCATCTATACGTCTCATAGGTAAAAGTATAGCCTAAATCCAGATTAACTACTAGTGAATATTAAAAAGAAATAATATTCAATAAACTAGTCCCATTCGTTAGAAAACTCTGGAATAAAGCTCTCCTTCGCTACTTTTCTATCCTGTATAAAGGCATTTTCTACGCCCAAATCCAAAGCGTAATTAATAAGGCTATCGTATTCACGTTTGGTAACTCTTCTATTTAATTCTGGGTATTTTGAAGCTATATGAGGCATAGGTGTATACTGGCTCATCATGCTGATAAAAATACTATCATGATAATTATCAAACAAATATTTAATAATCGCTTTTGCATCCTTTACGTGACCTGGCAGTAAAAGCTGTCTAACTATGACACCTGATTTAACAAAGCCTTGCTCGTCAAACTCCACTGATGGACACTGACGAACCATCTCAGCAATAGCAGCCTTTGCAACTTCCGGATAATCTGATGCATGGGAATAATTTCCAGCCAACGCTTCATCCATATATTTAAAGTCAGGCAGATATACATCCACTATTCCTTTTAGATGCTTTAATGATTCCACCTTCTCATAACCACTGGTATTGTAAATTACAGGGATTTCAAGACGACTACCATCTTCCAAACCAGCTTTAGCCAGCTTCACCGCTTGAACAATCTGTGGAATATAGTGAGTGCCTGTTACGAGATTTATATTGTTTGCACCTTGTTTTTGGAGCTTAACAAACTGACGCGCCAACTCTTCTACAGAGATTTCCTTGCCCACTTTTCCATGGCTAATCTCTTCATTCTGACAAAACACGCAATGAAGATTACATCCTGAAAAAAACACAGCTCCGCTGCCGCTTTCCCCTGAAATACATGGTTCTTCCCAATAATGCAAGGCGATTCTGGCTATCTTAAGCTTATCAGATACCTGACATATTCCCTTTAAATTTGTTCTATTTACTTTACAATCTCTAGGACAAAGCCTACATTCATTCATATTTTCCATAATAAACAAAAAGTGCCTGGCATAAAAACCAGGCACCATATCTTTTAATTATTTATTGCGACCCTTTGTCTTGATTTCATTAACAATAAGCTCTACAAACTCATCAAATGAAACTGTTGTAGTGCCTTGCTCGCCGTGAAGTCTGTATGAAACTGTTCCTTCAGCCTCCTCATTCTTACCAAGTACAGCAAGATAAGGAACCTTCTGAATCTGTGCTTCACGCATCTTGTATCCAAGCTTCTCTGAACGAGTATCAAACTCAACACGTACATCGGCATCGTTAAGAGCATCAACAAGCTTCTGTGCATATGCATTAAGCTCTTCATCATCATTCTTTACAGGAAGCACCTTAACCTGTGTAGGTGCAAGCCAAAGTGGAAGATTTCCCTTTGTCTCCTCAAGAATGTAAGCCATAAATCTATCAAGTGAACCAAGGATAGCTCTATGGATAACTACAGGTGTCTGCTTGTTAGACTCTGCATCTGTGTATGTAAGATCAAACTTAGCTGGTAAGCAGAAGTCAAGCTGGCATGTAGAAAGTGTAATCTCGTTACCAATAGCTGGCTTAACATTAACATCAAGCTTTGGTCCGTAGAATGCTGCCTCGCCGATTTCCTCTGTGAACTCAATACCGATTTCTGTAAGAGTCTCACGAAGAGCCTGCTCTGCTGTGTTCCACATCTCATCATCCTGGTGATACTTCTTTGTATCAGCTGGATCACGAAGTGAAAGAACACATCTGTAATCTGTGATACCGAAATCTTCGTATGTGCTGAAGATAAGATCACAAACGCCCTTAACCTCGTCCTTAATCTGCTCCTGTGTACAGAAGATATGTGAATCGTTCTGGCAGAAGTGACGTCCTCTCTCAATACCCTTAAGTGTTCCTGAAGACTCGAAACGGAAATCGTGAGCGATTTCAGCAATACGAATTGGAAGCTCCTTGTATGAGTGTGGACGGTTAGCAAAGATTCTCATATGATGTGGGCAGTTCATTGGACGAAGGACAAAGTTCTCACCTTCTACTTCCATAGCTGGGAACATGTTCTCCTTGTAATGATCCCAGTGACCTGATGTCTGATAAAGCTGAACTGTACCAACGCATGGTGTCATAACGTGAAGGTAACCAAGCTTACGCTCTTTATTACGGATGTAATTCTCAAGCTCTGTCCAGATTGTGTAACCGTTTGGAAGGTACATTGGAAGTCCCTTACCAATTAAATCGTCAGCCATGAAAAGCTGCATATCCTTGCCAATCTTTCTGTGATCACGCTCTTTTGCTTCCTCAAGAAGTGCAAGATGCTCATCAAGCTGCTCCTGTGTTGGGAAGCAAACACCGTATACACGGTTAAGTACCTGATTGTTAGCATCACCCTTCCAATAAGCACCAGAGTGCTTAACAAGCTTGAAGTAACGGCAAAGCTTTACGTTATCAACGTGAGGTCCACGGCAAAGATCAGTGAAATCTCCCTGATCGTAGCAAGAAATAACTGTTGAATTCTCGTCCATATTATTGATAAGGTCTACCTTGTAAGGATCGTCCTTGAACTCTTCCAAAGCCTCAGCCTTAGAAATCTCACGACGATAAATCTTAGCTCCTGTCTTAGCGACCTTCTTCATTTCTTTTTCGATTTTTGCGATATCCTCATCTGTAAGCATAACATCGCCAAGGTCCATATCATAGTAGAATCCTTCCTCTACAACAGGACCAACCCAAAACTTAGCATTTGGATAAAGATGCTTTACAGCCTGTGCCATCATATGAGCACATGAGTGATTGAGAGTGTTTAATGCCTCATCTTCTTTGAAATTAACCATTGCTTTTCTCCTTTTAAAATGTAATGAAATCTTAGTACATTACCAAGGGTGTAAAATAAAAAACACCCATAGGAAAGCTACTTCTAGCAATCCTAAGGGTGCATCATTCATTTTAATACACGGTTCCACCTTAGTGTTTCACTCATTTTGTCTTTAACGGAACTACCCGGAGGCGCTTCACCAAATGGCTTCTACGCTCAGCTCGAGAATGGTGTTCATAAATGCTTCCGCTAGACGCTTCCAGCCTAGGCGTCCTCTCTCTTAGCTTTCACAAATACTACTGTTTCTGTCATCGCTTTTCGTGTCTTATCCTACCACAAAAATACTGTTAAATCAATAAAACAGTTTGGTTATATTATATTCATTAAAGTCGCTCTATAACTCTTTTTGCCCAGTCAAGCTCCCATTTGATTCTTACGTTCAAAATCTCAGCCTGTTGATTTAAAAGATTATCAATTGTCTCTTGTTTTGAAGTCATAAGCTTCATATCTTGGCAGTTTTCGTACATGTCATTGTACTGAGAGACCTTGTTTCTATATTCATTTTTAAGCATGGAAGGCACGCCCTCTTTGCCGTATATGCTCTCAGCCTTCTCATGCACCTGTGTCATCTTGTCGTATAATTCTTTTAGTTTTTCTTCGTTCATTTTTAGTCCTTATAATTTATTTTGATCGCATTGTATTAGGCGATTGTTCAAATGCTGTGATTAGTTTTCATACTGTCCTTCAAAGATAGTATCTAAAAGGTTATCCTCACCATCATATACCAATTTTAGTGAGAAAAACTCACATTTTCCTTCCTGGTCCTGATTCTTTAAGAGCTTCAAGAAAGCCCTGTCGCCCTCCCAAAGATTTAGGTCCATCACTTTATCAATATCAACCCAAGTCAGCTCACCTTCGCTACAAGATTCTGCCAAAGTGCCATTGAAATCATCACTGGTGAAAAGTATAGCATGCTCAGTCTCATCACCCATAACGAAAGTGATATAGCCTCGCATTTTTACAGAATTTAGTATCAATCCAGTCTCTTCAAACACCTCTCGCTTAATGCAATCGGTTGGAGACTCCCCCTCTTCCACATGTCCACCAACACCAATATATTTTCCAGCATTGATATCATGCTCCTTCTTGGTGCGGTGAAGCATCAAATATTTATTATCTTTTATTAAATAGCATAAAGTTGTAAGTGTCATATTTTTCCTATTCTATATACTCCAGTAACTTTTTGCAGCGCTCCATTGTGGCACTGGCATAAGTATCATTATATGCAACAGACGCAAAACTACCACCATCATATTCGTCCGCTGACTCTTGTGCTTTGGCATCTCTGTCCTTTAACCATTGCCTCTGTTCTTCAAGAATCTTGTTAAATTCAGCCTCATCTGTGTTGTACTTTATTACTCTCCAAATATTATTGAGGCAATCATCACTAATTCTTACCTGTGAAGAAGTTATTTCAACCATATCAGAAGTAGTTAACGCTTCAGAGAGCATATCGCTATAATAATCATAGCTGTTTTCTGTTGTATTATAGAAGCCTTCAGCTTCTTTCTTTGCAGAAATTCTCTCACTGCTGACAATACCTTGATTTTCTGCTACATTTACTAATGCCAAATTGTCTAATGTATCCTGCTGCTCTTGATAGTCTATAAATAACCATCTCTGTACTTGTTCATCAATTTCCGAAACAGGTTTACCTGGCATATAAATATCAACCTCATCTGCACCACTAAGGGCATATGGCGAAAGTGGAACATATTTCACTCCATCAGAAATATACTCCTTATCATCATTAAGAATTGTAATATCCTTCATCTGCATTTTATAAGTATATTCGTCCACCTTTTGAATATTCTCAAAATGTCCTTCGTAGTCGCAATAATATCGAATGCCATCTGGATAATCTTCACCAGTATCACCCATATCAGAATCGTGATAACTGCCATGAAAATATCCATCTTTTTCTATATCAAAATCATCTTCCCAACCACCAGCTCCGCTGGAAAACGAATAGCTATACTTCGCTAAATCTGCAAATGTGATTGTAGAATCATCAATATCTTCGCTAGTTTCTGAAGCGTTGCCATTATCACCACTTGAATCCTTTGAGCCCTCTACCTGAATCTCGTTATTTTCATTTAACTCTGTAGCTGTATCATCTAATTCTTTTCTATTTGATATGAAGAAAATGCAACCTCCAGCTAGTAATAATAAAACAAAGTCAATTATCAAAATAGTCCTAATTCTTTTTTTCTGTCTTTTCTTATGTTGTGTTTTCATCTAGTATTCTCCCTTTCTGTCTACAACATCACTAAAGACATTGTATTACAAACAATTTATTTTTTCATCCAAGAACCACCGAACAATTACTTAATTTAGATTACACACAAGATAAACTACAACAAAAATAACTTAATTTTATGCTCAATCAAATTCACATCTAAATTTATTCCATAGGCCTCTGTAGATATTATTAGATTTTCTCCGGAAATAATTCCAGATTTCTCATATCTTGCAATCTTTTCTAGATTTTTATCTGAATATGTATTATCGGATGTTAAGCCAAAATGTTCCCAAAAATAAGTCTTCCTTTCTCGTAAGTTCAATAGTGCAAAATCGGGATAACACTTAATCCCATTATATAGAACTATTTCAGGCTCATATTGATAAATAACTCCGTGTTTATATAACAAATCTGCAAGTATCTTTTCAGATTTAGACCTTACTTCCTCACCATTGTTTGTCGTATAAGATGATAACTTTTCATATTTATTTTGTGCTCCACAATACTTCTCATACCACTCTTTAATATAATCAGCATCTGATTTGATAATAGGATTTATCAATTGTTTTCTTCCATCAGAAAGCTTTTCATACAAATTACTGACACTTGCAGAATTATATTTTGATATAAACCTTTTTATTGCCATCTCCTGTCCATGAAGATTTGTTAGCATTTTTTCGTAATAATCTTTCTGCGCTAAACGTTTTGCTATATCCTTATCCGCTGCAGGAATATACTCTAAATCATCATCTGCATCCCTATAATAGTATTGGTAAATGCCATTGCTTTTCTTCAATACAAGAGTTTTATCTAGAAGATCACTATAATTTGATAGTTCATTCAATACAAATTTTTTCTGTTCTGTAATTTGTGTTAGTTCCTCTTTTAATACTTCTATATTCATACTTTTAATTTCTTTCTTTTATCAAAAATACTATTTTTCCACAAGATAGTAAGCATTCACTCATGTCCTACTATCTAAATCTAGTTTTTCTCATTAGATAGTAAGAAATCTGTCATGGCTTACTATCTATAACTCTTTTTTCTTACTAGATAGTAAGAATCCACCAGTTCCTTACTATCTAAATAATGTTTTCGTCATCAGATAGTAAGATTTCCGTCATGGCTTACTATCTATAACTCTTTTTTCTTACCAGATAGTAAGAATCCACCAGTTCCTTACTATCTAAATAATGTTTTCACCATCAGATAGTAAGAAATCTGTCATGGCTTACTATCTATAACTCTTTTTTCTTATTAGATAGTAAGAACCCGCCAGCTCCTTACTATCTAAATAATGATTTCGCTATCAGATAGTAAGAACCAGCTCATTCCCTACTATCTAAGCGCAAAAATCAACTATAGGTTCTTGTGGGCTTTTTCCTTAAGTAGCCCACAAGAAGTCATAGATAGTAGCTCATCCAGAATAGGCATAACTACCGTATAAACACATCAACTCCCCCTGTACTCGCTCTCACGCGGCCGGAGTCCATGGTGTAATATATGGTTCCAGCCGCGTCCTCAATGCGTTCAACGGCTTCTGCGGCTGGATGGCCGTAGCGATTTACCTTGGCGCAACTGATAACAGCAACATCAGGTGACAATAAGGACAAAAACTCTGAATCGGAGCTGAATCGACTGCCATGATGGCTGACTTTTAGAAGATCAACATGGCCTACATTTCCCGACTGGGCAATAGCTATCTCTTGCTCAGCTCCTAAATCGCCTCCAAAGAATCCTGAGTAATCAACAGTTCCATCACAGTCCTTGTCATACTCCATCAATAATGCCAGGGACAGTGCATTAATATCATCACTGAAAGTGCCATCAAATGGATATACGCAAGTAAATGTGAGATGTCTACTACCACACTTATCTCCCTGGTTCATGTATAGAACATTGGTTCCATTAGCTTTACATAATTCCAGTAACTGGCTCAAAGTATCGTCACTAGGTATCTCTGCTGAAAGCACAATATTATCGATTCTATACCCAGACTCAAGTAGTTCTAATACTCCTGATACATGATCCATATCCATATGAGACAAAAACCAATAATCAATATGACTAGCTCCTTTATATTTAAGAAAAGGCATCAAGGTATATTTTCCAACCGCGTCCGAGCTTGTACTTCCACCATCAATGCAAAACCTGACTCCATCTTGTGAAGAAATATATATTCCATCCCCCTGTCCTACATCCAAGATATCCACTTCGAATGATTGTTTAGAAGGGATGAACCATGTGCAAATAACAACTATGAAAAGGGCCATTGTAACAAGCATTTTACTCCGTATATACGATATTCTGGTTCTTGGATTAATTAGCTCAGCATCAATATGGCTATTAAACAATTCAGAAAGCCGCCATGCCAAAAATATTAACCCGTAATAAATGACAATTCTTAGAATTCCCCGATACCCAACGATTGCATTAGCATTTGGTAGTTTCGAAAACATTGACGCTATCATCTCAAAAATGTAAATAACAAAATGACATGGCATCAGAATAAGCTTTCCCAATGGTAAATAGATTAGTCCAAGAAAGCCACCAAACAACCCTAGCCCAAGCAGCACTGGCATAAGTGGCAAGATTAATAAATTAAGCATTGAAGAATAAACCGGAGTTTCATGATACATTTGAGTAACAATGGGAAGCATGGCCCCGTATATACCAATAGAAAAAATAAAGCTAGATACGAAATATTCAACAATAACTCTATGGATTGGCTTTTTAATTGCTTTTCCAAAGCCGTCATCTGATTTCATAAGCTTCTTTCTTTCGTTACAATACTTTCCATATATCCCACTTAAAGGCAGCGCTACATACCAAATACCAAGAATTGCTCCAAAGGAAAAAATAAAACTTCCATTTCTGATAAGCAATGGATTTCCCAGGAGTAGAAAATCCGCCACAACAGCCAGCGCTGTCAGAGAATCATATGCCTCTCCGAGTATATCCGCCAAAAGAAATATCAAAAACATGCAAATCGCTCTCACTGAAGATATACTTCCCCCTGTAAGTAATCCGTAAAAAACAGCCACAATTCCAGCAATACTTCCAGCACATATAAAGCTTTTTCCTCTTCGCCTCAAAAGCTTATAAAGCGACATACAAACCACAGATACATGAAGTCCAGAGACAGCCAACACATGCGCCACCCCTACAGTTTGGAAAAGTTCGCGCAAATCACCTAATAGGTCCCCTTTATTACCAATGGCGATGCTGGATAAAAAGCCCGCTTCCTCACCTGGCAGAGCCCAGTGATAAACCCCATCAAGCGCTTTGCTAAGCTTATATAAAATATCTTTGCCTGATAATAAACCACAGTCGTAGCCTAAAATTTCAGGATTAGACAGCTCAAAATACAGCCCCATTGACTGATAATAATTGTTCATATCAAAAGCGCCATCATTTCTAGCAGTCATAAAATGACTAACCTTACCTTCTATATTTAGTTTGCAATAATTTGGGATTTCATCTGAATTAAATTTGAAAATAAAAGATGTATTTGAAAGTCTACCAATTTCAGAGTCCACGGTAGCATTTCTTACATAATAGAGTACACTGTCGTTTTTGATTTCCTTATGATAAATCATGCCAACAGCCTGCACCTGGATGCCATCCGGCATACAATCAGCTGCATCAGCTTTAGTATAGACCCCAAGGAAATCCCAGGGGCCATATACACTAAAAGCAATTGTTATTATTATCAACAAGGAAATCTTACAAAGTCTTCGACCTCGTAACATATATCCTCCTTGTTAACTATTGTTCTTCTGTTTCGGTATAGTCAAAATCGCTATCATCTTCTAGATAAAGCTCTTCGTCTTCTTCCTCTTGATCAACAAGCTCGTTGATAATATCCTCGTTGCGAGAAATTGACGAAGACAAGTCCACATCCACGTTGGAGATATGTGGAGTATCTCCATTAACCAAAATCTGTACCTGCTTTATATTGTCCAATTCTGTCAATGAGTTTACGATTGAGTATACAGTAACATTTTCAGTGACACCTGTTACTGTAGACTCAATAGCAGCGTCAAAGTTGACTATACATACTCCATTTTCTGAAACAGAAATAGAATTAAGCTTTGTTCCTGGTGGAATCGCTGAAAGGAGCTCATCTGAATCAGGGCCCTTCAATAATTGTTCTATAACAAGTCTCTCAATCGTAACATTACGACTGTAATAAACCTCTCTTGTTTCTGCCACCGTAGACATACCGTCCGCACTAGCAAAATATAAAGTCAGTTCTGATGAAAGTAGAGAGTCTGTCTCCTGTCCAAAATCCTCAATAAAAGTATCTGCTGTCATTGCACCTACACTATCACCATTTGAATCAGCAAGTGGCGCATCATTTACATAGATAGAAACAGATTCCACACCATCAATCTGAACTAACGTTTTTACGATAGCAGCTCTAACAAGAATCTCTGTGTAAGTATCTAATGAGTCATAGCCTCCAACTAAATATAGGCTAAGATTACCATCATTAATCTCCCAGCTTTTTGCTTCAACTTCTGATGGGATTGTATTGATATAATCTATATCATCTGGAGATTCAGCCAGCTCGTTAATAGCTTCTTCTACCATCTCAGCTGTGTCATCAGACTGGAATGTATAATCCTTAGGAACAATGCCCGCTTTATCCGACTTAAGGTAATAAATTTGATAGTCAGATTTTTCAGTCTTAGAACCACAAGAAACCATTGAAAGGGCTAATGTAATTGTAAGAATTAAACTAAGTAGTCTTTTCATTAGTGCACCTCCTTTTCAATGTAGTTCAGAGGAATTCGCACATCAAATGTAGAGCCTTCGTTGAGCTTTGAGCGAACCTTGATTTCACCATTGTGCATAGCAATAGCGCTCTTGGTAATTGCCAAGCCAAGACCTGTTCCACCGATTTCTCTAGAATGAGATTTATCTGCACGATAAAATCTTTCAAAAATATGCTCCACTGAGTCCTCAGGGATTCCAAGACCATTGTCTTCAACCTTGATATAGAAGAATTGGTGATCTGAATTTAATGAAATATGAACCCATCCACCTTCGTTGTTGTATTTAATGGCGTTTTCAACAAGATTTGTGATAACCAATGTAAACTTGACCTCATCCACCTCTGCTACAACTGGTCTAAATGATTCGTAAACTACCTCAATATCAGATTTCTCTGCAATAGGCTTAAGTCTCTTTAGAATATGCTCAATAAGCTCATTGATATTTACAGCTGTAACATTAAGCTGTGCGCCACTCTTATCCATTCTTACAAGGCTAAGAAGGTCATTGATAATCTTGTTTTCTCTATCAATCTCATCACCAATATCCAGCATGAATTCCTTGTACATTTCGATTGGTACATCTTCTGAACCATTAAGAGAATCTGCCAAAACCTTCATAGAGGTAAGTGGTGTTTTAAGCTCATGTGATACGTTTGAAACAAACTCCTGACGAGACTCATCTATAGAGTGCAGCTTTCCAATTACTTCGTTAAACTTTGAAGAAATATCCTGTAACTCTGTGAATGAATCCTCCTCTGGCATTTCGCTTGTGTATTCGCGAACAATTGCATCCAACGACTTAGACATGCGCTTCATTGGCTTTGTAAAGTGAATATGAGAAAGCACAGCAATAATAAGTGTCAAAGAAACAATAATGATCTCGCCTATTAGCATATAAGAAAGAAAAGTATCTTCATTTGTAAGGATGTAATCCATTGATTTGTTAATAACCAAAACACCAACGGTCTCTCCCTCTGAACTGGTAAGAGGAACTGTAACAATAAGATAATTGGTAAGCTTATCATAGTAATACAAAGATTCACCTTGCATTGAATAGATAATATTTTCCCAAATAACAGTCTTTCCAATGTCAGCAGAGAAGGAATCTCTCACTATCTTTAAAGCAGAATTCACCACTAGAATTCGACCATTATAGCTCTCCGCTACTGCTTTAAGTTGTGTATCAAGTAGTGAATTATCGTCTCCTGTAAGATAACCGCTTGTTACAATTTGGCTATTATAGGAAATGGCCTCTGCCATAAGATTTGTTGCATCAGTTCTGATAGAAACTGATTCGTATGCACGCATAGAAATAGGCACACAAACCACAAATGGAATGATGCCTACGCAAATGATAATAAATGCTATTTTAAAACCTATACTGCGAAAATAACCGTGACTAAATAACTTTTTCATTAACAACCCACTTTACATGTAATAGTAGCCAACGCCCCACTTTGTGCGAACGTATTTAGGCTCCTTTGGATTTGGCTCGATTTTTTCTCTGAGACGTCTAACATGGACATCTACTGTTCGCTCATCACCAGGGTAGTCTTCTCCCCAAATAGTGTGGAGCAAATCCTCTCTTGAAAATACTTTCTTAGGATTAGTGACAAGTAAAAGAAGCATGTCAAATTCCTTTGAAGTAAGATTATATTCAACACCAAGAATTGTAAGACGGCGATTGCTCTTATCTAAAACTAAATCGCCATTCTCTACGATGTTTTCCTCTGCCTTATGATCAGTTGCCACAGGCTGTCCCAAAGCTGCTCTTCTCATGATTGCTTTGATACGCGCCTTTACTTCAAGGATGTTGAATGGCTTAGTAATGTAGTCGTCTGCGCCGTACTCAAGACCAAGGATTTTATCCATATCATCGCCCTTAGCAGTAAGCATAACAATAGGAACATTAGAAAACTCTCTAATGCTTTGACAAACCTCAAATCCATCAAGCTTTGGAAGCATAACGTCAAGAAGAATCATATCGTATGAATTGGCTGAAGCTAAATCAAGAGCCTCCTGTCCATCATAAGCACAATCCACTTCCATACCATCCTGCTCAAGAGAAAATCTAATTCCTTTTACAATTAGTTTTTCATCATCAACTACTAAAACTTTTTTAGCCATAACAATCCTCTATACTATTCTCTAAATTTTGATAAGTGAATTAATTTGGTTGAAAATACCATCGCCTATTCCTGAAACATTTTTTATATCCTCTATCGAAGAAAAATCTCCGTTAGCCTCTCTGTAGGATACAATTTGTTTTGCTTTTGCCTCTCCAATTCCAGGTAATGACTGAAGCTCAGCGGCGCTGGCTGTATTAATATTGACAAGTCCGTCGTCCTGCTGTGACGATGCAATCATCTCTTGCTTTAGTGCCTCGGCTTCTTCTATCGTATATACGTATAGCTTCTGTCCGTCCTCAAGTACTGATGCCTGATTAATATCGCTATCGTCTGCTGAATCTAACAGACCACCTGCAGCTTCTATCGCTGCATAGACTCTGGAGCCAATTGGTAATTCGTAAACATCAGGATTCTCAACAGCACCTGCAACTTGAACAAATATAGTTTCCGGCAATAATTCCTCAACCATCTCTTGCTCTTTAGGTGTTTCTTCTGTGGAATCTACTAGCTCCGTTGATTGAAAATATGATGCTTGACCGCATCCTGTAAATAAAAAAATGCTACAACAAGCAATAAATAAAAATCTCTTCATGTAATCTCCTATAATTCTCTGTAGGAGACTCCAATATCGTCCTGCTTATTGTAGCTAATTTTTTCATATATTACAATAGTTTTACAAAATGTTGTAATATCAAAATAATTTTGACATAATTTCAATAATTTAATGTTTTTTATAGATATAAATCTATTCATTAGACTCGCTAGTTAGCTGGCTTTCACCAGTAGCATAGTCGATAGTTATTCCTGGCTGCACATTGTAACAATATACATTAAACATAACTCCTGTCCCTTGATCTTCTACTGAATAAGCCTCCATTTGAACCCCTGAAGCCACCAAATTATCTCCATCAAATACAGGTGTCACTCTGTATAAAACATGATTTCCTGTCTCCTCTACATATTCTGCAACCTTATTTTCAAAAGGAAGCATTCCCTCAACATTTAGATATCTAGTGCCAGTAATAAGATTCTTCTCATTGGCATTCTCACCACTTAGCTGGTATCCAATAAGATGGCATCTATTGTAAAGATAATTTCCATCTACATATTCATGATAATTTACAGTATGCCATCCACTAGGTTTTACACTTCCTATTTCGCCTCGCTCTTCTGTAGGCATAAGCTCCTGGCATATATTTGCATAGGCTACTCCACATCTGCCTAAAGAATCCAGTTCACTATATGTTTCAAAAGCATCAGTACGAGTCAAATCTTCCTCTGAAAAATATGGCACATTGTCATTTACAATTGTATAAGGATTATCAGTATAATCTACTATCTCATTATTATCATTTGTATCATTACCTGCATTACTAGTTCCATAGTATAAATAATCTGCTATGCATAACACTGATACAATCAAAATCGTATATAATTTTTTCTTTCTCATTCAAGTCCCTCCTCGCAGTCTTGCCTTATATATAATCATAACATATGATACAATTCCAATATCAGACTTGACATAAAAATCAAAGGATATACAACGTTGAAGGATTTTGAAACATTAAAAGAAAAGTGCATAGATGAAGTTACTCATCTTGGAATCAAATTAGGAAACATTTCATCTTGGAAAATTAATACTAGAGCAAAAACTCGCTGGGGACTTTGTAAATTGAACCCAGATGGTAGCTACTCAATAGAAATAGCAGCCAGGCTTTTAGAAGATGATAGAATTTCTGAAACAGCCTGCAAAGAAACTATAATTCATGAATTACTTCATACCTGCAAGGGCTGTATGCGTCATACTGGAAAATGGAAATATTACGCAGAAGTTGTAAATCAAGTGTACGGTTACAATATAAAGCGTGTTACTCAAGGTATAGAAAAAGGCGTTGAAAACTACGAAAGTAAAGAAATGAATGTAAAATATGTCTTCACTTGCGGCAACTGTGGTGCCACAATCTACCGCAAGCGAGACTCTAAATTCACTAAATATTACAGATACTATGGATGTGCCAGATGTGGCGCATCAGCTTGGTCTAGAAAAACTGTAGGATAAAATTTGCTTTTTGATTACACAAATTGCTCAAATACTGCTTCAATCTTCTCTTTGAACAAATCGATGTCCTGTTCGTTTATTACAAGAGGTGGAAGTAAACGCAGCACATCTGAGCCTGCTGAAAGTACAACCAAATGCTGCTCTAACAATGCTTTACTTACAACCTCTTTTACCGGAATTGTAAGCACAAGTCCCTGCATCAAGCCCATACCTCTTCGTTCTGTAATAAAATCGTATTTATTAACAAGATTATCAAGAACCTGCTCCAAATACGGTGTAATCTCCTTTACATGATCGATTAGTTTATAATCCTCAAACATATCAAACACTTGAGAAACTGCTGCAGTACAAAGTGGATTGCCACCATAGGTTGTTCCATGATCTCCCGGCTCCAGAGAGCTCTGGGCCACCTTGTCTGTAACGGCAAATGCTCCAATTGGAACACCATTACCAAGAGCCTTTGCAGTAGTGAGAATATCAGGCTTAATTCCATACTGTTGGAATGCATACATGCTTCCTGTTCTTCCCATGCCGCACTGAACTTCATCGAGAATCAAAAGTATATCTTCCTCATCACAAATCTCACGCACTTTCTTCAGGAAAGTCTCATCAGCTGGATATAGACCGCCCTCTCCCTGAACGGTTTCCATAATAATTGCGCATGTCTTATCACTAAGATTTGCAAGAATACTACCAAAATCATTAAATGTTGCAAATTTAACTCCTGCCATTAAAGGATAAAAAGGCTCTCTGTAATGCTCTGTTCCTGTTACTGAAAGAGAACCAACTGTTCTACCATGGAATGAGTTTTCCATGGCAATGATTTCATAATCCCCCGGTCCTTTCTTCGTATATGCGTATTTCTTTGCAGTTTTTAAAGCACCTTCTATAGCTTCAGCCCCTGAATTTGTAAAGAAAACCTTATCCATTCCAGATGCCTTTGTAAGCTTTTGTGCTGCCTCTATCATAGGTACATGATAATAGAGGTTTGATGTATGCGTAATGCGTTTTAATTGAGTTGTAAGAGCAGCCTCATAATCTTCATTACCATATCCAAAAGCCATAACACCTATTCCAGATGCGAAATCCAAATATTTCTCATCTAGCTCATCATATAAAAACACGCCTTTTCCATAATCAAATATAACTGGAAATCTATTATATACATGTAATAAACAATTATCTGCTGCCTCTATATATTCCTTCTTATTCATTGTAATACCTCGTATCCTTATCTCCAATAATAGCTGTTCCAATTCCCTTGTTAGTAAAGATTTCAAGAAGAAGACAATGTGCTATTCTTCCATCCAAAATATGCACACGACTAACTCCCTGTTCAATAGCTTCGATGCAATTGTTAAGCTTTGGAAGCATTCCTCCGCCAATATATCCATCACCAATCAAGTCCTTGGCTTCCTCAACAGTCAGCTCAGAAATTAGTGAATCTGGATCATCCTTATCCTTATAAACTCCTTCAATATCTGTAAGAAAAGCAAGCTTCTCGGCATTTACCGCTTTTGCGATAGCACATGCAGCATCATCTGCGTTGATATTGTAAGTAACAAAGTTCTCATCCATTCCAATAGGACAAACGATTGGGAGAAAATCATTTTCAAGTAAATCCATAATTATCTTTGGATTCACCTCAGTGATTTCTCCTACAAAACCAATATCCTGGCCATCAGAAAGCTTCTTCTGAACCTTCAAAAGGCCGCCGTCCTTTCCTGATACACCAACTGCATTTACTCCCAGGGATTGGACGTTCTGAACAAGTGATTTGTTAACCTTGTTTAAAACCATCTCTGCAATTTCCATTGTGGCTTCATCTGTTTTACGAAGACCATTAATAAATTCGGGCTCCATTCCTGTCTTTTCAACCCAACGGCTGATTTCCTTACCACCACCGTGAACGATGATTGGCTTGAATCCAACAAGCTTAAGCAAAGTAACATCCTGAATAACCTGCTTTTTGAGCTCTTCGTCAATCATGGCACTTCCGCCATATTTAACAACAATTATCTTTCGATTAAAACGCTGAATATATGGTAATGCTTCAATTAAAACCTCTGCCTTGTCCATAACAGCTAACATGCTCTTGTCCATTGTGTTGTCCTCCCAGTTTTTATTATGAGCGATAATCTGCATTAATCTTTACGTAATCATAGGTCAAATCACAGCCCCATGCTGTAGCCTCTGCATCACCTTCATGCATATCTACAAATACTGTAACAGCATCAGCTTTCATAATTTTAAGGGCCTCTTCCTCATCAAATACAATAGGTGTTCCCTTATCAAAAACCTTTAACTCTCCATTTGCACTCTTAAAGAAAAGCTCCACGTCATTCTGGTCAAAGTCTGCTCCAGAATATCCCATTGCACAAAGGAAACGACCAAAGTTTGCATCACATCCAAAGATTGCAGCTTTTGAAAGATTTGAACCAACTATCGCACGTGCCAATGTCTTTGCATCTTCTTTCGACTTGGCATTTACGATGGTTGCTTCAAATAATTTGCTTGCTCCCTCTCCATCGGCAGCCATTGTTTTAGCAAGACTAGTACAAACATATGAAAGTGCTTCTTTGAATGTCTCGTAGTCCTTACCTTTATCAATGATTTTCTTGTTGCCGGCCAAGCCATTTGCCATGCAGATAAGTGTATCATTTGTGGATGTGTCTCCATCAACTGTAATCATGTTAAAGCTATCTGCAACCACATCGCTGACTGCTTCCTGCAGAAGCTCCTTTTCAATATCAAGATCTGTGCCAAGGAAAGCAAGCATTGTACACATATTAGGATGAATCATTCCTGAGCCTTTGCTCATTCCGCCAAGCTTTACTTCCACACCATCTATCTCAAATGAAACTGCAATCTCCTTATTTACAGTATCAGTAGTCATGATTGCCTTTGATGCTTCTGTTCCTGCATTTACACTTCCATCAAGCTTTGGTGCCATAGCTTTTACCCCAGCCACAAGCTTATCAACAGGAAGCTGCATTCCGATTACACCAGTAGATGCCACTGCTACAGTATCGTAAGGTACACCAAGGACCTCCTGAACACCTCTTGCTGTAGCTTCACATGCATTAAAGCCTTCCTGACCTGTACAGGCATTTGCAATACCTGAATTTATAACTACAGCCTGAACTGGCTTGTCAGATTTTACAATTTTCATATCCCACTGGACGCAAGCTGCCTTAACCACATTAGTTGTGAATGTTCCAGCAGATACACATGGCACCTTTGAATAAACCATTGCCATGTCAGTACGTCCCTGATATTTAATCCCTGCTGCTGTGCTTGCTGCCTCAAAACCTTGTGCCGCTGTTATGCCACCATCTATAACCTTCATTATATGTACTCCTTAACTATTAAATTTGATTATATTCTCGTCATTTAAAACGAAATCGTATGTGTTGTAATCTCCGCGCTCTCTCCATCCCTCTGCATGCCAAAAATGATTTCCAATTTCATTTCCAGAAAAGGCAACCAGCTGAACCTTATTGATTCCTTCGTTTTTCAGACGAACCATTGCCGATGTAACCATAGCTTTTCCTATACCGTGTTTGCGATAATCCTCATGAACACAAACATGATAAAAGCTTCCATGGCGACCATCATGTCCAGCAAGAATAGAACCAACTATTTTGCCATCAACCACCGCCACTACAGATGTATTTGGATTCCTTTTTATGAACTTTAAGATTCCATCTTTTGAATCATCCAGGCTTCGCATTGCAAATCCATGAATTGTTGTCCAAAGTTCATAAACCTCTTTATAATCAGACTCTTCCATGGTGCGAATTTGATACTCTGTATATACACCTAAATCCATTGAGATCTTAAAATTTTCCTGTACAACCATACTTACTACCCCTATTACCTATGGGAACATTGGTGCAAAATCAAGTCCCATCTTTTCATCTAAACCAAAAATAATATTCATGTTCTGAACAGCCTGCCCTGCAGCGCCCTTAACAAGATTATCAAGAGCACCCATCATAACGATTCGGCCTGTTCTTTCATCAATCTTGCAGCTAACATCTACAAAATTACTTCCTTCAACCCACTTTGTTTCAGGACACTCGCCATATTCAAGAACTCTCACAAAGAACTCATCATCATACATGTCGTGATAAGCCTTCATAACCTGCTCTTCTGTAGGAAGCTTCCCGTCCTTTTTAATAAGAGTTGCATATTCTGTAACAAGAATGCCTCTATTCATAGGAACAAGGTGTGGTGTGAAATTAATCATAATCTCCTGCCCACATGCATAACCAAGCTGTTCTTCGATTTCAGGTGTGTGGCGATGTGATGTAACTCCATATGCCTTAATGCTTTCATTTACCTCGCAATATAGATTAGGAAGCTTTGCTCCTCTGCCTGCACCACTGGTTCCTGACTTTGCATCAATAATAATTGATGTAGGATCAATAAGACCTGCCTTTACAAGTGGATAAGCTGTAAGTATCGAGCATGTTGTGTAGCAACCAGGATTTGCAATAAGTCTTGCTCCTACTTCCTTATCTCTATTGATTTCGCATAATCCGTATACTGCTTCCTCAATAAACTGAGGGCTCTTGTGCTCAATGCCATACCACTTTTCATATGTAGCAACATCCTTAATACGATAATCAGCAGATAAATCGATTACTTTACAATTGCTAAGAATTTCTTCTGTAAGAACACCTGCTAAATATCCCTGAGGGGTTGCTGTAAAAATAACATCTACTTGCTTTGAAAGCTCAAGAATATTATCATCCAAGCATTTATCTTCCACCAAAGTGAACATGTTCTTATATATAGAAGCAAATCTCTCATCCACATATGAACGTGAACCATACCATACGATTTCAGCCTCTGGATGACTATATAGAATTCTTACTATTTCTGCTCCAGCATATCCTGTAGCACCGATAATACCTACTTTAATCATAATTATGCATTTCCTTCTCTGTTATTTTTGTACAACTGCATTCATTGTATAACTTTACTTTCACGAAGTAAAGTGTTGTAGCGTAAAAATATGAATTAATATTGCATAAATATACATTAATTATTTCGGTATTTCAACGTTAAAATTAACTAAATTTATTTTTATGCTTTTTTCATGTATAAATAACCCTTGAATTTATTACTTTATTGTAGTACAGTATTTTCAGACTATAGAACAATAAATTCAAAAGGAGATATACATTATGGCACAGGAAAAAGTTGTACTTGCATATTCAGGTGGTCTTGATACCACAGCTATCATTCCATGGCTTAAGGAAAACTATGGATACGAAGTAATCTGCTGCTGTATCGATTGCGGACAGGGCGAGGAATTGGATGGCCTTTCAGAAAGAGCAAAAGCATCTGGCGCTTCTAAATTATATATAGAAGATATTGTTGACGATTTCTGCGACAACTACATCATACCTTGTGTACAGGCAGGTGCTATTTACGAAAACAAATACTTACTTGGAACTGCTATGGCTCGTCCAGGTATTGCTGCAAAGCTTGTAGAAATTGCTAGAAAAGAAGGTGCTGTTGCAATCTGCCATGGTGCTACAGGAAAAGGAAACGATCAAATTCGTTTCGAGCTTGGCATCAAAGCCCTTGCACCAGACATCAAAGTAATTGCTCCATGGAGAAGTGATAAGTGGAAGCTTCAGTCTCGTCAGGATGAAATCGACTACTGTAAGGCTCACGGCATTAATCTTCCATTCTCTACAGACCAGTCTTACAGCCGTGACAGAAATCTCTGGCACATCAGCCACGAAGGACTTGAGCTTGAAGATCCATCTAAGGAGCCAAACTACGATCATCTTTTAATGCTCACTACTCCACCTGAGAAGGCTCCAGACAAGCCAGAATATGTCACAATGACATTCGAAAAGGGTGTTCCAGCATCAGTAAATGGAAAGAAAATGAAGGTATCAGATATCATCAAAGAATTAAATGAAATTGGTGGTAGAAACGGGGTTGGTATTGTAGATATAGTAGAAAACCGTGTTGTAGGTATGAAATCTCGTGGCGTATATGAGACACCAGGCGGCACTATCCTCATGGAGGCACACGCTCAGCTTGAAGAGCTTTGTCTCGACCGCGCGACAATGGAAATGAAAAAAGAAATGGGTGCCAAGCTTGCACAGGTATGCTACGAAGGCAAATGGTTCACACCTCTTTGCGACGCCATCCAGGCATTCGTAAAATCAACACAAGAATACGTAACAGGCGAAGTTAAGTTCAAGCTCTACAAAGGCAACATCATCAAGGCCGGAACAACTTCTCCATACTCTCTATACTCAGAGTCACTTGCATCCTTCACAACTGGCGACCTTTACGATCACCACGACGCCGAAGGCTTCATCACACTTTGGGGCCTCCCACTTAAGGTCCGCGCCATGAAGCTTGCCGAAAACCAAAAGACTAAGTAAAACATAGATACCCCCAGGCCACCCCAACGTGGTCCAGAGCCCCAGGGCGCCAGGGTACGTCGCAGATTTATGATTATCTAAATGTGTAGTCGCCCATATTTATTAGTAGGTGTTCTTACAAAGTTTTACAATTCTATCGATAAGGTATGGGTGGAGACGGACAAACACTACACTTAGTAATCATCAGTCTTAAACTAGCTTTGTATTTATTACTATTTGCTTTGGAGTGAACTTAGAAAAATAAAAAGAGATATTTGATATGAATTGGCAGCTGCCGCTAGGACGGCGGCAGCAGTGGTCACTTGAAACAGGACGTTGAATGTGCCACGGTGCCAATTTATACAAATATCTCTTTTTTATTTTTTCTTGGTGAGCGAAGTAGCAAAAGTAATAATACAAAGACTAGTTAAGACTAGATGATTATATAAACTACATTGTCCGTCCCACCCATACATTACCTTCGAATAGTAAAAGCTTCGTAAGTACACCTACATATGGGCGACTTTACACATTAAGATAATCTATAAATCTGCTCCAATGATACCCTGGCTCCCTGGGGCTCTGGCCCCCGTTGGGGTGGCCTGGGGTAGCTGTTTTACTCTACGTCTTGGAGGGCTGACTCGTAATCTGAAAAGATGGGTCATAAAGACCTTGCATTTGATTACCCATGTTAGCTACTCCTTCCACATAGTAGTTTAATTTAATGTGTTAAAGCATCCTTAATTTTCTGTCCAGTTACTGTTCCAGCGACTCCACCTTTACCAGTTTCCTTTATATTAGGATTCATATCCTTTCCAACAGCGCTCATGGCATCAAACACTTCATCTGCAGGAATTCGACTTTCAATACCAGCCATAGTAAGCTCTGCTGATGTAACTGCATTCATAGCACCACAAACATTTCGTTTAACACATGGAACCTCTACCAGGCCTGCTACAGGATCGCATGCAAGACCAAGAAGGTTTTTTAGAGCAAGTGCTGCCGCATTAGCACTCTTTCTGCCATTACCTCCCTGAAGATATACAAGTCCTGCTGCTGCCATTGAGCTGGCTGCTCCGATTTCCGCCTGACAGCCACCTTCAGCACCGGCAAGTGATGCTCTAGCTGCTATTACCTCACCAACTCCTGCTGCTACAAAAAGAGCCTCTGTCATCTTTTCATCAGTAAGTCCTAATTTCTCCTGGGCTGCTATAAATACTGCTGGAACAACTCCACATGAACCGGCTGTAGGTGCAGCAACAATTCGTTTCATACATGCATTACCCTCAGCAACACGAAGAGCTAATTCCATAACACGGCCTGCAAAATCTCCAACTAAAGCATTACCACTGTCAAGGTATTCTCTAAGAAGACCTGCCTCACCGCCTACTAAGCCGCTGTTGCTTTTCACTGTCTTGTCGTAATTAAGGGCAGACTCCTTCATTGCTGTGTACATGCGCTTCATATTTTCAAAGGATTCTTCCTCTGAAACTGCGCGTTCTTTGTAATCGTCCTGCTGAACTATCTTCCAGAAAGAAACTCCGCTATTCTCTTCTAATTTACAAATCTCTTCTACTGAATCAAACATCTATAATCCTCTACTCTGGACAGTAATATGAAACCTTCATAATACCTTCTAGTTTTTCTAATTCTTTGATTGTGCTATCTGGTACACATTCATCACACTCAATTACCATAACAGCTTCTCCACCACGCTTTTTACGATAGAGCTGCATAGTGGCAATATTAATATGTTCTATACCAAGAAGTCTTGTAACCTCAGTAATGTATCCTGGCTTATCAACATTATGAACTATAAGTGTAGGGCTTTCTCCGGAGAAGTTGGCCTTCACTCCATCAAGCATAACTACCTGAATACGTCCACCACCGATGGATGATGCAACTACTTCCAGGCTATGACCTGAAACGCCATGCATGATTACCTTTGCAGTGTTAGGGTGAACATCACCTAAATCAGCTGCCTGAATTGTGAATTTAAAGCCCATCTCCTGTGCTACATCAAAGCTTTCTGGTAACCTTTCATCGTCACAAGCCATACCTAACAGGCCACCTACTATGGCTTTATCAGTACCATGACCTTTGCCTGTTTCTGCAAAAGAACCATGCAAAAAAATCTCTGCACTTTCGATTTTTTCTGCCATTAGTTTATTACAAACATTTCCAATTTTGGCTGCTCCTGCTGTATGAGAGCTGGAAGGACCTACCATAACCGGTCCAATAATATCAAATAGATTCATTAAAAAATCTCCTAATAATTTTTAAGCTCACCGGCAATATTTAAAGAAAAATAATCCTTTATTTCAGATGGATTGCTCGTCTTACCAAGAATCCACATAAGCTTTGTAAGGGCCGCTTCACTTGTCATATCCTGAGCCTGGAGTACTCCGCTTTCGAGAGCTCTCTTACCAGTCTCGTAAACATCCATCTTTGAGCCTTCGTATCTACACTGAGTACCAACTACAACAGTCATACCATCAGCAATAACCTTCTCGATTGTGCTGATAAAATCATGCTTCAAAAATGGCATGCCACCAATTCCAAATGCCTCAATGTAAAGTCCCTTATATCCCTGCGCAGCGATTGATTCAACAAGGCTTCTATGAATGCCTGGGAACATTTTCAGCATACAAACTTCTGTAGAATAATTGTTTTCCAAATGGAATACACCGTTTCTAACAGGTATTGTGCTATCGTCAATATTCATTCCAAGGGAGCTGATTTCAGCTACATTTGGATAGTTGATGCTCTCGAAAGCATCAAAGCTAAGGGAACGAACCTTTGATGCTCTGCATCCAAGCATAACCTTTCTATTGAATGCAACAAACACTCCTGCTCTGCCACTTGCTGCCATATGAATGGCACAACGCAGGTTTTCCATAGCATCTGCTATAGGGTTTGTAATAGAAAGCTGTGAGCCAGTAATTACAACCGGAATGTTTATGTTTTGAAGCATAAAAGAAAGCATAGATGATGTATATGCAAGTGTATCTGTTCCGTGGATTACAACAATTCCGTCGTAATCGTTGCGCAATTTGCCTATATGCTCAGCCAACTTACTCCAATCCTCAGGGAAAATATTAGCACTATCAACAGCCATAAAATCTTCTATTTCAAAATTAATATCACCTGACACCACGTGAAGTTCACGTTTCATATCCTGTGTTGAAAGTCCTGGTGCCAAGCCACTTTCCTTCATTACAGAAGACAAAGTTCCGCCAGTATTAATAATAAGTATGTTCCTACTCAATGATTTATCTCCTTCGCTGTATCACAAATGATATCAACGCATTTTTCAAGCCCAAGTGTTGAGCTCTTTAAGCACAAATCATAAAACTCGGCATTGCCGAATTCTGTTCCTGTATAGTGCTTGCAGTATTTCTTTCTTGCCTTATCCACATTGTGAAGCTCCTCGCGAACCTTTTCCTCTGTGGTGCCTGGCATTTTCTCCATCATTCGCTTCACACGGAAGTGCTCTGTACCTGAAACGAATACATGAAGAGAATGATCAAATTCCTTAAGAATGATGTTGGCATTTCTGCCGACTATTACACAATTGCCTTTTTCAGCAACCTTTCTGATTGCTTCCTTTTGAGCATTGTAAAGACGCTCATCAAGTGGCTTGTTGTAGAAATCAAATAAACTCTGTCCCAAGCCAAACTCTCTTGGTACCTTCTCATCAAAGTATCTAACTTCTTCAGGACTAAGATTACCTGATTCGATTGCTGCTCTGATAATCATATCCTTATCACAGTAATAGTAGCCCAAACGCTCAGCTACTTCTTTGCCGATTGTTCCGCCGCCAGCACCAAACTGACGGCTGATTGTAATTATGTTTTTCATACGCCCCTCTTATAATACCTTATTTAAGAAATCTATGGTTCTAGCTTCCTTTGGATTAAGCAATACCTCTGAAGGTGTGCCCTCCTCGATGATGTAGCCACCATCCATAAAAATAACTCTATCTGCTACTTCTCTAGCAAATCCCATCTCATGAGTAACAATAACCATTGTCATACCATCTGCAGCCAAATCCTTCATAACCTGAAGAACCTCTCCTACCATTTCTGGATCAAGAGCTGATGTTGGCTCATCGAAAAGCATAATATCTGGCTCCATGCAAAGTGCACGAGCGATAGCAACACGCTGCTTCTGTCCACCTGAAAGCTGACTTGGGTAGCTTGATGCTTTGTCCTCAAGGCCAACCTTTGCAAGCATTTTTTTAGCACGCTCTTCTGCTTCAGCCTTAGAGCACTTCTTAAGCTGAACAGGTGCAAGTGTAAGGTTATCAAGTATGTTTAAGTTGTTGAAAAGGTTAAAATGCTGGAATACCATTCCAATGTTTTCTCTAACCTTATTGATATTGATATGCTTATCTGTGATGTTGTTCCCGTCAACAACAATGGAGCCTGCAGTAACAGTCTCAAGTCTATTTAAGCAACGTAAGAATGTAGACTTTCCAGATCCTGAAGGGCCGATTACACAAACAACCTCACCCTTAGTAACATCTGTAGAAATATCCTTTAATACCTCTAAGTCGCCATAACACTTCTTAAGATTTTTAACACTGATTTTGATTTCTTTATCTGCCAACGTTTAATCTCCTTTCAAGAACCTTTGCACTACGTGAAAGGATTGTAATAACTATAAGATACATAACACCAACAATAGCCCATGTCTGGAATGACATGAATGTGTTTGCCTGTACGTTCTTTGCTGTGTTAACAAGTTCTGGAAAACCGATAACTGAAAGAATTGATGTATCCTTAAGTGTAATAATGAACTGATTGATGAATGTAGGAATCATTGTCTTGATGGCCTGAGGCAATACGACCTTGCGCATAGCCTGTCCATATGTAAGACCAAGAGATCTGGCAGCCTCCATCTGACCTTTATCAACAGACTGAATACCTGCTCTGATAATTTCTGCCATATAAGCACCACAGTTTAAAGCAAGACAGATTGTACCTGCCTGAAGTGCTGTCAAACTAACAGAGAAACCTCCAATGATGGTATTAAATAAGTAAGGAATACCAAAATATACAAAGAAGGCTAATACAATCATCGGAACTCCTCTGATTACATCAACGAAAATCTGTGAAATTACATTGCTTACTCTGTTCTTGACTACACCCATAATTCCGAAAAGCATACCAATAATGCATGCAAAGAATAAGCCTAGTAATGCAAGAAGCAATGTTCTGCCCATAGCAATAAGAAGCATTGGACCATAAACTGAAATAATAGTTAACATATAAAATAAACCCTTTCTAACTGGTTTTATAAATAATAAGGGCAGGTAAACCCCTGCCCCTTTAATCTAATACTATTCGCCTAAGTACTTTGCAATGATTTCATCGTATGTGCCGTTTGCCTTGATATTTGCAAGACCTGCATTAAACATATCAACAAGCTCCTGGTTGTCTGAGTTGAAAATTGTAAATCCGTATTCAGCAGGATCGTTACCAGTGTTCTCAAGAATCTTCATTGAGATACCAGTATCTTTAATATTTGAAGCCATAATTGGAGTGTCATCGAAGCAAGCTGCAACCTGACCACCTACAACTGCCTGATACATCGTAGGAGAATCCTCAAAGTATGTGACAGTGAAGCCATACTCACTTGAAAGGCTCTCAGCATAAGTAGCACTCATTGTACCTGTCTTAACTGCAACTGACTGTCCCTTTAAATCTTCAAAACCTGTAATATCAGATGATGCCTCTACAGCCATAGACTGATTTGCATCATAATATCCATCAGAGAAAACCCATCCAGATGCCTTTCTTTCGTCTGTAATAGATGCACCCGCAATCATTCCATCTGCCTGTCCTGCCTGGCATGCTGCAATTGAAGCATCCCATCCAAGAGACTTAAGCTCGTAATCGAATCCCTGATCCTCAGCGATAGCTGCAAGGATATCTACATCAATACCTACGAAATCTCCATTGTCATCTGTGTACTCAAATGGCTTAAATGAAGTATCTGTAGCGATAACCCATTTCTTATCTGAACTAGTAGCAGCATCTGCACCTTGTTCAGTTGCACCCTGTTCTGATGCGTTTCCACATCCAACCATTGCAAACATTGTTGCAAATGCCATTAATAATGCTAGTGACTTTTTCTTCATTTCAAAATCTCCTTCCTGAAAACTGTGTCAATAAACACAGAAATTATTTTAGCATTTTTGTAGCTTTAATGCACTACTATTGCTAATTTTAGAAAAAGCGCCTGCTAAACCTATAGCAGACGCCTTTGTCTTCGTTACGCAATAATATACCTTTTTTTAGAAAGGATTTCAACCCAAATTTATTTCATAACTTATTTAATTACTGGTCTAACTCTTCTTGCAAGTACAAGTGCAAGTGCAAGCTTTACTAAATCAGGAATGATGAATGGGAAAACACACCATGAAAGTGCTGTCATTGCCCCAATTGCACCAGCATCCCTAGAGTAAACAACCATGAACCATACTGTTCCAAGTGCATAGCAAGCTGCAAGTCCAATGACAAGTGCTAGGATTTCAACTACAAGTGTCTTCTTGAATAGCTTAGTAGCCACAATGTATACAAGACCTGTAAGCAAGAAACCAATAATATAGCCACCTGTTGAACCAAGAACTACACCAATTCCCCCCGAAAAACCAGCAAATACTGGAGCACCTACTGCTCCGATTAAAATGTAAACCAATACTGAGAGTGTTCCTCTCTTGCCCCCAAGAAGGGAAAGCATGGCAAATACTGCAAATGTCTGTAGAGTAAATGGCACTGTTGTTGGAATGCTAATCCATGAGCATACTGCAATAAGTGCTGCTCCAAGAGCAATATATGCAATATCAAGTGTTTTAAATGCTGATTCTTTTGTTGTTAATGTGCTTGTGTTATCCATATTGCCTCCCTCTAATACTTTAATTTTTTCACCTGAATAACAATATCAAAACACCAGCTAATTGTCAACCTTTTATCATTCTATGGTTGACAATTATTTTTACGCTATAAAGTTTTCTATCATTCTTTTTCCATCAGTAGTCAAAATAGATTCCGGATGAAACTGTAATCCGTATACTTCATATTCCTTATGAGCAACAGCCATAATCTCCCCATCTTTGGTAGTAGCAACAGCTTTTAACACTTCTGGTAGAGAATCTTTATCTGCAGCTAACGAGTGATATCTAGCAACATCCACTGAATTTGGGAGCCCTTTAAATAACTTGCAGCTATTGTCAACCTGAACTCTGGATTGTTTACCATGCATTAATTCTTTTGCATAAGTGACATTTGCTCCAAAAGCTTCGCATATTGCCTGATGTCCCAAGCATACTCCCAAAATTGGTATTTTACCGGCGAAGTGGGTGACAATCTCCTCGCATATTCCAGCTTCACTAGGCTTACCTGGTCCCGGTGAAATAATAATATGGCTAGGATTTAGTTTTTCAATATCGGAAATACGAATTTCATCATTTCGGCAAACCTTAATATCTGGCTCAATTTCCCCTACCAGCTGAAAAAGATTGTATGAAAAACTATCATAGTTATCTATTAATAATATCATGCCAAACCTCCCTCAGCGTGGCTTACAGCATTCACTACTGCCTTCGCCTTATTGATGCATTCAATTGCTTCATTTTCTGGAACAGAATCATAAACAATACCTGCCCCTGAACGAATACAAATTTTATCGTTCTTTTTATATACAAGTCTTATCGCTATGCACACATCCAGATTTCCTGAGAAATCTATATAGCCAAGGGCGCCTCCGTAAATACCACGCTTGCTCTGCTCTAGCTCTTCGATTATCTGGCAGGCTCTAAACTTTGGCGCGCCAGACAATGTTCCTGCTGGTAGAATTGCGTCCACTGCATCAATAGCATCCTTATCATCTGCCAAGTGTCCAACAACTGTGGAACCTATATGCATTACATGGGAATACCTTTCTATTTCCATATATTTTTCCACATTTACAGAACCAATACTGCTTATTTTTCCAATGTCATTTCTGCCTAAATCCACAAGCATATTGTGTTCTGCACGTTCCTTTTCATCTGCCAAAAGCTCCTTTTCAAGAGCTGCGTCTTCAGCTTTACTTTTCCCTCTTGGCCTAGTTCCAGCAAGTGGAAATGTGCTTACCTGCTTTTGTTCTACCTTCACCAGTGTCTCTGGCGATGCACCAGCTATTTCTATATCATCGCTAGAAAAATAGAACATATATGGAGATGGATTGCTGGCTCTCAAAAGGCGGTATGTATCAAAAAGACTTCCTTTCGCTTTTGCGGTAAGAGGATTAGAAAGGACAACCTGGAAAATATCCCCTTCCTTAATATAATGCTTAGCCTTTTTTACCATTTCACCATACTCTTCTTTTGAAAATTTTGGCTTGATTCCAGTCAAAAGTGAAAGAGGCTGAAATGTTGCTTTATTCTGGCTTAGCAAAAGGCTCTTTATCTTTTCTAGGCGATTATTTGCTTCATTGTATAAGCTTTCCAAATCATCAGATTCATCCAGCATTACACCGGTAATCAAATATATTTTCTGCTTAAAATTGTCAAAAGCAATTACATCGTTAAAGAGCATCAAATCCATGTCTTTAAAATCATCTTCTCCATGATTCTCAAGCTTAAGCTTTGGCTCAGCATATTTGATGTAATCGTATGAAAAATAACCTACTAATCCACCTGTAAAAGTTGGAAAATCCGATAACACTGGACTTTTGTACTGGCTAATAATCTCACGTAATGTTTCCCCTGGATGAGATACAGTTTTTTCCTGAATTAAGACTTTACTATCTCCCTTATTTTCCTTTATAAAAAGGTGTCTGTCTTGGCAGGTCACCTCCAAATTAGGGTTGAATCCAAGAAACGAATATCTTCCCCAGGTTTCTGTCTGACTGGCACTTTCCAATAAATAGCACTGATGGCTGGCCGCTTTGATTATTCGAACAACTTCTATTGGCGTGAAGCTGTCGGATAACATCTCAATCATTACAGGAATTCTTCTATATTCTCCGCTTTTTGCAAGTTCTTTAACCTGCTCAAAACTAGGATGCATGGTAGGCCTCCTTCATTGATTTAACAAATTCTCCTACATGCTTTGGAGCATCTTTTCCATACTCCTCTACCACTCTAACAATCGCAGAACCAACAATAGCTCCATCAGATATATCAGACATCTTGGCAGCCTGCTCTGGAGTAGATATACCAAAGCCTACCGCGCAAGGTACATCTGTATTTTTTCTTACTCTATCAACTACTGTTTTGATGCCTTCATTAAGCTTGCTTCGAGTGCCTGTCACACCGAGGCTAGAAACAATATATATAAATCCCTTTGCCTCTTTTGTAATCATATCGATTCTATCCTCAGAAGTATGAGCAACCATCGATATAAAATCTACGCCATGCTCAGATGCCACTCCTTCAAACTCTTCCTTTTCTTCAAAAGGTACGTCTGGAAGGATAATTCCATCAATGCCAACCTCCTGACACTTGCCAAAAAATCTGTCTGAACCATAAGAAAAAACAACATTTGCATAAGTCATAAAACAAAGTGGAATCTTCACTTCCTTTCTGACCTCTCTTACCATTTCAAATACATCATCTGTTGTGATTTTATTCTTCAAAGCTCTAATATTTGCTCCCTGTATTACAGGACCTTCGGCCGTTGGATCAGAAAAAGGTATTCCAAGTTCAATCAAATCTGCACCATTCTTTTCAAGCTCCCTGATTATTTCTTTTGTTGTTTCTAAGTCAGGATCTCCACATGTGATAAATGGTATAAACGCCTTTTTATTTTCGAATGCTTTTGAAATCTTACTCATGGATATCCTCCCCTCTATAACGTGCGATAGCAGCACAATCCTTATCGCCTCTACCTGAAACAGTAACTATAATGATCTGGTCTTTTCTCATTGTAGGAGCAAGCTTCTTCGCATATGCGATAGCATGACTTGACTCGATAGCTGCAATTATTCCCTCTGTCTTTGCAATATATTCGAAAGCATCAACAGCCTCATCATCAGTAACTGGCACATATTTTGCACGTCCTATGTCATGCAAATATGCATGCTCTGGACCAACACCTGGATAATCAAGGCCTGCCGAGATTGAATATACTGGTGCAATCTGACCATATTCGTCTTGGCAGAAATATGATTTCATTCCATGGAATATACCAACTTTTCCAGTATTTACTGTTGCAGCTGTTTCAAATGTATCTATTCCTCTACCTGCTGCCTCGCAACCTATCAGCTCAACATCCTTGTCATTAATATAGTGATAAAAGCTTCCGATAGCATTGCTTCCACCACCAACACAAGCGATAACCACATCTGGAAGTCTTCCTTCTTTCTCAAGAATCTGTGCACGGCTCTCCCTAGAAATAACAGCCTGGAAATCTCTAACTATTGTTGGGAATGGATGAGGCCCCATTACTGAACCAAGGCAATAATGTGTATCATCAATACGTGTTGTCCATTCTCTCATTGCCTCTGAAACTGCGTCCTTTAATGTGGCAGTTCCACTGGTTACAGGAATTACCTCTGCGCCGAGAAGTCTCATTCTATAAACGTTAAGTGCCTGACGCTCTGTATCTTCCTTGCCCATAAACACAACACATTCCATTCCAAGAAGTGCTGCCGCTGTAGCTGTTGCCACACCATGCTGACCTGCGCCTGTTTCAGCAATAAGTCTTGTCTTGCCCATCTTTTTAGCAAGAAGAGCCTGTCCCAATACGTTGTTAATTTTGTGGCTTCCAGTATGATTTAAATCCTCACGCTTAAGATAGATTTTGGCTCCGCCTAAGTCTTCTGTCATCTTCTTTGCGTAATATAAAAGGCTTGGTCGACCAGCATATTCATCAAGAAGTTCCTTCAACTCTCTATTAAACTCTGGATCATCCTTGTAATGATTGTAGGCTTCCTCCAGCTCCATAACTGCATTCATGAGAGTCTCAGGAATATACTGACCACCATGAACACCAAATCTGCCTTTGCTCTTTGCTGGAACTGCATCCTCTCTTACCGCTTTTACGAATTGATCCATTTTGTATCCATCCTTAAGATGATCGGTCTCAATACCAGAGCTAACGTCAACACCATATGGCTTTACAGTATCAATGGCTTCAGCTACGTTTTCCTGATTTAACCCGCCTGCAAGAATAAAAGGTCTATCTATGTATGTTAGAAGATTTAAATCCTTAATTCTGTTTCCTTCTCCATTTCCAGCATCAAACATAATCATATCAGCACTGGATTTTTCTGCCTTTATAAGCTCTTCTGCTGATGTAACCTTAAATGTTTTGATAACAGGAATATTGTTATCCATAAGAGATTTAATGTAATCCTCGTCTTCATTTCCGTGAAGCTGTGCTACATCAATAATGTTTTCTTCGAATAAGCTTTCAACTTCCTTCTCTGGTGCATCAACAAATACACCTACCGCTTTTATTTCAGGATTTAACATACTCTTTAACTTTTTTGCCTGCATTCGACTAACGTTTCTCTTGCTTTTCTCACAAAAAACAAATCCAACATACTCAGGCTTAAGCTCATTCGCCTTTATAATATCTTCTTCTCTTGTAAGACCACATAGTTTAATTGTTGTCATCTTCATCACCTCTTAATTCTTTAAGCTTTCCCTTCTTGTCAGTTGCTTTCATAAGTGTTTCACCAATTAAAACTGCATCAACACCTGCTTCTTTCAGCTGAGATATATCCTCTGCTGTTTTAATACCACTCTCTGATACAAATATCACCTTGTCATCTACAAGTGCTTTTAATCTCCTGCTATTTCCCGTATCTACTGAAAAATCCTTTAGGTTTCTGTTATTTACACCTATTATTCTAGCCCCTGCCTTTGCTGCCATCTTTACTTCAGCATCATCATGTGCCTCCACCAAAGCACTGATTCCAAGACTATCGCATATACGAATGTATTCTCTAATTTGCTCTTCTGTCAGGATGCTACAGATTAGAAGTACAGCGCTAGCGCCTAATACCTTTGCCTCGTATATCATGTACTCATCTACAGTGAAATCTTTTCTTATAATAGGAATTGAAACCGCATTTGCGATATCCTCTAGATACTTGTCACTTCCCAAAAACCACTTTGGTTCAGTCAAAACAGATATGCAATCAGCCCCCGCCTCTTCATATGCCTTTGCTATTTCCAAATAGTCAAATTCTTCTGCTATGATTCCCTTTGAAGGAGAAGCTTTTTTACATTCACAGATAAAGCTCATACCTGGCATTGCCAATGCTTTTTCAAATTCAAAATCTCCCTTTGGAAGACTCAATGCTTCTGCTTTTATTTTTTCAAGTGACTTATATTTCTTGTTTTCTTCTACACGAAATCTAGCATGCTCCGCTAACTGCTCCAGTATATTCATCACTCTTATCCTCTGATATCTTGTTGCTTAAAAGTATGAATTTTTGCAATGTTTCAAAAGCTTTTCCAGAATCTATTATTTCTCCTGCAAGCTCTACTCCTGCTTTAAAGCTTTCAGCCTTTCCTCCAATGTAAAGAGCTGCTCCTGCATTAAGAAGAACTGCATTTCTTTTATGTCCCTTTACTCCATTCAAAATATCCCTTGTAATCTTTGCATTTTCCTCTGGAGTTCCACCCTTTAAATCTTCTTTAGCGCATTTTTCAAATCCGAAATCCTCTGGCTCAATGATGTAAGTTTTATACCATCCATCTCTTATCTCACAAACTTTTGTTGAGCTGCTCAATGAGATTTCATCTAGCTTATCCTGACCATAAACTACCATGCCACGCTTTACCCCAAGGTTGATAAGTACCTGCGCAAGTGGCTCTACCAGGTATTCATCGTAAACACCAAGCAATTGCATTGATGGAACTGCCGGATTTGTAAGTGGTCCTAGGATATTAAATACTGTTCTAAATCCAAGCTCTTTTCTTATTGCACCTACGTACTTCATTGATGTGTGATACTTCTGAGCAAAGAAGAAGCACATCCCCACTTTCTTGAGAAGCTCTACGCATTTTTCTGGATCCTGACTGATGTTTACTCCAAGTGCTTCCAAACAATCTGCTGTACCACAAAGAGAAGATGCTGCTCTATTACCATGCTTTGCGACCTTCATTCCTCCTGCGGCAGCTACAAGTGCTGATGTTGTTGAAATGTTGAAGCTATGGGCGTTATCTCCACCTGTTCCAACGATTTCAAACACCTCCATTCCTGTTTCAACCTTTGTAGCATGCTCTCTCATAGCAGCAGCACAACCAGCAATTTCATCAGTTGTCTCCGCTCTTGCACTTTTTGTAGAAAGTGCAGCCAAAAAAGCCGCATTCTGTGTAGGTGAGCTTTCGCCATTCATAATCTCATTCATTACAGTGTAGGCTTCCTCGTACGTAAGGTCCCCCTTGTTAACAATTTTCTCAATCGCTTCTTTAATCATCTCGTAATCTCCTTCCCTTCTGTCAGAGACTTTTTTTATTTCCAAAGTGCCAGTAGATGACAAGCTCTTGGTGTTACTCAAGGAGCCAATCTCGCGACGGAGTAATACCAAGGCTTGTAATCGTAACTGAAACTTTGGAAATAAAAAAAGTCCCTGACAGAAACCATTAATAGTTTCCATCAAGGACGAAATTATTCTTCCGCGGTGCCACCTTGAATTCATAGGATAATCCTATGCTCTTATCAGGATACCATCATATCCCTGGCAACTAACGTATGCCTTACGTCGTGCAATACTCTGACCAAAGTCATTTCCTCACGCCCTCAGGAGTCCATTCCCAAATTGCTATCATACCGCATCCCACCATCGCGGCTCTCTCCTATGAATCACAAAGAGGTACTCCTCTCCCTCATCGGTTTACTGCTTTATTGTGTTGAAGTAATACTACCATTCCGCAATTCTGTTGTCAATAATTAATTTTTCCATCTAGATCCATTAACTTTAATGCTACCAAGCTCACAATCTAAATCAAAATCTACTTTATTTGCATCAGGAACTGTAATATCAATGTCTCCCATCTCACAGCTAGCTGTAATCTTTTCAAAGTCTCCATTAATATCAATGCTTCCCATATCGGCATCAAAAGTACCACTTGTTGCAGTAACAGCTTCCATTTCAACAGCCCCTGCGTCTGTGGTTACATTTACTGTTTCAAAAACAGATTTACTAACATCTATGTCGCCTGCATCTGCCTCTATAACAAAGTCATTTGCAGAAACCTCATTGATATCGATATCCCCAGCATCAGCATCAATCTTCAATGTATCGAAGTTAACTCCGTCAATATCAATATCTCCTGCGCTAGCAGTAATATCAGCTGTGTCAATCATTGTGCCCTTAGGTAAAGTAATTTTGATGTAGCAATCTTTCAGATTTCTTACGTTAACAGTATATTTCTGCTCGATTGTTAAACATTCATCTTCCAATGTAACCTTTGGTTCAACATTCTTTTGATAGTTTGTATTTACCTTAAATTCATCACCATATTCAATATATAAATCTGCGGCATCTGCATCCACTTTTACAGTTTCTACACTGTATTTAGAAAAATCATATTCTGACTCTTCACTACGACCACTTGAAAAAGGAGCAAATCGAATAATGCAAGCACCTACAACTATAATTAATGTAACAATCCATATTATTAACTGAAATTTCTTTGTAGTCATTTCTTAATCCTCCTTTACAAGTGCAATCTTAAATACTTTATGAGCAATAGCTGCTATAACCCAAATTATCCATGTAGAACCCCAATTAAAGGTTGTGAAACTGATAATAAGATATAGGCATGTAACTATTGACCAATAAGATTCCATGAGAATCTTTGCGCCTTTGCTTACATATTCCACATCTTCCTCATTTCCATTTGACTTTATGTCTTTGCGAACAACATTGCCAGCATCCAACAAAGTATCAAAGCTACTATTAATAATTCCAGAATATACAAACAACCATACACCTATGCCAACCATGATAAATATAAAAGTTGCAAATATATCGAAATCAAAAATAATAATTGGCACAACAGCGCATATGCACAAAGCACATCCAAGTGTTATTGCAGCTGCTGTAATAGGCTTAAACTCAGCTTTCTTTTCTTTAATCATATCTGTTGTAGCCATATCCATCTGGCATGGCTCTTTTCTAAGAAAACTGAAATCAGAACTAACAAAACTACTATAAATGAACAATCCTACACCAACTGCTATCCATACAAACATCATAGCTGCGCCATAATTGTCGATATTCATAAAGCCCCAAACAGCATCTGTAACTATTGGCCAGCATACACATGTGATGCAAAGTAAAACGCCTGTAGCTACAAGAAGAGCTCTCTTTTTCTCAGCCTTAATAAACTCAAGTGCTTCATCCATTGAAACGAATCTCTTAGGCTGCTGCTCTCTCTCGTGAACCTCTTCAACCTCTTTGGTAAGCCCTAAATCCTCTGCTAGCTCATCAAGATTACCAAACTCAGAAATAACTGTACCAACAGCAGTATTTTCACTAACACCATCTGCAATAAGCTCGTTATACTTATCCTCCATCATTGATAAAAGCTCAGCCTTTGCTTTTTTAACCTCTGGAGTATTTGGCATACTACTAAACATTGCATCTAAATAGCTCTTAATTGTTTCCATATCTTTTCTCCTATTTTGAAATAAACTTTTCAACTACTTCTTTGGTAAGCTCCCATTCATCACATTTATCAAGGTAATACGCCTTACCCTTATCCGTGATTCTGTAATAAGTTCTTTTCTTTCCATTCCCTTCAGGATCTGGATCAGCCACAAATGATTCGATAAAACCATTCTTTTCCATTCTGGTGAAGGCCGAATAAAGAGTCGTTTCTTTAATAACGTATTTCTCCTCCGAAATACTCTTTATCTGCTTAGAAATCTCGTATCCATACGAAGGTTCCTTCATAAGAATAGAAAGTATCATGGTGTCATTGTAGCCTCTAATAACATCACTACTTATTTCACCCATATAGTACCTCCTACGTCTATCGTACTATGTCTGCCGTACTACGTCTGTCGTAGTACGTTTGATGTAGTAAATATACTACGACTGTCGAAGTATGTCAACCCCTTTCACAAAAAATTTCCATCCTCCATAGCAAATTGTTAGCAAAGCCTCCTGCATTGTGCGGCATAAAAAAGGCACTGCAAAATGCAGTGCCTGTAAGGTTTGATTATTATTTTTTGATTGAATTCATGAAGTCTGGCATTTTGATGTTTAATTCAGGTACAGTGCTCTCTGTAGGTACAGTAGGAGCAGTAGGACGCTGAATTGGAGATGTAGCAACAGGTGTAGGTGTAACAGGTCTGTTAACTACAGGAGGTGTGTTTGTGACACCTGACTGGCTAGCTGGAGCAGCTGCTCCTCTCATGCCTGCAAGTAAGTCAGCGCTTGACTGTCTAGGCTGTGTACCATAAACCATGCCTGTTGAGCTGCGGAATGCACCTGTTGTAGCTGTATTAGGCTCGCCAAGTCCAGTAGCGATAACTGTAACTGTAACTTCATCATCCATTGTTTCATCTTCTGTAACACCGAGGATGATGTTAGCGTCAGCACCAGTCATATCCTGAACATAAGATGTAGCCTCTGATGTGTCGTTAAGTCCAACATCACCACAGATGTTGACGATGACATCAGTAGCACCCTGAATGCTTGTCTCAAGAAGAGGTGAAGCAACAGCCTGCTTAACAGCCTCAAGAGCTTTTTCGTCACCCTTTGCAGTACCGATACCAATATGTGCAAGACCCTTGTCCTTCATAACTGTCTGAACATCAGCGAAGTCAAGGTTAATAAGCGAATTCTTTGTGATAAGGTCTGTGATACCCTGTACAGACTGGTGAAGTACCTGATCTGCAATACGGAAGCTTTCGCCAATTCCCATGCTCTTGTTTGTGATTTCAACAAGCTTCTGGTTAGGAATTACGATAAGTGTATCAACATTTTCCTTTAATCTTTCAATACCACTTAAGGCATTGTTCATACGCGGCTTTCCTTCAAACTGGAAAGGCTTTGTAACGATACCTACAGTAAGGATACCCTGCTCCTTTGCAATCTTTGCAACAACTGGAGCTGCACCTGTACCAGTGCCGCCACCCATACCACAAGTAACGAATACCATATCTGCGCCCTTGATAGCTGCAGAAATATCTTCTGCACTCTCCTCTGCAGAACGCATGCCAACCTCTGGGTTAGCACCAGCACCCTTTCCACCTGTAGTCTTCTCACCTATAGCTAAAAGAGTAGGCGCTTTGCATAAATCAAGTGCCTGCTTATCAGTGTTGATTCCAATGAACTCAACTCCCCCAATACCCTCTTCAACCATACGCTTTACTGCATTGTTGCCAGCTCCGCCGACACCAACAACAATGATTCTGACAGGAGCCCCTGTCTCGTCAGTCGTAATGTTAATCAAAACCATATCCTCCTTTTATTAAACCTCGAAGGGAGGTCGAAAATCTCTAATACCAAAAAAGCATACTATACTTGTACACTAATAACATATTATAGTTTTTCACCTTATTTCGCAACTGTTTTTTACCAAAAATTGCATTTTATTCGACCACCTCAGTATCTTTTTCAAATACAATATCTGTGTTTTGGGTTGAGTAATTCTCAAGATGTAGTGTACCCTGCAATCCTTCGATTTGCGGAAGAATCTTTAATGCACGGTCTATCTTCTCTTCCAGGTAAACGCTACTTCCCAGTGAAATATTGTATGTATCATATTTAAGCGTAATGTGGCTATTTTCATCATATGAAACCACATTAGGCATAATATCATTTTTTTGAAGAATCTTAATCAACGATGTAAGATATCCTATTTGGTCATCGCCGATAGGGAGAGTCATTCCTACTTCAGGTTCTTCGCAAGTTACACCTTCAACCTGCATATATCCTCGGTCAATATAGCTTGCGCTAATCTCTGTAATCGAACCATCATAATTGAAATATACGTATGAGCCATCTTCTTCACTTATGTAACCCAAGATTGGCTTCTCATTGCAAACGATTGTAATACTGTGCATTCCTGTTATTTTCACATCAAATGACTCAATGAATTCAGCGTCACCCTTTGGAAACAGCTTGTTTTTCAAAAATGCATATATGGTATTAGTCGAATACTTGTCATCTAAAATATATTCTGAAACCTGATCAGAAGTATATAAATCAGTGCCCTCTACTGATACATCCGTTAAAGGACATAAGAAATAGGCCAAAACACCAAGTATCACTAATAGTAATATCAGAGAAAATAAAATTTCTATTATAGCCAATACATGGCTTTTTCTTTTTTTACGGCGTCTAGACATCTTCATCACCTTCGAATTCCATATTCTTTGATACGCTAAGCGCCAAACCTAACTCAGTTAAAAGTATAGCTACCGATGTACCACCATAACTAATCAAAGGCAAAATAACACCTGTGTTAGGTATTGAATTTGTAACAACGGCAAGATTTAAAATAACCTGAAGAGCAATATGACTCATAATACCAATACAGATATAGGAACCAAACATGTCCTTTGAATGATTGGCAATATATAAAAGTCTGTAAAGGAGCAAAATATAAAGAAGAATGATACAAACTGCTCCAAATACGCCTAGCTCTTCGCAAATGATAGAAAAAATCATATCGTTTTGAGCCTCAGGAACGATGTACTTTTGCATACTCTCTCCCAAGCCCTTACCAAAAAGACCGCCACTACCAATAGCATAAAGTCCCTGAAGTGTCTGGAAGCCAGAACCAGTAACATAATCTTCAGGATGAAGCCATGTAGCAACACGATCAGAACGATAACTTGCTAACGAAATATATAAAATAATAAGTAAAACTCCACCTGCAGCGGCTCCAAAGAAATACCAAAACTTTGGAGAAGCAATAAATACCATTATAAATGCGATACCCATAATGATAATCGCTGTAGAAAGGTTGTTATAAGCAACTACTGCAAAGATAGGAAGGACAAGACACATTGTCTTGATGGAACCTTCGAATGACCTTTGAGCCTTCGGTGCTCTATCTATAACATTGGCTAAAAGCAAAATAACTGCAACCTTTGCAATCTCTGAAGGCTGAATTGTTATTCCACCAATGCTAAGCCAACGAGCCTGACCGTTAATGGTTGTACCTACAAATATAACCATGACACAAAGTACCATTGAACCAATATAGAATGGCCAAACTAAATGAGACCATCTGCGGTAATCTATCTTTGTAGAAAAAAACATACCCACAAATCCAAGGCCAGATGCAAACATCTGACGCTTAAGATAATATGCTGAATCACCCTTTTTCAAAGATGCAGCATAAGCTGAAGTGCTGTAAAGCATAACAAGTCCAAGTGCAAGGATGAATATTATGATTAATAAAAGCGTATAGTCAAAGTTTAATAGCTTTTTTATTTTCTTACGCCGTTTTGCTTCTTTTCTAGAAGCCGCCAGCTCTTGATCTCTTACCATAAACTCTTCCCCATCCCTTTAGACCATGTAGTATGCAAGTACGCATAAGAAAATAGTAACTGTAGTAAATACTGCAACTACCTTTACCTCTGACCAGCCACCTAATTCATAGTGATGATGAATTGGTGCCATTCTGAAGATTCGTTTACCATGGGTAAGTTTGAAATAACCTACCTGTAAAATTACTGATAGAACTTCTACTAAGTAGATAATAGCAACAATAATAATAAATATAGGCATCTGAAGCATATATGCGCAACTAACAACAAAAGCACCAAGTGCTAAAGAGCCTGTGTCGCCCATAAAAATTTTCGCTGGATGAACATTAAACATTAAAAATCCAAACAAAGCTCCAATCATAGCCGCAATTGCTGGAGTAATATCTGAATAAAGCTGAATAGATGCAACACCAAAAAATGCTGCAATTGCAAGAGTTACAGAAGTAGCAAGGCCGTCCATACCATCTGTAAAGTTAGCACCGTTTACTGTACCAAGAACTGCAAGAAACAGAAGCGCTACTGCAAGCCAACTAATATCAACGAATGCTCCTGTAACAGGAATTCTAAGTTCAAGCGATACATCTGAAAACTTAACCATATATACAGCAAAGCCAATTGTAAGACCAATCTGACCAAGCATTTTCTGCCAAGCCTTTAAGCCGTCTGAGCTTTTCTTGAGAGCCTTTAACAAATCATCAACAAAACCTAAAACACCAAAGCCTAATGTCAACAATACAATTGGATAAATATGAGGTGCCTTTGGTGCAAAATAAAGGCCAACAATCGCAAATGCAATAAGAATCATTATTCCACCCATAGAAGGTGTTCCATTTTTTACCTTGTGCTCTTTGATATACTCTCTCTCAGTGTTTCCCATCTTGAGACGTCTTAAAACAGGTATGCATATTGGTCCTAAAATAAGCACAATAATAAAAGATACCAACATTGGTAAAAAAACTTCTAACATAATAAAACTCCAATTCTCTAACTTATAATTCTCTAATAAATCTCTATTCTTCCTCTTCGACTTCAGGAGTCTCAGAAGGATCTGCTGTGGATTCTGAGCCTTCAGGTGTATCCTCTGTTCCACCTTCGTCTTCTGTTGCCTGAGCTGCCTCAGTAAGACTAGCTGCAGCCGCAGCTTCCTCTTCCTCTGTCAAAGAAGATTCGATTCCCATGTACGGAAGAATCTGTTCAAATATATTATGACAAATCTGCTGAGCGAAACTACTGTGGGCCTGATTATTACCAACAGCACCAACGCCAGGTTCATCAACAATTACATAAACTACAACCTGTGGATTATCAGCAGGTGCGAAGCCTATAAATGAAACTAAATATTTATGATTTCCACGAGGAAGTTTCTCGGCAGTACCTGTTTTACCACCAATTCTATATCCATCAACACCAGCTGTCTTTCCTGTACCATCAGAAACTACATACTCAAGGTAGCTTTTAAGAAGATCTCCAGTCTCCTCTGAAATGGTTCTCTTTAAAATAGTAGGTTCAACTTCTTCTACTGTATTACCGTTAGGGTCGGTAATCTTTGTAACAAGGTGAGGCTCATAGAGATATCCACCATTAATAAGTGAACTAAAGCCACTTGCCAACTGCACCATTGTAGTATTAAAGTTCTGGCCGAATGAATTTGTCGCAAGATTGATTGCAGAATTCAAATCCTCTTCACTATAAATAAGGCCTGCTGTACTAGCCTCTCCTGTAAGGTCAATACCTGTCTTTTGGCCAAAGCCAAAAATTGATTGATAATCAGCAAATGTTTCCGGTCCAATAACTCTAACCATCTGCATCAAGGCATCGTTGCAAGAATTTGAAAGTGCATCAGCAATAGTCTGTGTACCATGTCCACCGCTTCTATATGCGACACACTTTACAAGTTTTGGATAGCCAGTAATCATTTCACCACCATCACAATAGTATGTCTCATCTCCTGTAAGAGCTCCTGTCTCAAGTCCCATTGCAACAGTGAACGGCTTGAAAGTAGAACCTGGCTCGTATGTATATGTAATGCAGAAATTCTGCCAGATTTGGTTCAATGCATCCATCTTTTCATCGGTAGTCATCACTTCCAAATCTTCGTCTGAATAATAACCTGTCAAATCTCTAGGATTGTTCAAATCGAATGTAGGATACTGAGCCATGGCAAGAATCTCGCCATTGTTAGGATTCATAACAAGCACTGCCGTGTGTTTAGAACCAAAAGATTCTGGCTCATCAGGGTGCTCTGCATTATATGCTGTCATTGTTTCATTGTTCCAATCCTCAACAGCCTTCTCAACTATTGTCTGGATATTTACATCCAAAGAAAGAACAATGTTATTTCCATTTGTTGCATCGATTGTGGTCTGTTCAAGGTTGCTGTCGGAATTTAAATAGCCATAAGTACGACCGTTGACGCCATTAAGCACACTGGAATATTTATTTTCCAGACCGATAACACCCACATTACCGCTGCTGGCATATCCTATTGTAGCTGCAGCCAGGCTGCCATATGGATACTGTCTAATATATTCCTTTTCAAACCAAATTCCAAAAACCTTACCTTTGTAGGATTCTGTTGTTTTAAGTTCTTCGAAAGCTGCCATCTCTTCATATGAAACTTTCTTGGCAAGAATATAATATTGAGATGTTGGATTGTCTGAAAGCTGTGTTTTGATTGTGTCAGCATCTATCTCATCAAAACATTCTGTGATTGCACTGATTGTAGTGCTGATAGCGTCTTCATTTGCATTAAGAACCTTACAATCCAAAATTACATTGTAAACATCTACGCTTGTAGCAAGAACTGTTCCTCTAGCATCAATGATATTGCCTCTCTGAAAAGGAATGGTTGTACTATCGTAATCTTGTTGAGCAAGTACAATCTTTTCGTATTTATCACCACTGGTGTGCTGAATGTACATTACTCTGCCTATCAGAACGACAAAAAGAATACAAACAATTCCAAATACTACCCAGAGCTTGCGTTGCATTCTTTTTAAAATTTTATTATTCGGTTTTATTCTTCGTCTTTTATTCTCAGCCATTTTGTATCTCTATTCTTATGGAATATCCTGGTACTGTGACATGTAGTCTGAACCATCTACACTATAATACACTATTTGGCCGCTAGTTGCATACACCATACCAAGGTCATTTATGGCTTTATCCTTAATATCTGTAAGGTTGGTAGTAGTTGCAATTCTGCTTTCTGCTGCGCTGTTATCAGCATTTAAAGTAGAAAGCTCATTTTCCAAATCTGCGATTCTGCTCATTCTAGTTGTAACGTTTGTCTGTAATGCTACATAACCAACAAGCATAACGCATGTCAACATAACTGCTACAATCATATAACCAGTTAATAATCTGTTCTTTCTAAGTGCAGCTGCGCGCTTTCTGTCTGTAATCTTCTGACGGCGAATAGCATCCTCGCGCTTCTCACGCTCGCGCTGTTCTCTTGTAGGTAAAACACGAACTGGACGATATGGCTGTGCGTAAGGATCAACTTCCTTGCGTACTGCATTTCCCTGGTTGTAATAATATGTCTGTAACTGTTGCATTCTCTAACTCCTCATTCTTGCAATTAAAACTAGCATTATTCCCCATTACTATTGTCTTATCCGATTAGCTATCTTTTTTCTCAAAAACCCTGAGCTTTGCGCTCTTTGATCTGGAATTTTCTTCCAGCTCCTTCTCACTAGGCAAGATTGGCTTTCTCGTAACCACCTTACCTTTTGATTTCTTACCACATACACAAACAGGAAAATCCTTTGGACATGTGCATGGGTCTTCATTTCTTTTAAATGCCACTTTCGTGATTCTATCTTCCAATGAATGGAAAGTAATGATACATAACCTTCCACCTGGATTAAGCAAATCGATCATGTCATCGATGTGGTCTTCCAAAACTGTCAGCTCTCTGTTGAGCTCAATTCGAAGCGCCTGGTAGGTTCTTTTAGAAGGATGTCCCTGACCTACCTGAGCTTTCTTCGGAATACTTTCAGCTATTATTTTATTTAACTGTCCGGCTGTAAGTATTGGTGCGATTTCTCGCTGTTTAATAATGTTTTTAACAATTTGCTTGGAAAATTTTTCCTCGCCGTATGTAAACAGGACTCTAGTCAAATCCTCAGCTGAATAAGTATTTACTATATCAGCTGCCGTCATAGGATTATCTTTGTCCATCCTCATATCAAGTGGTGCATCATCAACTCTATATGTGAAGCCTCTATCTGCTTCATCTAGCTGGAAGCTTGATACTCCAAGATCAAGCATGATTCCATCTACTTTAGTGACGCCCTGCTCCAGTAGCTTTTCTTTCATGAATTCATAGTTGCTGTGAATTCTTGTAACTTTATCACCAAACTCTTTAAGTCTTTCACCAGCAGCTGCTAAAGCATCTGTATCCTGATCAAATCCATAAAGATGACCTGTGGTAAGACGCTTTGCTATTTCATAAGAATGACCACCGCCTCCCAGTGTTCCGTCAACGTAGATTCCGTCAGGCTTAATATTCAAATTATCAATTGTCTCATTTAAGAGAACTGAATAATGATTAAATTCCATTTGACTCCTAAATTCCAAGGCCAAGCTCAGCCATGTGTTCTGCTATCTCATCCATATCATCGTAGGTGCCTTCATCTGTCCATCTCTCCTTAGACCAGATTTCAATTCTGTTCAAGACACCAACAGAAACAACTTCCTTATCAATTCCTGCGTATTCCTTAAGGTTACCAGGAATAAGAACTCTTCCCTGTTTGTCGATATCGCATTCTGCCGCTCCTGCAAAGAAGAAACGAGAGAACTTTCTAGCATCTTTGGTGGTAAGTGGAATCTCTCTAAATTTTTCTTCGATGGTTTTCCATTCGCTCATAGGATAAACGAATAAGCATCCATCAAGTCCTTTGGTGGCTACGAAGTGCTCTCCTAACTGTTCACGAAACTTTGCAGGCATAATAAGACGATTCTTGGCGTCTATATTGTGACTGTATTCACCCATGAACATGAAAGCCGTTCCTCCTTTCCACCACTTTGTGACACTTTTCTTCCACTTTCCTCCACTTTTAAATACATTTTATACTATTTTCCTTCATTGCGCAACCCAAAAACCGTGAAAAATCAATGTTTTTCGGCATTTTCTATATGTGGTATGAAGTGGAGGGTCAGACCACAAAAAGTGCATATTTTTATAAAAAATGGCACAAAAAAAGACATTGGAAACTCCAATGTCTTAAAAAAAATACAATTTATTATGAATTTAACTCCTTTGGGGTGGAAAGTGGATGATTCTTTTTATAGTAAATAAATAATCCACTGCCAATAACAATACATGCACCAGCTATCAACTGAGATACCGCAAGATTTGTTCCCCAAAGCTTCAGCTGATCTGTCCTAACTCCTTCTATCCAGAAGCGGCCAGCGCCATACACGATCAAATAGGTAAAGAAAACATATCCATTAAATGTCTTCTTTTTTCTGGTAAGAAGCAAGAATATCAAAAGTCCAAGATTCCATAGCGATTCATACAAGAATGTAGGATGAACACTAATATAAGTAACACCATCAATCTGCACAAGATTTGCAAGCATTTCAGCTGTAACATCACTCTGAGAACGAATAGCATCAATAGGAAGTAACATTGCAAACAAGCCGTCTGTATACTGTCCAAATACTTCTCTGTTAAAGAAATTGCCCCATCTACCAAAGATTTGGCCAATGATTACACCAAATATAGCAACATCCATCACCTTAAGAAAATCAAGCTTTTTTCTTTTGGAAAGTATGTACACACATGCTATACCAGCAAGCACACCGCCATAAATAGCAAGACCACCCTGCCTGATGTTAAGAGCACTAATAGGATTGTCTTTGTAGTAATCCCATGCAAATATAACATAGTACAGGCGAGCACCAATAACGCCAACAATGATAGTGATTATGCATATATCTAAGAATGAATCCTCATCAAATCCAACTCTCTTTGCTTCTTTTAAAATAAAACCTACCCCAACCAGCATACCAATTGCGATAATAACTCCGTAAAAAGCAATGAAAAAGGATCCAATATAGAATCCTTTTCCAACATTATCCAATGTAATATGCAAATTAGGGAAAATAATACTTGTATTCACAGCAATTCTCCCTGTTTATAATTACTCTGCATCGTTAAAAAGCTGATAGATTTCAATCTTGAGCGCATCAGTATCTGTCATTCCAACAAAAATACATCCATACTCATACATACCGTCTTCCAACTTGTTTACACGAACAACCTTGAATACAGTATCGATTGTTTCTTTTGTCCAAATCTGAATTCTAGCATCAAAACATGCACCCTCTTCAAATTCAACATCTTTTACTCTAAAAGCTAAACCAGTCTTTGAGATATTGGTAACTTCTACCTCCATATATTTAACAGTGGTAATGTTAGCCTCATCAATACGCTCGATTTCAACCTTTACATCAATATCCAAACGCTTATTTTTTCTCTTCTCTTCCATGCTCCTGACCTCCCAACCTTATTTGTAGATTACATCTTAAGATTTATACCTTTATTCTTAAGCTTTTCAATTATATCGTCAACTACTTTCTGAACTTCATCATGTGTAAGAGTTCTCTCATCATCGCCAAAGAGAAGTCTAACTGTAATTGACTTTCCGGTGCTATCAGAATATACATCGACAACTCCGACCTTTTTCAATATACTCTGTGCGCTCTCTTTTATTGTATCATTTATCTCAGAAAATTTCTCTGCTACAAATGATAAATCTACTTCAATTGAAGGGTATTTTGAAGGCTCAACATATGAAATATTCTCCTGCTTAATAGCAGCAAGTGCTTCAATGTCGATTTCCGCAAATACGATAGCTGCCTTCTTATCAATTTTCTTTGAAACAAGTGGGTGAGCAACGCCCATCTCACCAATAACCGCATCATCAAGAACTAAGCTATAGAGGTTCTTTGGATGCTCGTATGAGTGAGTAGCCTCAAGTTTCTTGTATGTAAGAGCCTTGTGTCTTACATCATCGATTGTCTCAGCAATCATATCGCGAAGTTCAAAGTAAAGAGTCTCAAGCGACTTTGTCTTTGAGAATAATGTGATACAAAGCTTTTTGTGCTCATCGCAAAGTCCATCTTCCTTTAATCCTTCAACTACACGACCAACTTCGAAAATACCAAAGTCAGTAGCATAACCAGTGTTGTAATTTACCTGGCAAAGCTGAGTAGGAATGATTGAACGACGAAGTGTTTCGATATTAGGGTTTGTAGAATTAGCAAGCTTAATGTTCTCCTCTACTTCCATACCAAGCTTCTTGTATTCATCAGCATACTGCCATACATAAGAATGAACCTCGTGAAGCTGAAATCTCTTAACAAGGATATCCTTTATTCTATCTTCAACGTTTTTATCCTCTGCCATGCGAACTGGGTAAAGAGGTGCATTTGTTGTAGAAAGCTCGAAGTTATCATAGCCATAGATACGTGTGATTTCTTCGATAATATCTGCCTTAAGGCTAATATCCTTTGTAGCACGATATGAAGGAACATCTACATGGAAGTTTGATCCATCCTGTGATACTCCAAAACCAAGTGATGTAAGTGTATCCACAATATGCTCATCACTGATTTCAATTCCTGTGTACTTATCCACAAAATCCTTATCAAAATCAAGAGCTATATGTGGATAGTGGAATGCATATTCGTCTGTTAATGCGGATACAACCTTTACACCGTCATCAATATCAGAAAGAAGCTTCATAAAACGAGCGATTGCAACTGTAGTCATCTCTGGATCAAGGCTCTTTTCATAACGAGCTGAAGCATCTGTTCTGTGAGAAAGGCGAACTGCACTCTTTCTAATAGAAGCAGCATTGAATGTAGCTGATTCAAGAGTAAGTGTAGTTGTATCTTCAACAATTTCTGAATCAAGACCACCCATGATACCTGCAATAGCAACAGGTGTGTTGTCGTTGCAAATCATAAGAGTGTTCTCGTCGATATTTCTTTCAACACCATCAAGAGTTGTAAAAGTGAAAGGCTTGTCGAATCTCTTGATACGAATCTTTTCAACCTTACGTGAATCGAATGCATGCATAGGCTGTCCCATTTCAAGCATGATGTAGTTTGTAAGATCGGCAAGAAGATTGATTGCTCTCATGCCACAGTAGAAAAGTCTGATACGCATGTTTACAGGAGCAACATTTGTATTGATGTTCTCTACCTTTAATGATGAATATCTCTGGCAAAGCTCATCTTCTATTTTTAAATCAATCTTTTCAAGATTGTCATATTTGCTAAGATCAAGTGTTGGAAGCTCCTTGAGAGGACGCTTTGCGATTGTAGCAAACTCTCGAGCGATTCCATAGTGTCCCCAAAGGTCAGGACGGTTTGTAAGTGACTTATTATCAACCTCGAAGATAATGTCATCGATTTCATATAAATCCTTGATGTCTGTTCCGTTTGGAGCGTCATCAAGAATGTCCATGATACCGTCATTATTATCAGAAATGCCGATTTCCTTTTCAGAGCAGCACATACCGAATGAGTCGTAACCAGCAAGTGGTCTTGGAGCGATTGTGATGTCACCAATCTGTGCTCCTACCTTGGCAAATGCTGTCTTCATACCAACGCGTACATTAGGTGCGCCACAAACAACATCTGTAAGCTTTCCATCACCAGCATCAACCTTAAGAAGGTGAAGCTTCTTTGATTCTGGATGTTCTTCTACTGATTTGATTTCAGCAACAACAACACCAGATAAATCCTCGCCTTTATGAAAAATATCATTTTCAACCTCTGCTGTTGCAAGAGAGAACTTTGAAATAAGCTCCATCTTGTCGAGACCTTCAAGGTCAACGAAATCAGAGATCCAATTCATTGAAATAAACATGGTTATAGTCCTCCCTTACTGCTCATCATCAGTGAACTGAGCTAAGCTTGAAAGATTACCGCTGTTCAGATCACGAATGTCTTTAATTCCGTATTTCATCATTGCAAGTCTTGTAAGACCAAGGCCAAAGGCAAAGCCTGTGTACTTGTCAGGATCGATACCACCCTCTTCAAGAACCTTTGGATGAACCATACCACATGGGCAAAGCTCAAGCCATCCAGAGTGCTTGCATGATGGGCATCCCTTACCGCCACAGTTAAGGCAGTTAATATCAAGCTCGAAACCAGGCTCCACAAATGGGAAAAATCCTGGACGAAGGCGAACCTTTATGTCGCGTCTAAATACTTCTGAAAGCATAGTCTTCATGAAGTAGATAAGATTTGAAATAGAAATATCTTTTCCAACCATAACTCCTTCCATCTGGAAGAATGTGTTTTCATGGCAAGCATCAGTAGCTTCATTTCTGAAGCAACGTCCTGGGAAAATAGCCTTGATAGGTGTGCCATCCTCGATAAGCTGCTTACGATATTTTTTATAGATAGCGTTCTGCGCGGCTGTTGTCTGAGACTTAAGAAGCTGTCCATTTTCAAGATAATATGTATCCTGCATATCACGAGCTGGGTGATACTTTGGAATATTAACAGATTCAAAACACTCATAGTCAGTAACTACTTCGCTATAATCTTCAACAGTGAAGCCCATAGACTTAAAGATAGTTTCACACTGACGCTGTACAAGTGTGATTGGATGATAACTTCCCTGCTCAAAGTGCTCTGGAAGTGAAATATCAAACTCAGGAACCTTGTCAATTTCTCTTTGAAGCTCAAGTGCTGCGATTTCTTCCTTCTTCTCAGCAATCTTGTCAGCAACAGTATTCTTTAATACGTTAATTTTCTGGCCAAATTCTTTCTTTTCCTCAGCAGAAAGCTTGCCCATTTCCTTCATTGCAGCTGTAACACTACCTTTTTTACCTAAGTATGAAACACGTATATTTTCAAGCTCTTCAGAGTTTTTGATGTTCTGAAGCTCTTCTTCAAACTTTGTGCTCAATTCAGATATGATATCTATCATGGCTTCCTCCGTAAACTAAATTTTGGCCCGCGGCCAATACTACTAAATCAAAATTTTAGCTTTTATTCCTCTTGAATTCAAGGAAAATGCGCGTAATTATTTAGATAAATCTGTAATTAACATTGCATCTCCAAATGAGAAAAATCTATATCTTTCCTGAACTGCTTCTTCGTATGCTTTAAGCACATGCTCTCTGCCTGCCAAAGCCGAAACAAGCATAATAAGTGTAGACTGTGGTAAATGGAAATTAGTGATAAGTCCATCTATTACCTTAAACTCATATCCAGGATAAATAAAAATCTGAGTCCATCCACTCTTTGGTGTAAGAGGCTTTCCAGCCTCAGCTGCAGACTCAAGGGTACGTGTACTTGTTGTTCCAACAGAAATAATTCTGCCACCATTAGCCTTTGTTTCATTAATAATATCGCAGGCTTCCTGGTTGAGCTCATAGTACTCAGAATGCATATGATGATCAAGTACTTCCTCTTCCTTTACAGGACGAAATGTACCAAGACCTACATGTAGCGTAACCTCTGCAATCTTAACTCCCATAGCCTTTACTTCCTCAAGAAGCTCTGGTGTGAAATGAAGGCCTGCTGTAGGTGCAGCTGCTGAACCATCATATTTTGCATAAACAGTCTGATATCTGTCTCTATCCTTAAGCTTGTGAGTAATGTATGGTGGAAGTGGCATCTCTCCTAACTTATCAAGAATCTCCTCAAAAATTCCATCATAAGAAAACTCAATAATACGATTGCCCTCATCAACAATATCGATAATCTTTCCAACTAAAAGGCCATCACCAAATGAAATTTCCATTCCTGGGCGAGCTTTTTTACCTGGTTTTACAAGACACTCCCACTGATTGTCGCTAATACGCTTTAAAAGGAGAATCTCGACTTTTCCGCCAGAACCAACTCTAGCTCCATATAATCTTGCTGGGATAACTTTTGTGTTATTGATAACCAGACAATCACCTGGCTTTAAATAGTCTTTGATGTCATAGAAATGACGATGAATTATTTCTCCAGTATTTTTATCCAAGACCATAAGCCTTGAATTACTTCTTTTTTCTAGTGGATCCTGAGCAATAAGTTCCTCAGGAAGATCGTAATCAAAATCCTTAACTTTCATGATAAATCCTTAATACTAAATCTTATTTTTCCAATAGATAATAGCATAAAAGCACCTTATAATCAAAAATCTAATACAAAAATAAAAAAAAAGGGACAGTGATTAATCACTGCCCTTCTTTTTATAGAGATCCTTCTTTAATTTTCCTTTTAAAATTAGTCCACGCCAATCCAAAGGCTTCTTCAAAAAATACATTAGCCTCAGCAGCCATCAGCATGAAATACATACAAAAATACAGCCAAAACATAAACATCATCATAGTTGCAAATGCGCCATACATAGAAAAGTTATTGAATATCTTAACCCATATAGCAAGCAACATACTGAATACATACCAGCTAGCTGCACATATAACACCGCCAGGCAACTGGCTAAAGAATGATAGGTTTTTATTCGGCAACACTGTAAACAAAAACGTAAATACGATAACCAAAAAGATAAATACAAATATGCCTCTAAATAATGGTCGAATGCCCACAACATACGCAAGGAAACCATAATAGTTTTTAGCATAGTACTGAAGCTTCTGTGTAAATACCAGCATAAGCATAATTACAACAATAACAAACAACAATACAAGTGTATAAAATATAGCTCTCAATCGTCTTCCAAACCAATTTCTAGTCTCTTCTATTTTGTTTACCTGATTAAGGCCGACCATAAGGTTCTGAAAAGCTTTACCAGAAGACCAGATAGCCATTACTGCTGAAATAGAAATCGCACCAACAGAAGCCTGTGTAACTAGCCTGATAATTCTTTCCACATATGGCAGAAATGTCTCAGGAAGCACATCAAAAACAAGTTCATTCATGTACTCATTTATAGAAGGAACATACCCTGCTATCCACACCAAAAGCATCATAAACGGAATTGCCGACATAATCATAAAGTACGCCGTCTGGGCCGCATACGCCCCAATATTATCCCTTCCGCATTTATCTAAATAAGTTTTTCCATAACCTAAAAATGTCCACATAAAAATCTCCTCTTAATCCCAAATTTTACCAAACCCGCGCTCCTTTTAAAAGAGTTTAATATGTATTTAAACTACTCCCCGTCATTTTCACACAATGACTCCAGCTCCCTGCCCCCTAGCAGGCCGTGGCCCCCTGGCTCCCCCTGGGACATCGCATGAATATTATGTTTTTCTAAGGTGCAAGATTCGCATACTATAATTGCAGGTGTCTTTTGCAGGTCTGTACATTTTCTGAATCTGTATTTCTATGGACGGACACACAATTCTTGGTTAAGATATGGATTTCCAAAACTATGGATACCTTTGGGTGATTTTGGAATGAACTTAGTAGAACAAAAAGAGATATTTGATATGGATAAGCAGCTGCCGCTAGGACGGCGGCAGCAGTGGTCACTTGAAACAGGACGTTGAATGTGCCGCGGTGCTTATCCATACGAATATCTCTTTTTTAGTTCTACTTAGCGAATGTAATATGAACCCAAGGTACCATAGCTTTGGAAATCCATATTATTATTTTTTAGTGTCCGTCCTAGCTTATACAGATTCAGAAAAAATTCATCCCGCAACAAGACACCTGCAGTATGCTCACCTTTTGCACCAAGAAAAACTATAATATTCGCGAAATCGTCCCAAGGGGAGCCAGGGGACCACGGCTTGCAAGAGGGTCAGGGAGCTGCATTCAATCTCATTGGTGACGGGGAGTAGTTTAAACGCAAAATAAAAACACCCTGTGATACACAAGGTGTTTTAAATTCTAAAGAATCTAACCCAGAGTGCCGGGCCTATCAATTGACTCCTAGCTCTAGCTAGGTGGATCGCCGCAACTAATTTTTTGTCTTCCTCTGCGCAATGAAGGCCTGACAGCCAATTAGAAATATAGGCATTCCGTTTAAAGTAAATGTAGGTTCAAAAAGGATAAGTTAAATCGTACATCCCAGGTTAGAAATAAAGTCGGTATGTTTACTACCTGCAATTATATTACAACAGATTTGTGATAAAATAAAGAACTGATTTTTCACAAAAACAGGTCCAGAGTGTTTTTTAACTCTGGACCATTATTTTTTAAATATAGATTATATTCTATAACTGTGGACCTGCAGAAACAAGTGCCTTACCAGCTTCGTTTGTCTCATACTTCTTGAAGTTCTTCTGGAAACGAGAAGCTAAGTCCTTAGCCTTCTCTTCCCACTCAGAAGCATTTGCATATGTATCTCTTGGATCAAGGATTGCTGGATCAACTCCTGGAAGCTCTGTTGGTACTTCGAAATCGAAGAATGGAATCTTCTTTGTAGGTGCCTTAAGAACATCACCAGAAAGGATTGCATCAATGATACCTCTTGTATCTTTGATAGAGATTCTCTTACCTGTTCCGTTCCAACCTGTGTTAACAAGGTAAGCCTTTGCACCAGACTTCTCCATCTTCTTAACAAGCTCCTCAGCATACTTTGTAGGATGTAACTCAAGGAATGCCTGTCCGAAGCAAGCTGAGAATGTAGGTGTTGGCTCTGTGATACCACGCTCTGTACCAGCAAGCTTAGCTGTAAATCCTGAAAGGAAGTAATACTTTGTCTGCTCTGGTGTAAGGATAGACACTGGAGGAAGTACTCCGAATGCATCTGCTGAAAGGAAGATAACATTGTCAGCATCTGGACCAGAAGAAACCTTGTTTACCTTCTGTGCAATCTTATCGATGAACTCGATTGGGTAAGATACACGAGTGTTTTCTGTAACGCTCTTGTCATCAAAATCAATCTTGCCATCATCAGCAACTGTAACGTTCTCAAGAAGAGCATTTCTCTTGATTGCGTTGTAGATATCTGGCTCAGACTCTTTGTCAAGTCCGATAACCTTTGCATAGCATCCACCCTCAAGGTTGAATACACCGTTGTCATCCCAACCGTGCTCATCATCACCAATAAGGAGACGCTTTGGATCAGTAGAAAGTGTAGTCTTACCTGTACCAGAAAGACCGAAGAAAATAGCTGTGTGCTTTCCATCCATGTCTGTGTTAGCTGAGCAGTGCATTGAAGCCATGCCCTTAAGTGGAAGGAAGTAGTTCTGCATAGAGAAGAGCCCCTTCTTCATCTCTCCACCATACCATGTATTAAGAATAACCTGCTCTTTGCTTGTTACGTTGAAAAGAACTGCTGTCTCAGAGTTAAGTCCAAGCTCCTTGAAGTTCTCAACCTTAGCCTTTGATGCATTGTAAACGATGAAATCTGGCTCAAAGTTTGCAAGCTCTTCCTCTGTAGGACGGATGAACATGTTCTTTACAAAGTGTGCCTGCCAAGCAACTTCCATAATAAATCTAACTGCAAGACGTGTGTCCTTGTTAGCTCCGCAGAAACCATCTACAACGTAGAGTTTCTTATTAGAAAGTTCCTTAACTGCAAGTTCCTTACATGCCTTCCATGCTTCCTCTGAAGCTGGGTGGTTGTCATTAGGATATTCTGGAGTTGTCCACCATACTGTATCCTTTGATGTCTCATCCATTACGATAAATTTGTCTTTAGGTGAACGACCTGTATAAATACCTGTCATAACATTTACAGCGCCAAGCTCTGTAACTTTACCTACTTCATAGCCTGTAAGATCTGATTTTGTCTCGTCTTCAAACAACTGCTCGTATGAAGGGTTATAAACAACATCTGTTGCCCCTGTGATACCATACTTTGTCAAATCAACATTAGCCATCTGTCTTACCTCACTTTTCTAATTTATTTAATTAGTCTTCCTTTATTGGGATAAAAACTAATTTTCGCTGATTATCATTTTAAATTTTCGTTAAAATAAAGTCAATCTTTTTGAGCAAAAATTGTTTTCAAATCTGTACAATTTTCTGAGATATTTTTTAGCAGATTGCCATGTATTAATTTTTTCTTAAATATGCCCATATTTTCTTGAAATCTTGTTGAAAAAAATGTCACAATAAACCTTGAGTTATAAATGACAGTTTAGTAAACTAAAGTGTGAAACTGAACCCAAGATATATAAGGAGGAAAATGTTTATGGCAATTGATAATTTCAGCGAGATAACTCCAGAGCTTGAAAAGCTAGCGGAGCTTTCTAAAAAAATCCTCATATATAGATCCTGAATTATATACAACCTATGATGTCAAAAGAGGTCTTCGAGATCTTAATGGTAAGGGTGTACTTGTTGGTATCACCGAAATATCTGAGGTTAACTCAAAGAAATTTGTAGACGGAAAAGAGGTTCCTTGTGATGGTCAGCTTTTTTATAGAGGCTACAATGTTCAAGATTTAGTTAAGAATCTTCCATCAGAGCAGCATTTTGGATTTGAAGAGTGTACATATTTATTATTGTTTGGTACTCTCCCAACAAAAGAACAGTTAGAAGAATTCAAAACTCTTCTTGCAAGCTATCGCTCTCTTCCACCAAACTTTGTTAGAGATATGATTATGAAGAGTCCATCAAAGGATATGATGAACTCACTTGCAAGATCAGTACTTGCATTATATTCAAATGATGACAAGGCAGATGATACATCAGAGCCAAACGTACTTAGACAATGTTTGCAATTGATTGCCAACTTCCCATTGTTGTCAGTATACAGTTACGCTGCTTACGACTATTACTATAATGATGCATCATTAATCATTCATCAGCCAAAACCAGAATACTCTACAGCAGAGAATATTCTTCATTGTCTGAGACCTGATAGCAAATTCACCCCACTTGAAGCAAAGCTACTTGATGTAGCTCTTATCCTTCATATGGAACACGGTGGTGGTAACAACTCTACCTTCACCACTCACCTTGTTTCTTCATCTGGAACAGATACTTACGCTGCCATCGCAGCTGCTCTTGGTTCTCTTAAGGGACCAAAGCATGGTGGTGCCAATATAAAGGTTGTCCGCATGTTCGAAGACATGAAAGCACACTTAAAGGACTGGGAAGATGAGGAGGAAGTCAGCACATATTTGCGTGCATTGCTTCACGGTGAAGCCTTTGACAACGCTGGTCTCATCTATGGTATGGGTCATGCTATTTACTCAGTATCTGATCCTCGTGCCATCACCTTCCACTCTTTCGTAGAAAAGCTTGCCGTTGAAAAGGGCATGGAAAAGGAATACAACCTCTACGAAACAGTCGCTCGTCTTGCTCCAAAGATAATTGCCGAGGAACGCAAGATTTACAAAGGTGTTTCACCAAACGTAGATTTCTACTCAGGCTTCGTTTATCAGATGCTTGGTATTCCTGGAGAGCTCTTCACTCCTATTTTCGCCATTGCTCGTATCGCTGGTTGGAGTGCTCACCGTATGGAAGAAGTTTGCCACAAGGGCAAAATCATGCGTCCTGCATACATGACAGTATGCCCACACAAGAAATACATTCCAATAGAAGACCGTAAAGTAGATTAAACCGTAAAATAAAGCTAGCCATGAATACTCATGACTAGCTTTATTTTTTATCTTAGAAAAACAGAAAATCTCCTGTAGGTAACAAGCTATTATATTTCTTAAGCGAGACATGTTGTCGAGCGTAGAAATATAATGCTTGTTGCCGTAACAGGAGATTTTCGTCATTTAATTAATATGCAATACCCTGTGCCATCATAGCATCAGCAACTTTTTCGAAGCCTGCGATATTTGCACCTGCAACGAAGTTGCCTTCCATGCCGTACTTCTTAGCAGCATCATCACATGCATGGAAGATTCCTTCCATGATTCCCTTAAGCTTAGAATCAACTTCTTCGAATGTCCAGTGAAGTCTCTCAGAGTTCTGTGACATCTCAAGAGCTGATGTAGCAACACCACCTGCGTTTGCAGCCTTAGCTGGTCCAAAGAGAACTCCAGCTGCCTGGAATGCTGCAACAGCTTCTGGAGTAGAAGGCATGTTAGCACCTTCTGAAACTGCTGTAACGCCGTTAGCGATAAGCATCTTTGCATCTTCTTCGTTAAGCTCATTCTGTGTAGCACATGGAAGAGCGATGTCTACCTTGTACTGCCATACACCGTGCTCACCGTTCTTCTTCTCGTGGTACTCAGCTGATGGTCTAGCTGCAGCGTACTCAGAAAGACGTGCTCTCTTAACTTCCTTTACTTCCTTAAGAAGGTCAAGGTCGATTCCCTCTGGATCATAAATCCAACCTGTAGAATCAGAACATGTAACTGGCTTAGCGCCAAGCTGATATGCCTTTTCGATAGCGTAGATAGCAACGTTTCCAGCACCTGAAACTGCTACTGTCTTACCCTCGAATGACTCGCCCTTTGTAGACTTAAGCATTTCCTGTGTGAAGTAGCATACGCCGTAACCTGTTGCCTGTGTACGAGCAAGTGAACCGCCGTAAGAAAGTCCCTTACCTGTAAGAACACCTGTGAACTCGTTGCGAAGTCTCTTGTACTGACCGTACATATAACCGATTTCGCGAGCACCAACACCGATATCACCAGCTGGAACGTCTGTGTCTGCACCGATATGCTTTGCAAGCTCTGTCATGAATGACTGACAGAATCTCATGATTTCCATATCTGACTTGCCCTTAGGATCGAAGTCAGAACCACCTTTACCACCACCGATTGGAAGTGTTGTAAGTGAGTTCTTGAAAATCTGCTCGAAGCCTAAGAACTTAATAACTGATAAGTTTACTGAAGGGTGAAGTCTAAGACCTCCCTTGTATGGTCCGATGGCTGAATTAAACTGAACTCTGTATCCACGGTTTACCTGAACCTTGCCCTGATCATCAACCCAAGATACTCTGAACTGGATAATACGCTCTGGCTCAACGATACGCTCAATAACGCCAAGCTCCTCAAGCTTTGGATTTGCAGCTACAACTGGCTCTAATGACTCTAAAACCTCGCTAACTGCCTGGAGGAATTCCTTCTGCTCTGCGTTTCTAGACTCAAGTCCGTCGTAGACACGCTGTAAATAACTACTCTTAAATTTCATTACAAAATCTCCTTTCAGAATATGTAGTTCAGATAATGCCGACTCTTGCCACCCGACACAATCTAGAAAAGATTTTACTGCATTCAGCACTTTAATGCAATAAAGTTTTTCATAATTTTCTACTTAAAAAGCGTCTTTTTCTTTATCTGTTAAAAAGCGGTCAAATTCCAATTTTAAGAGAGCTGCAACAGGAACCGCTACAAGCATTCCAACAAATCCTCCCAAAGCACTTCCACCTATTAATGCAGCAACCACAAGCAGTGGATGGATTTTAATATTTGAGCTAAGAAGACGTGGATTAATTACATTTCCATCAATAATCATAATTACAACAAGTGCTATTATTCCCGAAATAAGCTCTGTAAATGCCTGCTGAGGCACGCATATCAATAAAAGAGATGCATACCCCACAATTGGTCCTACATAAGGAATAAGATTTCCTATACCTACAAGCAATGCAATTAATAAAGCATCAGGAATGCCGAGGATTAAAAATACCACTCCTGTGATAACAGAAACCAAAAGTGCGTCGATAAACTGGCCTCGCAAATAACCAGAGAAGATTCTATCCGCATCACTCCAAAATCTTTCGAAGCGCTCTTCTTCTTTTTTGCTTGTGATAATTCTAAATGCTCTCTTCCAGTATCTGTTGATTCTTGCTCCGTCAATCATAAAGTACACTGAAAAAATGCAGCCAAAGAATAAGGTTGTAACAACATTCTTCACACCACTTAAAAAGCCTGTCACATATCCCCCAAGCTGATTCATGGAAATACCAATATTTTTCAACTGCTCCTCTATAGTAGAAATCAAGCTTTTCACATCGCTCTGAACTAAATCTGCAATTGATAAAAGAGATTCAAAGTTAATAGCTGAAATGTTCTTGTAAATGGTAAGAATAAGTATGATTAAAATACACGCAATAACAGCAAGCACAATTACAAAGCTCAGTAAAATAGCAACCGGTCTATCCCACTTGTGAGTCTTTTTTCTGCTGAATAATCCTTCGATTCTATCCACAATTGGTGAAAGCAGAAAGCTTATTATTCCACCTACAACCAAAGGCTTTAACACTGCCGTAAATATAGTCCATAACCTAGACCAAAAGCCTGTAGTCCAGTACAAAAGGCATACCACAATCAGCGTTACTATAACAGTTACACTTGCATATAAGCATATCTTTGCATACTTCTTATCCAGTGATGACCAGAACCTTTTCAGCATATACTTCCTCCTTATGTAAAAAATACTTTTAATTCAGTATACAAAAAATGGTTTCCAGAATCATCTGAAAACCATTTTCTTTACATAATTTTAATAATTATAATCTGTTGTTAATCATCTGTTGTAGAATCCTCTTCTGTCTCTTCCACTTCCTTGCCCTTATTTAAAATAGAGCTTGTGATTTCCTCACGAAGTGAAGACATTGATGTCCTGCTGCAAAGACCAACAGTCTTGCCATCCACAGCAACCACACATGAATCGCCATCATACTGATAAAGAACAACATTGACCACAGTAGCATCTTCATCGTTAAGAGTGATAGCAAATGCCAACTCTTCTGTTCCCTTACTGTAATCATCTCCAACTTCTGTCAAAGATAAACTATCGATAAGAGATGTTGCTGTAACAAAATCTACTGTCTCGTCATCAACTGTATAAGTATTTCCGTCGTCCTCATCATACTCAACATTTACAATATAAGTTTCGTCATCAATATCTACTGAGAGCTGTGCTACATTGGTCCAATCGATAGAAACAACTTCTGATGGACGAAGTGTTGAATAGCTAACATCTGCTATATCATCATAATCATCTGCTGTTATTGCATATACGATAGTTGAACCTTCAAAATATAAATATGCTGTATCAGCATCATCTGCCTTTGCAAAATAAATTGTCTGAGTCTGTGACTCTACTGCAGCATCATCGTCCTCATCTGAATCATCTGCAGGAATCTCACCAGTGATTGCTACTGTAAGGGTTGGATTATCAAGTCCATATTCTGCTAAATCATCATCTGTTGCCTTGTAAGTTTCATACTCTGTCAAATCCATAGAGGATAGCTTTTCTACAAATGATGTTACCTTGGACTCTGATACAGGACTATAGTTATCTCCATCAACATAATAGAAATCATAGTCATCTGTATATGTGTAATCGCCATCAGGATCATATACAACATTTGCTTCCCCATCACCGGATGCTACAACCGATGTTACCTGCGAGTAATCATAGACTTCATCTCTATCAAGAAAGTCATCTTGGCTACCAGATACATACTGTAGGATATCATCATCTATCAGATATACGCTCTTTTTATCAACGCAGATATATCGCTTTTCATCGATTGTAGAGAAATCACCGAATGTAATAACGCTGTCTCCATCTGCAGTAGAAAATGTAATGGTAGCCTCTGGACTATCCAATCCATACTGAGCGTAATTCTCTACGTCATCGATAATAAAGCTTGCGTGTACCGATTCAAAATAAGAAAGCATATCAGCTACGTAATCCTGATCTACAGGAAAATCTGTATCATCTGAAATCTGCCATGTGGAATCATTCTGAACAAGTGTCACACTGTCATCGTTATACTCTACCTCTACCTGTGTCAGGTCATCCTCATTAATTGTAAATACTTCTTCATCTATCGTATTTACGGTGTCGATATGTTGCTTTACCGCCTTTTCAACTATGATGGCCACAATTGCAATAACAAGAATGGCGCATAGAATCAGCAGTGTTTTTCCTCTTTTCATTTGATAATCCTCCCTATTCCAGGCTAACCTTTCTTCGTCTTACAACTTCATCAATTCCATATAGTAAGTATCCTACCGGAAGCACACCAATCATAATTACCTTAAGAAGTGTAGCTGCTGACGCACTGATTGTCAGATAGTTGTAATCCAGTGACTTTGATCTGATAGAAAGTGATTCTGTATCAGTCATCTTCCATGACATTGCATTCATGAAGAAGTCCTTGTTTGCACCTGATGAATATGAGTTGTACTGATCCTCCAATAGGTAATCAGAAGCAATCCATACAAGTGAACCATCATTGCTATTCTCTGCTGCAATAGAAAGTGAGAATGGTCCATCAACATCTCCATCTTCCTTCTCATATGTGCTGATATCATAACCTGCAGCCTTTGAATAAGCTGAAGATGATGTATCAAGAAGAGATGTTACTGTATATGAGCCTGTTGTGTTCTCAATAGTTAATCCTGCTGCAATTGGCATAATTACATTGCTGTTCTCTTCAATAAGGGCATCTGTAATATCAGAAGACTCAATTGTTGGAAGAAGGAAATAAGGATAATCAAATGCATAGTTATCTCTGTTGGTATCGATGACAATACCGTCAGTCATTGATACACCTACATAGGCTAACAAGGTCTCAAAGTTTGTAAGCTCACCCTTCTGCTGTGTACCAGATAGTACTACAATATGACCACCATTATCGATGTAATCTTCAAGTATTGTTACCTCTTCTTCAGACAAATCGCTTGAAGGTGAGTTGATTAGGATTACATCAGCATCCTCAGGTATTTCATCCTCATTAAGTAATGAGAACTCTGTTGTCTCCATATTGCCGCTTTCAAGAGCTGATTCCATAGTTGTAGACACATCTGCCTCGCCGTGTCCTGTAAGTACATAAACCTGTGGAAGTTCATCCGATACAACATAATCAATTGCTGTTGTAATCAAGCTTTCACCGTCAAATGACTGTGAAACAGAACCTGTTGTATAGTAAGAGCTACTATCTGCCTCATACATTGATTCATAGCTTATATATCTACTCTTGTCCCCTGATACTACAATCAAAGAATTATTTGTAACAGTTTCTGATGTATAGTTAGACGCAAATGTTGGATATGTATCTGGGTCTTTCTTTTCTACTGTAAGTTTATCTGAAAGGGAATCGTAAACATCCAATAGCTTTTCTATAACTGTCGACTCCTGGCCAGACTGACATATCCAGTAGATAGTAACGTCGTCCTCTAGATTGCCAACTACCGCTTTACTAGATGATGTAAGTGAATACAACTGAGCAGCTGATATATCAAACTGAGTAGCTGTAGTTGGGAGTAAGGACATAAACACGTTAATCGCAATTACAATAGCAAGGACTATAACAGAAATAACAAAACTATATCCACCGATTTTAGCTGACTTAGTATTTAATTGCTGTTTGTTCTTGTCTATAAACTTTTTAAAATCAGGTTTTTGAATCTTCATTATCCGTTATACCTCCTCTTCTCTAATGATTGCACACATAAGAACAAGAAGAAGGCTATGATACTTATGTAGTAAACAATTGCAGTCAAATCAAACACGCCATTGTAGAACATGGTAAATCTTTCAAATAAAGAAATCTGATTCATTACCTTTGGAAGTAAGTCCTCAAGTAATTCCGGCTTTGCAAAGAAAAGGATGATTGCTGCTAAGATTGTTATAAATGAAAAACCATATCCCATTGCATCTGACTTTGTCATGTATTTGATTATCAGGCCAAGGATTATCATTATAACTACTATCGTAATTACGGAACCAACAGCAGATGATGATACCGCGTCAGCAAGTGTTGTGCAGTAATAGTTAAATAACATTACAACAACACAAATACCTGCAGCCATTCCCTGTGATTCTGTTAAGGATGATATAAACATTCCTATGCTAATAAGGGCAAGTCCCAAGAAAATAAATGCAAAAATAGTACCGTAGCTTGTAGGCAAATACACCTCTCCATACATAGAAAAGATTAATGGATATGCGCAGATAAAAATCATTGGCACAACAAACACTACTAGAAGTGCCATAAACTTACCAACTACTATTTCTGTTGTGCTAATAGGCAACGAATAGAGAAGTTGGTCTGTTCTCTGCTTCTTTTCATCTGCAATAATTCTCATAGTAAGAATTGGTACAATGATAATAAAAACAATCTGAATAAAACTTAAAACATACTCAAAATTTGCCACTGATGCATTAATGTTATATATAAGGGCTCCTATTCCTGTAAAGGCAAGTAGGAAGGCGCCAAAAACATAGCCTGTAAGGCTGTGATAATACAATGACAATTCGTGCTTTAATACTGCCACCATCTTAGTCTTCCTCCTCTTCTTCATATTCTTCGTATTCCGAATCCATCTCTTCTAACTCACTCTCCTGTTCAGAAGAAGTCAGTTCAATAAAGATATCCTCAAGTGATGTTTGAACCGGATTGAGCTTTACAAGTGGCACCGAATTGGCAACAAAAGCTCTAAACACAAGTTCACAAACTTCATATGGATTCTCCATTGCAGTAGATAGCTTGTAACAATGATACTTTTCAACATCTTCCCCTTGCTCAAAACTAGAAATAGCATCAATGTGATTAATCACCTTGGACACTTCTTCTTCTGAAGCCTCTGTCATAATTTCAATTTCATTTTCGGATGACAATGATTTGCCAAGATTTGCAATATCATCATACACAACAAGCTTTCCCTTATAGATAATAAGTACCTTCTCACAAATAGCTTGTATTTCAGAAAGAATGTGTGAACTAAGAATAACTGTATGTTTCTTTCCAAGTTCAGAAATCAGATCTCTGATTTCAATAATCTGCATTGGATCCAAGCCTACTGTTGGCTCATCAAGAATGATTACAGAAGGATTTCCAAGGAGTGCTTGTGCTATGCCAACTCTTTGTCTATATCCTTTAGAAAGATGCTTTATTAGTCTGTTCTGCATCTCTTCGATGTGAGTTTCTTGTATTACTCTGTCTATTTCAGACTCCAATTCTGCTTTAGCGATGCCCTTAGCCTCCGCTACAAACTTTAAATACTCCCTAGGAGTCTGTTCTACATAAAGAGGTGGAATTTCAGGTAAGTAGCCTATAAGCTTTTTAGCTTCCCTCTCCTCCTCATAAATATCGTGTCCATCAATTTTTATATCACCGCTGGTTGCAGCTAGACATCCAGTTATAATATTTAGTGTTGTAGATTTACCTGCACCGTTTGGTCCAAGAAAACCATAAATATGACCATCTTCTATGGTAAATGACAAATCATCTACGGCAAGAAAATCGCCATAGCGTTTAGATAGATGCTCTACAGTTATCATATTTCATATTCTCCTTTATTTTTAGTCTATAGTACTGTAGAGCATGAATATTACGCCTATCTGACATCTATGTGAAATGTATGTGAAAAAAAGAGCCCACATTTCTGTGGGCTCAAATGCATATATCGTTTATACGTTAATCTCAGCTTTTACACCAAGTACATCTTTATTTTCCTCAAGGATAGGATTGATAACATCACGAAGGTAAACCTCTACCTGACGTGGGCTACGTCCTACGTATCTTGCAGGCTCCATAGTAGCCTCAAGTTCCTCAAGTCCCATTGGGAATTCATCGTCAGCAGCAATAAGTTCAAGAAGGTTGTTGTCCTTTCCTTCTACCTTAACGTTCTTGCCTGCTTCCATAGAAAGTGTACGAATCTTTTCATGTAATTCCTGTCTGTTTCCACCAAGCTTAACAGCATCCATCATAATGTTCTCTGTAGCCATGAATGGGAGCTCAGACATAAGACGCTTTGTAATTACCTTATCGTATACTACAAGACCATCTACAACATTTAAGCAAAGGTCAAGGACACCGTCTGTTGCAAGAAATCCCTCTGCAATTGAAAGACGCTTGTTTGCTGAATCATCAAGTGTACGCTCAAACCACTGAGTAGCTGATGTAATCGCTGGGTTAAGTGCATCAATCATAACATAACGAGAAAGTGATGCAATACGCTCTGAACGCATTGGGTTGCGCTTGTAAGCCATAGCTGATGAACCAATCTGGTTCTTCTCAAATGGCTCCTCTACTTCCTTAAGATGCTGAAGTAAACGAATATCATTCGACATCTTATGAGCAGATGCTGCTATACCTGCTAAGATATTGCAAACTCTAGTATCTACCTTTCTAGAATATGTCTGACCGCTAACTGGGTAGCATGCCTTGAATCCCATCTTCTCAGCTATCATTGGATCAATCTTATCAATTGTCTCATTATCTCCATTGAAAAGCTCAAGGAAGCTAGCCTGTGTACCAGTTGTTCCCTTTGAACCAAGAAGCTTCAATGTAGAAAGCACATAATCAAGGTCCTCAAGGTCCATTACAAACTCATTAAGCCAAAGTGTAGCACGCTTACCAACTGTTGTAGGCTGTGCTGGCTGGAAATGTGTAAATGCAAGTGTTGGCAGTGCCTTGTACTTATCTGCAAATGCTGCAAGCTCTGCAATAACATTTACAAGCTTTGTACGAATAAGCTGTAAAGCATCTCTCATAATGATAATGTCTGTGTTATCACCTACGTAGCAGCTTGTAGCTCCAAGGTGAATGATTCCAGCTGCCTTTGGGCACTGCTGTCCATATGCATACACATGACTCATTACATCATGTCTAACTTCTTTTTCACGAGCCTTTGCAACATCATAATTAATATCATCAATGTGCTGCTTCATCTCATCAATCATATCCTGAGTAATGACTGGCTTTCCATCCTGAGAAAGTCCTAACTCCATCTCAGTCTCTGCAAGGGCAATCCAAAGTCTTCTCCAGGTAGAAAACTTCTTATCCTGGCTAAAAATATATTGCATCTCCTTGCTTGCATATCTCTCTGAAAGTGGGCTTGTATATCTATCTGTACTCATATTCTCTCCTTATTACTTTTCATATTCACCACGTATATCTTTAGTTGGTGGCTCCATTGGGTATTCGCCGTCAAAGCATCCGTGGCAGATTTCCAAGCCGTCAACCATCTGTGGAAGACGATTGAAATCAAGGTATGCAAGTGAATCGGCTCCGATAATATCCTTTATTTCATCTACTGAATGATTGTAGGCAATTAGCTGCTCGCGGCATGGCACATCTGTACCAAAATAGCAAGGCCACAAAAATGGTGGCGATGAAATACGAACATGCACTTCTGTAGCTCCAGCATCACGAAGCATCTTTACAATGCGATCTGATGTAGTGCCTCGTACAATAGAATCATCAATCATGATAATTCTCTTGCCCTTAACTACTTCTTTAAGTGCGTTAAGCTTTACTTGAACTGAGGACTGTCTGCTTGCCTGCTTAGGCTTGATGAAAGTACGTCCTACATAGCTGTTCTTAATAAATGCTGTCCCGTATGGAATACCTGATTCTAATGAATATCCCTGTGCAGCTGCGTTTCCAGATTCTGGAACACCAACTACAAGGTCAGCTTCAACTGGTGAATCCTGTGCCAAGAATCGACCAGCTCTGATACGAGCATCGTATACTGACTGTCCATCAATAATACTGTCTGGTCTGGCAAAATAGATATATTCGAAAATGCATCTACCATGCCTGCTCTTATCGATACATCTGCTCTTATCAGATTTGATACCAAACTCAGGTGAAATAGTTACGATTTCTCCTGGCTCTACATCTCTGATGTATTCAGCACCGATTGTATCAAGAGCACATGTCTCTGATGCAATTACATATGCATTATCACGTTTACCAATGCAAAGTGGTCTAAAGCCCTGTGGGTCACGAGCTGCAATAAGCTTTCTAGGTGACATAACAACAAGGGAATATGCACCCTTTATTTTGTCACAAGCTCTTGCAACTGCCTCTTCAACTGTTGCACTTTTTAAACGCTCTCTTGCAATAAGATATGCGATTGTTTCTGAATCGATTGTTGTTTGGAAAATGGCACCTGTCATAGAAAGCTCATCTCTAAGCTCCTCTGCATTGATAAGGTTACCATTGTGGGCCATTCCAAGAATACCCTTTATATAAGATAAAACAAGTGGCTGTGCGTTCTCTCTTGTAGAAGAACCAGCTGTAGAATATCGAGTATGTCCTACACCAATATCTCCATGCATGCCCTCAAGTATTTCCTGATTAAATACTTCATTTACTAATCCCATATCCTTGTGAAGGGCAAAATTGCGTTTTGGTCCATTAGTGTCAGATACTGCAATACCACAGCTCTCCTGTCCTCTATGCTGTAAGGCAAAAAGGCCATAATAAATCGAGGAGGCAACCTCTCCACCGTCAAAATCGTACATAGCAAAGACGCCGCACTCCTCGTGCAAATCGTCCCATGGCATGTCCTTTACTTTCAAATCTGTCATAAAATCTCCTAATACATAATATCTGAATTACACTTCGAGTGCTTTGCCAGTTAAAAGCTTGTATGCCTCAAGATATTTATCGATTGTCTTATCGATAACATCCTGTGGAAGAAGGTAATCTGAATCTGGATTAGCCTTAAGCCAATCACGTACAAACTGCTTATCAAATGATGGCTGTCCATGTCCTGCTTCGTAACCTTCAAGTGGCCAGAAACGAGAGCTGTCTGGAGTAAGCATCTCATCTGCTAAAACAATGTTACCATCCTCATCAAGTCCGAACTCAAACTTTGTATCAGCAATAATAATTCCCTTAGTAAGCGCATAATCTGCACACTTCTTGTAAAGAGCGATTGTGTTATCGCGAAGTGCAGTTGCATATTCTAAGCCATGACCAGGGAATTCCTTTTCAAGAACTTCAATGGAACGCTCGAAAGAGATATTTTCATCATGATCACCAATTTCAGCTTTAGTAGAAGGAGTGTAGATTGGTTCAGGAAGTTTATCTGATTCCTTTAACCCTTCTGGAAGTTTAATGCCACAAACAGTACCGTTCTCTTTGTAGCTGGCCCATCCAGAGCCTGTGATGTAACCACGTACGATGCACTCGATTGGAAGCATTGTAAGCTTCTTGCACATCATTGACTTGCCCTTGTATTCATCGTTCTGGAAGAACTCTGGCATGTCTTTTACATCAGTTGAAAGCATGTGATTTGGAACAATGTCTTTTGTAAGTTCAAACCAGAACTTAGACATCTGTGTAAGCACTGCACCCTTGTTGACAATTTTGTTTTTGAGAATTACATCGAATGCAGATATACGATCTGTTGCTACCATAATAATGCTATCGCCGTTATCGTATACTTCTCTTACTTTTCCTTCTTTAATTGGTTTCATAATCAAATCCTCTCTCTTTTTATTCTATTTTATTTATAATCATCGTGCCCCCTAAGGGGCCAATGACTACTTTCTAACTAAAAGTGACTTTCCAGTCATCTCCTTTGGCTGCTCAAGACCCATGATTTCGATAAGTGTAGGAGCGATATCGCAAAGAGCACCGCCCTCGCGGAGTGTGTAGTCACTATCGTAGTTAACTAAGATAAATGGAACAGGATTTGTTGTGTGAGCTGTGTGTGGCTCTCCTGTCTCATAATCAATCATCTTTTCTGCATTACCGTGATCAGCACAGATGAATAATGCTCCATCCATCTCCTTAACTGCCTCTACGGCTTCACCTACAAGTGAGTCAACACGCTCTACAGCTGCAACAGCTGCCTCTATGACGCCAGTATGACCAACCATGTCTGGGTTAGCAAAGTTGATAACGATTACATCGTACTTGTTAGACTTAATAGCATCTACAAGCTTTGCTCCAACCTCTGGTGCCGACATTTCAGGCTTAAGGTCATATGTAGCTACATCCTTAGGAGAGTTTACAAGGATTCTTTCTTCACCCTTGTTAGGCTCCTCAACACCACCGTTGAAGAAGAATGTAACGTGTGCGTATTTTTCTGTCTCAGCAAGTCTAAGCTGCTTTAAACCATTGTTTGCTAAAAACTCACCAAATGTATTTGAAATGCTCTCTTTTTCGAAAGCAATGTGCTTGTTAGGGATTGTCTCGTCGTAATCCTTGAAGCAAGCATAATAGAGATTTAAGAACTCTCTATCGAAGCCTGTGAACTTGTCATCACAGAATGCTCTAGTAATTTCACGAGCACGGTCTGGACGGAAGTTAAAGAATACAACCGAATCACCATTCTTAACAACTGAAAGAGGCTTTCCATCAGCATCTGTAATAACTGTTGGAAGAACGAACTCATCAGTTACACCATCGTCATAAGACTTCTGCATTGCATCAGACACTGAAGTCGCAAGAACGCCTTCACCCTTAACAAGGGAGTTGTAAGCCTTCTCAACACGGTCCCAGTTGTTGTCACGGTCCATTGCGTAGTAACGACCAGAAAGTGAAGCAATCTTACCAACACCGATTTCGTCCATCTTAGACTGAAGTGCCTCTAAGAAATCCTTACCAGATGCTGGTGGAGTATCACGTCCATCAAGGAAAGCGTGAACGAATACATTTGTAAGACCGTTCTTCTTGCACATTTCAAGCATACCGTAAAGGTGCTCGATGTGGCTATGTACACCACCGTCTGAAAGAAGACCCCAAAGGTGAATGTCTCCGCCAGTCTTTTTTGCATTATCGATAGCTTCAAGTAGAACTTTATTTTCGAAGAACTCGCCATCATTGATTGCCTTTGTAATACGAGTTAAATCCTGGTAAATAATGCGGCCTGCGCCGATGTTCATATGTCCAACTTCTGAGTTACCCATCTGTCCATCTGGAAGTCCAACAAACATTCCAGATGCTTGACCTGCTACGAATGGACATTCAGCCATAAGTTTGTCCATAACAGGTGTCTTTGCCATTGCAATGGCATTTCCCTTAGGATTGTCATTAAGACCATATCCATCGAGAACCATAAGTACTACAGGTTTCTTACTCATAGTAAATCCTCCTTATATCTGGCAAACGCCAGAAAAAACTATTTATTTTTTACTAATACGTCCGTCCTTATCAATCTTTGCTGATGATGACAAGGTATTCAGACCATCTATGATATTGCTGTAAGCCATATCTTCTGAACCAAGCAGGCTTGTAACTCCTGCATTAAAACTACATGGAATAAAGTATGAATCTATGCTTCCATCCTGTTTTATATGAATCTGTGCTAATCCTGTATCGTATGATGATGGCATGTTGCTGGTTGTTGAGAACCAGTAGTTGCCCAAGCTGTAGTAGATAGGCACATCATCCATATACTCAATTGTCTGAAGGCAATGGGTATGCCCTCCTATTATTACATCTGCACCTGCTTCAACAAATGCTCTAGCAAGTGCCGTCTGGTCACCACCATAATTGGCAGTGCCTTCTGTACCCCAGTGAGGAAAAACAATAACATAGTCTGCATTTGCTTTCGCCTCTGAAATAGTCTCACAAAAGGCCTCCGGGTGTAGGCATTTCATAACACCTGGCGTAACGCCTGTGGCTTCCTTTGTATAATTAAGAGTTCTTTCTATCTGAGTAGCTGCCACAATGGCTATCTTTCTGCCACCAACAATAAAGTATATTGGCTTTTTGGCTTCCTCAAGATTTACTCCTGCCCCTACAAAAGGGATGCCTTGTAAATTTAGGGTATTTAATGTATCTAAAAATCCAATTTCATCATAGTCATAGACATGATTGTTGGCTACACTAACTGCGTCAACTCCAAGCTCTTCCAGTAAAGCAACTCGACTTGGATCTGCTTTAAATGTATATGCCTTTCCAGCAAGAGGAGCCCCTCTGTTTGTATAGGCAAATTCATTATTTATAAGAAGAATATCTGCCTCTCGCATTTCTTCTAGCAAGTCTGCTGAAAAGCAATCTTCTATTCCATTGATTTGGCTATCCATAAATTCTGTTGTGGCTATTCCTTCTGCAAACGACAAATCTCCAGTAAAATCAAGAACTATGTCTCCATAGATTGGCTTGTCAATTACGTATGTTTTGTCATAGGAATAACTTTGCAAGCCTGTATCCATGCAATACTCGTACCAAAGCACATGAATACTCTTGCCAGTAAGTTGATACCAAATTTCTGGCGTTTGGAAATTTGCATAACTAGCAATTTCCTCAATTACATCTTCGCCATATTCAGATGTAATCATCGCAAGAAAAGACTCGTCTATAGGATGACCTCCTATAAACTCGATTGTACTATTATTTAATATGGTGTCCCACGCGTCCGTTAAATCCGCAATCTCAATGATTTCCGGCTCATTAGCTTCTAGATTTACGGTATCAACCTCAATTGTTTTGTGTCCGCATCCTGTTAGTAAAGAGATAACAACCGTAACTATCGCTATGCAAAAGTTACATTTCTTCATTAATCTGTGCCTTTACTCGGACAACAGCCTCCATAGCGCCTTCATAACCCGAATCAGCCGCCATTTCATAATACGACAAAGCTGTTTCCAAATTCCTCTCAACCCCGTACCCGTTTTCATAAAGAAAACCTAAATTAACCTGAGCAATTGCATAACCTTGCAATGCTGCAAGCTTTTGGTAATAAACTGCCGATGCAAAATCTACATCTACACCAAATCCATTGTAATACATGTAACCAATCTGGTTAAGAGCTGGTGCGTAGTCTGCATCTGCTGCGATAAGATAATACTCCATCGCTTTTTCATAATCTCTATCAACATCTAAGCCATTTTCATATATCTGGCCTAGGTAATAGCTAGCCTTAGCATAGCCGTTGTCAGAAGCAGCTGTGAAATACTCAATAGCCTTTTCTGTATCTACCTCTACTCCATTGCCTTTTACGTAAAGAAGACCAACGGCTGTATTAGCAAGATTGATAGCATACTGATCTGCTAAATCTGTGCTGTCTGATTTCGTAACTCTTGAATAGTAATCAAAAGCCTTTTTGTAATCCTGTGCAATGCCAATACCATGCTCATATGCATACCCAAGATAATATGTACCATCGATATCTCCAGCAATCTGAGCCTTGTATATGTAATCATAAGCTTCTTCTGCTTTTTCTTCATCTTCTGATGAGATTTCTATTTCTTCTGATTCATCTGTGTCAGCGATATCGATATCCTCATCAGATTCATCAGCGAAAAACGCTTCTGGTAATGAAGCCATTATAACTCTGGCTTTGCCAACGTAAGCATTATCTGAGCCACCCTCAATGGCAGCATCAAAAAGCTCCTCTGCTTTTTCTAAATCCTGCTCGACGCCTGTGCCTGTTAAATAGAAATAGCCAAGTGCACATGTACCGTCAACATTTCCTGAATCAGATGCCATTTGATACCAAGAAATCGCCTCTGCAAAATCCTGTTTAACATCCTCTGTGCCGTACTCTAGCATACGACCAAGCATAACCTGTGCGTCAGTGTCGTCCTCATATGCAAGAACTTCAAGCTCACTATATGAAAGGACTGTATAATCCTCAACTTCCACGTCGTCAAATGCGACCTGTTCAGTAGTATCTACTGTATCCTCTACTTCCTCTTCCTCTTTCTTGCCGCAGGCAATAAGTGAAAGTGAGCAAAGGCCCAACATAAAGTATAAACGAAATTTTCGTTTCATAAATTCCTCCAAGGACAAAACGTCCATCAGCGCAAATTATATCATAAAATGAACTTATTTAAAACAAAAATAGCGCACCAGAAACTGGTGCGCATGTAAAACTTTAGGAGTTTTTACTACTTATAATTGACAATTTCAACAAAGTCTTTCCTAAAACCCAATTTTATTAAGCATTAACGATTTTACCGAAATCTGGCTTAAGTGAAGCTCCACCGATAAGACCACCATCAATGTTTGGCTTGCTAAGAAGCTCAGCAGCGTTAGACGCATTCATAGATCCGCCGTACTGAATACGAACAGCCTCTGCTGTAGCACCATCATAAAGCTTAGCAATAAGCTCACGGATGAATCCGCAAACTTCTTCTGCCTGATCAGCTGTAGCTGTCTCACCTGTACCGATAGCCCAGATTGGCTCGTAAGCGATAACAAGGTTCTTTACCTGGTCAGCTGTAACGCCTGAAAGATCCCATGTGATCTGACGCTCAATCCACTCCTTGTATGTGCCAGCCTTGCGAAGTGCAAGTGACTCGCCACAGCAAAGGATTGGTGTAAGACCAGCAGCGAATGCCTTCTTAACCTTTGCATTGATGAGAATATCGTTCTCACCAAAGATGTCACGTCTCTCAGAGTGACCCATGATAACGTACTTAACACCAGCGTCTACAAGCATAGGAGCTGAAATCTCGCCTGTGAAAGCACCCTTATCCTCGATGTAGAAGTTCTCAGCACCAACGTTTACGTTTGTGCCCTTTACAGCCTCTACTACAGGAACGATATCGATTGCAGGTACGCAGTATACTACGTCTACATCATCGTTCTTTACTAAATCCTTAAGCTCAGCAACAAGCTTTACAGCCTCAGAAGGTGTCATGTTCATCTTCCAGTTGCCGGCAATAATTCTTCTTCTTGCCATTTTTTCTCTCCTTTACGAGAATAGAACTTCGCTAGTTACGCCCACAAGCCTTAGTATCTTTTCGCTCGACTAGAATGTCTCGCTTAAAAGATCTAAGAGCTTGTTGTCTACTAGCTTGTTCAATTCTCTTAATCTACATAAATAAGATTTATTTACCTTTACGATTTATTTGTCGTCTGCTGCGTAAACGCCTGGAAGCTCCTTACCCTCAAGGAACTCAAGTGATGCTCCACCACCTGTAGAGATGTGGCTCATCTTGTCAGCAAATCCCATCTGGTTAACAGCTGCTGCTGAATCACCACCACCGATGATTGTTGTAGCATCTGTCTCAGCAAGTGCCTGAGCAACTGCCTTTGTACCTACAGCAAGTGCTGGGTTCTCGAAAAGACCCATTGGTCCGTTCCAAAGAACTGTCTTAGCTGTCTTAACCTTGTTAGCGAAAAGCTCAACTGTCTTAGGTCCGATATCGCAGCCCTCTCTGTCAGCTGGCATATTTTCTGTATCGTATGTAATGCACTCTACTGGAGCATCGATTGGATCTGGGAACTCCTTGATTGTAACAGCATCAAGTGGAAGAAGGATTTCCTTACCCATGCTCTTTGCCTTCTCAAGCATTTCCTTGCAGTAATCAAGCTTTGTATCATCGCAAAGTGATGTACCGATTTCGTAACCAAGAGCCTTCTGGAATGTGTAAGACATACCACCACCAATGATAAGTGTGTCGCACTTTTCAAGAAGGTTGTTGATAACGTTAAGCTTATCAGCTACCTTTGCGCCACCAAGAATTGCAACGAATGGACGTACAGGATTCTCAACGGCGTTGCCAAGGAAGTCGATTTCCTTCTGCATAAGGTATCCAACTACGTTTGAACCACCCTTAGCTGTGATGAACTTTGTAACACCAGCTACAGAAGCGTGAGCTCTGTGTGATGAACCGAAAGCATCGCATACATAATCATCTGCAAGATCAGCAAGTTCCTTAGAGAATGCCTCACCGTTCTTTGTCTCTTCCTCGCCACGGAAACGAGTATTCTGAAGAAGAACTACATCTCCTTCCTTCATAGCCTCAACTGCCTTTGTAGCAGCTTCGCCTGTTACGTTGTAATCAGAAACGAATGTTACTTCCTTGCCAAGCTTCTCTGAAAGACGCTTTGCAACTGGAGCAAGTGACTCGCCCTCATTAGGGCCATTCTTTACCTTTCCAAGGTGTGAGCAAAGAATAACCTTTCCACCATCAGCAATAAGCTTGTTGATTGTAGGAAGAGCTGCCTTGATACGTGTGTCGTCTGTGATTTCACCAGCCTTAAGAGGTACGTTGAAATCGCAACGAACAAGTACGCGACGGCCCTTAACATTAATGTCATCTACTGTCTTCTTATTTAATGCCATATTTTTATCCTCCATATAATCCCAAGTCCGCTAGTTACGGTCACAAGCCTTAGTGTTTCTTCCTTCGACTAAAATGTCTCACTCAGAAACCTAAGAGCTTGTTTCCTACTAGCTCACTTAGATATCTAAAATAAAAAGGGTTCGGTCCAATAGGACCGGACCCTTTAAAAGTCGTATTTCGTAAAAACGAATTAAGCGAGCTCGCTAAAGTACTTGATTGTACGAACCATCTGAGATGTGTAGCTGTTCTCGTTATCATACCAAGAAACAACCTGTACCTCGTACTGATCATCAGAAATCTTAGAAACCATTGTCTGTGTAGAATCGAAGAGAGAACCAAATCTCATACCTACGATATCTGAAGAAACGATTTCATCCTCGTTGTAACCGAATGACTCGTTAGCTGCTGCCTTCATAGCTGCGTTGATACCCTCAACTGTAACGTCCTTCTTGTTTACAACTGCTGTAAGGATTGTTGTAGAACCTGTTGGTGTAGGAACACGCTGAGCAGATCCGATAAGCTTTCCGTTAAGCTCTGGGATAACAAGACCGATAGCCTTTGCTGCACCTGTTGAGTTAGGAACGATGTTAACTGCTGCTGCACGTGAACGACGAAGATCACCCTTTCTCTGTGGGCCATCAAGTGTCATCTGATCACCTGTGTAAGCGTGGATTGTTACCATGATACCAGACTGGATTGGAGCGAACTTGTTAAGTGCGTCAGCCATTGGTGCTAAGCAGTTTGTTGTACATGAAGCTGCTGAAATGATTGTATCAGAAGCCTTAAGTGTCTTATGGTTTGTATTGTAAACGATTGTAGGAAGATCGTTTCCTGCTGGTGCAGAGATAACAACCTTTCTAGCACCTGCATTGATATGAGCCTGTGCCTTTTCCTTTGATGTGTAGAATCCTGAGCACTCAAGAACTACGTCAACCTTAAGGTCACCCCATGGGCAATTGTTTGCGTCTGGGAATGCATAAATCTTGATTTCCTTACCGCAAACGATGATTGAATCATCTGTGTAAGAAACCTCATCTGCATGCTCATACTTTCCCTGTGATGAATCATACTTTAAAAGATGTGCTAACATCTTTGGGCTAGTTAAGTCGTTGATTGCTACTACTTCGTAACCTTCTGCTCCGAACATCTGACGGAATGCAAGACGGCCGATACGGCCAAAACCGTTGATTGCTACTCTTACTGCCATTTTTAAATCCTCCTAAAGATTCTTTTAAAATTTTCTTTGAAGCTCTCAAAGAGCCCCGTATGCACTTTATTTTATACAACATCAATCTATAATTCAACCCCAAATTGAAATATTGTTAAAATTTTCTCAATGTACTTATATTATTTGTATTTTCAAACAATATTTCTTGCACCCGCCAATATCATCATTTAATATTTAGTTACTTATAAGAAGGAGGCCATAGTAATGTTTTGGGACAATCACATGCACTGCAATTTTTCTGGAGATTCCGATGCTTCTCCTATTGATATGATAAACGCCGCAAAGACAAAAGGACTACTTGGTATCACATTTACGGATCACCTTGATATTGACTATCCAAAGCAGTTTGGGTTCTTTGATTTAGATTTAGAAAACTACTACCCTACATTGCATCAACTTGCTAAGCAGGAATCAACTGATGACTTCGCCATATTGAACGGGCTAGAAGTTGGAATTCAGCCTCATGTGGTTGATAAATGTAATGAAGCCGTAAATGCTCATCCTTACGACTTCATAATAGGAAGCACTCACCTTGTTGATAAATGGGACCCATACTTCGACAGCTTCTGGGATCGTGATACAGAAAGCGCATTGCTCACCAGATATTACGAATCCATTCTGGAAAACATTACCGCATTTACAAATTTCGATACAGTCGGACATTTAGACTACGCGTTTAGATATGCACGTAACCAGGAGACAAAGCATAACACACATCAACCATATTCAGAAATCATTGATGCCATCCTTCAGCAAATTATAAAGCTTGATAAGGCCTTGGAGGTAAACACTGCTGCCTTCAGAAAAGGAATGGGTGCTCCTAATCCTGCGCCATCTATTATTAAAAGATACAAGGAATTAGGTGGCAAAATGATTACACTAGGCGCCGATGCTCACTGTCCAGAAGATGTTGCTGCAGATTTTGATAAGCTACCAGACTTATTAAATGATTGCGGTTTTCATGAGTATTATGTATTTAAAAATAGAAAGCCTGAAGCTTATCCATTGAGATAGGCCTCAGGCTTTTTCTTAATCGTTATCAAGTTTTAAAAGAGAATTTACAAGTTCCTCGCAGATTTCCAGTTCTGACTTGCCATCAGTTTCAATTATGATATCAGCTGCAGCAACATATTTCTCTCTTCTTTTAAGCATCAACTCTTCTATAAATTCAACACTCTTATTTTTTTCGATAAGAGGTCTATCGTGGCTATCCTTCACTCTCTCAAGGATTGTCTCTGGCTTTGCAGTCAAAAGAACAACGCGTCCGTTTTTCTTCATCTCCTGGACGTTTACATCACGCATTGGTGTACCACCACCACACGAAATAACCACATTGCGTTTTGATTGCATTTCCTTCAATAGGTTTGTCTCGGCATTTCTGAAGTGCTCTTCTCCATATACCTCAAAAATATCAGAAATAGACATGCCCTCTCTATCAGAAATAACCTGATCCATCTCTACTACTTCCATAGCAAAACATGTGCTCAAATAATCAGAGATTGTAGTTTTACCTGCTCCCATAAATCCAATCAGGACAATATTGTAATTAAACAAGTGTCTAGCCTGGATACGCTTGGCATTTTTAACTATCGAACTATAAATGTCCTTTACTTCCTTGCCGTGACGTTTCCCTTCCAAGCTCTTGTCTAACCAGCGATCTCTTTTTTCATCCTGTTCTGGCTGTAAAATCTGTAAACCATTCTCTTCTTTGTATGCCATAATTTCCTCAACAATGGCATTTCTCATAAGCAATGCATTAAGAATAATTTCGTCGTTCTGAGCAAGATGCTCTCTTAACATTTTGAGCTGTTCCATGTCTTATTCCCCTTTGATACTTTATTTTGAATAGTATCATACTAAAAAATCAGACAGAAAGAAACCACTTTTTCCTTCTGTCTGATAAATAAATTTTAGATTAAATTAATCAAGGAAGTTAAATCTTAAAGAAAATCATGTCTCTCAAGAACCTTGATGATATCACGACCTTCTTCTGTACCTTCGATAATACGACGAGCACGCTTAGAATCACCAATATTGTAAATCTCAACATTTGTATCTTCAAATGCTGTATTTAACTCATCGATGATAGGTGTATTTGAGCGCATACCAAGGCAGATGAAGCCTAAATCAAAGTCGATGTTCTCGATTTCGCCTTCTGGATTCTTAACGATAAACTTATCGTTGCATACTTCCTGAAGAGCTGTGTTTGTCATCTGACGAACATTGTACTTAGCCATCTTTGCTGCTGTATCGCACTTTGTGATTGGATCAAGTCCGTTACCAATGATAGGTAACATCTCGATAATAGTAACCTCAGCACCTCTTTCTGTGAAGTACTCCATAACATCAAGACCTACGGCACCGCCACCAACAACAGCAACCTTCTTACCTGTCATGTCCTCAGGATATGTATCAAGACGTTCGATCATCTTGATAACTGTAGCTACATTTGAATCATCCTTATCAACAAGGTCTAATAATCCCTTGATAGGTGGTAATGTAGGGTTTGAACCTGTGGCATTTACGATGATATCTGGGTTCAAGCTCTTAATCTGATCAACTGTAGTATCGTTGTTTTTAAATATGAAGAGATTTCTTAATTTGCTAGCACGGTTAATCATGTACTTAGGGAAATCAGCAAGTCTCTTCTTATCAGGAATCTTAGAAATCTGAACAGAAAGACCGCCAAGCTCTGCCTTCTTCTCAAGAAGGAATGTTGTACATCCAACCTCTGCAGCTGTACAAGCAGCTTCAAGACCTGCTGTACCACCACCGATTACTACAACGTTGCAAGGCTTGTTAACCTTTCTCTTGTAGTATTCGTCATTAGCGTTAACAGCTGGGTTAACTGTACAACGAATTGGAAGGTTGAGACCAATTCTGTGGCCTGCGCAACCTACGTTACATGAAATACACTTGCGAAGCTCATCCTCACGGTTGAACTCTACCTTATTTACCCAATTAGGATCTGCAATAAGACCACGGCCCATACCGATGATATCAGCATCTCCTCTTTCAAGAATTTCCTCAGCGACCTTAGGATCACGAATATTTCCCATTGTTACACATGGCTTGCCATATTTTTCCTTAACAGCCTTTGCCATGTATGAACGCCATCCATCTGGAAGATAGTTTGCATCAATCTGGAACTGAATAGAACTATTAAGACCAGCAGAAACGTCAAATACGTCTACTTCTTCCTGGAAGTACTGTAAATACTCGATAGTGTCCTCTAGTGTGTTTCCTCCCTCAACAAACTCATCAGCACTAATACGGACAAAAATTGGGAAGAATGGTCCTACCTGCTTTCTTACCTCTTCTACAACAAGCTTTGTAAATCTAGCGCGATTTTCTGGTGATCCACCAAACTCATCTGTACGCTTATTAGTAGTAGGTGAAAGGAACTGGCTTAAAAGATATGAGTGACCAGCATGAATTTCAACACAGTCAAAACCGGCTGTCTGTGCACGCTTTGCTGCCTCACCATACTTCTTTACAATATTGTAGATTTCTTCTTTCTCAAGTGGACGTGGAATCTCCCCGCCTGCCTTTGAAGGAATATCTGATGCAGAAACTGGCTGCTCTCCTGTACGAGCAGAAACAGCTGATGCACCAGCGTGGTTAATCTGAATACCTACACAAGCGCCATGCTTATGCATTCTCTCTGTAAAGTAATATAAACGTGGAATGAAATTGTCATGATCAATTCGAAGCTGGGTTGTACCATTAGAACCCTGTGGTGAAAAGACACTAGCATTTTCAACCATTAATAATCCTGTGCCACCCTTTGCTCTCTGCTCATAGTAATCAATATGAACAAATGTCATCTCGCCATTCTGATCACCGTAGTTAGTTCCCATTGGTGTCATCATGATACGATTCTTAAGTGTCATACGACGAATTGTAAGTGGTTCAAAAATGTGTGGATACTTATTTCTCATTATAGAATGCTCCTATTTACAAACAAAATTTACGTGATAAGAGCTGTCAAGATGAAAAGCGGGCATGCTTTCCTTTTTTATAAGAAAAGTATAATCCCGCTTTAATATCAAAATCCAATTCATTTTTTGTAATTAATTAGTGCATAGAATGTACCAATATGAAGTCAATCATACGTTTTACGGCAGGCATCTGATATCTTCCCTTCATATACGCCATATAAACAGTGTGTGAAAGACTATATTCAGTGGAAAGCTTCTTTATTATAACGTCATTCCTATGAATACTATCTACGTCTGCAACTAAAGCTATACCAAAGTTGGCTGCTACAAGAGCCGCGATACCATTTTCGTCTGGTGATTCGCAAATAAAGTTAGGCTCAATCTTATTTTGTAGGAAAAAATCCCTTGTCAATCTACCAAGTCCTGATTTTCTTGTATATCCCAATACTGGGTATTCTTCAAAAATTGATGCATCTAAGGTATCGTTTTCTTCCAGCGGATGTCCCTTAGGAAGGATAACCACAAGTTCCTGCTGTAATATAGGAATAAACTTTATATTTGGCTCATCCTTAACAAAGGAACCAAATATAATATCGTAGCTACCCGACTTTAAGCCTTCTATATTTTTAGAGGTAATATCCTGATGGAAGTTAAATGTTACTTCTTTATTTTTATCTTCTAAGAGGAACGCTCTACAAACATTTGGTATAAAAGAACCAGCAAGTGGAGCAACATATGCTAAATCAATATGCCCTCCTGAACCAGTTAATTGATGCATTTTACGATCAGCCAAATTGATTTCGTTTAGAATTCTATCAACGTGCTCGTAAAAAATATCTCCTGTTTTTGTCAAAACTACATTTCGTCCAGTTCTTTCAAATAGGACTACTCCTAGCTCTGATTCAAGGGAGTTTATTGAGCGACTAAGGGATGGTTCTGATATATGAAGCTTTTCCGCAGCCTGGTTGAAATGCTGCAATCTAGCGGCCTCATAAAAATACATCATTTGATTTAGAGTCATAGTTCTCCTCTCTCTGTTTTGCACAATATAATTGTTGTATTTTCATTACTTATTATCAATTTTACCACAATTGATAGCTAAAAGCTATTAATAATATGCAATAGAAGTATTGGAATTATACATTAATACACATTAAAATATATGTATAAAGACTGTTAAGATTTTAACAAAGGGCATGCAAAATCTTAAAGAATTTATGGAGGAATTAAAATTATGGCAGAAAGAATTACAGGACACACAGAGCTTATCGGACTTATGGCTTATCCAATCAGACACTCAAGCTCACCAGCTATGCACAATGAAGCATTTGCATATCTTGGTCTCGACTATGCTTACCTTGCATTTGAGGTAGATAATAGCACACTCGAGGATGCTGTAAAAGGTATCAGAGCTCTTAAGCTTGTAGGCTCAAACGTTTCTATGCCTAACAAGACTGTAGTAGGTAAGTATCTTGATAAGTTATCTCCTGCTGCTGAGCTTTGCGGAGCTGTAAACACAATCGTAAATGAAAACGGTGTTCTTACAGGTCACATTACAGACGGTATCGGTTACATGCAGTCACTTAAGGACTACGATATCGATGTTATCGGAAAGAAAATGACAATCGTTGGTTGTGGTGGTGCTGGTACTGCTATCCAGATTCAGGCAGCACTTGATGGCGTTAAAGAAATGTCTATCTTCAACGTAAAGGATGCTTTCTGGGAGAACGCTCAGGAAACAGTTAACAAGATCAACGAAAGAACAAACTGCAAGGCTACACTTTATGACTTAGCAGACCTTGACGCTCTTAGAAGAGAAATCGCTGATTCTTACCTTCTTGCAAACGCAACAGGTATGGGTATGAAGCCACTTGAGGGCCAGACATGGTTACCAGATACTTCATATCTTCGTCCAGACCTTATCGTAACAGATACAGTTTACGCACCAGCTAAGACAAAGTTCCTTGAGATGGCTGAGGAAGTTGGATGTAAGAGAATGAACGGTTTTGGAATGATGTTATTCCAGGGTGCTGCAGCATTCAAGCTTTGGACAGGCAAAGAAATGCCAATCGAACACATGAAAGAAGTACTTGGAATTAAGTACGAGTAAATTTAAGGAGAAAAATATGAACAAGAAATATTTTCCAGCAGCTTTAATTCTTTATTTGAATTACTTTATTCACGGAGTTGGTTGCTCAATCTTAGGACAATCTGTAATTAAGGAAGCTCTTGCTACTAGCTGGGGCGTTGAGGTAATGTCAATCACTGCTATTTCAGCAGCACTTGGTCTTGGTAGACTTATTGCTCTTCCATTCGCTGGCCCTCTTTCAGATAAGTTAGGCCGTCGTATTTCAGTTATGATTGGTGGCGCTTCATATGCTATCTACCTCATTGGTCTTGCTATGGCATTCAACGCTGGCGTTAACGGTGGTTACCAGATTGCATACGTATGCGCTATCGTTGGTGGTATTGCAAACTCATTCCTTGATACTGGTATTTACCCAGCTGTTGCTGAGATTATCAGCGATGCTCCTGGTGTAGCTACAATGGGAATTAAGTTCTTTATCGCTATTTCACAGATGTTACTTCCATTCTTCCTTGGAATGACAGTTGCAACAAACGCAGCAGGTCTTGTTTCTTACAACAGACTCTTCTATGTTTGCGGTATTGCATACATCGTATTACTTGTACTTATCCTTATCCTTCCACTTCCAGATTCAGATGCAGCTGCAGCTGAAAAGAAGGAAGGTCTTATCGATAGCTTAAAGCACACTCACTTCTCTATCGAGTCAGTTGCTATGATTCTTATCGGTTTCACATGTACAGGTACATTCCAGTTATGGCTTAACTGTGCACAGAACTTTGCAAAGACAAATGTTGGTTGGGAAGATCCTTCAATTATGCAGACATACTATTCAATGGGTACAATCCTTGCTCTTATCGTTACTGCTCTTCTTACACGTAAGATTAAGGACGTTCGTTTCATCGTTGCATACCCAGTTATCTGCCTTGTAACATTAATTTTAGTTCTTTCAGCTCCTTCAGTTGGATTATGTAAGGTTGCAGCATTCGTTATCGGTTGGGCTGGTGCCGGCGGACTTCTTCAGATTGCCACATCAGTTTGTAACATGCTCTTCCCTAAGATTAAGGGTACAGTTACAGCACTTGTAATGATTGCTTCATCACTTTGCAACTACACTATTCTTACAGCTGCTTCACAGATGACACCATCAGGCGTTATGGTTATGAACATTGTTCTTACAGCTGTTGGCGTATTACTTGGATTATTTGTAAATCTTAGATACACTAAGATGGTAGAGGCAAATTCATAAAACAGAGGAAAAAAATATGAATACAGTAAAAGTAAGAAATGTTGTTATTGGCGAAGGTGTACCAAAGATTTGCGTGCCTATCGTTGGAAAAACAAAGGAAGACATCCTCGCAGCAGCTGCTTCATTCAACGGCGTTGCACATGATGTAGTTGAATGGCGTGTTGACTGGTTTGATGATGTATTTGATTTTTCAAAGGTTGAGGATGTTCTTAAGGATTTAAGAGCCGCTCTTGGCGACACACCTCTCCTCTTCACTTTCAGAACAAGCAATGAAGGTGGAGAAAAATCTATCGATAAAGATGCTTACGCTACACTCAATAAGAATGCAGCTGCAACTGGTATGGTAGATTTAGTTGATGTAGAAGTTTTCACAGGTGATGATATTGTTAAGGATATCGTTGCTAGCGCTCATGCAAACGGCGTAAAGGTTGTAGCTTCTAATCATGACTTTGACAAGACTCCTGACAAGGACGATATCGTTTCTCGTCTTCGTAAAATGCAGGAGCTTGGCGCAGATATTCCAAAGATTGCTGTTATGCCTACTTGCAAAAAGGATGTAGTTACTCTCCTTGCTGCAACAGAAGAAATGGCAAGCAATTATGCAGATCGTCCAATTATCACAATGTCTATGGCAGGCACAGGACTTGTTAGCCGTCTTTGCGGCGAAGCATTCGGCTCTGCTCTCACATTCGGTGCTGTTGGAAAAGCTTCTGCACCAGGCCAGATGAACGCATCAGACCTTTCTACAATACTTAATCTTATACATGGTTCAATGTAATTATTAAGTCTTATAAGGGCGGTTTGTGCTCAGCACAAATTGCCCTTAAATTTTAAGAATTTAGTGTAAATATTCTGAATTATTTTAACTTTACTTTGCTAAAGTACTTCATAATGTTTATACTAAAATCATACAAACTAGCCAAAGGGGTACCATTATATGACTGGAATCAAACGTATTTTTTTCTTTGTAGATGAATACCTTGAAGAATTCATCATGGTCGTTCTTCTTATCGCTATGAGTGTCATTATGGGCATTCAGATTTTCTGCCGCTACATTTTAGGGGCTTCTCTCTCATGGTCAGAAGAAATCACTAGATATCTTTTTATCTGGTCAGCATTTTTCAGTGTTAGCTTATGCACTAAGAAATGTATTTCAATCAAGATTGACCAGTTCATTCGAAATCTCAAACCAAGAAAAAAAGCATCTGTAAAAGTATTAAATCTTACAGTAGAATTCATTTTCTTTGTGTATTTAATTCCTTTTGCCTACAGATACCTTATGGCTACTATCGAAAGCGGTCAGGTTTCTCCTGCCTGCGGAATCCCTATGTATTACGTACAGTCAGCTCCACTTGTGTGCTTTACACTTTGCGCTATCCGCATCTTAGAAAGATGGTTTTTAGAGTGGCATAATGTCATCCATCAGGAAGAGCTCAAGGATTGGCCATCTCACTTAGCAGAGCTTGAAAGACGTGCTAATATCAAAAATTCTATGAGCAATCTCCTTTCACAGGAAAACTTTAATAAAGAAATACTTGAACAGGACAATACCAGCAACAAGGAAGGAGGAAATTAAGCATGAGCGCAATCACTGTACTTATTCTTTTTGTAATTTGCTTAATTATAGCCATTCCTGTATCAATCTCACTTGGTATAGTTGCTGTTCTTCCAGGAGCATTTGATCCTTCATTTACTGCAAGTGCAAGCTATGTAATCCGTTCCATGGTAGGCGGTATCGACAGCTTCCCTCTTCTTGCAGTTCCAATGTTTGTTTTATCTGGAATCATTATGGCTCACGGTCAGATTTCTAAAAAGCTATTTGACGTGTTCTCATATTTTATTGGTAAGAAAACTGCAGGCGTTCCATGCGCCGTTATCATCACATGCCTATTTTATGGCGCAATTTCTGGTTCGGCTCCTGCAACAGTTGCAGCCGTAGGTTCCATGACCATCCCTCTTCTACTGAATATGGGATATGATAAAAAGTTTTCTACAGCGATTGTTGCTGTAGCCGGTGGTCTCGGTGTTATCATTCCACCTAGTATTCCTTTTATTATGTACGCAATGGCCTCCGGTGAATCAGTAGGTAATCTATTTATCGCCGGCATCATTCCTGGCATTCTTATAAGTATACTTTTGATGCTTTATGCATATATTCATTGCAAATGCTGTGGTGAAGACAAAGAAAAAATTAACGCCGAAATAGATGCACTTCACTCAAAAGGATTTGGAAAAATATTCAAGGATAGCTTCTTTGCAATACTTAGCCCAATTATCGTTCTTGGATGTATCTATGCAGGCATAGCTTCTCCTACAGAGGCTGCAGTTATCTCCGTATTTTATGCATTGGTAATCAGCTTATTTGTTTACAAGACAATTCGCATTTCCGATATATGGAATATTTTTGTGGAAGCAATGAAAACTTATGCACCAATCCTTTTCATTCTTGCTGCATCAACTGCATTCTCACGAGTGCTTACTTTAATGCAGGTACCACAGCTTGTCAGCGGATATATTCTGGATAATTTTACCAACAAGATTATCCTTTTACTTGTAATCAACCTGTTCCTTCTTATTGTTGGAATGGTTATGGATACAACTCCTGCTATCCTTATTTTATCTCCTATCCTGCTTCCTATTGTGCAGGCAGTAGGCATGGATGGCGTTCACTTCGGTATTATGATGGTTGTTAACCTTGCAATCGGATTTGTTACACCTCCAATTGGTGTAAATCTTTTCGTTGCAAGCTCCCTTACAGATGTGCCTGTTATGGATATTGCTAAGAAGGCAATGCCTATGATTTTAATGTTCTTAGTTGCTTTGTTACTTATCACATTCATTCCAGCCATCAGCTTAGTACTTTTATAAACCGTATCAGGAGAAACAATATGAGATTTAAACAACTACTAGCTTTATCAACATCATTAATGATTGTTTTGTCATTTACATCTTGTGGAACATCCACAGCTGTATCTGAGACTCAGACTTATGCCTGGCCCCTTGGAACATCCAGCCCAGAGGATACTGTAACTCAGATATATGCCGAAAAATTCGCCGAAGAAGTATACGAGCTTAGTGATGGACAGATGGTTATCCAAGTTTATCCTAACAGCGTTTTAGGTGGCGACAGAGAGTTGCTGGAATCTTGCAAAGATGGGGACATTCCTTTTATCGTGCAAAACACAGCACCTCAGGTTACATTCCTTCCTGATGTTGCTATATTCGATATGCCATGTCTTTTCAGCACAATCGATGATGTCCGTGAAAAGGTAGATAATCCTGAATTTATGGATAAAATATCAGAAGTTTATGTAGAAGGCGGTTATCAATTACTAGGATACGCCGATCAAGGCTTTAGAGTCATGACCACAAACACGCCTGTATATTCTCTCTCAGACTTCAAGGGACAGAAAATCAGAACTATGGAAAACTCATATCACCTGGCATTTTGGAAGAGCCTTTCAGCCTCTCCTACTCCAATGACTTTCTCCGAGGTTTACATTGGATTACAGCAAGGCACAATTGATGCTCAGGAAAACCCATATGAGGTTATTGTTTCAAACAGATTATATGAGCAACAGGATTATGTTGTTGAAACCAATCACCTGCCTCATTTAATCTCCCTTGTAGCCAGTGATGAGTTTATGAATACATTAACACCTGAACAGCAGGAAATAATAAATCAGGCAGCTACAATTGCCACAGAGTATGCACGTCAGCAGTCAGATGACCGTATTGCATCAAGAATCGCTACTATCGAAGAAAGTGGTACAGAAATCATTCCTCTTTCCGATGATATAAGAGAACAGATTCGCGAAGCAGCCACACCTGTTTATGACAGCATAAAAGAAAATGTAGACCCCGAACTTTACGAGATCTACACCAAAGGAATCTTATAAATCCAATATGTTACGACTACAAGCCTGAAGTTACTCCGTTCAAAGATATTTCACTTGAGTAACCTCAGAGCTTGCAGTCTACATATTGGATTATTTTATTAACTCTTTTGCTTTTGACTTTATTCTAGTAAGTGTATTGTCTACGGACTTCTCCGTTTTTCCCAATTTTGCAGCTATTTCTCTATAGTCATAATCCTGCATATATAACTCAAAGACTTGCTTTTCCATAGGAGACAAGGCTTTTTTCAGTCTGTCTATAAGGTCAAGATTCTCCTCTGCTTCGATAACAATCTCGGCAGGATCATCGGTTGTGAAGGCCGGTTCTTCTCTCTCTGCACCGTCCTCGTCATACAATGAAACATATGCATTTAACGGAGAATGCTTTTTTCTGTTACTAGCCTCGATTGCCTTAATCATCTGGCGATCAATACACATCTGTGCAAAATGAAAGAATGTAACATCCGAGGAAATATTGTAATCACCGATAGCGCTGAAAAGACCTATCATTCCCTCTTGTATTAAATCCTCATTCTCACCACCAACCAAAAAGTACTTCTTGGAATTTTTTAAAACAAGGGGCTTATACTTTTCACATATAAAATTCAGGATGGCCTGGTCGCCATCCCGATATTTTCTAATTAACTCTTCATCTGTTAACTTACTGTATTCTTTGTCTAACGATTTCATAAGCTAAAACTCCACAAGCAACTGATGCATTAAGTGAATCTATATCACCAAACATAGGAATTGATGCTATCATGTCGCAGTTCTTTTTAACTAAATCAGAAACACCATGTCCTTCATTTCCAATTACAAGACCGATTGAACCTGTAAGGTTAAGGTCGTACATTGTAGTGCCACCCATATCGGCACATACAAACCACATGCCCTGTTCTTTCAGCTCTTCCATTGTCTTGCTAATGTTTGTAACCTTTGCTACTGGTGTGTAGTTGATAGCACCTGCTGAAGCCTTTGCAACTGTAGCAGTAAGACCAACTGCTCTGTGCTTAGGAATAACAACACCATGAGCACCAACCTGGTTTGCAGTACGAATGATTGCTCCAAGGTTGTGAGGATCCTCGATATTATCAAGAATGATAAGAAATGGTGCCTCGCCCTTAGCCTTTGCGCGCTCCATGATTTCATCAAGCTCAACATAGTCATAGCTTGCTGCGTATGCCAAAACTCCCTGATGCTTGCCTGTCTCTGAAAGCTGATCAAGGCGCTCTTTCTTAACGAAGCTGATGACTGTGTCCTTGCTCTTCTTTGCTTCTCTAAGTATTGTCTGGATTGGGCCATCCTTGCAGCCTTCCAAAACAAACAACTTATCTATAGTTTTTCCACTTCTGAAGGCCTCCAGCACTGCATTACGGCCTTCTACAATTCTACTTTCTTCCATTTTTCTAAAACCTACGCTAGTTACGCCTACAAGCCTTAGTGTTTCTCCACTCGACTACATGTCTCGCTAGAGAAACCTAAGAGCTTGCTGTCTACTAGCTTACTCTTTCTAATATAACTAAATTATAGAATGTCCAATTCCACGGCTTCCACACCGCGTGCCACAAGCTCACATATACGGTCCATGTCTCCCGTGAGATAAAGGTATCCAAGCACCGCCTCAAAACCTGTAGCCTCCAGGTAATCCATTGTGGATGCATTCTTTGCCTTTGTGTGAGGCTTGGAATTGCGACCACGGCGGTACCAATCAGACTCTGCATCTGTAAGCTGGTCCATAAGGGCCATAACCATGGCTGCTTGGGTCTGAGCCTTGACTACCTGACTTGCCCTCTGGTGAAGCTTATTAACAGGGGTATTGCCCTTATTTACAAGGATAGAACGGATGACGATATCAAACACTGCATCACCAATATACGCAAGGGTAAGCGGTGAATATGTACGAATATCCTTTTGTTCTATGCCAAATTGTTCATTAAAATAGCTGTTTAAATCAACTGCCATACTACTCCCTCACGAGTATCTTTAATCTCTACACCTTTTTCTAAAAGCTCTGCTCTGATTGCATCTGCTGTAGCAAAATCCTTTGCCTTTTTAGCTTCTGCACGACGAGCAATTGCGTCATTGATGAATGCTTCAAGCTCAGCATCAACAGATGAAGCTCCATCTGCTAAAGCCTTTGCATGTCCAATCAAATCAAGTGATAAAACTCTATCAAAGCTTTCTACAAGAGCAAGCTTTGTTACATCGTTTGTATCTGCCTTAAGAGCATCATAAAGGACTGTAATAGCCATTGATGTATTTAAGTCGTTTGATACTGCCTCAAGGAACTTTGCCTCGTATTCAGCCTTAACAGCCTCATCAACTGCTCCATCATTCTTGAGTTCTGAAACACGCTTTACAAGCTTGTTGTATGCCTGTACTGTGTTGTCCAGATTTTCCCAAGAGAAAACAAGTGGCTTACGATAGTGTGACTGTAAGCAGAATAATCTGTATACAAGTGGGTCATATCCCTTTTCCTGAAGAACAGAAACTGTAAGGATTGCTCCCTTTGACTTTGACATCTTTCCTGACTGGTCGTTAAGGTGATTGCTGTGGAACCAGTAATTGCACCACTTATGTCCGAGATATGCCTCTGATTGAGCAATTTCGTTTGTATGATGTGGGAAGATGTTGTCAACACCACCGCAATGGATATCGATGTATTCTCCAAGGTGCTTCATTGAGATGCATGAGCACTCAATGTGCCATCCTGGGTAACCAACACCCCATGGGCTTTCCCACTTAAGGGCCTGATCCTCAAACTTTGATTTTGTAAACCAAAGAACGAAATCAGTCTTGTTTTTCTTATTAACATCCTCTTCTACGTCGTCACGAACACCAACCTCAAGGGCTTCCTTTTCAACTGATGAAGAAAATACGTAATAGTCCTGAAGCTTGCTAGTGTCAAAGTAAACATTTCCACCAGCTACATATGCATAGCCCTTTTCAAGAAGGACCTCTACCATGTGGATGAACTCTGGAATGCAGTTTGTAGCAGGCTCAACAACATCTGGGCGCTTGTTTCCAACTGCATCGAAATCTTTGAAGAAAGCATCTGTGTAGAACTTTGCAATCTCCATAACTGTCTTGTGCTCACGCTTTGCGCCAGCTACCATCTTATCCTCACCTGTATCTGCATCAGATGAAAGATGTCCAACATCAGTGATGTTCATAACACGGCGAACATCGTATCCTGCGTACTCTAATGACTTAATAAGAGCATCCTGCATGATGTATGTACGGATATTTCCGATATGTGCAAAATGATACACTGTAGGGCCGCATGTGTACATGCTAACCTTGCCCTCTTCGTTTGGTTTAAACTCCTCAACCTGTCTAGCTAAAGTATTATAAAATGTAAATTTTCCTGCCATTACTATTCTCCTCTTTTGCATCCTGCGCATCCTTCGCAGCTACGTCCTGTGTCCATTACTACATTGCTTCCATCATAGAATTCGTAGAGTAAACAGACTGCCTGCGCGCTGATGCCTTCTTCTCGGCCTGTAAAGCCTAAATGTTCTTCTGTGGTAGCTTTGATATTAACCTGAGATACATCAATGCCAAGACACCTGGCTACATTTTCTTCCATCAGCTCAATGAAAGGACGAAGCTTTGGTGCCTGAGCGATAACTGTAGCATCCACATTTCCTACTACATAGCCTTCATCCATAACAAGCTCACGAACCTCTTCTAAAAGCTTCTGGGAATCTGCCCCCTTATATTTAGGATCAGTATCTGGAAAATGTGCCCCTATATCCTTAAGCCCTGCTGCACCAAGCACAGCATCTGATATTGCATGTAAAAGTACATCTGCATCGGAGTGACCTAAAAGCCCAAGTGTGTGCTCGATTTTAACACCACCTATGATTAAATCGCGGCCCTCCACAAGCCTATGTACATCATAACCTGTACCTATTCTCATGTTGCCTCCTAATAATATAAAGAAATCTGCACTAGTGGCAGAATATCACCTATCAAACTACTGTATTATAACAAAAAAAGAGGACTATTAATAGTCCTCTTCCACTAATTCCTATTTAGCTCTGGTCTGTCTTCTTATCCTTTTTCTTGAAAGAAAAACCCTTTCCCTTCTTTTTTCTAACAAAGAATATAATACATAAAATAATTGCAATAAGAATGAGATAAGGCAATAGATAGATAATAGCTATCACAAAAGCCTGAATAAAAGCTACAAATCCTGCGAATGAGCTGCCAAAAGCCTCAACAAAACGATTCCATGCTGTATCTGCCTTCACTTCGCTATATGTAGATACTTCCGTAATATCAATAGAAACTGTACTGTAATCTATCTGGTCATCATAAGCTTTCTTTTGAGCTGTGTAACTTTCAATCTGATACTGAACATCATTGATACGGTCTTCTATAGCCAGCAAATCCTCAAGGTTATCAGCCTGCTCTTCAAGCTCCTGCAAACGCTCCAGCTTTGTATTTAAGCTTTTTAGTCGAGCCTGCACATCCACATAGCTTGATGTGATATCATCCACGCTTTCGCTTTTAGATGCAAGTGACCCTACTTCTCCTACACTGTTCATAAAAGCTTCGTATTTGTCCGATGGAATACGGGCTGTAAAACTAGCACTGCGACTTCCATACTCCTCATTACCGTATGATGAAGTACTTTCGAAATAACCACCATTAGCGCTCACAAGCTCCTTAATAGCATCCACATCTTCGTCAAACTTTTTTGACTCTAAATTGATGTAGGATGTATATATCAGCTTGCGACTGGTATCATATTCGCTTAAATCTACTTCACTGCCGCCATCATTGCTGTAGTCGGACTCATAATCCTGTTCTTCATAGTCAGCGTAGTCCCCACTTCCAATGCTGTCCGCTGATGCAGATTCAGATAATCCAAAGCTATCATATCCAGACGACTTTGATTCAGTGGCTGTTGCAAACTCAGCTGTGCTGCCTTCCGAGGCGTTGCCACAGGCAGTAGCAAATAGCATCAAACCTACAACTAATAGCGTTAATACTCTTCTTCTCATAGTCCCCCTCCTAAATTTAATTATTCAAAAACAAATCCATGTTGTTCTTCATTGCTCCATGAAGCAACATTAGAATCATCATATGATAACTCTCCAAGTGTAAAACCTGATTCAGTTACTTCCTTTACATAAAGTGTTGTGTCCATATGTCCTTTGGCCTCTATACCATTTGAAACCTCATACAAATCTACGCTAATTCCATCGTTTGCGATTAAAACGAAGTTGCCTTCTTCGTTATGAATAAAATAGCCTGTGATCCAGCTTCCGTTGCCTGTCTCCTCTTTTAATCCATCATCCCCTACTCGTAAAATATAGTAATTAGTATCAGCCTCTTCATCCCAAGTGTTAACTACGCTGATGTTTTCAAGCTCACCATCACCATTCAAATCAACACTGCTATTAAATCCTGTCTCAGAAAGCTTGATTGCATATGGCATATCCTCAAGTGGAGTGTATCTGTCGGCAATTTCATCATACTCAGAATAAGGAACAGTAAAGGAAATCATACCAGCTGCATATGGAGCAATATCATACTGCTGGAAAATAAATGTAATTCCTAATGTATCCAAATAAAACTCTGGTTGATTTCCATTTGAGAACAATTCCTCAATTACTTCTTTATAGTTGATTACATCATCATCAAAAAGATTTGCTTTTGCCTCATCTGACGATGTAGCTATTGTATTTAATATATATTCCTTTGATGTTTCTCTGATAGAATCAGCATCTCCCAAATCATCTAATGTAATTTGCTCGCCTGTTCCTACATCAAAGCTAACCCCAGTGAAGGAGCCGCCGCCATGTGCTCCGCCAAGGTATACGTAATCGTTAAGTACAAAGCTAAGAACCTTATTATCAAGTCGCTTTAAATCTATTGTTATATTATCAGAATACTTCATTTCGTATCCTTCGTCACCCATTTCTTCATTCTGCTGTTTAGCTTCTTCGTTCCAGTCTTCAATGCCTACATTAAAGTTATCAACCACACCAGAAAAATAATCATCAATTGCTGACTTTAGCTCTGGATGACTGTCATCTGTAATCTCAAGACACTGTACCTGGCCTTCGAAATAATCATAGCCCTCAGCCTCGACAGATGTATATGCGATTTCTGGTGCTGAAGCACTGGAATACTCTTTTTCTGTATTCTCTTCCTCCTGTGTCTGTTCTGTAACCTCTATTGTATCTGTATCCTGTGAATCTGTATCTTTTGCACAAGCCAACATAGATGTGACTGTAACCGCACAGATTGCAAGCATAGCTATTCTCTTTTTCATTTGTCTTTCCTCCATATTACTTAAAACAATATAACTAAGTTTAAGTTCAGTATACACATTCTCTGTATTATATCAAGTAGTACAGTAAATATTTAAGAATTCTTTACATTTGCTTTAGAAATACAAAAATAGGATTCCCCAAGAACCCTTGGGGAATCCCATCTTGAAAGGAGGATTTATTGTAATAAAAGAAATAGTAAACTATTTAACTACCAGCCTCTTTGCGCCTTCTGCAGCAAGTGGACTACGAACAGTTTCACTTTCTTCGAAAGTGATTTGAGCACATAATGTTGAGCCCTTCATTCTTTCTGCCGCAAATGTAAGACCATTGTTTTTTCTATCCAGCTTTGGAGAATCAATCTGATCAGGGTCACCAAGAAGAACTACCTTTGAGCCCTTACCAGCTCTTGTGATGATTTCCAAAATCTGGCCAATTGTACAGTTTTGAGCTTCGTCCACAATAATATATGAATTAACAAGCGAACGACCTCTCATATATGCAAGTGAACAAATCTCCAGGATACCTGTTTCAAACATATCCTCAATTTGAATCTTAATCTGCTCTTTCTCCTCGTTTTGTCCCTTCAAAAGAACCTGCAGGTTATCCATAAATGGAGCAATTAAAGGAGTCATTTTTTCTTCCAAATCACCAGGAAGGAAACCTAAGTCATTATCAGAAAGGGTGTTACTTCTGGTAATCATAATTCGATCATAGCCGTTGTGATAATAACCCTGAAGTCCTGCCGCCAGTGAAAGGAATGTCTTAGCGGTACCTGCACTACCCTTTAATATAACAAGTGGCAGTACATCTGGGCTTGCTAATAGCGCATACAATGCAAATCTCTGGCCCACATTTCTTGGCTGGCAATAAGGTGTGTAAAAATCTCTATCCTTTAATAGATGCCATCCATCAGTCTTAAATGTATAAAGAGCAGAATTGCTTCCATCCTTACAAATACCAAATTCATTCTCGATAAATCCCTTATTAAAAGGACTTTCTATATCTTCCGGAGTGATATCCGTTCTACCTGTGTAATTCTCATTATCAAGAATCATTTCGTTGTGATAGCCCTGTACAACGCAGCCACACATTGTAGCATTAATTCTCATGGATATATCATTTGTAACCAGAATAGTTTCAAGCTCAGATTGCTTTGCAATTCCCAGTACACAGTTGATTATTCTATTGTCAGGCCTATCAAGAGAAAACTCAGCTGGAATCAGCTTTTCAAATTCAGATTCTTTGGCGATGATAAAAGTACCGCCATTTGGCATCGTAACCCCCTTAGCATAATCACCTTCAACAGATTCGATGTTTCGAATACTCTCTCTGGCGCCATAGCCCACTTCCGCAAAAGCAGTCTTCTTTGAATCAAGCTCTTGCAACGTTGTTGTGGTGATGAGGACATTGTTGTCATCAAAACCAAATAGTGCTGTAGGGCAGTGAATCAAGATGTTTGTGTCTAGTACGTAGTTTTTCTTCATAGGGTCACGCTCCTTTATTAATTTGTATAATCTAATTTTATACCAATCAAGCACTAAGTTCTACAACATTTTGTGTTAAAGTATGTAAACTTTGTGAAAATAGACACCACATCTAGAACTGTCCCTAATAAAAAAACTGGCACCCGAAAGTACCAGTTTTATCGTTACATATTAAATAATTCTACCTCAGACATAAATGGAATTGATTGAGCCGCACCCTGCTTTTGAACTGCAAGGGCAGCTGCTTTAGAAGCGTTCACAAGTACATCCCTCATAGGTTGTTTTTTAAGAATTCCAGCAATTAAATATCCTGTAAATGTATCCCCTGCCGCTGTAGTATCCACTGTATCCACATCAAAGGCTGCTTGATATAACTCTTCATCTCCATGATGGAATATAGAACCGCCCTTTCCAAGAGTTAGGACGATTTTGGCATTTGCAAAGCTTGCTTCCATAGCCGCAACTATTGTGGTAGGTGTAGTCTGACCTGTCAGCTGCTGCCCCTCTGTTTCATTCAAAACAAATATGGAAACCTTGCCCAAATCACATTCGTCTATAATTTCATTCATAGGCGATGGATTCAAAACAATTGTCATTCCCTTTGCAAAGGCCTGATCAATTATATATGGAAGCTCATTTACTTCATTCTGAAGAAGAAGTATGTCGCCTGTTTCAAAATTCTTAAGAACCTCATCCACATATTCTTTTGTGTTCTTTTGATTAGCACCACCAAAGAGAACTATGCTGTTTTGCCCATCTTTATCCACTTGGATAATGGTGTGACCACATCTGCCGGTGACAGTTTTGATATAGTCCGTTTTGATGCCGCATTCTTCACAAGCATCATAAAAATCCAGACCTTCCTCTCCTACCAATCCTGCATGATAGACAGGCACTCCTGCCCTAGCCAATGCCACAGATTGATTGAATCCCTTTCCTCCTAAATGCATCTGCACATCGTTAGAAGAGATTGTCTCGCCTTCCCTGACAATGTGTGGAACCTGATAGGTATAATCCAAATTAAGTGAGCCGAAATTTAATACCTTCATAAGCACCCCCGTAGACAATTAAATATGTCCAACCAATAATAATCCAGCTAAACCATAATATGTAACAACAGCAACCAAATCGTTTACTGTTGTGATAAGTGGACCTGAAGCAACTGCTGGATCCACCTTAATTTTGTGGAAGAAAATTGGAATGATAGTTCCAATAAAGCTTGATACTATCATAGCAATAAAAAGCGAAAATCCAACGATTCCCGATACTTTAAATGCAGCTATCCAAACATATCCCTTAAAAGCATGCAGATAAAGAGCTACAAATACAAGTGCCAACAAGCCTAAAATAAAACCATTCGTTCCACCAACTCGCATTTCCTTGAGAACGAATTTAGCCTTTTCAAGACCAGAGATTTCTTCGTCCATAAGCACACGAATTGTAACAGCCAGTGACTGAGTTCCAACATTTCCTGCCATATCAAGAATCAATGACTGGAACACAACAACGATAGCTACCGATGCAACAACTTTATCAAAAATACCAATAACTGAGCTTGTTACAAGACCAAGACCAAGTAAAAGCAAAAGCCATGGAATACGTTTTTTAATACTCTCTGGCAAGCTCTCGTTTAAATCTTCCTCTGCAGTCAAACCAGCTAACTTAGCGTAGTCTTCACCCATCTCATCATCTACGGCCTCGATGATATCCTGAGATGTGATAACACCAATGATTTCATCATTTGGATTAAGAACTGGGATAGAATCCTCAGCGTAATCCTTTAAATCTTCGATTGTATCAGCAATCATTGCGTCAGCCTTTACGCTTGGATAGCTATGACTGATGATATCGTCCAATGGGGTGTAATCGCGAGCTAAAATAAGATCACGAAGCTCGATAGCACCGTAGTATTTCTTGTCTTCGTCCTCAACATAAATAGTGTTGATATTGTCGTTGTCCTTTGATTGCGAAATCAATGAACGCATTGCCTGCTTTACAGTGAAATTCTTAGCAATGACAATGAAGTTGGTAGTCATCATGCTACCGATTTCATCCTCGTCGTAAGAATTAATCAATCGTACATCAGCAGATGCATCCTTATCCATGAGGGCAATGAGCTTTTCTCTCTCTTCCTCATCTTCGATATCCTCCAAAGCATCAACCGCATCATCGGCATCCATGTTTTCCAGGACGTCAGCAGCCTGCTCTGGTGTAATCTCTGCTAAATATTCACCTACATCTTCAATATAAGGGAAAATCTCTGATAGACGCTCAGCTCCCAAGATATCGAACAGCCTTCTACGGTCCTCTGACTCAAGTGCTTCGTACGCTTCAGCGATATCATTTTCATGATAATCATCCAGCGCCTCCATAAGCTCCTCCGCGCTGATATTAGAACGTAGCAGGTCGACGATTTCTTGTAACTTGATGTCCTCTAATAAATCCTTTGTTTCCATGTTACTTTCTCCGCTATAAAAAAAGAATGTCATGTCTGATTTAGATGACGATGACATTCCTTACTTACATGAAAACAAAGCTCTTTTGATATTAACAAAAAGAACAGCTAATCATATGTATAAAAAATGTCTCGTCGCAGCATAATCGCCCATGACTGTCTGATTTATCCATAGCTGTTCTCCTTTCTTTAATTTGAATTAATTGTTTGAATTTTACATAAAAAACATAACATAAAAAACAAGACTTTGTAAACCCCATTTAACAAAGTTTTTCAACCATTTCTCTATTAAATACCACCGATTTTACACCATCCACTTCTATCTGATATAAAGCATTTGCTGCAAGGTGCTCTGCGGCCTGTTCTACGTTTCTGATTCCTGTCGAAATTACAAACTTTTCCATCACAGCATCAAGTCCATCTTCTGTTACCTGACACTCTTCCGAGCTCATACCAATTCGCTTTAAAACCTTTGGTAATGAAAATCTGCGGAAGATTTCTTTCTTCTCCTCCACTGTATAATCAGGAATATCGATAACTGCAAATCTGGACATGAGAGGTGCTGAAATATCAGCCTTTACATTTGCTGTGGCAATAGGGTAAACACCCATAGTTGGAATCATGCATTCCATATAATTATCTGTGAAACCAAGGTTATCAAGAAGGGTCAAAAGCACATCCGCTGGATTGCCGTTCCCTTTGCCGGAATTTGCTTTGTCCAACTCATTGATGATAAACACCAAGTTGCTTGTGCCCGAATTTGCAAAGGCTTCCATAATAATACCAGGCTTAGCATTTGAATAGATACGAGAGCTACCAGTAAGCTGCTCAGGATCATTGATAGAGCTCATATCAAGTGTTGTCCATGGCAATTTTAGAATACGTGCTACCGCATATGCGATTTGAGATTTACCAACTCCAGCTGGCCCACACAAAAGCAAGCCATAGCTTGGCAAAGTATGGGTACGATTGACTTGAATTACAGTCTCCATGATTCGCTGCTTCACTGATTCAAGACCGTATAATTCCTCATCTAGAATTCGTCTTGCCTCAACCGGATCAATAGCCTCAAAATAATCACTCTTCCATTGAATGCTAGTCATTATCGAAAGTGCTCTTTGAGCGTGGCGTCTTTCTTCTATTGTAACCTCAGCAGACTTGGCAACAGCCAGATTTCTTCTAGCCCAAAGGCGAATATTATCCGGAAATGTTCTGCCAGCGCAGGTGATAAAATCGGTGATAGATTGAATGCTTGTAAGCTTCATATCATCTCCGTCTTCTGCATCCTCCTCGTCAAGCTCTTCCTCCGATGGTGGATTGGAAGCAAAAAGACGTTCCATCATAAACTGTAGGAAGCCATCCTCCGAAGATAGTTTTCCGTTTCCTGTTGATGTCTCACGAATTTTATAGACAGCATAGCCTTCCTCAGTGTTTGCACCAGAAAGTCTAACTGGAATGTGATTCTCTCCAAGCCATCCAATCAAGCTGACAAAACGAGAATCCACTCGCAATATATCCTTTGATATAACACCATCTGCAAGCTCAGCTTCAAAGCTGCTTCTAGCAATAGGATTTGTAAACACACCATTTACATGATGGCTCAACTTGCCGTCCTTATCTTCTATTATAATAATAGGCTTTTGAGGACTGGCCTGAGGCTCATCAGATTGAAAAGTAGTATATGTCTTCACTGCCTCGCTGTTGTCTTTTTCTTCCTGTGCAAAATCAAATACTGGCATTTTTCTCTCCTTAAACTCCATTTTTATCTTTTTGATTGTAGCAAAACTCTTTAGCATGGTAAAGAGTTCTCAGAAAGAATCTTGCAAGTATACTTGCATTCCATTTTTGATTTAGAGGCTAAATATTGCTATTGCATAAAAAATGTGGATAACTCTCCAAAATTTATCTTAAAATTCAAAGAGTTATCCACATGTTATCTTTCAACAATATGATATTAATTATTTGATAATAATCTGATGATTATAAATATTTCTTTTGCTCTGTAAAGCCTCTTCCCTTAACTTCTGAAACACGACTTACAATAATAAATGCTTCTGGATCAATTTCATGAACAAGCTGTTCTGTCTTTGCAAGCTCTCTTGCTGTTACGATTGAAAGGGTGATTTCAGTATCTTTACCAAGGTAACCGGTGCGACCATACATAACAGTAACACCACGGTCGATATCCTGAAGAATTGCTCTACGTATTTCATCGCTCTTCTTGCTGACAACCTTAATCTGTGTTCTTGCCTTTCCAAGAATAAGCATTCTATCAAGAGTGTTTGTATATATAATTACGAGAATTATTCCATAGAGTACAAGGGTCTTTTCTGTGAATAAAGCCTGCAATACCAAAATGCAAATATCAAATACCCACATTGCTCCCGAAATAGGCGTACCAAAAAGCTTATTTAAAACAATAGGTGGAATATCCATTCCTCCAGTAGATGCGCCTGTACGAATAACAACACCAAGACTGGCTCCAATTATGATTCCTCCAAATACTGTGCAGAGGAATATATCGTCTGTAGGGGCGTAATGGACTGCAAGCATTTCTGCTATGTGAAGTTCTATAGGAAAACAGAATGTAGAAAGTAATGAGTTGGCTGCAAACCTGCGGCCCATAACCTTCCATCCGATAAGAAATAGACATGTGTTTATTACAAATACCACATGAGGGACCTTCCAACCAAGTATGTGGTGAAAGAACAACGCTATACCAGTACCGCCGCCAGTAATCAATCCTGCTGGCTCAATAAAAAATGCTACTGCTATGGCGTAAGTAAAGTTTCCAAGTATTACAATCAATGCTGTCTTTAATATCTGCTTCATAGTACACCTGTGCTTTTGAATAAATTATTCGATTTAACGTTTCGCAACAGGTTGGATTGTACACCATTTACGGACATTTGTCAGCACAGCACGGTAACGCATTAGCAGACTAAAGTATTCCAATTATTTGTCAAACTTTAGGAAGTGCATGCGGCCATCTTCTTTCTTGACCTCATGCTGAGGCTTTTCGCCTACATCTGGGTTGAAGAAAACACCCTTTAGGTTGTTGGTGCGTGAGCGAATGCAATCAGGACAATAGCGTCCGTAGCGGATGCTGCAGCCACAGCTTTCACACTGCACATATACAGGACTGCCCTCTGGAATCTCCAGGCGTCCCTGACGAAGCATACCATTGATAATATCAACTGGCACCCCAGTATGTTCTGAAATGATGATAGCTGGTGTGGGACCATGTTCATCTATGTATTCTTTAACTCTGCCAAAATCATCTATTTCTTGATTACCACAATCAAAACATTCGTATCGGCCTCCTCCGATGTAACGGATACGGCCCTTACATTTTGAACATCTATTAGGTTTTCTCTCAAGAAATTCTTTGGTGAATTTCTCTTGTTCAGCCTTTGTTCCCATTAAATATCCTCTTATAAATCAAAATCTTTTGTAATGCTCTCATCGAGAGTTACAGCATCTTTGCCAGCGCCCTCCAGCCCTTCTCTAATGAGCTTCCAATTCTGCAAGAACCAGACTGTCTGTGCAGGGTGCTTGTATAAAGAAAGCATCTGTGCTCCCTCATATTTGTATGGAAAAACCAGAGGGATGTTTGCTGGACGAGCTGTTGTAAAATAAAGAACGTTTTTATATTGATGCTTTGCAACAGCCTTTGGAGTGACACAGTAGAAAATATTCTCGCCAAAATCTGTAGAGTACCAAAACTTCATACTGCTTTGGTCTACATCTGAAGGCTCCATACCAGTAACTTCAAATTCATTCACTCGAAGTGACTTCATTTCTAAATCCTCTTCGTCATCCTCTTTCGCTTTTTTGACAGCTTCTTTCCATTTCTTTGCTTCTACAGGATTCATCAATCCTGCAAAGAATCTGTTTTCTTTTTCTGCTTTTTCGGAATCCTCTTCACTCTCATTTGGATCCCTGCCTGTCTTTAGCCAATAATTAATTGTGTTAAGATTGTTTGTAAGCAATCTCACATGTGGCGCATATTGTTTGTCCATTTGCACCATCAATTTAAGATAGTATTCGAATTCCTCTCTTGCTGCCTGTAAGTCATTTTTTCTTTTAAAATAAAATGGCAAACCTACAAGAGCAGAAATGCCTACAACAATAACCATTATGTTAACTACAACCCAATTCATAAATCATTTACTCCAAATTAAATAAATAAAATTGAATATCCAATCAGTCCTATCAGTGCAATCAAAAGAATGGTATTTATAACGGTAAGACTTGTTAATGTGGACATGCTCTTTTCCTGCTTTTTCAATCTATCCGCATTGTACACTTCTTCGATTTTTGCTGAAAAATCCTTTGTAACGTTATCCAATTGCTTTTTCAGTGGTGTACCGTAATCAAGAGAATCCTTTAAATCATTAACCTTTTTCTCTAAAGATTTAAGTAATTTTTCATTACGCTCCTGATTGTCAGCCACCTGCTGTTTAATGTCATTATTATCATGACCAAAAAGCTCCAGAGTTTGCTGCATAGCATAAATCTCTCCCTGAAGTCTATCAATCTCCCCACGAATGGATTCCTCGTCCATGCTTACATAACGATGCCTAAAAATAGGTTTTCCATTATATTCGTTTTGCATAAACTTCTCCCTTCTATGCGTATTATCCTGAATTTAGTTTAACACTTTTTCACAACAATTTGTATACTAAAAGACAAATTAATACTAAATCTAGAAAAGGCAGCTAGAGTGAACTAGCTGCCTTAAAATATACATATCTATTATAAAGAGAATTGTGCAACGAAATCCTGAAGCTCTTGAGCATTACCTGCAAGACGGTCAGATGCCTGGGCAACTTCATATGAAGATGCTGTCTGCTCCTGCGATGCAGCTGATACATTTGAAGTCTCATCCGCAACTGAAATACTCATCTGCTCTATGTCATGGATATTCTTTGCAATGGTATCTGTTCCGCCTGAAAGCTGTTCTACAATGGCGCTCATTGTATTTGATTCCTCAGAAATAGAGTTAACCATGTTTACAATATTATTGAATGTTTCACCAGCTTCATTTACAAGCTCAGAGCCATTGATAACTTCTTCTGCGCCCTGTTTCATAGCATCTACAGCCTGTCTTGAATTGTTCATAATAGCTGCAATTAGCTCGTTAATCTTCTGAGCTGCCTGATTTGATTCATCAGCAAGCTTTGAAATCTCACTAGCAACAACGGCAAAGCCTTTACCCATCTCTCCTGCACGAGCTGCCTCAATTGAAGCATTCAAAGAAAGGAGGTTTGTCTGGCTTGCAATTTCTGCAATTGTAACAACGAACTCGTCAATACTCTTTAATCTCTCGCCAAGATCATCTACTACTCTTGCTGAATTTTCAACAGATTCTTTGATTGTATTCATCATATCTGTTGCATTTGTCATATCAGCAGCGCCGTTGATAGCAGCTTCATTTGTAGATTTAATCATCTCAGAAGAACGATTAATTGCTTCCTTGAATTCCTGCATGTTTGTAACAAATGAATCTGTCTCTGAGCTGGCATCTGTTACTGCGCTTATCTGGCCAGAGCATGAGTTTGCAACATTTGTACAAGATGTTGCAACCATCTCACTAGCTTCTGCAGACTGTGATGCTGATGCTGAAAGCTCTTCAGATGCAGATGCTACAGACGATGTAGTATCTGAAATCTGAAGCATCAAATCTCGAATATTTTGATGCATCAAATCCAAAGCTTCCGAAATGGCTCCTATTTCATTGTTATGGTTCTTCAGCTTTCGAACCTCTTCCATCGCCTCATTTTCTGTAAAGTCTCTATTAGACATTCGAATCATCTGATCTGCTGCTGTTATAATAGGCTTTGTAATTTTGCCTCCTGCCAGGAATGCTGCAACAGAACCTATAATAACAAGAATAAGCATAATGACCACTATAGTCATGATATTCTTAACAAGCGCTTCATGTGCATGAGCTTGATACTCATCTACGACTACATCCAAATCATCAACCCATACACCTGTACCCATTACCCAATCAAATGGCTCATAGTATGCTGTATAGTTAATCTTTGGAAGTTCTTCTGTCTCATTTGGCTTCGCAAACATAAGCTCGGTGTAGCCGCCGCCCTCTTGCAAACCGTTTTCAATCATCATCTGAATATATTTATTTCCAGATGAATCTGTAGCATCCCATCTAGACTGACCTTCTGTATCTCTGCCTAAAAGAACTACATTCACACCTTTTGATGTATCAACCCAGAAATAACCGTTCCCATCGTCGTATCTAAGTTCACGAATGATATCAGCCGACTCCTTTTCAGCCTCTGCCAGTGTCATTTCACCATTCTGGTATCTTCCATACATAACCTCACAGATACTCATGGCTTCTTCTGTTTCATGTTTTAATTTAAGCTTAACATCCTCAAGAAGTCTTGAGCTATATACATCTCGCTGTGTATTGTTGGTGTTTATAGTGTTTATAATTGAAAATACAGAAACAATTGCTGACGAAAGTATAACAGACGCCATAACAACCCCAACCAAAACTGTTTTTAAACTACCACGTTTTTTTGCTTCTCCTGCCATAGTAAAAGTCCCTCCTTATTGTAATGGCTACATCAATTACTATAGCATTTATTTTCTGACATTTTTGTATTTTCACAGATAGTTCACTGTTAGTTCAAAATGTTGCACACAATATTATTTAGCTTTCTTTGCTGCTCTCTTCTCTGCCTTAGCCTGAAGTTTTGCTAGCTTTTTAGCGGTAGGCTTAAACAGTCTAAATATCTTGTAAATCTCAAGAAGTATAAGAAGAACAAATACAACAGTTACAATACGCATAACATGAGTTGTGATTCTTGCACCATCTTTAATATGGCTTCCTGGCATTGCACCATTCATTGCCTTTGAATTAGCGATAATGTAAAGCATGTGATGCATAGCCTGTCTTGCATAGTAGTATGTTGCAGCATCATTTTTATCAAAATTGTATCTTGCTGCTGAAGGAAGTGTTGTAAGCTTCACATCAGCTCCTGCCTCTGTCATCTGATAGCCATCCATGAATACACCAGTATTGGCATTATCTGTCATAACGAGACCATCAAAAGCCCACTCGTTTCTAAGAATACCTGTGATAAGGCCGTAATCGCCACCTGCCCATGTAGCACCAACCCTGTTGAATGATGTCATTACTGCCTGTGATGCTCTGATTTCCTTAGATGCATTTGCATAAGAACCATCATCCTGTTTTTCAACATAATTGAGAGTAACATCTCCTGCCTTCATGCACATTTCAAATGGAAGAAGGTAAATCTCACGAGCGCTTTGCTCGTTAAGCCATGTTGCAATACTGTACTGACCATCTCTATCACCACGGTGATTCTCCTGGTCGTTAAATGCGAAATGCTTAATATATGTATACATTCCCTTAGAAGCTGCACCCATTACCTCATTAGAAGCAACTGTACCAGAAAGGAATGCATCCTCTGAATAATACTCACCATTTCTTCCTGAGAATGGAGTACGGTGAATATTCATTGATGGTGCATACCAACCATCAGCTCCACCTATTAAACCTTCATTTCCAATCATAGTGCCATATTCCCTTGCAAGTGATGGATTCCAGCACTGAGCCATTGTCATGGCACTTGGGAACATTGCACTTGTTCCACCATAAATAAGGCCTGATGCTGTATCAGCATCGATATTAAATGGCTTTTCTATTGATTTGATATACTCGATTCCGTATCCGCTTACGCCGATTGCATTGTAGATTTCATCAGCTGAAAGCTCATCCAATAAATCTTCCCATAGCGGGTCATCATAATCCAGACCACGCATATCTATAAGCTTAAGTCCATTATCTTTGTCATAAACAATCTCTGTATCAGAAAGAGTTTCTGGATCTATAGTGGTTCCTGATTCAAAACTATCTAACTGTGCTATCAACTCATCAGATGCAGTCTTAGTATATGTATAAGATGCACCGTCATCTCCATTGATTTCATTTCCCCAAGTGCTTATCTGAGCACTTGCTGTACCATCGTGTGTAGGGAATGTTCCTACCCAATCGTTTCTAGTAAGATATGTAGCCTCACCCTTTGCATCATCAAATTGATTTGTGATTTCCTCGCCTGAATAGCTGTCCTTTGAATATGTAACAGTATCAACCTCTGTAATATCAGGAGTGTAAACTGATACAAACTCAGATGTAGCTTCATCTGTTGTATCATCAAGCTTTGTATTGATAATATTGTTAACTGCCTCATGTGCATTCTTTGCTGCAGTAATATAGTAATCACCAGCATCAAATATATATGTCTTTGCGTTATTAGCATCGTATGCCTTTAACTGAGACTTATCAAAACTAAGTGACATTGTCTGTGACTCGCCTGCTGCAAGCTCATTTGTCTTATCGTATGCTACAAGCTGCACAGATGCTTTTTCTACACCATTTTCAATATCATAATCTGTGTATGGACTCTGGGCATAGATTTCAACTACATCCTTACCAGCCACATCACCTGTGTTAGTAACTGTGATTTCAATGTTGCAAGTATCTCCATCCCATGATGTCTTCATATCGGACCATTCAAATGTGGTGAAAGACAATCCGTATCCAAATGGATAAACAACTTCTGAATCGTAGTCAAAATCCCCAGCGTTTTCACGACCTAGAGTTACATCCTCGTATCTGGTTTCAAAGTACTTATATCCAACGTAGATTCCCTCTTCGTAAGTAACATAGTTGTACTTTGTAAGGTCACCGTTTGAATCTGAATACTGATAGTCACCAAAGTTCATAGCAGCTGGTGACTCAAGTGGATTTGCAGCAAAAGTATCTACTGTTCTACCTGATGGGTTAACCTGGCCAGTTAAAATATAAGGCAATGACTCAATTGCTGTTGCTGAAATTACAGCCTTGATATTTGGATAATCTTTAACAAAATCAAGATCAAGTGCAGCATTTGAATTGCTTACAAGAATAAATCCATCAAAGTTGTCATTCAAATATGAGATAATTTCAAGCTCTGTGCTGTCTGGCTCAAGATATGTCTTTGCCTGATCCTGCGCATTATCAGCATGGTTGTACATAGAACGAGGCATATCTCTTCCTTCACCTGCTACTCTCTTTAAGAAATAAACAGGCACTGTACCTTTGAGTGAGTTCATTACATCGTCATTTGCTTGAAGCTCTGATAATGGAACCTCATTAATTGAGAAATCCTCAGCATCACCATATGAAATTGAACCAGCCCCCAAACCATAATTTTCAGACTGCTCTTTGTAATAATCAAAAAGTGTTTTATTGATAGATACATTTGCCGAATCAAAAATATCAGCAAGGCTTCTACCACCCATCATGCTATCATTTGATGTTACTGTAGCTGAATTCACACTAAAGAAACTAAATGTAGCATCTGCTGTCTGTGGTAAAAAACCATCCTCATTTTCAAGCAATATTGTACCTTCATCTGCAATTCTCTGATGAAGATCTGCCTCTGCAGTCTTAATAGAATCTGCATTGTAATCCGCCTTGTTGTACTGTAAGTCAAGACCTGTAGTATCAACATCCGAATTATCGATTTTTGTGTTAATGCCTCCCAGCATACTGTCTACCATTCTGGCATAGTTTGGTAGGATGCTGTTAACCGCTACAATTATAATCGCAAATACGATAATAAGAATTGAGCGGATGCATGTTCCAATAATTTTTCTTCCCTTGCTCATTTGCATTCTCCTTTTCTAGGGGCGTACCCCGATTGATAACTTTATCGAAAGAATAACAAAATCATTAAAAAAAATGCAGGCCTTGTCACAGCCTGCACATTTTTTGTCATAATCAGCATCTCTACTCAGAAAAAATAATTCTAAGTAAATACTTATCATTTTCAGTTTTAATAGTTAAATTGCCATCATATTTTTCTACAATAGCTTTGATACTTTGGGTGCCATATCCATGGCTTAGCTTGTCACTTTTAGATGTGATAGGCAAGCCATGCTGCATTTTAATTGTACCCGTGTATGGATTAATGATTTCTACCAGAACAATCCCTTTTTTATTTTGAATCTGCACTGATATCCATCTCTTGGCTCTATCTAAAATCTTTTCATTTGCTTCAATTGCATTGTCTAAAGCATTTCCAAGCAATGTGTACAAATCGATTTCATCCATAAACTTGAGCTGCTCCCCATCTGCCATACAGCTCATTCTGATTTCCTTACTGTGACATATCAGCTTTTTTTCAGTCAAAACTGTATCTAGAAGATCGTTACCTGTACGAACTACAGCATCATATATTGCTATGTCGTTTTCCATCTCAGATAAAATGCCTCGTCTTTTCTCATCACTTTCCATATTGGCCAAAGCATTAATCTGATGTTTCATATCATGATAATGTTGATTAACTACTGCCATGGCATCCTTTGAAAACTGATATCTCACCTGAGTATCTTTCCAAAGCTGCTCTTTAATTCTAAATGCTCTTTTTTCTTTTTCATTGATAAGCTGAGCTCTTTGATTTATCAAAATAAATAGACTTGCCAAAATAGCATACACCGCATGAATATGACCAATATTATTAACACTCGAAATAATGCTTAAAAACCAAACCACAAGCAAAATTACAACTGTGGCAGATGTAGCAGAAAGAGTCTCTATCAAATATTTGCCATCAACTACTGTAGATTTAGCAAACCAAAAATAAGCCATTATAAAAGAGCCTATAAGACAGACGGTATATAGTATTGGTTGATTATCCGGTATCCTGCCGTCTGTGCAATAATCAAAGAGTTCTCTTATACAGTAAAAAATATGCTCAATACAATAGCTAATTGCAAACAGATAGATTGCCTCGTGAAAATTTACCTCTGTAGCAAAATATATTCCAAATATCACCGCTATCCATATGACCATAAACCAAAACAAAATGATTATATATGCGGAGGGAGTTATATCTGAATAATCTGTTCCCTCATATCCAAACAGCTTAAGCACTCCTGTCATGACAGCATCAAAAAGGAGTCCTAAACAGACACAAGCTGCCCCTCTTAACAATGGATATTTTTTCTTGTTTAGAACACTGCAAATCCCTAAAACAGGTATCACCATTTCTAGAAGATATCCAACATTGAAAGAATTATCCATGGCTATATCTCCATTCCTACAAAATCACCAAAGGCTGAAATAAAATCCTTTTTCCTGCTTCGACTAAGAAAAAGCTCATCGCCTGCAACTGTAACCACATCACCTTTTATTCTATCCACATATTTAAGATTAATAAGATGGGATTGTCCACTTTGAACAAATCCATAATCTCTTAAATCTTCGGCGATTGCCTTTAGGCTTTTGCTTCTGGTTTCATAAACCCCACCCCTGCTATGGATAACAATAGTGTGCCCAACAACCTCTATATAACAAATATCTTCTGTATCAATTTTTCTTTTTGCTCCATCTTCTGCCACAATCAGTTCTGTACCTTTGTGATACTTATCAGCAGTTTTTAACACTTTATCCATTGTGACTTCAAATTGCTCATATACTACTGGCTTTAAAATAAAATCAAGAGCATTTACCTTGTACCCTTCTATCGCATATTGGGCAAGGGCTGTTATAAATACGATGATTACGCTGTCATCCAGCTCTCTTATTTTTCTAGCTGTAGTCATTCCATCCTGATATTTCATATGTATGTCCAAGAAAATCAGATCATACTCTGAAGTGTAGTCATCTAAAATATCTATTCCATCAAAAAAAGTCCTGACAATGAAACTGTCCGAATGCTCTTTCTCATATCTGGATAAATGCTCTATCAAGCTAGCCTGACACTTTTTTTCGTCTTCTACTATTGCAATTCTAAGCATCAACTATCCCCTTTCTATATTCTAGTGTAAGTATACCATTTATGTCTTCAAATCGACATGATATGCCAAACCTATAGAACTTTGCAAGATATCTGTTAACATATTTATTGATTGATAACATTCTAAAAGAGCCAGTTACTATGTATTTTATAGTGACTGGCTCTTTCTCATTTTTTCTTAAGATTTAGTATACTTCGTAAGCATCTCTATGTAGCTTTTAGTCATTTGTGACTGTGGCAAATTGCCAGGAAGGATATAGCCTATCTCCATATAGTCATCTACTTTTAGTGGCTTCGATGAATTTTTCGATTGCTACTGCTACTCCATCTTCATCATTGGATGGTGCAATAAAATCAGCCCATTCCTTGGTCTCATCCTGTGCATTTGCCATGGCAACAGAAAGACCTGCGTAACGCATCATAGGAATGTCGTTGAAACCATCACCGCAGGCAATCAGATGCTTGCGATCAATGCCAAGACTTCCTAACAATATTTCTAGAGATGATGCCTTTTCAATTCCTTGTGGCATTATCTCTAGGAAAAATGGCTCTGAGAAGAAAACATTAACAGTGCCATTAAACTTTTCATTAAGCTTTGCTTCTACATTTCTAAGAACCTTGTGATCACCCACGCATAAAAACTTAACAGGTGGATCAAGCTGTGCTTCCTCATCCAGGTGGAATACCTGTCTGATTGGAATGTTATTGATTTTTGATTCCAGCTGCACGTACTGATTGTTCTCGTCATTTGAAATGATGCCTTCTGAATCATATGTAAGTGTGGCAACATTGAATTTATTTGCGCAACGAAGAATATCTGCGTAGTACTTTTCAGGAATAGTTTCTCTGCGTACAACCTCTCCTGTCTTGCAATCGATAATCATACCACCGTTATACGCCAGTATGTATCCTCCTACCTCTTCCAGGTGAAGCTGCTTTGCAATCTTTTTTATTCCAGGTACTGGACGGCCTGATGCAAGGATAATCTTTACCCCTGCCTTTGCAGCCTTCATTATTATTTCTTTGTTTTTGTTACTAACCTCTTTTTTACTATTTAAAAGAGTTCCGTCTAAATCTAGTGCTATTGCTTTATATTTCATAAGGCATATCATAGCAAGCCGATTAGGTTACGTCAAATGTATTTTTTCACTTGTGATATCCCTCCCCAAACATTAAAATAACACTAGCAAAAATAATGACTGGAGGTTTTTATGGAAGATAAAATTACACTTACTATTGGGAAACAAAAAAACATTGCTCTTATTGCCCACGATGGAAAGAAGCCACTTCTTATCCAGTGGTGCGAAGACAATAAAGAAATTCTTAAGAATCATTTCTTGTGCGGTACAGGAACCACAGCCAGAATGATTTCTGACAAAACAGGGCTTCCTGTTAGAGGCTACAACTCAGGCCCTCTTGGCGGCGACCAGCAAATCGGAGCAAAGGTTGTAGAAGGCAGAATCGATTTAATCATCTTCTTCTCCGACCCGCTTACAGCACAACCACACGACCCAGATGTAAAGGCTCTGATGCGAATCGCTCAGGTTTACGATATCCCTATCGCAGTCAACAAGGCATCCGCAGATTTCATGATTAAATCAGAATTCATGGATACACCTTACGACCACGATGTCATCAATTTCCAAAAGAATATTGCAGATAGAGCAAATACACTATAATCAATTCTTTCTAAAAAAGACGATGCATTGCATCGCCTTTTTTGTTATCTATTAAAGTGAAAAGTATGCCAAGGCTATTGCACCTGGTCCAGCGTATGTGCCAATTGTTGCGCCTACAACTGTGTACTGAAGCTGTTCTTCATGGCCCTCATAGATAGCCTTTGAATCTTCTACATATTTAGTAAGCACCTCCTGGGAGAAACCTGAATAAGCAAGACATAATGGCTTACTAAAATCAATTCCACCAGAATTTGTTACATATTCTGTCAGCATGTTGTGGCTCTTTTTTGAACCTCTTGCTTTTCCAATAACCTTTACAATTCCCTCTTCGATAGTTATTACAGGCTTAATCATTAGCATATTTCCTGCAAAAGCTGCCGCTGAAGAAAGTCTTCCACCAAGCTTTAAATACTCTAAAGTATCAAAGGCAGATATTACATGCACCTTCTTCATTTCTTCCTGGATGATGGAAATGATTTCATCGCAAGTTTTTCCCTCATCCCTCAAATTTACAGCTCTTTGCACTAAAATATATTCTGATATGCAAAATTGCTTTGTATCCACAATATGAATATTGTCAGAGTAATCCGCTGCCGCAAGCATGGCGCTTTGATAGCATCCTGAAACTCCTGCAGATAAGCAAAAATAAATAAGCTCATCGCCAGCTTCATCAGCCTTCTCAAACTCCTGTGCATAAACATAAGGTGAAATCTGGCTTGTCTTAGGCACTTCATCAGTCTCGATTAATTTATGATAAAAATCCTCTGCGGAGAGTGTAACACCATCTAAATACTCTTCATCCCCAAATCTTACATTTATGGGTAATACTGTCACTCCCCATTCTTTTGCTACATCCTGTGGGATATCGCTTGCAGAATCTGTAATTATTCTTATTGCCATATTTTTATGTCCTTTCCTAATTACCAATAATAAAATAACATTATTTCAGTTATTTTAATTATTCGTCATTAGGAATGCAAGCCTTTTTTCTTATCATTTGTGTCTTATAACCTCAAATCTCTGAAGCTGAACCGGTTCATCCATGCCGATTCCGCCTTTTTGGCGTGCGATAGAAATTTGCTGTGCGACAGAGTCTACCCCATCCAAATCTGGAAGCAATAAACCTCTGCGATTTCCACTGCTTACAATTACGCCGTAGCGTTTCACATCTAGTTCTTCTGGTGAAGATATTGGCTCTGGCTCGCTTAGCACATCAACATTGATTTCCAAATCAGGCAATTCCTCCGGGCTGATTGGATTAAAGCGAGTATCTCTGGTGGAAGCACTGATGGCGTTTTGAATAATCTCTGCTGCCACACACTCGGTGGTAGGAAGAATTGTTCCAATGCAGCCTCTCAGACGACCAGCCTTGTGGATGGATACAAATGCTCCGGCTTGCTTGGAAAGCAGTTCCTTAGGCAAATCATCTGGTAAATCCAGGACCTTGCCACGCAAAATATAGCTTTCAAGAGATGCCTTCGCCAGCTTAACATATTCGTCAGTAGGCTTTTGTGATTCCTGTAAATGGGCATTCAGCTTTGCCAGATAGGTGTCTCTAAAACGACGATTCTCATCCTCTCCTGTCACATAAAAAGTTGCAATTCCATAACCAACGCCTGTCACATCCTGATGAGAGTAAACATTGGCATCTACAGCCTTTCCATCCAAAGCACCAGCCATTATAACAAATGAACGATGACCGCATTCTGCTGCTTTCTCGCAGAAATCCTCTTTAAAATCAAACATCTCCTCAAAAGCTGCACGGCCGGCCACGTCCATAATCCTCTGGTCATAAACAGGTCCCTCTTTGGCGAATCCATAAGGTCCATAGTCCTGAAGTTTGTGCGATAAATCTCCACTGGCAACGAAAACTACCTTGCGATTAACCTCATCCACAGCCTCCTGAATCATCTGACCTAAACGATAATGATCCAGCAAACCAAGTCCGGACAGGCCGATGCGCACAATCTGCCCCTTGGCATATTTCTTCCTTATAAACCAAAGTGGAACCATTGTGCCATGGTCTAGCTCTGGATCACGCTCACCTAGTGTGCCTGCCGGAAAGCTGGCGTCATAGGCGATTTCATTGATTCTATCTACAAGCTCTGTGTCATATTCTTCCTGGAAAGATACCTCCGGCGCGTTGAATCTGGCAAAAGAACCTTTCGCTCCCTTTCCCGGAGAAATATGGAAATAGTCCGAATACATGATACTGTGTGGACTAGTGATGATGATTGTATCCGGTTCAAGCTTCGCTATTTCATCTGCCACCTTTTCATAGGCATCGATAGTCTCCTGAACCTGAGCTTCACCACCGCGGCCTACAGCCGGCACAATCATCGGTGGATGTGGAACCATAAATGCTGCTAGAATTGCCATAGTATAACCCCTCCCTTAACAGTTTCCTGTGTAAACATATTTCAAATGTTGCTTTGCTATATCTTTTAAATGATAGATAGTCTCCACTGACGTAGCGCCTCTATCTACCATATGAAATCTTGGGAAAAACCTGGAAATGTGCAAAGGAATTTCTGGATTCACTGAAGCTATCCAACTGCTTAGCTCATCCATCTCCTCATCAGAGTCATTCTCCCCTGGAATAATCAGCGTGGTAAGCTCCACATGACAATGCTTCGCCGCCTCCTGGATAAAGTCCATTACCATCTGCCTGTTTCCCGTTAACACGTCCTCATAATAATGGTCTGTAAAGCCCTTCAAATCGATGTTCATGGCATCTACATAGGAGAACAATTCTTTGACTGTAGCTACATCAGCCATTCCGTTTGATACTAAAACAGTTTTCAGGCCCTTTGCCGAAAGGAGCTTTGCTGTATCTATAATGTATTCGTATGATATCAATGGCTCATTGTAAGTAAAAGCCACTCCAATATTTCCATTTGCACGCTGCTCATCAGCTATCTGGGTCAGCGTCTCAGGCGAGACGTATCTGGCCTCCCTCTTGCTAACCTCCACTTCATCACCCCATGAAATGTGATAGTTCTGACAAAATGGGCATCGCAAATTGCAGCCATAGCTTCCCACAGACAGAATATAGCTGCCCGGATAAAATCGATTCAACGGCTTCTTCTCAATCGGGTCCAGTGCAATCGCCGTGAGCATCCCATAATTCTCCGGCACGATGATACTGTCCCTGCAGGTCCTCACCTGACAGAAACCATATTTACCTTCTGAAATACTGCAATGCCTGTAGCATAAGTTACATACTGCCATAACTCCCCCCATTGGCTCCAATTATTCTTAGAAAAAAAGCGGTGCATAAGCACCGCTCTGCTATATACTATTTTACCTCTACAAGCTCAATTGTAAAGTTAAGTTCTTTACCAGCCATCTCGTGGTTTGCATCAAGAGTGATATTTGTATCATCCTTTGCAACAACCTTTACTGGGAATGGTCTGCCATATGGATCCTGTAAGTATACCTGCTGGTCTACTTCTAAGTTTTCTGAACCTGGAAGCTGTGCAATTTCAATTGTGAAAACTGCTTCCTCGTCACGCTGGCCATAAGCTTCCTCAGGCATAAGGTGAATGTCTACTTTCTCGCCAACTTCCATGTTTGCAACAGCCTTGTCAAAGCCCTTAATCATCATGCCTGCGCCACAAACGAACTCAAGTGGCTCGCCTCTGTCGTATGATGAATCAAACTGTGTACCATCGTTGAATGTACCTCTGTAGTGTGTACGGCATGTCTTGCCTACATTCTTGCCCTCGAACTCAGGCTCAGAATGGCATCCGCCACAACCAGAATGACCGCCACAGCTATGTCCTTCCTCGTGATCACCACATGTGTGGCCTTCACCATGATGATTGCAATTTACACCAGAGTTGATAAGCTCGCCCTTAAGGTATGCCTCAACTGCTGCATCTGTATCTCCTGATGCGCCAGCGCAAAGCTCGATACCATTTTCGCTAAGTGCAGCCTGTGCGCCGCCACCGATACCGCCGCAGATAAGTACGTCGATTGAATTGTTGCTAAGAAGACCAGCTAAAGCACCGTGGCCCTGTCCATCAGAACCGATAACTTCTGATGAAACAACCTTGCCATCTTCTACTTCGTAAATTTTAAACTGCTCAGTGTGTCCGAAGTGCTGGAACACCTGACCATTTTCATATGTAACTGCTATTCTCATTTTATACTCCTTTTAAAAACAAAATCCTTGCTATTATAACTTCAAAAGGAGTATTAAGCAAATGAATACGCTTTTAATGCTTTTCATTTGCTCCCTTCTGAATCTGGCCCGCCTCGTCGAAGTACACTAAATCACCTTCATTGATATCTCTCTTATACAAATCAGCATCAGGAACTTCGCGCTCAATTTGGTCGCCGGCCTCATCTTGTAATATCACAAGGACCTGCGGTACGTAACCTGCAGGTCGCTCTTCACATCCATAATCTGATTCTAGGATTTTCTTAATTTGGTAAGTCATATCTATTCTCTTTTGTTGAAAACTTAATCAATCTATAGTATTATTCAATATAAGAAAAGGTGCTACCGATAGACGGACAGCCCTTTGGTTAAATATTAATTCTTATAAGATAAGAAGTAATCGAACCTTTGGCGTGGGCGATTACTTCTTTTTCTTATGGTCTTTTCCGTAGCTTACGCCTAGTGAAAAACAAGTCATACCAAAACAGATGACTGCTATAATATCATAGATTTCCATAAGATATCCCTCCTGATGTCGATTTCTGGCAAGCCAGATTTTGAGGTAATCATGAGGGTACCGCCCTCTCTAATTTAAGGGCCGAATCGCCTACCGCTTGGTAGCACCGAGTACTAGTGTACCAAACGGGCAACAGGGATACAATCGAACAAATTCTAAAATCGAACTTTTTCTGCTTATAGAACTGCTGCAAGTACACGTATTGTCTTCATATGAATTTTTATTCTATATTAGAATAATCTTCTTCCCAACCAAATACAGATACATGCGCCTACTACAGAGACAATAAGGCTTCCAAATTGCCCATTGGCAGATAGCCCTAGAATATCGAATGCAAATCCTCCTACAAATCCTCCAGCAATACCGAGGATTATATTCTTAATCCATCCAGATTTCTCTCCCATTATAAAGCTGGCGATAAAGCCTGCTAATGCTCCAAATAATAGTCCAAATATTAAACTCATAAATTATAACCTCCGAATGATTGAATCTCATATGGATTTATTATATCATTTTATATAAACAAGGGGCTACCGATTGACGGACAGCCCTTTGGTTAAAAACTTACATGTTTATGAAAAAGAAGTAATCGAACCTTTGGCTTGGGCGATTACTTCTTTTTATTGTCTTCTCTGTTAGATTCATTACAATGGGCCATAGTTGTGCGAATAATAATCTATGATAGGAATACCTTTGTCTATTAAGAAGTTACCAACAGCTACTTCCACTTCTCTCTTACTATAACCACAATCCTCAGGTATTGGAATTATTAACACTGCATCAGTATACCAATGCAATCCTAGAAAATGTAGTAGAATCCCAGAACTTTTATATTTCCAATTTCCATTTTCCTGCTTAATATAATCCTTATAATCAGTTGGATAATCAAAATTAATATCTGCGCCTGAAGCCACAACCCCTACATGACCTTTATCTGAAAACTTAATCCATACAACGTTGCCTTTTTTTACATTGATTCCAGCCTTTTTATAATCAAATTCCAGAATATCATTCCTATAATATTCTTCTCGCGATGCCACCATTACCTTCAAGCCTTCATTTATCAATAATTTATCCAAAGCTTTACAAACAAGTTCTACTCCCTGTAATGGTGTATTATATCCTTTATTTGCCTCATATATCTCTTTGGCCTTTATAAATCTTTTGATTATATGAACTGAACTTGCTACTCCACCTGGAGTATTATCATCCCTATATTTATAGTCCCTTATCGATTTCATTCATATCTCCATGTATTGCTGATATTTTCCTATTAATTATAACTATTCGTACATTTAGTCCATAGATTGGTCAAGCTTATGTTTCCGATACTGTAAACTAGTTACCAACCGACCAATTTGCTTATGCTTATAAATCTCCTTATCCAAAACTTTGCATGATGGCATAATATATTCTTTTGAATACCTTAATGGTTCAGAATTGAGGTCTACCATTCCATCTTTATCATATTCAAGTTTGACTATAAACTTATCTCCTGGATTTAATTCTATTTGTTCTATCTCGAATTTACAGTATTTTGCATATTCGATTTCTGCACTACAAAAAGCATTTACACGGTATTTGTTCTGAGATCCATTTATTTTTGAATATCTAAAATATACGCCATCAAACATATCTATCAGATTATACTCAACAGTATATGTACCTTTCTCAAATATCTCACGAGGCGGTGTATAGTATTCCTTGATTGTTTTTGATGGATATACATGATATGTATTTGAATACTTGTCAAATTCTAGTTCTAGTTTATATGGCGAATTAAAGGTAAGTTTCTTGTTTTTATATATGTGAAAATCACATATTTTATAATAATCCTCTTTTCCTTTTAAAACTTGGATTTCTATGTCTTGACTTGACTTCATCGTATATTGAATTCTTATGTTTGAAAACATATCAATATATTTATTCATCCCATCGTGACATGGAAAACTTCGCTCATCGACATTTGAATAAAACCAATTATCGGATTCTTCATATTCTAATAGATTTCTCCCTAGTAATGTTCTATTTGAATATGGCTTATCAGGATTATAACAAGGCCAATAAACACCTATCACCCCCGATTTTCTATACTGATAGACCTTCACCATTTGTGGTGCGCCCCCAACTGTTGATGTTCTATTTTCCTTTTCTATCTGCAATAGTTTGCAAAGTGCTTCATACGGCTCCATATCAAAATACTTATCATGGGCAGATTCACAGTTCTTGCCAAATCTCTTATCAAGTATCCTATCGAGTATTTTTAAATATTCTTCTCTTTTATCACCTATTACCCCTAATTGCCCAAAATGACCTCTATAATTATCAAAATACAATTTACCAGCAGGAACAAATTCTTTTTCTGCTTTTTCTGCTTTTTTTTCTTTATTCTTATATATATATTGTTGACGAGTATTACCATAGGACAGAACAAAGTCGCCTATTCTCATCCCTGTTCCGTAATGCGAATCTAATACCTTGCTAGGAATATAAGAAATGGTTCTTATTCTAAATTTTTGCTCACACCAATCATATCCTGCAAATATATACTGGTTATTATATGGTTCAATTTTTATAGATTCATCACCACATCTCTGATCATCTATTTTCTCGGTCATTTTATTTAGAATACGTATAAAACTTCCAGATAAATCATTAAAGGTAATAGCTCCATTTGTTAATTTTGAATATTCAGCTAAATAATTATTCATTTGAAGCATAAAAGGATAAGAATATTCTGTATCCCCAGCAAATCCAAGTACACAGTCTTCCCTTCCAAATTTCATAATTTTGGGACACTCATCCCAGTACACACCACCATTTAGTCTACTATCGGAAATCAAAACCAATTCATATGTATTCTTCTTTTTATTAACACACCTCACCCATGATGCAACTAATGTCATCTTTTACCCTCATTATAAATTCAGTTACTATATTACAATTATTTGGCTTCATCATACTTTTCAGGACATTTATTACATATTTTTATGTGTGATTGTCCTGAAAAAATATTTGCCTCATTTCTTATGTTTGATATATTAAACTGCCCCAACACTTGTTTTTCAGATTCTGGAGTCCAATATATCTTTAAATGTTTCTTAGCTCGCGTAATAGCGGTATAAAAGATGTTATGAGTAATCAACTCATCTATATCTTCTGTAATAACTACTTTTACAGAATCATACTCTAAGCCTTGTGCTTTATGAATAGAAACTGCATAAGCTATTTGAAAAGGCATAACAGCGCTAATGTCTTCATTATCTGCGTCCTCATCAGGCAGCATCACAGAAAATCTGATTAATGTCTTTTCTGAATCTCCACTAATTATCTCTAAGTCTAATCCCTTAACATCCATTTCATTTAGAACTTTTTCAACTTCAATATCAAACCAAATAACACTATTAACATTATCTTGTTCTATATCTACTATCTTTCCCTTTAAGTTATTATATAAAGCCGGATAAAAGCGCTCGCATTCATTAAATAAGACAGGATCATCTATTTTATAAGTCCATATTCCCCACGAAACAGCTTTGTTCTTATTATTATTCTGTAAGAAACGATTTATATTATTAATTCCATAAAGACCGTTATAATTCAAACATAATATAATTTCATCTTTATCATTCTTTTTAAAAATGCTGTCATTTAAACGAGAGCAATATCCCTTCATATCCAAATATTCTGTAATGTCATCATCTAAATTTCTAACTTTAGTCCATAAAGCCTTTAACTCATCATTTTTCGCCCTATATGGAGTAGTCAACTCATGCCAACTTTTTTTCTTTAAAAAGTACCTTGCCAATCCAAACCAATTGCCAAATGTTATAGATTCAATCTGATAAATATCTCCAACTAATATTAATAAATTAAAGCTTGTTTTCTCTAATATTTGTCTCATATCGGAATTACTAACCATACTGCACTCGTCGACAATAACAATATCATACACTCGATCTACGCTTCCGCTTTTTATATATTTGGCTATAGTACTAAAATTACAATTCTGAGCAGAGACTTTTCTTTTCAAATTATCAACAGCTGGATTTGTGTTGGCCAAATACAATTTCTTACTAGAATCATATATCTGCGATATATGATTCAGCAAGAATGTCTTTCCCGTACCTGCTGCACCATAAATTAATGAAACCTTCGTTTCAGCAAACATTTCTTCTAATATTTTTCTCTTTTCGTCGCAATCAATTATACTAGGATTAGAATCTATCCAACTAGCTACAGTATTATAATGTCCAACCAAACCATCTTTTGATAAACCCATTAATCTTTCAATTATCGTTTTAGTATCATTGAAATACTCATCTATATAATAATAATTACCAAATTTTTTTATCTCTCTCTTCGGTCTATGCTTATAATATAAATTATTATTATATTTATCTACTAATTGTGGTCTATTATCGAATCCAAGAAGATCATCTTCTTGGGCATAAATTGTTCCATTTATATCAGAATTATTCTTTATGGCACGAGCAAATAATTCATGTTGTCTTCCCTCATCGCTAAAAGCTCCATACACCTTCGATAACTCAATATTATGTCCCAACAAAGATGTAGCAAACGGCATTTGTTCAAAAGGTATACATTTATAACTTAGTAACAAATCAGATAGCTGTCCATTAGGAGCGTTATAATATTGATCTTTCAAAACTTTATTACGCATAATTGTTGAAAGGTAGCTTATAATATTCGCTCCCGACTTACCTTCCACAATTAGTTTTCTTCCCGCATCCATAACATTGCAAAAGTTTACCGTTTTTGCTTTCATGCATATTTGGTTTTTAATATACACATAGTTTTTTTCAGAGCTACGCATAATATCGTTTATTGTCGCACCTGTAATTGTAAGATATTTCATTAATCCCTTATATTCGCTATGTGATACTTCAATCTTGAATGTATAGTTAAACAGTCTACCAAAATTACTTAATTCACAAGGTCGTATTGATACCTCAAAATATGTCATTATATTAATAGGCATCTTTTGTGTTTCTACAGAGATTTCATCCGGAAAAATACAGCATTTAATAGCATAATGATCTGGAATCATAAAACTAGAAAAAACTATAAAGCGATCAAATTTACTACTATAATCACTGGCAGGAATCAATGTGTTTTCAAATAATACTTCCCCCTCAATGTAAACTGGTTTTGAATTAATCACATATAACCGTCCGGTATTAAAATCATTTATTGGCCAATTCTTCTTTAATGACTTTAGGACTTCGATATAATATCCTTTTACCGAATTGTCCATATTTAAAGGAAACAAGTCTAAGTTATGTAGAATGTCTATACCAAATTCTTTTTTTACAAATTCTTTAAGTAAGACATAGTACTCATAATACTTAAGTGCCAATCGTTCTGCTCCGTCTTTACTCGGTGTATAATGCGATAATGATTCCTGTACAAAACCATGGAACTTTCGTAAAAAGAGAAATCTATTTTCACTTTTTATGTATTCACCAGCCGCCTTATTAAGCTCGTATTCACTTTTTGGCAATTCAAATTTCGTACTATATGCTTTAATTGCAACATATTCTATTAGATTTCTAGTATGAGACAAAATATTTTGAGCAACAAACCCCCTGCTCTTAACACTAATCAAATCAATATTTTCACATATTGCTTCATCTGTTTCTTTGATTTTCTCATCGATATCATACATTATTGACGTCCTCCCATTTGTTACTTGCAAATTATACATATTATGATTATACGTATAATCTCTAAATTAAATTATCGTATATACGTTATAGCCACCATTCAATAATAATGTGTATTTATCTAAAATTCAACTATATTTACATTACTTTACATATTTTAAACAATAAAAAAGCCATCCCCTTCAATTGGGGATGACCTTCACTTGTCATTTTAATGAATATTTGTCACCTCTTCATGTCTTTCCTTAATTCTACACCATAATACTAATTTGCAAATAATAGCAGTCTTACTATAATACTACAAAGCTATATTCCCTCTCCAACCTTCTCAATTAAAGTAATATCCGCTGGCAACCAATCAACGTCCCCAAGTTGCTCCTTAGTAAGCCACTTTGCTGCTTCATGTTCTTTTAGAACCAAATCGCCTTTTACAATTTCAGACCAGAAGCAATCCATTGATAAATGGAATGTTGGGTAGTCATACTCGATAGTGTCAATTAGTTCACCAACACTTATCTCTGTATCCAACTCCTCCATAATCTCACGCTTTAACGCTTGCTGTGGAGTTTCACCTTCCTCAATTTTTCCGCCAGGAAATTCCCAACCATCTTTATATTCACCGTATCCTCTTTGAGTGGCAAAAATTATTGGCTGGCCTTTCTCATTTTCAGCTTTTATAACTGCTGCAACTACTCGTACTGTTTTCATATACATATCTCCTTTTAAACACCTACAATGTACTCATAAATATCTTCTCTAACAGGTACATCTAAAATCCATTCTATTTCTACTGCTTTCTTCTCGGTATTGGCCATAGTAAATTCCTTGGCATATCCACTCGGAGTCATATGGCCTAAGTAGTAGAATTCTTTTGACCCTTTGTCGTCTTTATTCTTTCTAACAAATAATTCTACCTGTATTCCAAGTTCTTGGCTATTCAAAAACTTTTGAACATCATTTGACTTGAGGCTTCTTCCTGATTTTGATATTGCAATCAAAGTCCTGTTGCTAGTAAAACGATCTTCATATCTTGTAGTAAGACTTATGTCATCATCCTTTTCATAATTAATGAAAACAGGAAATGTCTTTGTCTTATCATTATACTTATATCCACCAATATTCGTTGGCACTTCGTTGTTTGCCCAATTAAGAAGCCTACATACATCCTCATATGTGTACTTCTGATATAGTACCAAATCAGTGTCAAGGTATGGTTTACTATAATCTCGCTCATATCGACTTATTCCAAAATCAACTAGCTCATTTAGAATATTATAAAAGTCCTTATTATGAAGCATTTTTATAAATGACTTGCTATAGGTATAATCTGTATTGTCTTTTTCCAATAACACGCATTCAGCATACGTCTTTTTTCCAGAGCCTGAAGCAAACTCATTTGTCATTACGTTTACAATGTTTTCAGCCTGGTCTTCTGATAAGTGCTTACCATAGTTCTCCTCAAGGTCTTTTGCTAACCCAGAAATAAGATTACTAACTGGAGCATATCCAACCAACAAAAGCATTCTTTTAAGCAATCTAAGCTCATGTATACGCTTACCATTAGCTAGCTTCTTCGATACAAATTCTATAACCTTTTCTTCATTATCGGAAAGACGAATTGTATATTCTTTCTCATACTTGACCAGAAACTTATAGTAAGAACCAAGGTTGTTATTATCAAATATTCTCAGTACATCCATCTCACCATAATCATCAAAATCCTTCAGCGCTGGAATGTGACCAAGTTTATTTTTCAAATTAGTATAGTTTTCTTTTATCAGCCTAACATCACTAAAATTGGCATTATCTACTGAATCAAATATTCGTTTTCTGCTTATCTCATCAAAATGAACCGTAGACGCTCCAGGAATAACTCTGCCACCTTCCATAACGTATCTACGAATATTGTCTTTGTTATAGGTACGGTCTCCGGAAAGTGCTATAGGAATCATAAAGTTGTTGTTATAGTTCCCAATGAAATCGATGATAACAACATATTCCTTTCCATTGGCTTTACGAAGTCCTCGTCCAAGCTGCTGTATAAATACTATAGGCGACTGAGTTGGTCGAAGCATTACAACCTGATTAACCTCTACAATATCTACACCTTCATTCAATATTTCATATGAGAAAATGTAATCAAGTGGCTGCATGTTTTCTGTCGCATCAGCTTCATCCATAGCAAGTCTTTCAAACGCTTCTTGTCTGGCATCTTCACTTGCATCACCGTTCAACGCAATAGTCCTATACTTTTTGCCAGTATCTGGATTTACAATCTGATTAAACTTAGCTGACAAAGTCTTTGATTCTTCTATTCCACTACAGAATATTAGTCCCTTTACTTTGTCACCACTGTAACCATAATACTTAGTCTGTTCAATAATGTGCCTAACTCTCTCATCACTTGTAAGAACACTGAAATCTCTGTGAGCATCGGCATCATCACCTATAATTGAAATATCCTTTATTCCAAAATAATGAAATGGACATAAAAGATTTTCTTCCATTGCCTGTTGCAATCTGATTTCGTAAGCTATTTGATAATTGAAGATTTCATAGATATTTCTTCCCTCAACATTGTCATCGCGCTTATCTGGAGTAGCTGTCATTCCAAGCCAAAGACTAGGTGTAAAATACTCCATCACTTTTTTATAAGAATCTGCTGCTGCATGATGAGCTTCATCAAATATGACACAATCAAATGCATCTTTATCAAACTGTTTTAAAGACTCGTCTTTGCTCATAGTCTGAATCATCGCAAAGATGTAGTCCTTATCTTTATTATCTTCAACTGAATGGCCTGCACCAATTATTCCTGTTGTAATTGTGCTACCGAAAACTCTTTCATAAGACTTCTTAGTTTGTCTGGCCAACTGACCTCTATGAACCAGAAAAAGAACTCTCTTGAATCTCATTTCTCTCATAGCAAAAGCCGAAGCATAAGTCTTACCTGTTCCTGTTGCAGAAATAAGCAATGCTCTATTTTCACCACTATCAACAATCTTCTTCAGATTTGTAATGAAGCCTACCTGCATACTATTAGGCTTTAACTTATAGCTCTCTATTGAAGTAACTTCGCTTTGTTTTGCGATCTCTCTTTGCTCTTTAATAAGCTTATATGCTTGCTTATAGTTTTCATAGAAAACATCGAAATTCAAAGCATATTCTGAATTCCATAAATCATTGAACTCGGTAACAATTTCCTGTGCTACTTCACCTTGCTCAGTTGATACAATTTTAGTATTCCACTCCTTATTACTGGTAAGCGCCAAACTAGTAATATTTGAACTTCCAATAATAATTCGATATATTTCATCTCTCTTGAAAATGTAACCTTTTGTATGGAAACCTTCCTCTGCTGCATCCACATCGTACATACGAATTTCAAGATTGCTATACTCATTAAGCTTTTTAAGAGCTCGTGGCTCACTAAAGTTAAGATAATTCGTAGTTAATATCTTACCTGGAACATTTCGTTCCTCAAGCTCCTTAAGTATCTGCAGCAATGGTACAATACCCGCCATTGTAATAAAGGCAACGCTTATCTGAAAACTGTCACAGTTAGAAAGCTCATCCTCAATAGACGAAATAACTTTCTTTCCCTCTTTATAGTTGTTTGAAACAAACTGAGGTCTGTAAGCAAGATTTGATGCTACGCTACCATCGATATATGCTGTTTGTAGACCTAGTTTTAACTCTTCAACGTTTGACATTTATTGATATCCCCTCAGTCTTGAATATTCTCTATTTCATCTTCCCACTATTAACAATATAAATACCAGCACTTACAAGCGCCAGCGCCACCAACGATTTCCACGAAATATTTCCCCACTCTCTCAGGAAAATGGCTGATAGCAACGCACCAAAGATTGGATTCGTAAATCCGTATACAGTAACGGTAGAAACCGGATTGTACTTCAGCAAAAGTCCCCACACTGAGTAAGCAACTGATGAAACCAAAGCTAGGTATACTATCAAAAGAATTCCCTGTCCTGATGATTGGTGAAGTCTGCCTCCGCCTGCCAGGCCAACCGCTATCATCACTATACCACCGATGATAAACTGGTATCCGCTAAGTGTTACCGGGTTCTCATGCTGAGAATACTCCTTTATCAGCACCGAAGATATTGCATAGGATACAGAAGCAATGAGGATGAATCCCTCACCATTAAAAGCGATGCCAGTTCCGATGCTACCACTGCTCAAACTTACAAGGATTACTCCGATTGCTCCAAGAATGCAACCTGTCAATTTACTAACTGTCATGTGCTCCTGCTTTTTCACCAAGCATGCTAGCAGGATTGCAAAGAATGTGCTCATTCCATTAATGATTGATGCGTTGACTCCTGAAGCATGGGCTAGGCCTATATAAAAGAAAAAATACTGCAATATGGTTTGGAAAATGCTAAGAGTACATATCATTTTCCATGAGCTTGCCTTTGGTACTAAAACCTTCTTCTGTGAAATGCTTCCAAAGATTACCGCCAGCACTCCTGCAAGCGAAAATCTAATTCCTGCAAACAAAATTTGCGACATCGAATCTGCTGCATTCACTCCGAAAATACGATATCCGATTTTGATGCTAGGGAATGCGCTGCCCCACAGCAAGCAACAGACTATGGCTAAGGCACAAACAACATATTTATTACTAAGTGACACTTTATTTTTCTTGATTGATTCCAATTAACAATTTCTCTCTTTAATCATTTTTCTTTTTCAAATACTCTTCCCACGTTAAAAAGATGACTGCACAAAAAGTGCAGCCCTATTATTATAATTCCGTATATTTCTTATTGCTTCCCCTAGACTTCTCCACAGGATACTTTGCCTCGTTCTTATCCATCTTCGCATTTACGATTTCATCCTCATCAAGGCCCAGCTTATCAAGCATGTTTCTGCAATACACGATTACATCTGCGAGTTCTTCCTTCACGTGGTTGATATCGTAATCATCGTCGCTCCACTGGAAGCATTCAAGCAATTCATTTGCTTCGATGGAAATAGACTTTGCCAAGTTTGCTGGTGAGTGGAACTGGTCCCAATCACGATCTATTGTCATTTTTCTTATACGATCTATAGTTTCCTGTGTCATAAAATATCCCTTTTCTTGTGTTTTCTAACAATGCTAGTATAGCACAGTGGTACTTTTTATGGCACTCTATTTTCTTATACATCCCTACAAAAAAGGAGCCTCCAACGGAGACTCCCTAAAATCATATCTTCTATGAAGCTGCCTGCTCAGAATCTTCATCCTCATCATCAGCAACCTGGTTCTTTGATGCAATAACCTCAACAACTACTTGGTCAGCGTTTGTAGTTACATCAACTTTCTTGTTCTTTGAAATAGCAAGATCTGCAACAGTAACTGTATCACCAAGTCTCAGTGAGCTGCAGTCTATTTCAATCTTCTCAACTACATCTTCGGCCTTTGCTTTGTAAGCTACCTCCGAAATGAGCTGCTCTAAAACACCTTCTGTAACAGCTTCCTTGTTTTCAAGAACAACCTCGGCTGTTGCGTGGATAACCTCGCCTTTAACAAGCTCCTGGAAATCCATCTCTACAATCTGATGCTTAGCTGCATCATAGTGTAGTTCCTTAAGTAACACATTATACTTCTTTCCTTCCAAATCCAAAGTCATCTGAGTGTGTCCGCTCTTTCTAAGAGCCTCAGCCTCTTTAACCTCGAACTGGAGTGGGATTGATTGTTCGATATCCTTACCGAACAGGTTACCTGTAACGTAGCCTTCTCTTCTCAACCTCTTTGCCTTCTTTTCCATGTCACGTCTTTGTACTCTGTAAGTATCCATTTGTCTCTTCCTCCTAAAATACAAATATTTGAGCAGGGAAATTTGCGGAATGTCGATATTCAATTGGCGTTTCGTTTGTTTCTCGTGTTCGACTCTGTTATAGTCCTCTTTTATTTAATAGTCAAGTGTTACTTGTTACTTCTCCTTTTACATCCTTTAAATAGCATCTTATTTGACGCACGTCAAATAAAATGCTATTTTATCCGTCCTTTATTAAATTTAGTCGTACTCTTCCTCCAAATGTCTAAACTCTGTGCCAAATACACTTTCGTAAACCAATATGGTTACCGCATCGCCCTCTTCGTATTGGCTGTATGTATTTGACCAGACCTTATACTCTTCGTATAGTCCATCATCATCTATAACTTGAAATATGTAGGTGTTGCCTCCTCTTCTACTACTATAACTGTGTTTGCTACGTAATTCTGCAGTAATTACTGTTGGCTCTCTGCAAAGCATAATAGAACCACAGTACACACTCTGCCCTGAAAGCATCAATATCACAAACAGAATTAAAAGCTGCCTTACCATATTTGTCCTGATTGGCATCGTATTTCTTCCATAAAATATATTTTTTATGATTGACATTACTAGCCAAAAAGCAAACGTAAAAACTAAAATAGCTACATTCATATAGCCCAATTCGTATATATGATAATTATTACAAGCGTAACGAGCACGCATATACAATAATACGATTCCAATTATCGGTGTAGCCAAAAAGAAATCTGGATTGAACCAAAACTTTCTTTTGCAATTGACTTTGTCCGGAAACTCGTCGTTCCAGTGAAACAACATAGCATCTTGCCAGAAAATGATTCTTGCGGCCCCCCATATAAAGGCCACCATACACACTTTCCACAATAGATTTGTAGGAACAATCTCCCCACCTTGAATAAAAAAGAAATATATCAAAGCTGCTATATTAAACAAATAGCGTGAAATCATAACATAGTATCTAGCAATCAATGAAGGTGGTTTAAAATACAGTTTTTCTCGTTTTTCCTGCTTTTCTTCCTTCTTTGAAGCACTCTTATTCACCGGTCTCTTGTTACATCTTTTTTGCAAATACTCAATTAGTTCATGTTTATTGGACGTTAAATCTGCAGTTGAGCACGACCAGCACTCTCCTTGATAATAGATTTCAAGGGCTTTCGCATTTTTTACCTTGCTATCTTTCTTTAAAGAAAAATACTCTATCAAATTAGAATCACCCTCAGCTGTTTTAGTAAATATTTGCTTAATAGTGATGTAACTTCCTTCTATGATTATCTGGTCATATAAAGCAGAAGCTGCTCCATATGTAAACAATAATATAACTCCTAAAAATATTAAAAAACCGATTATATGCCATATATTGTCAGTAATGCAGTATACACGTCTTTCTTCCGAGTACAGCTCATCTAATATGCAAATTACTGCAAAAGCATAAACTGCTAAAGTACAAAATATATAAATAAATCTATATTTCCAATTATATTTGATTTCTATTCTATCATCCGTCAAATTCATATATTCCTACAAGCAAACCTTTCTAGCAAAATCCAGCCCCTCTGCATCTTCCTGGGCAATTATAAGAGGCCTGCTGCCCTTTATATCTAGCAGATAATCTATGGTCTTCTGCTTGGTATCAGCATCCATTCCTTCAAATGGTGAATCCAGCACGATAAAATCTGCTGGTGTAAACAAGGCCTTTACCAGCTCCACCAACCTGCGCTCTGGCACGGATAGTTCTGATACTGGGATGCACTGTCTGTCAGGCTCTATAAAGCGGGTCAGCTCCTCTATGGCTCTTCCTTTGCTAGCCCATCTGTGTGCCTTTTTTACATTCCAGATGGCATCCTTCTTCAGATTTAGCTGGCCATCCTGGGAAACATATGCACTTTGCAATGTAGGATACTTATAATCTCCCATCCTACACACTTTTCCCTCATCCGGTTTCTCCATCCCCATAAAAATTTTAAGAGCTGTAGTCTTACCTGACCCTTTAGGCCCAACAAATGCATAGCATCTGCCATCTTCTATTTCCACATTAAGATTCTCCAGAACCTTGTTACCATCATATGATTTGCTAATGTTTTCTAGTATGATTGTCATTTTATTTATCCCCATTTCATTATTCTCGACCCAACTTACTAAATTTTACCACAAATCAATATCAGTAATGAATGTCTATGTGATGTATTTATCAAACTTCTGTTAGCCTTTTCTAACTCTAAGTGATATATTTGTTTTGTTCTTACTTCAAAGAAGCAAAAGAGGATTTCGACGAATTAGCCGAAATCCTGAAAAAATAACTAATTAAGCTTATCTTTATTAATTTTTCCCTCGGAAATCATTTTTGATACCCAAAGCTTGAGCGATTCCACAGTCAAATCGATTTGCTCAAGTTGCTTTTGAATTGCAAGGAAATCATCAATTTCATCATCAGAGATTATACCGTCGGCAGTGATATCAATGAAACGTTCTTTCTGATTGTTGAGAGAATTCAACGCTGACAACATACCAAGTACAATCTCAGGCAGGGATGACATCTTCACCTCAGGGACTGTTTCCTGGCCGATTTTACACTGATGAGTGCAGTAATAGTTGCATAAATCCTGGCGCTTGTATGCGTTTGCCAAATCCACAACATCTTCCGGATAGATTGCGACCTTACCAGTTTCGATTTTTTCAAGACGACTTTCTGTCATCGAACCTATCAATTCGCTAGCCTGAGCTCTTGTAAGTCCAGCCTCCTCGCGAGCCTTGAAATATACACTTTTGTCTTCTCTAATTGATTTTCTTCCCATCAGTATTATCCTCCTAATAAAATCATTATATCTATTTTGCCAAAAAAGAAAAATAGCATATATTCATTTGCTGAAAAAGTGATATATTAGTAGGAAATACAAATGTAAAATTTAAGTAAGAAATCAAACAAACCACTTATTTATAGAAAGGGAAGGTACTTAATATGAACGGAAAAAGATTATACAAAAGCAACAATAAAAAGATTTGTGGCGTTTGCGCCGGAATCGCAGAATACTTTGATGTAGATCCAACAATTGTAAGATTGATTTGGGCAGCAGTTACACTTGCTGGAGGAAGCGGAATTATCATCTACATCGTTGCAGCTCTTGTAATGGATGATAATCCAGTAGACGTTGTATAGTGAAGGAGGCATTGTTATGTCAGTAATATTTGGAATTTTATTTTTTATGATTTTTGGAAAGATGATAGGCTTGGCTTTCAGAGCAACATGGGGCATTTTTAAAATTATGCTTTATATCGTCTTCTTACCATTGTTTTTGTTAGCACTTGTATTTGGCGGATTGATGTATTTGGCTTTGCCAATACTAATCGCAGTAGGTGTGATTTCACTGATTGCAGGTGCAGTTGATTAACTACAAAATCTTTATTGAACTAAAAAAGCATCTTATTTGACATACGTCAATAAGATGCTTTTTGAACAATATCTTACTTCTACTAAACTTACACTTACCTAACTTTTCTAAAATAATCAATCAGTTTCAAATAGATTAAGCCTACTACGATTAAAAAGATTAACAATACCAAAATCCACCAGGCGCACCCCATAAATGGCAGGCTTGATGAGAAGCCCCAGGCGCCTGCCTCGCTTCCCCAGTTAAGGAAGAAATAAGGATAATTAAAACTCCATTCTCATTAATTGTGCGCTATTATATTTTATATAAGTATAATAATTGGTGCCCCATTATATTTCTACAATATGACGGATATTTTATATATTTTTAAGAATTACTATCTGCAATCACTTTTTGCTCACAGATAGTAGTCATTTCCTGATTTCTTACTCTCTGGAATCTCTTTTTCTTCCCAGATAGTAAGTTTTCTCCACTTTCTTACTATCTAGATTTGCTTTTTCGTTTCAGATAGTAAGTTTTGCCTACTTTCTTACTATCTTAAATCTAATTTTTCTCCCAGATAGTAAGCCCGGCCGTTTTTCCTACTGCCTAATATCAAAATCTCTTCCCAGGCAGTAGGCTCAGCCAATTCCACTACTGCCTAAATTCAAAAATCTTTTCTCAGGCAGTAGCCACAATCAATTCCACTACTGCCTAATATCAAAAATCTTCTCCCAGGCAGTAGGCTCAGCCAATTCCACTACTGCCTAAATTCAAAAATCTTCTCTCAGGCAGTAGTCCCAATCAATTCCACTACTGCCTAAAGTCAAAAATCTTCTCTCAGGCAGTAGCCACGATCAATTCCACTACTGCCTAAATTCAAAAGTCCTCTCTCAGGCAGTAGCCACAGCCAATTCCACTACTGCCTAATATCAAAAGTCCTCTCTCAGGCAGTAGTCCCGGCCCGCACAGCCCGGCATCCACCCCAAAACAAGCCCTCCGCGAGACCAAAACAAGCCCGGCCCCACAAAAAGAGCCAGCGCAAAAGCACTGGCTCTACAATTCCAATCTCAATCCTAAATAATTCTACCTTACAGCCTTCATATCTCCTCTATCCAGCAGCCTGACAAATATCTCCGCCAGAGCTGGGTCGAACTGGGTACCGGCGCATCTAAGGATTTCAGCTCGAACTGTTTCATCGTCCAGACGCTTTCTGTACACACGGTCAGATGTCATGGCGTCATAGCAGTCCGCCAGACAAATTATTCTTGCTACAAGTGGAATCTCCGTCTCCTTCAGGCCATCAGGATAGCCTTTGCCGTCGAATCTTTCATGATGATATCTGATTCCATCCTTCAAATCCTGTATTGTTGAATCCATACCATCCATAATTGCCGATCCAATTTCTACATGCTTCTTTATGATTTCATATTCCTCATCGTTTAGCCTCTCAGTTTTGTTAAGGACGCTATCAGGAACACCAATTTTTCCAATATCGTGCATGTTGCCAATGTATTTAATGCGCTCAATATCTTCCTCGGTAAAGTCATAATCAGCAGCCATTTCCCTGGCCAGGATAGATGCATAATATCCCACCCTTTCTGAATGACCACCTGTGTATTCATCCTTTGCATCAATTGTACCAGCAATAGTCTTTATGGTATTTACGGTAGCTCTTTCACTCTCCGCTTCACGTAACTTTGTCTCTGCAGTCCAATCCACAAGAATCTGAACCACGGTTGTAATCATCAAACATACCAAACCAATGCATGCAAATAATCCAAAGGCATGATTTTCAGTAGTATAGAATGCAATTATCTCCATTCCACATGTAGCAAGCATCAAATCCATGCCCACTGCTACTACCCGATATTCTTTTATCCTGCCTATTCGGACATCGTTGACTAGTGTGCACACACTCATCAAAAGGCTCAATACCATTATCAAGTGGGCTACTGGTAAACTTCTGAAAAGCTCTACCAATCCTGCGAAATGCAAGGTGAAGTTTAAGGCTATTACAATCGTGCCCACTAACTCCGCTATAAAATAAAATTTGTGATAATACTTATGCTGAACTTCATCAAAATACATGCAGGCCAGCACTCCCACTAGCTCCATCGAAGAATAAGAAAAATACTGAATCATGGTTGTCTTCGCAAAAATCAGCTGGCGTATCATTGATTCCGAAAACATCCAAATCGAGATGTCTATCATAAGCAAGCTCAGATAAAACACCAATCTATGATTCAAATTAGACTTTGAAAAAATAAGTGAAAGTGCAAGAAGTATTATTCCCAGTGATAAAATCATTTCGGCTGCAAGATTTACCGGGATATTCTGATAGATTACATTGAACCAGACGTTATTTCCATCGCCTAGTTTTATTTCATTTATGATGCCATAAACCTTTGCACGGATTTTGATTGTGATTTCCTTTGATGCATCTTCCGAAGATAGTTTGGTAACCACATATGCACTAGGAATATAGTAGGACATAAATGGAATGGATTCTGTGGAATACTCTGACCTAAGCTTGCCATCTATGTAAACATAAACATCCTCGATGTTTGCGCGAAACATAAGGCTGCTGTTGTCCTGCAAATTATCTGGCAATGTATTTGTTATTACAAAAACTTCTTCTCCATCAAAATCCGTTAAAAATGGCAATTGTATGATTCCCCGGGTACCATCTTCCATTTCTAAAATCCAATCCTGATTGAAATCCTGGACTGCAAAAGAGCCCACTGGTGCCTCGTGTGCCACATCCGTGGAAAAAATAGCTACAACATCCATAAAAATAGACATTGCAATGATGGAATAAACACACCATTCCACTAGATTTTCAATCAAGGATTTTTTATGATCCATACAATACCTTCCCGCAACTATCCATTCTTCTTGGTAAACTTAATCAAGTATCCTATTGCTTTCTTTCCCTTGTGGAGCCTTGATAGTTCCAAATAATAATCCTCACCCTGCACAGTAAATTCCTTACCCGCCATACTATCGTCAGCACCTGATTCAACATACCTCATCAAATCCTGTCTAAGAAATGTGTTGAACCTGCCGCCATTTCCTGGAATCCTTTCTTCCTTCTCCCACTGGCTGAGCTCTGGAAAAAGATTAACAGCATTGTCGTTGCAATCCATATATAAAAGCTTGTTAGACAGAACAATTAGCCCTGTCTCTTTCAGCTCGCTCTCAAGAATCTCCGGGTTGGTTTCAATTGCATAGTTTGCGATTTTTACCACCGGAATCAAAATTCCGAAGATGCCAATGGTATAGATAAATGGCATCAATTCCACCTTCATATGAATCAGTCGTTCAACTGCATACGCGCTAAACATCAGGAAATATAAAAAGATTAAAATGTCCACATCTCTTGCGCTGACAACATTCTTTTTTCTGCTGTATTTAAATGATATTGCAATGGAAATTATGAAATAAAAGGCCATAGAAATCAGGTACAGTGTATGAGCAAAACCATAGGTTTTAATCAAGTATCCACCTGAAGGTCCATAATGGAATTCCACAGTCTTATAGAAAATATCAAGCTGGCCTGCCGTACAGGCAGATAAAAATAGAACTATCTGAATCAAATACAAAACGATTTTTGTCTTTGTATATAAATGAATTTTGCAGATATCGCAGATATTAAAAAAGAAAAGCATTGGCGAAAACATACCTATAGTGTAGGTCAATTCATTGCCAAGCAGTGCCTCATTCAAAGATGTGGAGCTGGCCAGGGCATAGTAACCTCCGTCACCTATAACAGTAACAAAGGCTACAAGAATTGCGTTTGTACCAAGCTTTCTCTCATTAGATATTATCCATACTAATATGGCTAGCGAACAGATAAAACAAACCAGATAATACATACCCATCCCTCTTATCTATTCTCCCTATTAATCATTATGCCATATAATGTAAGATATTTTAACCAGTTTCTTGAAAATACTTAAAAAATACAAGTAAACGTGATGATGCCATCGCGCCAGTTTACTTTGATATCACCGTGATAACGCTCCATAAGTCCTTGCGCTATAGACAGACCAACACCATATCCTTCCTTGTCGATATTATGGGCTTCATCACCTCTGTAAAATCTATCAAAGAATCGGTGGTAATCTATTCCTGCTCCAGATTCATAGCTGTTTGAAACACGTAAGTAGATGTGCTTATGCTTTTTATCTCTGCCAAGTCCTACTGTGACTTTTCCCTTTGGATCACAGTATTTTATGGCGTTGTCGATAAGCAATGTTGAAATCTGACGGATATCCCCTTCATGGGCTAATATCTTTACATCAGACGCTATGCTAAGCTCCATTGTCTTTTCATCGGAAATAGCTACCGCCTCAAATGATTTTGCAGTGTCAGTAACGATGGCAGAAAAATCTGTCTCTACTCTATCTTCTTTGCTATCCTTTTCACTTGCCCTAGTTACCAAAACCAGGTTTTGGATAAGACCCGTCAATCGGTCTACCTGACGCATAGTAGACTGAGTCCATTCGTTTTCAACCCCCATGATCTCAAGCATTTCTGTGTTTGCCTTGATAACCGCAAGTGGTGTTTTCAGCTCGTGGCTGGCATTTGTAATAAATGACTTTTGCAGTTCTGCATTCTTAATCTCAGGCTGGATAAGCTTGCCTGCCCAGGATTTAATAACAAAGGCCGAAATAACCATACCAAATCCAATCAGGATACAAGCCAGTAATACAAGTCGACGATTGATAGCAACCTGTGTGCTACAGTCTAATACTACAACTATTGTTCCACCAACATCCCTTGGTGCCACCATATAATAATAGTCATCATAGCTTCCAAACTTGAACCAGCGCTTCATTACTGTGTTGGCATAGGTCACTGCCTGATCCGCTTCTACTGCTGCAGTGTGGGATGTAATTACCTTTTCAACATCTCCGTCTTCAGTGTAGGTGACCGCAAAATATCTGGTTGAATAATAGAATTCATCAGAAATGTAATTACTCTCAACACCGAAAAGCTTTTCAAGCTGATAAACCAAATCATTATTGTTATCAATGGTTGTATTATTGCCTCCAGCCTCGTCTGATTCGATGCTTTCATATTGCATAGGCAAAACACCATCATTTTCAACAATGTACTGAATGTTATCTTTTATTTGTCCACGTGTCATCAAGGAATTGATAACATAGATACACCCTGCTATAAAGCTCATTACAATAAAGAATGAAACCATTGCAGTAATTATGAACTTATTCTTTAATGCTCGAATTGATTTTTCACTCATTCACTACCACCTGGAACGAACCGCCCTTTTCGCCTTTAATAGTTACTCCGGAATTAATGTACTCCAGCTTGCCCTGCAAGAAATTTACATAGAGCCAAACTGTATCTTCCTCAACATCTGTTTCATCATTCCAAACATGCTCAATTAGATAGTTTGTATCTACTGGATGTTCCTGATTTAAAAGAAGCGTCTGCATCAAAGAGAATTCCTTTAATGAAAGTCGTACTGTGTTTGCGCAGATAAGCTCAAGGCTTTCAGACTTAAGTGTAATATCTCCAAACGAAAGCTCCTTAGCTGCATACTGGCTACCACGTCTTGTCATGGCCTTTACTCTAGCCATCAGCTCCTTCATTGCAAATGGCTTTGTCAGATAATCATCAGCCCCTGCATCCAATCCTTCTACTCTGTCATCCACCTCTGCCTTTGCTGTAAGCATCAGCACTGGTGTAACGATGTTTCTTCTTCTGATTTCCTTTAATACTTCAAGTCCATTCATCTTTGGCATCATTATATCTAGGATAATGCCGTCATAACCATTGCTGAGAGCAAGCTCCAAAGCCTGCGCTCCATCAACGGCACTGTCTACATCAAATCCCTGCATTTCAAGCATGGATGTAATAACCTTATTCAAATCAAGTGTATCTTCAGCAAGTAATATTTTCATAAATTTCCTCTCTTATTCGTCAATGCTTTCTGAGCGAATCAGGTCCCTTATTGTCTGCATGGACATATCAGTGGATGCCAATTCATCAGCACATCTTTTCAATTCTGCACTAATAAGTGCATCACTTTTAGATACCTTTTTCTTGTAGCGCATATGATGCTCTAACGCAGCCCAGGTATCCATAGAAATAGTTCTGATTTGTATCTCTACAAAATACTTATTATCGTATTTCAAAATCATGTGCAAGCTTCTGTAGCCGTTTGGTTTGGCTTGCTTGATGTAATCCTTTTCCTCGATTACTTCCACCTTCTCTATTTTTCTAAGGTGGTCACGAACAGAATAGACATCGCTGATAAACGCACATACAACTCTGATTCCAATAGCATCATGAATCTGTTCAAGTGCGGATTCTGTGGTTTCAGGAAGATTCTGTCTTCTGCATTTTTCACGCATGCTATCCTCTTCCTTGATACGAGCCAAACAATGCTCCACTGGATCACTGCCAAATTCTTTTATCATATTTTCCCTCAGCTCATTAATAGAACTAAGGATTATATTCATAACATTTTCCATCTCACTGCGATGGTTACCATATATACTTTCTGCCAAAACTTTCTCCTATTTTTAAATTTGAGTCCTCAACAAATTTAGTTTCAATGATAATTATTCCACATAAAAAGAGTTTACCAAAAAAACATGGTAAACTCTCTTAAATTTTTCTAAAATTTATCTGAACTTTACTCGATGACTGCGTCAATCAATACAAAATATTTTCCCTCGCCCTTGGTATATGTGGCAAAAGTACCAACTACTGTGATTGCCTCACCATCGTCCGGATATTCTTCATCCTCAGGCAGAAGGTATTCAATTCCCTCTGTACAACAGCCCAAAGCGTCATAAACGATACAAGAATGTGTGCCGCCGTGTGTGGTGTTGCTATCCCCATCCATTCTCACAAGCTGTCCTTTGTAGTTGGAAGGATTGGCAAGCATATCTGCCACATAAGAGTAAACCATGGTAGATGACATAGTGGTTAAATCCACATCCACATCTCCTACATCAGAGCTCTTTCCACATCCTGCAAAGCTGATAATTATGGTTAATACTAATAATAAACTAAGATATTTCTTCATAAGCCATAGTTTAACACACATTTTTTAAAAATCTATTACTGAATCGGCCACTCCCATAGTGGATTTTCTGTGAGAAATTAACACTACTGTTTTGTCCTTAGCCTCTTCCTTTAGAGATTTAAGGATGATTCCTTCATTTAAAGAATCAAGTGAGCTGGTAGGCTCATCCAAAAGAAGCATATTTCCTCCATGAAGGAATGCGCGGGCTATGCCGATTCTTTGCTTCTCTCCTCCCGAAAGTGTAGAACCAAGCTCTCCCACCTTTGTGTCGTAGCCTTCTGGGAGACTCATTATAAACTCATGTATGCTGGCCTTCTTTGCCGCATCCATAATTTCTTCGATGGTCGCATCCGGCTTTGCCACTGCAATATTTTTTGCAATGGTATCCTGACTAATCCAGGTTTCCTGTGTGACAAAGGATTGATTTTTTCTAAGGGATGCTGTATTTACATCACCGATTTCAGTAGGGCCTTCAGTCTTGTCGTAATAGTAAATCTGCCCCTTGTCTGGCTTCCAAAATCCCATTAAAAGCCTTAGCAATGTGGATTTGCCACAGCCGCTTGGTCCGTGAATTCCAAGAATTTTGCCCTTAGGAATATCGATTGTTCTGTTCTTGATAACCTCAACATCCTCATAGGCAAATGAAACATTGTTTACTGTAGCAATATTTCCCCTTGAATTGGCCACCATTTCCAAATCCACGCCATCTGTCTCTTCCTCTACAATTGGATTTTCATCCAAAAGTGCAAGCACTCTCTCACCACTGGCGAGGGTCTGATTGAGATTATTGGATAATGATGCAAGGGCTACAACTGGTCCAAAGGAACTCATCATGCCAACAACAGCCACCATCACCTGCTCGAAGGAAACGCGGCCCTTGTTGTAGGCAACCACCATTACTACCAAAATGATTAATGAAAATGCCTGGATAGACAGATTTGTAAGTAGCTTCTGATTCTTTTCATAGTCCACCAAATCCGATTTGATTTCCGCCAGATTATCTGACTTTGCATTTAATCTATTTAATTGCTTATGGCCATTTCTGAACTGAATCGTATCATCGATACCATATAAAGCTCCCAAGATAAAGCTGTTCATCTTGCCAAATTTATTTCTAAACTTAAGACCCGCCTCAGCAGAGCTTATCTCGTTAGAAACAGGAATCATACCACCTACAGTAAGATATGCGATTGCCGCAATAATGCCTGCCACAGGATACTGCATCCACAAAAATCCCAACATAAACAGGGACACTATTATCGCAATTGCGATAGGTGAAATTGTGTGAGCAAAAAACACCTCTAAAAGCTCTATATCTGTTGTAATCATTGTGATCAGATTACCCTTTTCCTTTGTTTCCAATTTGGCTGGGCAAAGCACACGAAGCTTCTCGAAAACCTTGTGTCTGATGATAGCAAGGATTCTAAATGCAATGTAGTGATTGCAATACTGCTCTCCATAATGAAGCAGACCTCTAAGTATTGCCACAGCCACAATCAGCTGGAAAAACTTAGGCAAGGTACGAACCAGAACAGGGTTAGATATACTGTTGACTACCATTACTATTCCTTCTGCACCAAGCACCGTAACGAAAATGGCACACAAATGTCCCAGACTTCCCAGCAAAATACCAAGAATCATAATAAATATCAGCGGTTTTACCAGGCCTATTAAGCGTGCCATGATTTTTAATCCAGATGTTTCTTTCTTCATTACATGGCACCTCCTGCATAGTTTTCCAAAGCATGCTGCTTCTTGTAAAGAGTAGCGTAAGCTCCATTCTTTTTAATCAGCTGGCTATGGGTTCCGGCTTCTACAATACTTCCACTATCAAGCATAAATATCTGGTCCGACTTCACCACATTTGCAAGTCGATGTGATATAAGGATAACCGTCTTTCCAAGCTCTTTCGAAAGCTTGCGGATGATACTCATTATGATTTCTTCTGATTCCATATCTATATTGCTGGTAGACTCATCAAAAATATAGATTGGCGAGTTTTTAAGCAAGGCTCTTGCTATACATAGGCGTTGCTTTTGACCACCAGAAATATTAGCTCCACCCTCTGCAAGCTCAAACTCCAATCCCCCTAAAGGTGCAAGCTCATCCCATAAATTCAGAAGCTTTAAAATATTTACAAGCTTTGTATCATTTGCTTTTGGCTTGCCCAGGTGAAGATTCTCTCGAACTGTTCCATGGAAAATATAGCTATTCAATGAAACCGCTGTCATTGCAGACATAAGTGATGCTTCTGAAATATTTTTAAGCTCTTTGCCTGCAACAGTGATTGAGCCCTTGTAGTTTCTATTTTGCTGTCTAAGAAGACTGGCGATTGTGGATTTGCCCGAGCCAGACACACCTACAATTGAAACGAGCTGCCCTGCTTTAATATCCATTGAGATATCTTTTAATGTCTCCTCTTTGTCGTACGCGAAAGACACGCCAGTAAATCGAATATCGTAAGGTCCCTCTGATATTAAATACTTCCCTGCCTCAGGCTCTGGTAAATCTAAGAACTCGAATATCTTGTCTGCCGCCTTCATTCCATTCATACCAATATGGAAGTATGAGCCAAGAAGTCTCATTGGAAGGAAAAACTCTGCCGACAAAAGCAAAAACATAATAGCGCTAACGAGAGTCATATTTCCATCTAGGAACTCTTTGATTGTGGTGATGATTCCCACTGCCGCTCCAGCGTAGGCAACAATATCCATGACGATGGTGCTGTTGAGCTGCATAGAAAGCACCTTCATAGTGATTTTTCTAAAGCGCTCTGATTCTACATCCATCTCCTCCGCAGCCTGTCCGTCAGACTCATAAATCTTCAGAGTGGTAAGTCCATGAAGCTTTTCAAGAAATGTATCTCCCAGGCCATAGTATACTTTGAAGTATTTGTCCAAAAGCTTTCTGGCAACCTTCATAACTATCATGATAACAATTGGAATAAGTGGAACTGCGACAAGTAGAACAACTGCCGCTCTCAAATTGTATTGAAATAGAATTCCAAATAATGTGAGGGGAGCAAGTAACGCATATACGAATTGGCTGATATACTTTCCAAAGTATATCTCCAGCTGCTCAACGCCCTCTCCCATCATCTGGGTAATCTGCGCAGAGGATACCTTGCTACGATAGCTGCTTCCAAGGCGAAGTAGCTTGCTGTAGATTTCCTCACGCATCATTTTTTTAACATCTACACTGGCTTCAAAAGAAGCTTCAGTATAGAGTCTATCAAAAACTAATCTAGAAAAAACGCAAAACAAGGCAACTGCAAGATAAATCACCAGATGCTTTGTGTCTAATTTGCCGGCGTATGTGCCGCCAATTATTCTGGCAAAGCAACCTACTATAATTATCTGAGCAACAAGACCAAGCCACTGCCATAGAATAGACATGAACACGTGGCGTGTGCCTTGCTTCATCATTTTTAGTAATCTTGTTTTAATCATATTCTTCCCTCAAAACTATTTTTTAAGGAGTGCATATGCTCTAAGTATTTCGCCTACAGACCAAGCCTGCGCAAAACATCCCTTTGGCTGATATGGCTTTTCACTGTTAAAGTTTTCTGAGTAATTGCCAATACATTCTGTTACAAGATGCTTTTCTACTGGCTCAAACATAGCCTTTGCTTCTTCGATAGCCTGTGCGCTATGTCCGCCAACCTTAAGATATGCCTCAATAAACGCACCAAGCATGAAGCCCCAGGCTGTGCCTTCCTCCAAAGATTTAAGACCAACGCCAACATAAAGATTGTCTTTTACGACCTTTACTACAGACTTTTCCTTTTCTGGATCAAGCATTGTAAATGGAAGGCTAATAGCAAAAAGCTGATCAGGACAAAGAGCTGTATCCTTTTCTTCCTCACTGATTGAGTTGTAAAGGTATCCGCCCTCTTCATACCAGAAATCTGTGTTGAATGCTTCCTTAACCCAGATAGCAAGCTGACTGCAACCACCTGCGTATGCCAAATAGTTTTCTGGCTTGTTGTGAGTTCTTCTAGCAATGCCTCGTGAGATTTCCTCCATTGTCATAAGAGCGTTGTACCAAAGAGCATTAATATCAACAGGCTTGCACTTGCCTACCTGCATCAAAGCATCATCATCCATCTTGATTGAGTATGATGTGCCCTTTCTGTATGCTCCCATGATTTCCTGAAGATAAGGATATATTTCATCCTCAACAAACTTCCATGCCTCATCGTTATCAACGTATTTCAGATAATTATATACTGCATAGAAATACCAAAGTGACGCATCCGCTGTATTGTTTGAAGGTGTGCCTCCCTCCTCTGGGAATTCATTTGGAAGCAAACCATTTTTGATATATTTTGCAAATGTAAGAAGAATGGATTTGGCATCATCAAATTGACCTGTCTCAAGGCAAATGCCTGTGAACGCCACCATAGCATCTCTACCACGGTCTGTGAGCCATGGATAGCCTGCAATAATACTCTTTTTATTAGAAGACTTTCTCTTTACGATGAACTGATTTGCAGCCACAGTAAGAACCTGAGCTAGCTCGTCGTCCTCATCAAATCCAGCAGTTTCAATAAGCGCCTGGACTCTATTCTTCTCTTTTTCTGCCTCTACAAAAGCAGTGTCTCTATCAATTTCTTCAAAATCCGGCCAGTTCACCTTCTTACGACCAGTGCTGGATTTCACATCTACTGAACAAACAAATGAAGCCTTCGAAACTCCACCTGCAGCAACTTCCATAACAAAATCGTATGGCTTAATATGGCAATCCAAACCATCCTTGCCATCATCCAATTCATGCTGAAGCTCCATGTTTTCATCGTAAACATTGTTACGCTTTACCATCTCACAGCCTGCAGAAATAAGAGAAATTCTCACATCTGAATTGCTAACTGGGCTATAGTAAAAGCCAACATTGCCATTATTCTCGTTACGAATCTCCTGGAAAACTTCCTCTGGCAACTCAAATCTCAAATCATCGATAGTCATATGAGCTGAGTGCTTTCTATAATTCATAAGAGGTGTGATAACTACACCTGCTGCTGGACCATTATTCTCCAACGTATATGCGATAGTACACTGATTCTTTTCATGAACCAAAGTAATTGTCTTTGTGAGGCGCATACCACCCGCCTCATAAATAAAGGTAACATTGCCATCATACTTAAACTGGCTCAAGTGCATATTACCCTGATTAAACTCGCTAGTATAAGGGCCCTTATGCTGAGCTGTAGTCAAATCATAAATCCTGCTACCACACACAAGACGCTCATTTGTCTTTGAAAACACAAGCACTCTATCCACCGGTGCCTGCAAGCTAGCAATCAAATAGCCCTGATGAATTCTCGAGTGTGCACCGATAATGCTACTGCTTCCATATCCACCAAGGCCATTTGTCAAAAGCCATTCTCTATTTAAATTATTCTTATAATTATTAAGCTTATCTAAAACAAATTCAAAATTCATTTATTATTCTCCATCGTACACGCAAAAGTTTACATCTACATTATACACAAAAATCCCCCCATTTCTTCATTAAATTTGCAAAAAACTATTGTAATTGACAAAAATAAAAGGACCAGGCATGGGCGTGCCTAGTCCTTACAAAAAGGGAGAAATAATACGAATATATTAGACTAAATCAAAGAAGCTACACACTTCTCGACTTCTTTCATGTCAGCTGTTGGCTCGAAACGGGCAACTACATTACCCTGACGGTCAACGATGAACTTTGTAAAGTTCCATTTGATTTCAGGATTGTTCTTGTAATCCTTGTCAATCTTCTTGAGCATTGCGCTCATAGCAAGTGCCTTTGCACCTCTACCAAATCCTTCAAAGCCCTTCTGAGACTTAAGATACTTGAAAAGCTCGATAGCTGTCTCACCATTTACATCAGCCTTCTTCATCTGAGGGAACTGTGTGTTGTAGTGAAGCTGGCAGAACTCGTGAATTTCCTCGTCGTTGCCAGGTGTCTGACCTGCAAACTGGTTGCAAGGAACGTCTACGATTTCGAAGCCCTTAGCGTGGTACTGCTCATAGATGCTTTCGATGTCCTTGTACTGTGGTGTGAAGCCGCATCCTGTAGCTGTGTTGACAATCATGACAACCTTTCCCTGATAATCGCTCATAGCCTGCTGCTCGCCATTTGTTTTTTCAACTGTAAGATCATAAAATCCCATTACTTTTCCTCCTTAACAAAAAAACATGTTCATATTTCTTTTTAATTTAATTGTGTGCAATTGATTATGATTGAATTGTACGCAATTAAATTTTATTTGTCAACACTTTTTTTCAAATTTTATTTTTTTCCTTGTTCTGATAAAATAAAAATAACATTTATATATGGAGGAAATATTAATTTGAACCTAAAGAATATTAAAAAGATATTTACTAAAACTGCCTTGTCTCTAGCCTTGGCATTGACTATTAGTTTTACAGTGCCAGTGGCATCACTTCAGGCTGAGGCCGCTAATTATTCTGTTACACCTATTTCTGCAGTGCTTTTGTCCTGCAATGGTACTGAAGTATTTGCTGATGCAGATACCACCACTTTCGTAAAAACTCTCGCAGTTAATACACCTGTGCAGGTTACAGGCCAGACATCAAATGGCTTTTGGCAGGTTAGCCTTGATGGCGGAATTTACTATATTTCTCAGCAGGCTCTTTCTGCTGCAGCAAATACTACTGCTGTTCGCTTTACTTCTTATGATGTAAATGCAGCCCTTGTTGCTAATGCAGCTTCAGGCAAAATTATTTATAGCCAGGGAGCAAATGACAAGCTTGAGCCAGCCAGCACCACAAAGATTATGACTGCTCTTCTTGTAATAGAAGCAATCGAAGCTGGACAGCTTACTTTAGCTACACCTGTTTTGACTTCTTCAACTGCAGTTGCTTCTCTTCCATCAGACGCAAGCCATGTGGAGCCAAGACTTCAAGCAGGAGAAATCCTTACAGTAGATCAGCTTCTTACAGCAATGATGGTTAGCTCTGATTGTCAGGCCTGCAATATTCTTGCAGAGGCAGTTGCTGGTTCAGTATCAAACTTTGTAGCACTTATGAATGCTAGAGCCACTCAGCTTGGCTGTGTAAATACAAACTTTACTAATCCATCTGGCTATCCAGATAAAAATATGTACACAAACGCTTACTCACTTTATTTGATTACAGCCAACGCATACGCTCATCCACTATTCAAGCAGTATTATGGTATGGCAAGCGCTGTGCTTCCAGCCACAAACATGTGCGCCACTCCTAGAGCACTTGTAAACACTGATGCTCTTGTAATTCCAGGTTCTGCTTACTACAACCCATACGTGGTAGGTGGCAAAACAGGAACAGCAGGCAGAGCTGGCCAGTGTCTTGTGACTGTTGCTTCAAGAGAAGGCAAGACAATTATCACTGTTGTACTCGGTGGAAAGAACCGTGCAATGTACGATGGAACCGTAAAATCATCACGTTATTATGAAACTAATCGTTTAATTGAACTTGGATTCGCAAATTACTGGTAAAAAAGCCTTAAATTATACAGAATTTACATAGTTTTTTCACATCAGTGTCCGATAATCATTATAGAGAGATTTTTGGAAGGGAGTGTGATTTACAAATGAAACCAATTAGAAAGCTCTTACGAAAATATGTTGTAGTAATGCTCCTAGTTGCAATGGTTTGTCCTTCTATCACTGTAGATGCAAAACAACCTGTTAAAGAGTCATCTACCCAGAAAGTAATTGTGATTGATCCTGGCTGTCAGATGAATGCCAACAATCGAAAGGAACCAATTGGGCCTGGAGCTTTCAAAACAACTGCACGTGCCACAGCTGGTGTGGATGGGGCCGAAACAGGAATTCACGAATATGAGCTGAATCTGCAGATTGCCTTGAAGACATCTTCTCTTCTTAGCAAGCAGGGCTACACCGTACTCCTTACCAGAAATGAAAACGATGTAAATCTTAGCAGTGGCGACCGTGCAATGATTGCAAACACTGCAAATGCCGATGCATTTATAGTAATTCAGACTGGGGAAAACAATGGAGTTTCTGTTGTATGTCAGTCAGAAGATAATCCATACAACTATGGAAATTATAATGATGCTAGACTATTATCAGATGCAATCCTAGGCTCTGTTGTCCAGGAAGCTGATTGTGATAACGCAGGCGTCACCGAAGACGATGATATGCCTATCATCAACTGGTGTGCATCTCCTACCGCCATCGTAGAAGTTGGTAACCTCACAGACGCCGACGAGGAAGCTAAGCTTGTGGATGACGAATACCAATTGAAGCTTGCCCAAGGCATCGCCAATGGCGTAGATAGCTACTTCACACAGAAATGAACATAACGAGAGCCAGCATGTTACGGCTACAAGCCTACTGATTTCTCCGCTCGACAACACGTCTCGCTTGAGAAATAGTAGAGCTTGATGCCTACAGGCTGGCTCATTTTAGTTTATACGTGTCGGCTACCTCGCCCACACGGTTTATTCTGTAAATAGTGGTGTTGAGTAGTATCTATCACCAGAATCAGGAAGTAAAGCTACAATTGTCTTGCCTTTGTTTTCTGGCTTCTTTGCGAGCTCGATTGCTCCGTGGAGAGCTGCTCCTGAAGAAATACCAACTGAGATTCCTTCCTTCTTTGCAAGAAGCTTTGCTGCTGCAAATGCATCTGCACTATCTGCTACGAAAATCTCATCGTAAATCTCTGTATTTAATACATCTGGAACAAATCCTGCGCCGATACCCTGAATCTTATGTGCACCTGCACGTCCCTCTGAAAGAACAGGTGAATCCTTTGGCTCAAGTGCAACAATCTTAACCTCTGGCTTCTGTGACTTAAGGTACTCACCTACACCTGTGACTGTTCCACCAGTACCTACACCAGCGATGAAGATATCAACATTTCCATCTGTGTCTTCCCAGATTTCTGGACCTGTAGTTGTTCTGTGAGCTGTTGCGTTTGCTGGATTTACAAACTGTCCAGGGATAAAGCTTCCCTCGATTTCTGCTGCAAGCTCCTCAGCCTTTGCGATAGCCCCCTTCATACCCTTTGAGCCTTCTGTAAGAACGATTTCAGCGCCATATGCCTTAAGGATGTTTCTACGCTCAACTGACATTGTCTCTGGCATTGTAAGAATTGCACGGTATCCCTTTGATGCTGCGATTGCTGCAAGACCGATACCTGTGTTTCCTGAAGTTGGCTCGATGATTACTGAACCTTCCTTGAGGAGACCTCTCTCCTCTGCATCCTCGATCATAGCCTTTGCTACTCTATCCTTTACTGATCCAGCTGGATTGAAATACTCAAGCTTTACAAGAACTGTAGCCTCAAGGCCAAGCTCCTTTTCAATATTAACCACCTCAACAAGTGGAGTCTTTCCAATTAACTCAATAGCTCCCTTATAAATCTTAGACATTTCAAGTCTCCTCCTAGTTTTTTTATATTATACCGCATTTGCGTTTTTTTCTGCATTAAAAACTTCTTCAATCTTCTCTGCATCAATTGCATCAAAGCCCTTCTGTAAATCCTCAATGATGTCATCAATGTGCTCTGTACCAATTGAAAGTCTGATTGTAGACTGTGTAATTCCCTGATCTAAAAGCTCTTCCTCTGTAAGCTGAGAATGAGTTGTTGTCGCTGGGTGAATAACCAGGCTCTTTACATCTGCTACATTTGCAAGGATTGAGAAGATTTCAAGGCTATCAATAAACTTGTAAGCTTCTTTCTTGCCACCCTTGATTTCGAATGTGAAAATGCTTCCGCCATCCTTTGGGAAGTATTTCTTGTAAAGCTCATGGTCTGGATGATCCTCAAGTGATGGATGATTTACATGAGCTACCTTTGGATGATTCTTCAAGAACTCAACAACCTTCTTTGTATTTTCTGCATGTCTGTCGAGACGTAGAGGCAATGTCTCAATTCCCTGCAAAAGGAGGAATGCATTAAATGGTGAGATTGTTGCCCCTGTGTCTCTAAGAAGAATAGCTCTGATGTATGTTACAAATGCTGCAGGACCGGCAACCTCAGCAAATGATACACCATGATAGCTAGGATTTGCTTCTGCGATGTTAGGGTACTTTCCGCTTGCCTTCCAATCATACTTGCCAGCTTCTACGATAACACCACCAAGTGTTGTTCCGTGTCCACCGAAGAATTTTGTTGCTGAATGAACAACGATGTCTGCGCCGTGCTCAATTGGTCTTACCCAATAAGCTGCTCCAAATGTGTTGTCAACAACAAGTGGAAGTCCTGCCTCGTGTGCAATCTTTGCAATTGCATCGATATCTGGAATATCGCTGTTAGGATTTCCAAGAGTCTCTAAGTAGATTGCTCTTGTGTTATCCTGAATTGCGTTTTTAACCTCATCCAAGTTGTGGGCATCTACGAATGTTGCTGTGATTCCATACTGTGTAAGAGTATGAGCAAGAAGATTGTAGCTTCCGCCGTAGATAGTCTTCTGTGCTACGATGTGTCCGCCGTTTGCAGCAAGTGCTTGGATTGTGTATGTAATAGCTGCTGCACCAGATGCAACTGCAAGTGCTGCGCTTCCACCTTCAAGTGCTGCAACTCTCTCCTCTAAAACACCCTGAGTAGAATTTGTAAGACGACCATAAATGTTACCTGCATCAGCAAGACCAAATCTATCTGCTGCATGCTGTGAATCTCTGAATACGTAGCTAGTAGTCTGGTAAATAGGTACTGCTCTTGCATCAGATGCTGGATCCGGGTTTTCCTGGCCCACATGAAGTGCTAATGTTTCAAATCTATAATTGCTCATAATTCTTCCTCCTTTTTTTGCCTATCTGTTTGATATGTTTTTGTGTTGAAATGATAATACATTTAATTACCTACCTAGTCAATAGGTTTTACAATAAGCAAAAACTATAGCTGGCTATAAATCGAATTTATAACCAGCCAAAGTCACACTTTTAATATTTTATTTTCACATTTTGTTGCTACTATATTCTTATATAAAAGCAAAGGTAGGTGTTTTTTTATGGATATGGTAAAACTTCGTTGCCCTATGTGTCGCAAAATGTTTGAAATATCAACAGTTGAATTAGAAAAAAAAATATAAGTACGGTTTTGTGCCTATTTTTTGCAACTACAAATGCTTGTTACGTTTTTCTAATCACCACTAGGACAACTGTGCTTGTTTATATATACAAGGCACTATCATACTCAAAGGTTCTAAGGAACTTTTGAGCTCGTTCTGTAACAGGTTCCTTAAAGAATCCTTTTACGTCCTCTGTCTCTTCTACTATCTCGCCATTGTCGAAGAATAGGATTCTATCTGCAACAGCCTCTGCAAAACTCATTTCGTGAGTTACTATAAGCATAGTGCGGCCACTTTTAGCCAGCTTAATCATAGTTTCAAGTACCTCATGAACCATTTCTGGATCAAGAGCCGCTGTAACCTCATCAAAAAGTATAATCTCTGGATGCATCACAAGTGCTCTTACAATAGCCACACGCTGCTTCTGTCCACCTGAAAGCTGCCTTGGATAATAGTCCTTTTTATCTGAAAGACCAACCTTATCTAAAAGCTCTATCGCCTCCTTTGTAACCTCTTCCTTGTTTCTCTTCTGAACCTTTGTAGGTGCCAGTATGATATTTTCAATTACTGTCTTGTGAGGGAACAATTCATAAGACTGGAACACCATTCCAATCTTCTGGCGAAGCTTTGTGATATCTCTTTTATCAGCCTCCACTGGAAGTCCATCAACGGTAATGATGCCTCCCTGAATTTCCTCCAAACCATTCAAGCATCTAAGAAATGTACTTTTACCACAGCCTGATGGTCCGATGATTACTACAACCTCTCCTCTTTTTACAGAAAGGTTGATATCTTTCAAAACAACATTGTTTCCAAATTCCTTATGTAAATGTGTAACCTTTAATAATTCGCTCATTACGCCCACCTTTTCTCCAAATAAATACTAAGTCTACTAATTGGCCAGCAAACCAGGAAATACAGAAGCATTACCACACCAAACACACCGAATGCAGCATTTGGTGAAGTGTTTCTGTTTGCCTCGATAATCTGCTGTCCTACCTTCAAAACTTCCACAATACCAATCATCATTACCAGTGATGTTGTCTTAATCATTCTGGTAATAAGGTTGATTGATAGTGGAATCAAACGTCTTATTGTCTGTGGCAGTATTATGTATAAATAGGTCTGAAGCTTATCCATACCAAGAGCATATGCAGATTCAAATTGGATACGAGGAATACTCTTTATAGAACCTCTTACCAAATCTCCCATCTCTGCTGTGCCCCAGAAGGTGAATACAAAAATTGCTGAAGCTTCTGCTGATAAGTCCCAACCAAAAACTCTGGTAGTTCCGAAATAAACAATGAAAAGAAGCACCATCTGTGGCATGATTCTTACTGTCTCTAAATATAGCTTCAACACGGCTTTTAAAATCTTATTATCGACTGTCATCAATACACCGACAACAAGTCCTAGTAAAATGCTAATTGCAACGGATATAAGGCTGATTTCAATTGAAACCCACAAGCCCTGAAGCAATCTCATGAAGTTTGTTCCTTTGAACAGAACATCAATCCCCAAACTGGCCATAGCGCAACCTCCTTTCCACAATCGCTCCTATGATTGATACTGGAAGGAGCATAATCAGGTAGAATACAACCAAAAGGAACAGACACTCAATTGTCTTTGCGTACATTCCTATTAAATCCTTTGCAGTAAACATCAGGTCCATGAGACTAATTGTTGAAAAGACAGATGTTTCCTTCAATAGGAATATCACGTTGGCCAAAAGTCCTGGCACGCTGATAGAAATTGCTTGAGGCATAATTACAAGCCACAAGGTCTGATACTCATTCATACCAAGGCTGAGTGCGCTTTCTTTTTGTATTACAGGAATTGCTTCCAGACCACTTCTAAAGGTTTCAATCATATAGGCTCCGCCTAGAAGTCCTAATCCTAGAACACCGCATGTTTCCGCAGTTATTTTGATACCCACCTTTGGCAACGCAAAGTAGATAAAAAACAATTGAACCAAAAGTGGTGTGTTTCTAAAAATTTCAATATATATCCCAATAATCGTTTTAAGCACTGGAACTTTAAAATGCAGGATAGCAGAGCCCACAAGTCCAATGATTAGACTCATAAATATGCCCTGCCATCCTATCTTCATTGTAAGTAAAAGTGCTTCTTTATATAGTGGAATATATTCTCTAAGAATATTTATATCCATTACTAAATAAATAGCCTTTCAAATTTTCTTTAGGAATCTTACTGCTCTACTACAAGAGTATCTTCGTAGTCTGCACCGTATGTATCAAGAAGAGTTGCCTCATAGTCAGCGTGGAAGAAGTTCTCATCTCCAAGTGTATCAAGCTCTTCGTTAAGCCAGTTGAGAAGTGTCTCATTCCCCTTTGTTACAGCTGGAGCGATTGTATCCTGGTCACCAAGCTCTGGAATACCTACTGTGTATCCTTCATTCTCTATCGCAAATGCGATAACCTCTGTATTATCGTTTGCCCATGCTACACCGTTGCCGTTTTCAAATGCTGTCTTTGCCTCTGCATATGCATCGTACTTCTGAAGCTTGATATCAGGATAGTTCTTTGTAAGGTATGTCTCTGCTGTTGTACCAGAAATAACAATTACCTGATCATCCTCACCGATATCATCAAGGCTCTCAATAACTGCATCTGAAGGTGATACAACGCCAAGCGCAACATTCATGTATGGAAGAGCGAAATCGACCTCCTGTGCTCTCTCTTCTGTTACAGTAAAGTTTGCAAGAATGATATCAACCTTTCCTGTCTGAAGGTACTCAATTCTGTTTGCAGCTTCTGTTGATACGTAGTTAATCTCAACGCCAAGATCCTCACCAATTCTTTCTGCAAAATAAACATCGTATCCTGCATACTCGCCATTTTCATCTACATAACCAAATGGGCTCTTGTCTGAGAAAACACCGATGTTAATTGTTCCGCTTTCCTTAATCTCATCAAGTGTTCTAAAGCCTGCATTTGAATCTGCAGCATCTGCGCCTGCCTCCACACTTGCATCCTTTACTTCCTCTCCTGCATCTGCACTGGAATTCCCGCATCCAACAAATGCTGTAGCTGTAAGTGCTGTAATAAGTAATCCGCTTGATAATTTCTTAAGTAAGTTGTTTTTCATCTGCTACCTCCTTGTTATGTGTGATATCTTATCTCTTATTACCTACTAGGTCAATAGGTTTTATAATCAAGGTTTCCTATACACCGTTATCAACAAAACCTATAGCAAAGCCACCATCCACCTAATCCCCCTTGATTTACCTATTTACCTAGGATATTATAGTGTGTATATAAAGGAGAGATAATTATGTTTAGTACTAAAGGTAGATATGCACTTCGTGTAATGATAGACTTGGCGCAGCAAGATAGCGAGGCTTACATTCCACTTAAGGATATTGCTGAGCGCCAGGATATTTCTAAGAAGTATTTGGAGATAATAGTTAAAGAATTGGTTAAAGGTGGACTTGTGGCTGGTGTCAGCGGTAAAGGCGGTGGATATCGTCTTACCAGAAAGCCTGAGGAATATTCTATTGGTGAGATTATAGAATTGCTTGAAGGCAGCCTTGCTCCTGTGGCTTGTTTGGCCGACGGTGCAAAAGACTGCCCTCGTGAAGGTGTATGCAAAACTCTTCCTATGTGGACCGAGTTTTATTTGTTAGAGCGTGATTTCTTCTATGGAAAGAAGCTCAGTGATCTTGTAAACGAAGCTTAGTTTACGTGACAAGCTTCACAATCATGCTCTTCTGGAAAATCTGCTGGATCGTACTCTATGCCATTTTTGTCGTAGTAGTCCTTTACAGCAGATTTTATTGCTTCTTCAGCAAGAACTGAACAGTGAAGCTTGTGTGGTGGAAGTCCATCAAGTGCCTCAGTAACTGCCTTGTTGGTAAGCTGTAAAGCCTCTGATACTGGCTTGCCCATAATAAGCTCTGTAGCCATTGAGCTTGATGCAATGGCGCTACCGCATCCAAATGTCTCAAACTTAACGTCATCGATAATCTGCTGGTCATTAATCTTAAGATATATTTTCATGATATCGCCACAGACTGGATTTCCTACTTCACCTACTCCATCGGCGTCTTCAATAACTCCTACATTTCTTGGGTTTCTAAAATGGTCCATGACCTTTTCGCTATATAATGCCATCTTTCTACTCCTTCTCTCTTGTGTATTTAAGCGATTTCCTTGTGCTCTGCAAATACGTGATTTCTCTTGCCGCTAATTAAATCACCCCAGAATGGTGAAAAGCTTCTAAGGTACTCAACCACCTCTGATACAGATTTGATAATGTAGTCCACCTGCTCCTCTGTTGCATCCTCGCCAAGTGAGATTCTTAGTGAGCCGTGAGCCACCTCGTGTGGTCTGCCAATTGCAAGAAGTACATGGCTTGGATCAAGTGAGCCTGATGTACAAGCTGAGCCTGATGAAACTGCTACGCCCTTATCATCAAGTAACAATAAAAGTGACTCTCCCTCAATTCCCTCAAAACAGAAATTAACATTTGATGTTACTCTAGCGTGTCTGTCTCCGTTTAACTCTGAATATGGAATCTGAGATAATCCCTGGATAAGTCTTTCCTGAAGAGGTACAAGATGCTCATTATTTGCGTCGATATTTGCAACAGCATCCTCAAGTGCAACTGTAAGTCCTACAATGCCTGCAAGATTCTCTGTGCCTGCTCTCTTTCCTCTTTCCTGAGCACCACCGTAGATTACATTAGACACAGGGATTCCTCCCTTTACATAAAGAACGCCTACTCCCTTTGGTCCATGGAACTTGTGGGCAGAAATTGAAAGCATATCAATATTCTGTTCTTCAACATTGATATGAACATGGCTAATTGCCTGAACCGCATCTGTATGGAACCATACCTTCTTCTCACGACAAATTCTTCCGATTTCTGCGATTGGCTGGATTGTTCCAATTTCATTGTTGGCATACATGATAGTCACAAGCGCAGTATCCTCACGAATCGCATCCTCGATTTCCTTTGAATCTACCACACCATTCTCATGTACATCCACAAGTGTGATTTCAAATCCTTCCTTCTCCAATGCCTGAAGTGTGTGAAGCACTGCATGATGCTCAAACTTTGATGAAATAATATGTTTCTTACCCTTCTTTGCACCTGCTCTTGCTGCAGACATGATTGCCTGATTATCTGCCTCACTTCCGCCTGATGTAAAATATATTTCTCTAGGCTTCGCACCTAAAATAGCTGCCACCTTTTCTCTTGATTCCTCTAATGCTTCCTTTGCCTTCTGGCCTACCGAATAAAGGCTTGATGGATTTCCATATACTTCTGTGAAATATGGAAGCATGGCATCCACTACTTTTTTACTAACAGCTGTTGTCGCTGCATTATCTGCATATACAAACATAACTACTACCTTTCTTTAACATTATTCTAAGTTGCTCCTTTTACCTAGTAACCTAGTCTGTTAATGAAGATATCACCAAACACCTACTAGGTCAATAGGTGTTTGCATCTTTTAGCCTTATTAAGAAATCTTCTCATTAAAAAAGAGATGCTAAATTGCATCTCTTGTTTCACACACTATTAAATATCCTTCTTTTAATGTAATACTGCCAACCTCTTCTGTAATTTCATTGCTAACAGTCAGGGTATTGAATCCTTCTATAGTGGCATTTTCCAAAGGATATTTGAAACCTGTCATAGTCACGCCCGTGGCATTGCCTCCATAAGAGAATATTGAAACATAATGACCAAATTGGGCTCCCTCTCCCTCTCTGGAAAGATTAAGAACCTGCCCGGCCGAAATCATTTGAATGTAATTATACTCATCTACAATTACAACCTTACGCTGTTTCAGGCAGCCCATACCAAGAAGATTTACGTTTCCAAGGAAATGATCCAGGCGTTTGCCTGTGGCACCTAAAAGGTAAATATAATCCCCTACCATTGACTTGCGAATAGCTATATTTAACGCTGCCTCAATATCTGTATCATCCTTTACAGGATTAAGCTTAATAACCTCCGCATTGCTATTCTGAAGCTTTTCGTATGCGTCCTTTGATATGGAATCGAAATCTCCTATAACAATATCTGGCTCCTGCCCTATATCCAGACAGTTTTCATAGCCACTGTCGCAAGCAATTATACTTAACGAAGCTTCATCAAGCTTGCTTATGAACTCACTTATGAAATTCTTATTGATGCTACCGCCACCAATAATTACTATCATCGCATTTTCTCCATAAGTGTTTCTACGTTTGCTGAAATATCGCCATTAAACACAGCTGAGCCAGCTACGATAATATTGGCTCCTGCATCTAAAGCATCCTCAATAGTATCTTTGTTAATGCCACCATCAACTTCGATATCAATCTTTAATCCCTTTTGATTTAAAAGCTGTGATAGCTCTCTTACCTTATCAAGTGTGTATGGAATCAATGACTGTCCACCAAAACCTGGGTTAACTGTCATGATAAGAACCATATCTACCTTTTCCAAAACATGGCTAATCGCACTAAGTGGAGTTGCTGGATTGATTGCTACACCGGCCATAGCACCACTGGCCTTAATCAATTCAATCGTTGCATCCAAATGCTTACAAGCCTCAGCATGAACTGTAATAATATCTGCTCCTGCCTCAGCAAAATCCTTAACGTAACGCTCAGGATCCACTATCATCAAATGCACATCCATCATTCTGTCTGTGTATTTACGAATTGTCTTTAGAACAGGAAGTCCAAAGCTGATACTTGGCACAAAAACACCGTCCATTACATCGAAATGAACGTACTGTGCTCCAGCCTCATCAATAACCTCGAGTTGCTGTTTTAAAATTCCAAAATCCGCTGACAAAATTGAAGGTGCTAAACATTTTTCCATAATCATTACCTGTATTTATTATTCCTTTCATTAACCATTTCAGAATAAATCTGAAGGTAGTTCTCGTATCTGCTGGCTGCGATTTCACCAGATGCCACAGCATCTTTTACACCACAGCTTGGCTCCTTGTCGTGAGCACAGCCAGTAAACTTGCAGTAAGAAGCTGGCTCAATAAACTCTGGAAATAAGGTATATAAATCCACAGGCTCAATCTTTGGTACAAACAAAGATGAGAAACCTGGTGTGTCCATAATGAATGTGTCGTCACCTAAATATAAAAGCTCGGAATGACGTGTCGTATGTTTTCCTCTACCGATTTTTTCGGAAACCTCTCCCGTTTCCATGGTCTGGCCTTCAGTCAATTTATTGACTATGGAGCTTTTGCCAACTCCAGATGGCCCTGCCACGGTAGATGTCTTGCCTTTTAAAATATCTCGAATGCCATCTATGCCCTCGTCGTTTTTTGCAGAACAGAAAATAACTTTGTATCCTGCATTTTCGTAAGTAGCCCGCATTCGTTCTTCAAAGCCCTCGTCCGCTATATCTTCTTTGTTGAAGCAAATGACGATAGGCAAATCCTGCTCCTCCATCATACAGAGGAATCTATCCAAAAGATTAAGATTTGGCTCAGGATTTTTAGTTGCAAAAATGAGCAATGCTTGATCAACATTTGCAACAGCCGGTCTGATAAGCTCAGACTTTCGCGGCAAAATGCTTATAACATTGCCCGTCATTTCCTCGGAAGAGATGACGTCAATTGTGACATCATCTCCTACCAAAGGCTTTATTTTATCTTTTCTGAAGGCCCCCTTGGCCTTGCACTCGTATACACCCTGGTCCTCTACGTATACGTAGTAGAACCCGGCGATACCTTTAATTATTTTTCCTGTCATTATTGCTCAACTGTACCCTGTATAGTTTCGGTTTTGGTTTCAGTTTTGTCATCAAGAGAAACTGTGCTTCCGTCTGATGCAGTAATTGTAGGAGTGTAAGTCAAAGTAATAGTAAGCGATGACTTTGGTGACTTACTAATATTGATTGCACCATTCTTTGGAATATTACCTGACTGGTTTGTCTCTGCAATTGAGTATGTACATGGACCATCAAATGGATTTGATACTGTATAGCTGTATGTTGTCTCTTTTTTACCCTTGCTGATTACAAGTGAAATGCTTGTGTTTGGTGCAACCATTTCACCAGCTTCGATTGACTGGCTAATTACCGAACCAGAAGTAACCTCATCTGAGTACTCCTGAGTTGTGCTAGTAACAACGATACCCTTTGCATCTAAAACAGTAGTAGCTTCTGCCTGTGTAAGTCCAACAACGCTTGGCACTGCAACTGTGGAATCTGAATCAGTTTTTGTATCTGTCGAAGATGATGTATTTCCGTTGCTAGAGCTACTTGAGCTGCTTGAACTACTTGAGCTGTTTGAGCTGCTTGAGTTGCCTGAACTATTTGAGCTGCTTGAACTATCTGTTCCTGAATTGCTTGAAGCATCAGTTGATGTATCTGTTGAACCTGATTCTGCTGAATCCTCGCCTGTTACTGTTAATCTAAGTGTATCTTTAAGTGAGAACTCCTCGCCTTCAGCAACTGACTGATAAATAACGGTGCCATCTTCGTAATCGTCATTTTCCTCATATGAAACAACAATATTGTCTTCTGCATCAAGACCAAGGCCTTCAAGCTGTTCAACTGCTGCCTCATAAGATGAACCAACAACATTAACCATTGTTACTTTCTTTGCGCCAAAATTGAAAACACCAAAAACATTTCCAAGAATTGCTACAAGAATAGCTACAATAGCAACACCAACGCCGATGCCTGCAAATGTCATGATTCTGTCCATCTTAGAATCATCTTCATCCTCATCATCGTCGTCATAATAATCGTCATCATCATAGTATTCATCGTCATCGTAGTACTCTTCTTCGTCATCATAATCATCGTCGAAGATAAGAGCCGCGGCAGCCTTCTTTGTAATAGATTCCTCTGTCTCAACAGGAACCTTTGGCATAACCTTTGTCTGACCAAGATCTGCTACACCAACGATTGTAACGAAATCCTCATTAGGACTAACAAGAGCTCTCTTTAAATCGATAAGCATATCAGAGATAGTTGGATATCTTCTATCTGGTGACTTCATTGTAGCCTTGAGGATAATCTTCTCAAGTGAAATAGGAAGGTCTGGAGCATATGCTGAAGGTGCTACCATCTCCTCCTGTAAATGCTGGATTGCGATTGCTACAGTATTGTCTCCATCAAATGGAACACGACCTGTAACCATTTCGTACATAACAATACCAAGTGAATAAATATCGCTCTTTCCATCAACAAAACCATTTCTAGCCTGCTCTGGTGATGAATAGTGAACTGAGCCCATCACATCTGCGTGAATTGTGTTTGAGCTCGCTGCATGAGCAATACCAAAGTCAGTAACCTTAACCTTTCCTTCTGTGGAAATGATAATGTTCTGTGGCTTGATATCACGATGGATGATGCCCTTCTGATGAGCAGCCTCAATACCACGGCCCACCTGAATGGCAATTGAGATAGCCTCTTTGAAATTGAGCTGTCCCTTTTTCTCGATATATGTCTTGAGGGTAATGCCCTCTACATATTCCATAACGATGAAGTACATTCCATTTTCGGAACCTACATCATATATGTTAACGATATTTGGATGTTCAAGACCTGCTGCTGACTGAGCCTCAGTTCTGAACTTTGCTACAAATGTAGCATCCTCGGAAAATTCCTGCTTTAAAATCTTTATTGCAACTTCACGACCAAGAATGTGGTCCTTTGCACGATAAACATCAGACATTCCGCCTGATCCAACTCTATCTATTACTTCATATCTATCCGCTATAAATACGCCTTGTGTAATCATGTATTCTCCTTTATACAACCTATTCCTTATTCGATAATAATAACTGAAACATTGTCTTTGCCACCATTTGCATTGGCACGCTCAACGAGCTTGTTTGCCCTGCTTTCGATGTTTTCCTCAGATGTGAGAATCTCGAATATTTCCTGATCCTCGACCATATTGGTCAATCCATCTGAACAAAGAAGGATGTGTTCATTACCGCTGATTTCCACATCAAAATAATCTGGTGTAATAGTTTCTTCGGCCCCGATAGCTCGAGTAATCATGTTCTTACGTTTGTCATATTTAGCATCGTCTTTATCTAACTCACCAGTTCTAACTAGTTCAGCAACAACAGAGTGGTCTTTTGTAACCTGCTTTAGCATTGCTCCATTAGCAACGTAGAGTCTACTATCACCCACATTGGCCACATAAAGGTGTCCATCAAAAACTGTAGCTAAGACCAAAGTAGTCCCCATACCAGTTTTGCTAGAATCCTTATGAGACTCTGTAAATATGCGATTGTTTGCTGTCTGAATTGCCTGTTCTAAGATTCTGACAGTCTCAAGCTCATTCGAATTGGTAATTGAATTAATTATGATTTCCACACACTTTGCAGAAGCATAATCACCTGCCAATTCTCCACCCATGCCATCAGCCACAATATAAAGGTTTGGAAGCTTTCCAACCCTTGCGTCAGATGCATAGATAGTGTCTTGATTTACCTTTCTCTTGACACCGACATCAGTTTTTTCATAGCTTATCATTAAGTAGTCCCTTTCGAAGCGTCTTTTGCGTCCATTGTTCGCTTTCTAAGTTGTCCACAGGCCCCGTCAATATCGCGACCCATTTCCCTTCTAATAGTAGCATTATTCACGTATTTTTCAATCTTTTTTTGGAATGCATAGGCCCTGTCCATGCTTGGTGAAACGAAATCACGCTCCTTAATTGGGTTCACCGGAATGAGGTTCACATGGCAGTTAAGATGACCTATTAATTCACCTAATTCTGTGGCATCCTGGTCTCTATCATTGACACCCCCAACAAGCGAATATTCGAAAGTAATTCTTCGACCTGTCTTGTTGAAATAGTACTCGCAAGCATCGATTAGCTCATGAATCTCATACTTGTTTGCAATTGGCATAAGCTCTGCTCGCTTCTGCTGATTTGGTGCGTGCAAGGAAATTGCAAGTGTGATTGTCAAATCCTCATCTGCAAGCTGCTTTATGCGAGGAACAATACCGCATGTGCTGACTGTGATATTTCGCTGAGAAATATTCAGTCCATTTTCATCTGATAATAGTCTAACAAATTTAACTATATTATCATAGTTGTCCATTGGCTCGCCTGTGCCCATAACAACTAAATTTGAAACACGCTCTCCTGTATCCCTTTGAATGGCATATATCTGTCCAAGCATCTCTGAAGCTGTAAGGTTTCTCACCCATCCGTTGAGTGTAGATGCACAGAAACGGCATCCCATTTTACATCCAACCTGAGAGCTGATACATACAGAGTTTCCATGCTTGTAGCTCATCCAAACGCTCTCTACCATTTCTCCATCGTAAAGCTCAAACAGGTATTTGCGAGTGCCGTCGATTTTGGAAACCTGCAAATCAATCTGCTTTAATGGATGATAGTTGCATCTGTCTTTTAGCTTTTCCTTGAGAGACTTTGGAATGTTTTTCATCTCGTCATAGTCCTGTGCCAAATGCTGATGCATCCACTCATAAAGCTGCTTTGCTCTAAACTTTGGCTCTCCCAAGTCAGCTGTAACAAATTCTGTTAGTTCGTTTAAATTTAGCGACCTAAGGTCTACTAGTTCTTTTTCATTACACATATAAAAAACCCATCGTGACTAGAATCAGGCAATAGCTGTTCCATGTTAACCATTGTAAAGTCCTTATGTGATGATAAGAAGTTGTTTACCTGATTTTCGTTTTCATCTTTATTAATAGTACAAGTGCTATAGCACAATGTTCCGCCAGCCTTTACATACTTACAGACAGTATCCAAGATGTTGGCCTGAAGCTGTACCAGCTCATTCAAGCTTTCTGCTGTCTGGTTGTATTTTATATCCGGCTTCTTTCTGATAATACCAAGACCTGAGCATGGCAAATCAGCAATTACCACATCATACTGATTTTCTGCTTCCTGGTCAAATTCTGTGGCATCCCACTGCTTTGCAGTGATGTTGGTTGCCCCGGTTCTTTGAATGTTTTCATTTATAATAGAAACCTTTGCTTCGGTAAGGTCTCTGGCTTCCACACTTCCTTTGGAAGCAATCTGCGCAGCATGAAGTGCTTTGCCTCCTGGTGCTGCACACACATCAATGACTTTATCAATATCCTTGATGCCAGCCCTGTATGGTACAAGCTGTGAAGAATAATCCTGAATATAGAAAAAACCTTGATTAAACTCTGGAATACTTACCAGAGAATCATATCCATTGATGTAACATGCGCTGTCGATTGTATCGCATATACGTACTGAAATATTTCTGCTTTCCAATTTCTCTTTCAGTTCTTCCCTGGTCACTTTGCTAAGGTTGACCCTGATGCAAAGATCCTGTGGTTCGTAGAAGCCATTAAGGATTTCTTCTGTCTGCTGTGAGCCGTAATCTGCAGTCCATTTGTCCACAATCCACTGTGGCATGGAGTACTTTGTGCACAAATCTGTAAACTTAACCTCTGATTTCTGCCTGGAAATGTTTCTTAGCACTCCATTAACAAATCCTGCCAAGCCAGTAAAGCCTTTCTTCTTTGCAATCTTTACGTATTCATTGCAAGTTGCAGAATCTGGAACTGAATCCATGTAAAAGATTTCATAAGCTCCCATTCGCATAATGGTGCGAATCACAGGCTTCATTTTTTTAGCCTTGGTTTTTGAAAAGCTGTCAATTATGTAATCAAGCTGAAGCTTTCGCTCCACTGTGCCGTTTACAAGACGTGTGATAAATGCTCTCTCGTTTTTATCAAGATATGCGTATTTATCTAAAACAGCTTTTAAATATATATGTGAGAACTGACCATGCTCAAGAATCTCAAGTAGAGTTTCAAAAGCAATCATTCTCGTGTTTATCTTATTGTTATCCGACATCAAATATCCTCTAATTAATTCTTACTATTTGATAGTTTGGCACCAATCTCTAACTGATATCCTCTAAGGAAATCACCAGTTGCCATACGCTTTTTGCCCTCAAGCTGAAGCTCATTTATCTCGAGAGCTTTGCTTCCGCAAGCTATCGTAAATGCGTTTTTATTTACATCAATAACTGTGCCTGGCTCCCCTGATTTATCTACAACGGTTGCCTTCCAAAGCTTTAGCTGCTTACCATTAATAAATGTAAATGCAGATGGCCATGGATTAAGACCTCTGATAAGGCGCTCAATCTCCTCAGCTGGCTTAGTCCAGTCAATATTTCCCATATCCTTTGAAATCATGCCTACGTGTGTAGCCTGTGATTCATCCTGAGGGATTGGTGTGATTTCACCTCTATCAAGAGCTTCGATTGTCTTAACTGCAAGCTGTCCGCCATCAATAGCAAGCTTATCAAAAAGGCTGCCGCCTGTTTCGTCTGCTGCAAGTTCTATCTCTGACTTAAGAAGCATATCGCCATCGTCAAGACCTGGCCCCATAAGCATTGTTGTGTTTCCAGAAACCTTTTCACCGTTGATAACAGCCCACTGTATTGGCGCTGCACCACGATACTTTGGAAGAAGTGACCCATGTACATTTACACAGCCAAGGCGTGGCATATCAAGAATAACCTTTGGAAGAATCTGTCCAAATGCAGCCACAACAAATACATCTGCCTCGTACTGACGTAAATATTCAACTGACTCCTCCGCTCTAATTTTCACTGGCTGATAAACTGGAATACCATGCTCCATGGCAAATTCCTTTACTGGAGTAGGCTGAAGCTTTCCGCTACGTCCCTTTGGTTTATCAGGCTGCGAAACTGCAAGAATAATCTCATGCCCTGCTTCGTATATTGCCTTTAAAGTCTCCACCGCAAAATCCGGTGTACCCATAAATACTACTTTCATCTATATCAATCCTTTCTGCCTTTTACATAAGAAAAAACGTCTCAAGACGCTACTTCTAAGTGTAACATTTTAAGACGTTTTTGTACAATCGCAGTGGTGGCTGTGGATTAGCGTCCACAAATCTCGAATACTTTATTATAAAAATTCTTATCCTCTTCAAACAGGCCATGTCCTAGGCCATCAAAGATAATCATTTCACTATTCTCAATTGCATCCCTTAGCTCATAAGGTGCATCATTGCCAACAGTATTATCGCAGTTACCTGACATGATATATGTAGGACATTTTATTTTAGATAGGACTGGCCTTGCATTAAAATCCAGTATCGCATATGCGTTTTTGCAAAACCTGTCATAATTTTTAGGCTTTGTAAATCTAGCAACTATTGGTAGATACTTTTTATTCTTCTCATTGAATTCCTTTGTATAGACTTTCTCAGCTGTATCAAGCATTAGCTCTGTATGGGACGCATTTCGAGTCATTTCTATCCATTTTGTAACAACACTTTTAATTGTTTCATTGGCGTATGGTGCAGTGACTACAAGAATCAACTTCTCCACCAACTCAGAGTGATTCGCTGCCAAAAACTGCGCAATCATGCCTCCCTGGGATACTCCCATCACAATCGCTCTATCTATGCCAAGATTTCTCATAGCAAGAGCCTGATCATCTGCCATATCTTCTATAGAATAGCCCTCCGGGATTTCATTCTTTCTGCTGAACATGTACACAGTGTAGTCCCTAAAGAACCTTTTGTAAGAGCCTGCTAAAAGCATGGCCTTTCCCTTTACAGTCCACAATCCATCAGACAATCCTGGCAAAACTACCAGATTCTTTTCCCCTTCTCCGAAAGCCACATAATACATATCTGTATTACCAACTTTCACACATCCATTTTTCTGCATTTTATAATACCTTCTCCATAACAGATACTGATGATTTCTTCTTTCCCCAAGTCAATTCATCACGTTTCTTTGTTACAAAGCCCATCTTCTCCCAGAATGGAAGAACATTATTTTCATAGTCATCAACTACATCAATTCTAATAATTTGTGCTCCAGAATCACGAACCATATTCTCAAAAAAATCATAAACAGATGTGCCTAGGCCATTTTTCTGCTTTTCCTTTGTAATCATCATCAGAGAAAGATATACATATCCTTCAGCATTTATCATATAGTCAAGGATGCCGATTGGTTCATTGTCTACAAGTACATAGTTAGATGTAAAACCATGGGCTAGCATTTCTTCAAGCTCATTTTTAAGGAAACTTTCATCTATATGATCTTCCCCTAAATGATGAATTAGAAAATCTGTATTAGAATTATATATTTTTATAGCATCAGCTATGTTTGTTGTGTCTATTGTTCTAGTCTCTATCATATTGTATATTCTTTCTTATGTCTTTTTTATGGCAAATATCTTGTTTTATTATCCAAAAGTCATCCCCATCTGTCTAATTGTAATTAAAATATCTCCTTCAGGAGCCGAGTTAAGTGAATTACTGAAATCCCCAAATTCACTTACACGCAAATTGAATATAAGTTAAGTGAATCTAAAAATTTTTTTAATCTCACTTAAAAATGAAACACGGCATTAAGTGTATTAAAAATATCTCAAAATAAACTTAACTTTTTCATCCTAAAATCTCCGCTTCTTAAGTTTATTATGTAATAAGCAAAATAAACTTAACTCAATCACACTGTTTATTAAGTGAATTTTTGATTACCTAATAATCGACTTAACTTTATATAAAACATTTTAACTTATTTTAAGTTTATTTATATTTTTTCTATATTCACTTAACTGCTCTAGCACTTTTTAAGTGAAATACAGATTTTCATATTTTAACTTAACTAAATATCTCCTCCAGTCACGAATTATGAATCCACATTAATATATCTATTTTCGTATGCCTGAAAGCTGGTTCGCTCCAGTAGCTCTTCCAGTGTAAGCTCCTCGTAGTAACCGTATGGATTTCATAAATTCTCCCTCTCCTGCGCATCTTATAGCATTTTCACCATAAGATATTCATCGCGGTAACTACCATCATCATACTTCAGTGCCTTTAGCGTCTTGCCGATTTCAACAAATCCCATCTTTTCATAAAGATGCTTTGCTCGATTATTGCCATCAACTACACCTAACTCAACCTGCTCATATCCCATTTCTTTTGCCAGAGACAATGCGTATTTCATCATTTCAGTGCCTAGACCTGCATCGCAAAATTCCTGTGCCAATGCTATTGCAAAATCGCAACGATGACGAATTCTGCGAATCTCTCCCTTTGTCATAATGCAACATGTCCCTGCAAGCTTTCCTTCTACTTCTGCTGCCATCATTATTTCCCTAGGAGCATTGCGCTTGCCCTCAAGAAGTTTAGCTTCGTCCTCAATAGTGTATGTCACTTCATCTGCATAACGAAGCAGAAACTCAGTTTCACCAAAGACAATGCGCAAATATTCAATCATATCTGCTGAATCGCTCTTATCAATGGAACGCAACTTACATTTTCTTCCATCTTTTAATATGATTTCTTTTTCTTCAAAAACCACGACTTATTCCCCCTACGCTCTTTAATTATTGTTTCTATTCTATATGTTATGGCTTCATAAATAAAGAAAAATATTCACACTATCTGGAATTTGTTGTTAGCTAGAAACGCAACAAAAAAGCAGCCATCTTACGATGACTGCTGTAATAATAACAATACCCAATCCTGGGACTCTATGTCGTATTCAGTTCCGCAGAATGGGCAGTTCTTGTTGAGGACTGCATTGAAACTTCCAGAGCATGTAGGGCAAGATATTCGTGTCATTGAAAACTGAAGGTTCAAAGGAATATCTACCCTTCTACGAAATACGGCTCTGTATTTTTCGTGCTTGTATTTGATTTTGTTATCAAAAGCATACAGCGTATCAAAGAACACATCCATGGCAACGGTCACCGAACCATTATTTTCCGTAAAGCTAATAAGCTTCATGGCATTGCCATAGTTCATGTCGATGATATCCTTGAATCTTTTATCGAGAGCTGGTCCCTTGTAAAAAAGCAAATCCTGCTCATCTTTTGAATACACGGCTGTCTTAATAAGGGATAAGGCCTTTCCCGAAAAATAATCGAAGGAAAACTCTGGACTATAGGCCTTCATCATGTGTTCGAACTTGCCATGTGTACCTGCCGTGCCCCATTTACCTGCATTATTAACTATATCCCTGCGTATAAGATTTAGAACATCCAGCACACAAAAGGCTGAGTAAGTAATCAGCATACCAAAAACAGTTACGACAAAATGTTCAAAAAGATTATAGTCCCCATCGTATACGTTTATGGTATACAAATTCAAGATTGCACCGATAATGAATCCCAAAATTAATCCGCCAAGCAACACCTTTCCACGAAGCCTAGTGTCTTCTCGCTCCTTAGGTGCTGCATCCTCGGTAAAATAATATCTGGTGATACGTGGAAACAAATCATCCATCTTGTACATGGTTTTGCAATATGGACAGCCATCCACCAATCTAGAAATTGTACTTACTGCGCCACAGTTGGGGCAGGTACAAGGTTCCAAATCAGCTCTTATTCCGCTTGTCACATCTGTAATGACAGTATGAAGTGTGTTGTGTCTGCGGTCACTGTATTGCTTTTTGCCATCCTGCTTCACAGTTCGTTTTACATCATATTCCTCAAGACAAACGTAATTCTGATAGTGAGCATCTTTCCAATCGCTAAGAACAATTGGTCCTAAATCTAATTCGTCTGCTTCTTCTTTGTCGGTAACCTCATAATCAATCGAAAGGCCCTTATCCATAATGCGCTCATGCTGAAGCTTTAAAAGATTGGTTATATCATTATCTGCAAAAGTAATCTTTTTGCCTTCGGCTATGGCCAAGCCCAAATTTTCTGTAAAGGCGTCATATTTCTTTCGGTATAGTTCTGTCAGTCTTACTGGTCCAATATTAAACCCCATAACAATATTCTGTTAGCCCCCTTTATTTGCATTCTACTGTTTATGCTACCAATTTCCCCATAATTTTTCAATTGTCTATATTTCGCAATATTGATCGTAGACAACGACACTAACAACTGGCGAATCCCATGATGCATATTTAAGTGAAGCATTTCCTCTTTCATAAATATCTGAGCGGATAGATGCTTCATCAATAATGAATTCGCTACAGCAGCTTGATTTATATGTGAATGTGTTTGTTGAATCTGTATCTACATCTGCTTTTGCGTCACCCATTATGCATTCAATAACAACCCCATTTTCAAGAACAAGGTCGATATACTGCCCTGCTACTGTGTCAAATCTACTTCCGACTGCAATCAAATATCTATCGTCCAGCTTCATAAAGCCATCGCTATCAGGCTCAGCTAAATCATTAATATCTCCTAAATCACCATATGTGATTTTGCTTGAACGCTCAATGGTTTTTCCTCCATTGTAGCTAATTGTGTTTCCAGATACAGGATTTACATAGCTACTAGGAATCTCATATACAGTTTTTTCAACTTCCTCAATTTCTTCTTCAACTTCTTCTATAGAGTTTCAAGCATCTTCAATAATTTCTGAAATTATTTCAGTGCTTTTCATTGCTATTTCTTCCTCAATAATTATAGCCTCTTCCTCCACCATTTCCATGGCATAGCTTCTGAGATAGCAATAGCAATGCAATATTAATAATAATGATGTGATTAAAATAATACTACAGGCCTGGTGGCCCGCTCGAATGTAATTAGAGTTCAATCCTTTCATGTTTTTAATATCCTTTCTCTCATAAAGTGGGTAGTCTAACAAAAAAAATGACATCTAGCAATGGCTAGTTGTCATTTTTGTGGCACTATTCACTCTGAGAGAAAAGCGAGTAGCAAGCATATATCATCCCCATAAACTAAAGGATATTATGTGGTCTTTTATTCACCTTTAAAAGCAGAAAAAATATCTATAGAAGCAGCCATCTTTTTAAGCTCTGTAAGGTGTTCTTTTAAATATCTTTCCAACTGCTGCACTTCAATTTCTGCAAACCCATCATTTTTTAATATTTTACAGTCAGGAATTTTCCCTTCAGCTGTCCTAACACCATCCTGAAATGTAACAAACGCATACTTATCCCCCTGTTCACTCCTGCAAACAGATGATACTGTCATTTTTAATTCTCCTGCTTCCAAAGCTTTCTCCTCCTTCAAATCCCATTTTACAACTTATACTGCATAAAATTTCCGTTGTGCTCAAATCCATAAGAAGTGTAGAGCTTTACGCCCATATCTGAAGCAGTAATATGTACTGCTCCACATCCATAAGCCTTTGCCTCTTCTACCACTCTATTAAGCAGTTCTTTTGCAATGCCCATCCTTCGATAATCTGGATTAGTATACATGCTGGAAAGGAGGCCTAATCTTCCTGTTGGACAACCAAAATATGGTGGCTTTTCAACAAAAGACATGCCACTTGTTCCTATTATTTTATCCCCATCAAATGCCAGCCATGAGACAAATGTCCCATCCGCAAGATGTCTATCATAATAATCTTTCAATGCTGCTTGCAAATCAACATCTGTCGGAACAGTTCGCCCATATGAAACATATTCCTCTGTAAGCTGTGTAATTCTCATATTGATGAATATATCTAATTCAGTTGGTGTAAGCTTCTTATAAGAAATATTCATTTGTCTCCCCCTATATATTTAGATTAAATCCCCGCTAAAATGTTGGATTTCATGCTGTATAATCTGTGCGGTAAAATCTGTATACCTGCCATGCTGAGGCTTAAAGTTTTGATCAAGATAATCCACTTCTATTTCCTTATATCTTACGCATGGTCTTTCGCCGTCCAACGACAGGCAGCTTTCCTCTGTCTCATACTTACCGCTCTTGGCAGTAATCACCGGATTGACCATCGGGAAAATGAATGGCCCTGCAGCCACAACTATGATTTGCTTTTTAACACCAATCATATTTGCAGCCATGCCAACACATCTATCTAAATTAGCTTTCAATGTATCAATTAAATCCACTATAACCTGACCATCGGCCTCTGTGGCCGGCTCAGACTTCTGTTGTAAAAACAATGGATCTCTAACTATTTTTTTTACCATAAATACTCCTTCACAACTTTTATCGGAAAAACCGATAGCTTATCTTTTCTTATAAAGAACAAGTTCAGGATTTTCTCCCTACAAATTTGAAGTTATACCACTGTATATCCTTCAGCATCCAATACGTTCAATGCACGCTCAAAATTTTCTTCTTTTACAAGAATATAATCTGTGTTATATGTCGATACTGCAAAGATTCCAATTTTGTGCTCTGCAAGAATACCTGAAAGTTTTGACAAAATTCCAATTAATGAAAAATCAAGAACTCCTTGAATGCGAAAACCTCGCCATCCATCATCTCGTTCCACCGTATTTATAGGAGTATCTTCCGTTTTACAAACTAATGATACCTCTTCATCTGTCTTACCAATAAAATATAAATCCGACTCTAAATTGATACTTGATACCTCAGTTACCTTACAGACTGTTAGTTTGCAATCTATTCTCTTCAGTTCCATCTATGTTCTCCAATACAAGCTGCGATTCAATAAATTCTACAAGTTTCTCAGCTATTATGTCTTGCCTATAATTATGTACATAATGACCACAATCCAGTTCTATAACTTCTGCATTTGTAAGATCTGAAATATAATCACTTTGAATATCTATCCAATTTTCAACACCTGTTTCATGTCCATCTGATACAAACATGAGCATTGGTATATCAGGCTTAGGATTTCTATCAATTTCTGTTACTGCATCCGAAATTGCCAAACCCTCATTTATGATACAAGTATTTACTGCTTTACTTGCAGCAAGCGCCCTATAAATCTTCTTTTCTTTGTCTGTAAGTTTTTCTGGAAGCTGACTATCAGAATAAAATAACCTAACTATCCCTAGTTCACGAGCAAAAACTGCAAGCCTTTCCTTTTTAATTGTGCTGTCCCAGTCCCAATTATCGTAGGCTCTCGGAAGTGCCATATCAAGACCAACAATAGCTTCCACTTCATCTGGGTAATTTTGAGCCCACATTATTGCTTCAATTCCTGACATAGAATGTGGACAAAGAATATACGGGCCTTCTATTCCTGCCTTGGTGAGTGCTTCCCTATCTTGTCTAAGAATAGTTTCAAATGATCTCTCACTATCAACCACATCACTAAACCCATATCCAAATTTTTCAATAACAACTATTTTATAATCACTACTCAAAAGAGAATACAAACTTTTAAAATCAAGAACCGGCGCAGCTGTTCCAGAACCTGAAAGGAAAAGAAGTGTATGTTTTCCTTCGCCTTCGGTGTATATATTCATCTTGTGACCATCCACCTCGACATATTGCCCAATAGGTTTCTCTATTAGCGCCTCTTCAGATGCAAGCATAATCTTGTTATAGATAAAAATTCCACCAATAAGAAAAACCAACACTATAAATAGTAGTAATAAAATCTTCCCAGTAATTCTAGCTATTTTTTTCATTTTTTCTCTCTTCATATATAATTCATCATTTGAACAACTCAAGCTATTTCTTCCTATTGAGCTAATTTCAATGTCACATCAGCATTACTTAATAACTCTGTCAGCTCATCTTCAGACAGATTGATTTTACCAAGCCTGGTGTATGCCCATGAATTAGAGCCATAGAATACAACAATCTGATTGCCTGAATAGAGCACAATGTCACCTGCACTTGTGGTGGTCTGCTTATCATCTCTGGCAATGCTCTGGCCGATGGAGCCCACCTGCTCAAATCCACCATACATAGACATTTGGATTTCCAGGCCATCTGCCGCAAGTTCGCATAAAGCATCCACAGATGCATTATCTTCCCAAGTAACCGGTATTTCTTTTCCATCAATTTGTAATATCATCCCTACCTCTTCCTCTGAATCTTCTTCAATAATAGCCTCCTGCATTTCTACAGTGTCAGGCGCATTTGGAGGCTGTTTAATGCTGCTATACGACATGAGCGATACAACTAACCCTGCCAGAGCACACACCACTATCGCCAGCCCTTCGCCTATGAAAAAACCTTTGATATGAAACCAATAGTCGTGATACTCGTCCACCATGTCCTCAGTGCCTTTGAGCACAAACTGTGGATCATGACAGAACCAGATGATATCCAGCACGATTGCATCATACGCATTTACGATAGTCCAAAGCAAAAAACCATATTCAAATGCCTGCAAGAACGTTGTATATCCATTGATAAATCTTAGGATCAAAGCAAGAATCACCACAAATAATAGTGACGCTCCTACCTTTGCTACCACCTTATTCTTTCGGGTAGGAACCTGGTCCTTATATTCATCTAAGGACATTACACGTTCCTGAATCTTCGGCGGATAGTTGTACAATGTCTTAATCGGATTTCTAGACATGATATAAACCATCAAAGTAAACAATCCACATAAGACTACGCTTTCAATAACAAGAATCATAGTACTCCCCCATAAATCGCGATTTGTCAATATCACTGCCTTTAATTATACAGAATCCTTAGTCTTCACGAAATACCAAATCGATATTCCTGATATACAGTTATATTTGTATTCTTTCAGAAAAAAACTGTATCCGTCTCAAAAGATCTCTCCTAGTGTGTATTATCTCCGCATAATTGCTATACAGAATATTAATCATGAGTAGTAACAATCTGTTATATCGTCATAATACTATCAAAAACATTACAAATAGGCATTTCCATACAGTTAAAAAATGTATTTATTAAATAATAACTGTACGTCTTCAATCTGGCGTTCAAGAACCGCCACACAACATCTTCTCAAGCAGTGCTAGAAGCAGTTTTTTAGCAGTAATGCATCCCGTATATCCATAATGCGTATTCAGGATGCATACTGCCAAATACTTTTTCATCCCAAATCTCAAAAACTTGCCTATGGGATGCATTAACTTAAACAATCGTCTCTATACATATGCATCCCCAAAAATCAAAAAACACCTATGGGATGAAAATCACTAAAATCACCTCTAATCATATGCATCCCAACAACACATAATTCTCCTCTGGGATGCATCATACAAAATTACGACTTAGATGCATGCATCCCAAAACAACAAGTCCAACATTTGGGATGCATTTTATAGAGTCTAACTAGAATTTGACCGGAATTATCCCCAAAAGTCCCCTCCAACAAACAGACCACAATAACCAAAAAGGCCCAGCCCTCGGCAAAACCGAGGGGCTGGGCCCAATAACTCAACTATATTTTACTAGCCAAACAACAAAGCCGCCAATTACTTGTTAGCGATAGCTGCCTGTGCTGCTGCAAGTCTAGCGATTGGTACTCTGAATGGAGAGCATGATACATAGTCAAGACCAATCTTGTGGCAGAACTCTACTGAAGATGGATCTCCACCGTGCTCACCGCAGATACCTACGTGAAGCTTAGGATTTACTGGCTTACCAAGCTTGATAGCTGTCTCCATAAGCTTACCAACACCTGTCTGGTCAAGCTTAGCAAATGGATCGTTCTCGAAGATCTTTGTGTCATAGTAAGCATTTAAGAACTTACCAGCATCATCACGAGAGAAACCAAATGTCATCTGTGTAAGGTCGTTTGTACCGAAGCAGAAGAAGTCAGCTTCCTTAGCAATCTCATCAGCTGTAAGAGCAGCACGTGGGATTTCGATCATTGTACCAACTTCGTACTCAAGCTTAACGCCTGCAGCTGCGATTTCAGCATCAGCTGTCTCTACAACAATGTCCTTAACATACTTAAGCTCCTTAACCTCACATACAAGTGGGATCATGATTTCAGGCTTAACATTCCAATCTGGATGAGCCTTCTGTACTTCGATTGCTGCACGGATAACAGCCTTTGTCTGCATCTTAGCAATTGAAGGATATGTAACTGCAAGACGGCATCCTCTGTGACCCATCATTGGGTTGAACTCGTGGAGTGACTCGCAGATGTTTCTGATTTCCTCTACTGACTTGTTCTTAGCCTTTGCAAGCTTCTCGATATCAGCATCCTCTGTAGGAACGAATTCGTGAAGAGGTGGATCAAGGAATCTGATTGTAACTGGGCATCCCTCAAGTGCTTCGTAAAGAGCCTTGAAGTCTCCCTGCTGGTAAGGAAGAATCTTATCAAGAGCAACTTCTCTCTCTTCCTCTGTATCAGAGCAGATCATCTCGCGGAATGCAGCGATACGCTCTGGCTCGAAGAACATGTGCTCTGTACGGCAAAGACCGATACCTTCTGCACCAAGCTCTCTAGCCTTCTTAGCATCAGCTGGAGTATCTGCATTTGTACGAACCTTAAGTGTTCTGAACTGATCAGCCCAAGCCATTACACGACCGAACTCACCAGCGATTGTAGCATCAACTGTTGGGATGATACCAGCGTAGATGTTACCTGTTGTACCATCGATAGAGATTTCAGAACCCTCTGTAAATGTTGTGCCTGCAAGAGTGAACTTCTTGTTCTCCTCATCCATAGCGATGTCGCCGCAACCAGATACACAGCATGTACCCATACCACGAGCAACAACGGCAGCGTGTGATGTCATACCACCACGAACTGTAAGGATACCCTGAGCAGCCTTCATACCTGTGATATCTTCTGGAGATGTCTCAAGACGTACAAGAACTACCTTCTCTCCTCTAGCAGCCCAAGCCTCTGCATCGTCAGCTGTAAATACAACCTTACCACATGCAGCACCTGGAGATGCACCAAGACCCTTTCCAAGAGGTGTTGCAGCCTTAAGAGCAGCAGCCTCGAACTGTGGGTGAAGAAGTGTATCAAGGTTACGTGGGTCGATCATTGCTACAGCCTCTTCTGGAGTCTTGTGTCCCTCATCAACAAGGTCGCAAGCAATCTTAAGAGCAGCTGGAGCTGTTCTCTTACCGTTACGGCACTGGAGCATGTAAAGCTTCTTGTTCTCTACTGTGAACTCCATATCCTGCATATCATGGTAGTGATTCTCAAGAGTCTCACATACCTTGATGAACTCTGCGTATGCCTCTGGGAACTCCTTCTCCATCTGAGCGATTGGCATTGGTGTACGAACACCTGCAACTACGTCCTCGCCCTGTGCGTTGATAAGGAACTCACCCATAAGCTTATTCTCACCAGTAGCTGGGTCACGAGTGAATGCAACACCAGTACCTGATTCATTATTTAAGTTACCGAATACCATAGGCATTACGTTAACTGCTGTACCCCATGAATAAGGGATATCGTTATCTCTTCTGTAAACGTTTGCACGTGGGTTATCCCATGAACGGAATACTGCCTCGATAGCAAGCTTTAACTGCTCTACTGGATCTGATGGGAAATCAGAACCGAGCTGCTTCTTGTACTCTGCCTTGAACTGCTCAGCAAGTTCCTTAAGATCTGCTGCAGTAAGGTCTACGTCATACTTAACGCCCTTCTTCTCCTTCATCTCATCGATGAGCTGCTCGAAGTATTTCTTACCTACTTCCATAACTACATCTGAGAACATCTGAATAAAACGTCTGTATGAATCATATACGAAACGCTCGAAAGCTGGATCTGGGTTACCAGCGATCATAGCTGCAACTACTTCATCATTAAGACCAAGGTTAAGGATTGTATCCATCATACCTGGCATAGATGCACGAGCACCTGAACGAACTGAAACTAAAAGTGGATTCTTAAGATCTCCGAACTTCTTGCCGTTGATCTCCTCCATTTTCTTAACACCTTCCATAGCCTGAGCCATGATTTCATCATTAATCTTGCGACCATCCTCATAGTACTGTGTACAAGCTTCTGTTGTGATTGTGAAGCCCTGTGGTACTGGAAGACCAATGCTTGTCATTTCAGCAAGGTTTGCACCTTTTCCTCCTAAAAGATTGCGCATTGTCATGTCGCCTTCGCTAAACATGTAGACCCATTTGTTAGCCATTTCAAAATCCTCCTAACATATATATAACTTTTGATTTGTCTGTCTGTAAAAAACGGGGTTTTCAAACAGTCCGTTATTATTAAAACACAATTTAGACACCAATACAAACAAATTCGTTGTACAGTTAGTAGAAATTCAGGAGTGATTTTTGTGCATTTTTATCAAACAAGTAAGTTGTTTGAAACTTTGACTCAATTAGCTAAAATGTATAATCATCTACAGATGCATTCAAAGCGTATCTTTGCTGACTGTAAACCGCAGTTTTAAGCTGATTCTCGTCTTTTAATAGACTTTTTATCCTTTCTGTCATTTTGAGGTACTGTTTCGCCTCAAAACGATTTTCACGGGCTGTATACGTCAATCCATGTGCAGTTTCGTTAAATGTCAGAATAAGCTGATTATGAAGAAATGCCTTTCTAGTTGCGTCAACAATTTCCCCCTCACGATTGATATCGAGGAAGAAATCACACTCCCAGAAAAGTCTATCCAAAGTAGACATTTTTACATTTGGATACATGATTACATTGTCATATTTCTCATGTGCCAAAAGCTTTGCTGACATTTCTGTAAGCGCGGTAACATGGAACTTCAACTCTGGTAAAGCCTCCACCAATTCCTTCAACTTTTCGACATTTTCTGTATTTGTACAAATAAGAGCAGATGGTCGACCTAGGTTTTTCTTTTTGAATGAATAAATATATCCCAACTCATCCATTTTATCCTCAGGTGCATTAAGCATTCTAAGGCGCTCATAGGATGGATGATTCTGCACTATTACTCTCTTGCATCTTTTTGCTTTTCCATCAAATATCAAAAGCATATTGCCAGGGATTGCCTCATGTGTAGCTTCCTGCCAAAACAATATATCCTCCCTGCCGTCTGAAAGTGGTGGTAAAGAATTTGAAACAAAAAATGGAACCGACAAAGAGTTAAAAAATAATCTATGCTTTTCAAGACCCAAAGACTTTAGATAATAAACCACAAATTCTGTACGATTCTTGAAAAACAGAGACTGATCATCAATATTTAAAATGATGTCTCCTGTAACAAAGTTTTCAACAATGATTTCCTGTCCATGGCCATTGAAATAAGACTTGCTTACCTTTTGAGCCTTTTTGTTAAAGATAGTTCTGGCGTAAAGCATGCCATATTTATTGTAGTGGTCGCTGGCTCTGACTTTTCCTTCCTCATCAAGCCAATCCACCACCTTTACAAATCTTTTATTCTTTGGCTCAGCATAAAAAATTCTACCGCGCTCCTTTGCCTTGTCATGAATGCTTCCGCTAGAATTATTGCCACTGATTTGCCAATACTTTGGCACCTGAATCTGATTAAAATAAAGAGGCTTTTTAGGACAGCCTTCCACCTTCTTAAAATCTCCCAGGAAATGCTCAAACACATTTTCAACGCCATCAGGCAAAAAGCCATCATCATTGATTGTGACAGCCTTTACTTCATAATCTGCATTCTGAAATGAGAAAAGCAAATCCTGGCTACCCATATTAAAATAGTCGAACAACAAAACTATGTCGTTTCTATTAGTTTTTTCCATTTTGCCTCCACTTCACTTGCAAGATATTTTTTTGCCTTTGAATAAGAATGCTTATGCATTTTTTCTAAATCATCCTCTGTAAACAATTTACAGATTGCATCAACCATCGCTTTCTGACGTCTTCCCTTTTCCATTCCTGTGGCATAAGGTAGCCTGTAGCCATTCTTTCCCTGGTCGATAAAATTCTGATTTCCATAACGCACATCAAAGCCGATAATCGGCAAGCCTGAACCAATTGCCTCCATCAGCGTAAGCCCAAATCCCTCACTGGTAGATGCCGATAAATATGCCTCGTAATTTATATACACATCCGTCAAATCGTGCTGACCCATCAATCGTATATACGAATCGGCCCCAAGTGACCTTATCTTCTCTTTCAAATCCTTTTCTGCAGCGCCCTTGCCATAGATATCTAAAGAGATATCTGGCACTTTATCATGAGCTGCCACCACCGCATCTATCATCCAATCCACGTGCTTTTCAGTGGCAAGACGTGACGCCGTAATAAGAGAATGCGGCTTTCTCTCACCTGCCGGATATTTAAGCTCCTGCAGCGCCCCCACCGGGATAGTCACAATATTCGGCTTTGCACCTAAATACTTGTCAAACTGCTGCAACAACAGCTTTCTCTGATCCTCCGTAGCAGTGATATAAAAATCTATTTCATCATGCATAGAGAAGGAATACTCGTAGTAATTGTTCCACAAGATATAATCATCATCTGTAGCACCTTCGCTAAAATGGTCTGCATGAATGACAATTCCAACCTTTGCATCTCCCACATTTTCAAGGATTGCCTGGCCCTGGCCGGTGGTTCTATCGATTATTACGATATCATCGCTGGTAAGCCCAAGCTTGCTTGTCATATAGCCAACAAGTTCTTCCTTTGAACATATTAATTTATCTGGGAATTTGTACATGACATTGTCATCATCATTGATTTCCTCGTATGCAAGGCTACCATCCTGATTGAAGAATCTTCTGTGATACAGATGTGCCTTGCCATCAAGTGGGGCATAGTATTCCGAGAACACACGCTTAGACATGAAATAGTCCTTGCGCACCAAACATCCCCTGGAAACCATTTCCACACGATGAACGAAATCCTCCTCCGTATTTACGAAGTAGACTCTATAGAAATTATTATCCCCTTCAAATATCAGCTTTCCTATTTTGCCCTCACGCTCATAGGAAAAAGATTTATCTCCAAGTGTTGCCTTTAAATCCTCCAAAGTGTAGGTGACAGGGCCTGGTTTAAAATCCGTAAAGAATGTGTAAAGCCAAATAATTTCATCGTCTTCAAATCCAATATTTCTAGTCATGTCGATAAGATTATCCTTTGAAAACATATCTGAAAATATGAACTTTGCCTCAGCCCCAATATTGCGAAGCACCTTTGCTCTATAGCTTTGAGCATACTCCACCCCTGAGCTGGCCCATCCTATTCCTAGATTAAAGTTGTAAATCATATATGCCCCTTTTCTGCCAAACTTTTATGGAAGTATGATGTGTAATCTGTTCTTTTTATCCATGCTTACTTCCGAAAGCAATACATTTCTGATGATATTTCTCTTAATGGATTTTTCCATTTTTCTGAATGATTCCAAAGCCTCTGCATGATACTCAAACATAAGATTTCGCTGAGCACTGCTTCGTCCTGATACTGCCGCCTGTAGCTGCTGCAAATAGTCAACCTGCTCAATCCAAGCCTCATCAATTGCCGATAAAGCTGAGACTCTCACAAAGTCATTCATTGCGCTTTCAGAGTCGATGGATGCTTTCTTTTCTTCAAGCGACTGTTCCACCCTGGCCATAATATATGCCTTAACTCTGTTTCGATTTTTGAGATTCAAATATCCCGTATCTTTTTCCATTCTATAAGAAATATTGTCCAGAAGATAGCGATTCAGTGTGGACACATCCAAATCCTTATTCTCCTTCAAAAACAAGTCCACATTATCCTCCGCAATACGAAGTAGACGGTCTTTTTCAACAGTACCACCGTCAAGCAGCATATCTCTGGTGTCGTACATCAGCTTACGCTCCAACTGAAGAACTACGTCGTAATCCTTTGAAGTCTTTCTGTTTGTACTGCCAAGCTCCTCATTTATCTTTTGAGCGTTATTAACAATTCGCTTGATTTTTCTATCGCTTATACGTTTTGTTCCGTCGATATATTTCTGAATCTTTTCTAAATCTGTACCTTTTTCAACAATATCGTCCTCCAAAGATACGATGAATCTACTGTATCCAGGATCACCCTGTCTTCCGGAACGGCCTCTCGCCTGACGCTCATCGCGGATGTTTAGCATACGGCCTACGCCAATAACTGCCAGACCTCCCAGCTCCTTTACACCTGGTCCAAGCTTAATATCTGTACCACGTCCTGCCATGGATGTAGCAACTGTCATTGCTCCCATCTGTCCTGCTTCCTTGATAATATCAGCCTCCCAGAAAGCATTATTGGCATTAAGCACTGAATGTGGTAAGCCCTTCTCTACCAGCAGATGTGAAATGATTTCAGTATCTGCAATCATGGTTGTAACAATAAGCACCGGCTGACCTGTATCATGCTTTTTGACAGCAAGACGAATAGCCGCCTCAAACTGCTTCTTGGAATCGCTGAAATACCAATCAGGACAATCCACTCGCTGAATTGGATTGTTGGTTGGAATAACTACTACCTGCTTGCCATAAACATCGTACAGCTCATCCTTTGCATCGTAGATAGTTCCGCTCATCCCCGACATCTTTGGAAACATAGAGAAGAAATTCTGATAAGTGATGGATGCCATTGAACGGTTTTCCTGAGAAAGCTCTAATCGTTCCTTGCATTCGATAGCCTGATGCTGTCCACCACGAAGCTTTACGCCCTTTAAAGTACGTCCCGAGCTGGCGTCGATAAGGGCAACTTCGCCGTTTTCAGATATCATGTACTCTGTACCTTTTTCGATAATCTTGTGGGCACGAAGTGCCAGTACCAAATGTCGATATATTTCGAAATACTCTGGCGCAAAAATATTGTCGATTCCAAAGTACTCTTCTGCATATTCAAGTCCTTTTTCAGTGAACCATACGTTTTTCTCTTCTACTTCGTAGTCCTCATTCTCCCTCAGAGTACGAACGAAGAAATCTGCCGATTCGTATAAATTGGACTGGACACGTGGTGCACCTGAAATAACAAGTGGTGTGCTGGCGCTGTCCAATAGCACTGAATCAGCTTCATCAATGATTATGAAATTGAATGGTCGTAAAAATCTATCACTGGCAGACTTTACCAGATTGTTGATAAGGTAATCAAAGCCAAGAGCAGAGTGTGTGGTATATACGATATCTGCTTTGTAGATTTCCTTCTTTTCATCGTTTTCAAATCTATCGTCCTCGTCACGCTTAACACCAGCCTTAATCGAAAGCCCCATAAATTTATATGCCGGTCCCATTTCCTCTGCATCACGCAAAGCAAGGTATTCGTTGTTTGTAACAAGGATTGCACCTTCCCCTGTAAGTCCATTTAGATACATCGGTAATGTGGCAGTAAGGGTCTTTCCTTCGCCTGTGTTCATCTCTGCCAGATATCCCTGATGTAAAGCAATGCCCGCCATAATCTGGACGTCGAAAGGATACATTCCCAGCACGCGCTTGTCGGCTTCGCACATAGCAGCAAAAGCCTCTGGCAAAATCTTATCCAGGGACTCTCCTTTTGAATAACGCTCCTTGAAGGATGCAGTCAACCCCGACAATTGCTGGTCCGTAAGCTGCTCCATCTGCTCCTTATATGACTTAACCTTTTTCAGTTCTTTTCGTAGCTTATTTACAAGCTTTCTAGTTTTCACTATCGCTCTACCTCAATCTCTTCAATGGTAATTGAATGATATGTAAATTCCGTCATACCAGCATTTATCAACTGCATTCTATAACTATATGTCTTTAAAGGACATGAAAATTCCGCCTCTGTACCTCTCACTGTAAAATCCCCTGCCTCTCGTTCGTATCTGTCAAGGAATACCAAGCGCACCAAAAATCCACCTCCAGTAGGAGTATGCACGTTTATTTTTATGCGATAATGGCTCTCGCCATCAATAATAGGAAGTGATGGTTCGATACGTTGAGCTTGATAGTTGGTCAGAGAATACCACTCCTTTATCACCGTTCCTGGTGGCATCAGTTCATTTTCAAAATGTACGTAATTTCTTGCTTTATAATCTATCTGAGAACCATATAGATAAGTATCTGAACTGTATTCATTCCAATAGATTGTCCAACTTGCCTTTTCCATTTATTTCTCCAAACCTGCTATTACATTCTTCCATCTTTCAAGAAGATGCTTTGTGGTAAATTTCTGTCCGATATCGTAAGAATACACCTTTGCCTGATTCCAATTGAAAAGACTTCCCAAAAAGTAATCCAATGCAAAAGGTATTCTGTCTATTTCCGTCAAAACAAATCCATTGTATCCGTTTTGCATATACTGTGTTTCGCGTCTGACTATCTGAGGGATGGCTGAACTGATACAGTTAATCTGTAGGAATAAATCAGGATTGTGACGCATATCAATCATGATACGCTGCTCACGAATACACTTGCTGACTGATAGCTCATCTACACACTGCTCCACAAAGAATCTGATAGGAATTTCTTCCTGCTCCTCAGCTTCCATTTCCTCATTTTCAGCAGTTGCATCTTCATCCTCGTGAATTACCATGCGCCTGTCAAAACCTTCGCTATCAAGAATATCTGCTATTTTGTTTAAAAGCTTTTTAGGCAAATCGTAGGTAGCATTTCTAGTAAATATGCTGATAACAGCATTCTCATTCATCTGCAAATACTTTGCCAGGGCAATCATCATTTCCCTAAAACGTTCCTCTGGCAAGCCATCTACAGGCACAAGCACCTTTTGAACCATCAACTTTTCGCTAACACCAAAATCCATTCTAGAATCGTAAGGAGAAATATCCGTAATATTAGTGATTTCTTCTTCCATCTCTCGCTTCAAATAACGAGTGGTTGCCTCAGAATCAGTGATGATGTATCCTGCCCTTTTTACTAGTGGTCTGGAATCTAAATGATCCTTTATGCGGTATCTATCTCCGTAGAAAGATAGAATACATTTCTTTTTCCCTATGAGATTCTGTGCTGCCTGATAGTTCAGTTCATGCATAGCAATGCAGAAAACATCATCTTCATTGTCATCCTCAATATGTGCTTCAAGCACTTCCAGGATTACATCAGTAAGACTCATGTAGATTGTCTCTTTGAAAGTCCTAGTCTCTGTTGTGTTATCAGATTTAAAAACCAGATAGGTGTTGCAGCTGGCATTGATTTCCACCGCACCTGTTTCTGCATACACACGAAGCTTCGTAACACCAGCCTCTGTCAGATAATCGGTATAGAGCATACGACCATTGTCATAAACCTCCGTAGATGAAACGAAGCCTCTATCGTCGTAGATATTTCGACGGCTGAGAACCTCTTTCTTGTACATACTTACCTGAATAGGATTGCCAGCTTCACCGAAATCTATCTGGGCATACTTTGTATTATGCAGATAAGCGACTACCACAAATGGCGTATAAACAAACTCTATTCCCTGTGGCCAGTCCAAATTATGAAATGAAAAAACCGCAGCTTTCCTTTTCTTAACCTCCTGAATGGCATCAAAACAAGACCAGTATGGAGCATGAAAAACTCCCTGGCGATGTAGGAAATGTCTGAAGTTTGGAGCATGGCTTAATAGAAGAATTTTAAAATCTCGCATACCACTGCGATAAAACATCTGTACCTGTTTTACCGTGTCATCAAACTCTGTATGCATTCTTCGTGTATGCCAACTCTGTTCGGACTCTCTCCACTCATTCTGTTGATACCACGCTGGAATAAAATAAAGCATATCTATTACCTCTTATAGGAAAGGCACATAAGCATCGTAATCTCTTACCGCCCTAAGCTCTCGATATAAATTGCAGTTGATACTTGCCATGGCAATCAAAATTGATGGCAAACTGATAACTGTTGATTCCACATAGCCTCTCAGATGAAGAACAAGTGGAACTATGATAAAAAATCCCATAAACATTGCAGAGAAAAATGCTATCCAAAATACTTTAATTGAAATAAACCTGCGAGTGTATCTTCCAGATCTAAGACCAGTGATACTATCCCCAGCCTTTTGTAGTGATTCAGCAAGGTTCTTAGGACTTATAAATACAAATGAGAAAACTATCGTAATTACGTATAGCACTATCGTATATACGACAATTCCCAGGGGATGAGCTGTATCCATATTTTCATATACCCACTGTAAATTTCTGTCATTTGGGAAAAGCATACTAAGTCCCATCGAAACATATACTGGCAGCATAAAAAATGCTGTAGAAAACATTACAGGCATCATTCCAATTGGATTTAGCTTGATAGGGATATAGTTTTTATCTGAATAAATATTGTGAATAGAAATTCTCTGCATAGGAATTCTGTATTCGCTGTTTTCAAAAATAATAGTGAAAATTAATGCTAAAAATCCTATTCCACCGATTACGTGCATTTCCCACAGTTCTGAATTCTTAACTGTGTTAACCACGCTATCCAGGATATTTACATAGATTAGAACCGTTTGACCACCTATACCGTATTTACCATTACGCGTAGCAAGCCATAAAATAACAAAGGCTCCAGTGACCATCTGACAGCCAGATACGATTTTTGCAATTATTAGTGACCAACCATCATCATAAATATAAATAGTGGAATTAACGGTGAGATATGCTTGTATGCTTGCCCACACAAACATCAAAATAAGAGTTGCCCTAGTTATTTTTTTAGGTGAAGTATGAGCCTTCGAATCAGCATGCTTTATTGCAACTATCACCTGCACAAAGAGCATAGAAAACATGAAAGGAGAAATACCAAGTGCCAGCAGACTGGTTTTGTATCTATCTCCTCCAATTGTTTCCATAATAAGATCTCCAGAAGTGTTCTGGAATGCTTTATAAGCATCTAAATCAACTCCATATAAAGGAAGCTCCCTACCAACAAGATAAACTCCCATAATTATGAAGGTAAATATTAATTTTTGAATAAGTGTTTTGGGAAAAAATTTTTGTCTCAACTGATTATCCTCCCCCCATTATGCACTTTTATTTTACTACACTAAAAGTAGAAAAAATAGAGGCAACCTTTCGGTTGCCTCCAACTATTAGAAAAGTGTCTTAGTTATTTTCTTTCTCTTTTTCCTTTTCTTTTTTAACCTTATCGTATGTCACCTTTCCAGTAATCAATGCGATAATCCACCACCAGAAACCTTTTCTTGCAAGGCTTTCATCTTCTGTGACTGTAATGCCCTTAGCAACATCATCATCTGCGATTTCTGTTACTTCAGTTTCTGCCTCATTTGCAGCCTCGATTGTACGACCTTCAACGATTAACTCACGGCCACCTGTCACTTCTTCGCCACCAACTGCGTCGTCATTTACAACACCAAGTGGAACTCTTGCATCATCGATAGGTGTGATTGCCTGGTTTGCAATAGCACCTGCTGCTGGCATAACTGTCTGTGCAGAAGCTGCTGGTGCTGCTGTAGATGCAGATGCTACAGGAGCAGATACTGTTGCTGCAACTGCTGCTGACTCACTTGCTGATGCGCTTGTGCTAGCTGCAGTAGAAGCTTCCTCGCTTGCTGCTGTTGAAGCCTGCTCACTTGCCTGATTAGATGCTAACTCACTAGCTTCTGTAGATGCCTGCTGGCTTGCGGCTGTGCTTGCTGCGCTCTCAGATGTGCTTGTGCTGTTAGAAAGACTTTCTGCAGTCTTTGTGCTGTTAGCAGCATACTGTGACCATGCACTATCAAGCTCATTAGAACGAGCTACATACTCGTCTACCATTGACTGGTATCCCTCAACCTGTGAACCAGTAGATGCAATTGCTGCTGATAAAGATAACATCTCTGATGCTAATTCAGAACGCTCATCCATCTGGCTGTTCATGAATGCGTAGCCATAGTAATCTTTGCCTTTGTAATGGCCGTTTTCATCTGCCACCATAGAATAGCTCTGTCTTGTAATTTTGAATGTCTTTTCTGTGCCGTCATCACATTTAAATGTATATGAAAACGGGTTGCCGCCATTTCTTATGCCATTGTCTTGTAAAAACTTCTCAACAATATTGATTCCTGAAACATAAGGAGAATAATTCTCTATAGAAATATTTCTTGGAATTGTAATACCTGCGGCAACATCTTCTTCAGAAAGTTCAGACCATTTAAAGAGACTTTCACCTCTAGCATTAGCTGTTACGTAATCATAATATTCCTCATGAACCTGTCCATCAGTTCCTAAATAAATTGTACAGAAATGCTTTTTATCATATCCATCCGGTGTGTAATATTTAATCTGTGCGCTATCAATATAATTAGGATCAGCTTTTCCGTCAATTACAAGGTTATATTTAATCATTGTAATTGCAAGAGGTCTGCAAGCGTGTTCAAAATAATCAGTATCTAAACTCTTGTTCTTATCAGCTAATGCTTCTCTCTTTGCTGTTTCAATCGCCTGAGCAGCTTTAACATCTTGCTCTAATTTATCAAGCTTTGCAATGTTGTAGTTCTTAGATGCATAATCCTCTGATGTTGTAGTCATTGTCTCTGAATAGCTTTCATACTCAGATTCAGCCTCTGATGCTGAAGTAGAAAGTTGCTCAGATGTAGATGATAATTCACTTTCAACTGTAGAAAGTGATACTCCTGACTCAGAAATCTGTTCCTCCGTATATACGGTAGCTGCCTCTGCTGTATCAGAAAGGCTAGCATCAGTTTCTGTATCGTTTGTTAATTCAGTTGCAAGAGGAGCTGCCTTTCTCATAGCTTTAAGCTCAACCTTGTTTTCAGCTAACTCATTCTCATCAATTGATTCATCTCTATAAGCCCCTCTAAGAATAGTGAATACATCGTCATTTGTATCCTCGGCTAGAGCCGCAGGAGTTTCTTCTGCTGGAGTAGCTGGTGTCTCAACTGGAGCCTCCACAGCTGGAGCTGCTGGTGTCTCAACTGGAGCTTCCTCTACTGGAGTTGCAGGTGTTTCTGCTACTGGAGTAGATGGCACTTCTTCTACTGGTGTAGTAGGTGTCTCTGCTACTGGCGCTGGAGTTTCTACCGCTGGAGCTGGTGCTGCAACTTCCGCTGCTGGTGCTGGTGCTGCAACTTCCGCTGCTGGTGCTGGCGCTGCAACTTCTACTGCTGCTGGTGCCGGTGCTGCAACTTCTACTGCTGCTGGTGCCGGTGCTGTAACTTCTACTGCTGCTGGTGCTGGCGTAGTATCTACAACTATCTCACCTGCTGCTTCTTCCATAGCATATACTAAATCGGCATCGCCAAGTAAAGCTGCTCCACCTACTGAAGCACCTGTAATGGCTACTCCTTTTAATAAACTTCTTACTTTCTTTTCACCCATTTTTCAATCCTCTCTTTCACAAATCCCTTCTTCTTATTTGTATATAGTTTATCGGTAAATTGTGAACTTTTTTTGCTCCCCGCTGTCAGTTATTGCCATTTTTCCTTACTTTTTGCCAATTCACAGAATGCTTAAATTGCAAGAATTATCTGTCAAAATCCTCCTTCAAAACACGCTCATATTGCCCTTTAAACCAAGCACCAATACCAGCTGTATTATCATTATGTCTACCATGTAAGCCCTTGCCGTAAACCTGCACACCGGCAGAATTCAATTCCGAAATCAATTTATTATAAGCAGTAGAATCATAATCATCTTCAATCATATAAGAAACAATAAACTTAGTATGGCCAAAATCTGTATTTCTAATCTTATTCCATACTCGTTCATTAAGCCTATCTATTGCCTCTTTATCTGTTCCCCCACCATATCTCTTTAAAATGTCTAGTGATGTTGGAAATCCTTTTGGTCGCTTCAACGTCTCATTTGCAGCGATATCACCAAGGCTAGCCAAAGGTTTTCCTAAAATAAGAGCATGAGGTCTCATGTCGCAGCCATAATATAATGAGCCAATTGTTCCCATAGATATTCCCGAAAGAATCAACTGATCTGGATAAAATCCCAGTTTATTCAAATGCTCGTCAATTATCTTTACCATAAGTGACTCAAATTCTGGGCTTCCCATATAAAAGCCACCGCCTTCAAAACGTTGCTCTGCAATCAGCAAAAATGGGCATCCCATTTTTCGCATCATGTAATATCCTTCAAAACCTTCTTGGGTTTTATAGCCTGAAAAATAAACTGCAAGTGGCGGTTTGAAATCTCCTGGATCAAAGTAAGAGAAAATCTCCTCTCGTTCAGATGTGACATAACGTTTACCACCCACCATAAATGTACCTAAATCCCATCTAGATACACGGTCATGTAAAGCAATAATGTTAAGCTTTCCCTGGCCTGCTGCACGAAGTGATACAAACAGCTGTCCATCACCATTTCGACCTTCAATAAGGACTGGTTCTTTTAATTCTTCTTCACTAAAGATCCATGAATCCCTGACCTCTGAAAGTGAACCTGGCACAAACTGTGTTATAGCCAGTGATATTTCGATTGAATCATCCTTTTCATACTCTAACCAAAATTCCAGGCCCTGATTCTTTAATAAAGGAATATTGTTTTTCCAGAAAGCTACCTGGGTAAACTCATTTCCATAATCCCCCTGTAACTCTACAGCATACTGTCCATTCCATCTGATGCTTCCTTTGAAGCCCTGAGCAATACCAACGTTTTCTGGCTTAAACTTTTCTCCATATGGATGTGGAAAATACTTCTTTGTCTCATTGGTCAGAAAATCCTGAATATCCTCCACCGCCAAATTTTTGCCCATTCTTCGATTGAAAAGTCTGGTGGTAGGCCGATTAAGCTTGAAATCTCCAACAATAAAGACGCAGTATGACATGGACATTTGTAAAACTGCCTCAACCTCGTCCTCCTCCAGATTTCTTTCAAGCATAACAATCTCATATATTTCTTTTTTCTTTTCGATTGCATTGTCAGCAAAGATAATCTTTACATTGTCAGGATAGCTATATTTGTTTTCCCAACTTTCTGTTCCAATCTGTAAAATTCTAATCTTATCCATGAAAATTTAAGCCCTTCGTGCAATATTAAAGCCCAGCAAGCATTACTACAAGCTGGGCCTATAAATCTTAATTATCTCTTTCCTCTATTTTCAGTCCAAGTGGCTTATCCAAAAGTGAAAGGATACTAGCAACTGGAACAATATAGAGTGCTCTAACTGCTACCTTGAACGAATCAAGATTCTCCCCCTGTAGTGCTACTACTATTATTGCACAGATTACTACTCCAAGCCAAATACATAAATCAGCAACATTTTCATTCTTAACAACCTTGATGATAATTGCAATTACAAGTACCGCAATTGCGATAGTCCAAGGTGTTGCAAGAACTACCTTTAGTCCTTCGCCAAATGAACCAATATTGCTCAAATTATATACAACAACATTCTGCAAAAATGCTGCTCCATTTTTGAAATACCATAAATATAATCCCATTGGGACTGCTACGGTTATCCAACCCTCAACTGTTGAGAACCAGAATGTTCTGTATCCCTTTCCATCAATGCCATCAACCTTGAATTTGATTGCAAAGAATACAATCAATATTGCCCAGAATATTGCATATCCTGGTTGAAGGAAAAGAACCAATCCCAAATCGATAGCAAGTAAATATGTGTGATGTGAAAGCATTCCAACCTTTAACTGGCGTGCCACATGGTAACAAGTCAGTGACATAATAAAGAACAATATTTCTTCTGCACCAGCATGAGTAAGTGCTCCCCATTCAAAGATTGCAACCACTGCTGCTGCAACCCAAGCAAAAATATTCGATGTGTAAAGCTTTGCTGTCTTATATAAGAATAATATAGACACAAAATTGAGAGCTGTCTCCATTATGAACTGAACTAAGTGAGTGTCTGTTGGTAAATAACCAAGTCCAAAGAACTCATATACAACCGGTCCGTAGTGACCGTCCAATTCAACATATGCTAGATATCCTTCTCTTACTGAATACGCAATACTAAGGATTTCTTCCTGAACCTGAGTAAAGACATTGTTCATCCAAGGATTTAATGGACTTGAAATTGCAACAATACCAGTGATTACGACAATCGCAAGGAATTCTAAGCACCTTTTTAGATTTTTGTTCATATATTACCTCCTACTCATAATACAAAGAGTGGAAAATGTCTGACATCTTCCACTCTTATATTATAATTCACTTTCTAGTTACATTCCACACACTTTTGTGAATTATTTCTCATTATTTATTTCTTTAGCAAATCTTCGTTTCTTATCATATGATACTAAAGCTGAAATGCCAGTGATGATAATGAGAATCCAATACCACCAAATTCTTCCTGCGCCAAGGTCTGCAAGACCTTTAGCTGTTTCTTCATCCTCGATTGAAATTGTAGCTACTTCTGTATCATTAGCAGGAGCTTCTACTACTTCTTCAACAACTGCTGCTTCTTCGACAGTATCTGCTACTTCTTCAAGACCGCCAGCGAGAGGAACAAGTCCATCATCGATTATTACTGGAAGTACTGTCTGAGCAAATGTAGGAACTATTGGAAGTATAGGTGTTGTAGCTGTAACGTATGTTGGAACATAAACACCAGGTACTATAGGAGTTTCTGGCGCACCACCTGTAGGTTCCTCTGGAGTTGGTGTTGGCTCAGGCTGTGGCTCTGGCTGTGGTTCTGGCTCTGGCTCAGGCTGTGGTTCTGGCTCTGGCTCAGGCTGTGGCTCTGGCTGTGGCTCTGGTTCTGGTTCTGGCTCTGGCTGTGGTTCTGGCTCTGGGTTAGGATCTGGATCTGGTGTTGGGTCTGGATCTGGTGTTGGATCTGGATCTGGTGTTGGATCTGGATCTGGTGTTGGATCTGGATCTGGTGTTGGATCTGGATCTGGTGTTGGATCTGGATCTGGGATAATTGGCTTATCAAAGTTAATTGTTACATCTGTGCCTGTAATCTGTGTTCCAAGATATTGTAAATCATACTTCTTCGTAAATTTGTAAATATAATTTCCTTCCGCATATCCTAAAACTTTGATTGGATGTAAAGTTCCATCACCACCTGTGTATAATTCAGGTGTGCTAACGGTATCGCCATCAATAACTATGCTTCGCCATACTGTTCCATCCCAAATACACCATGAATAATTGTTTCCACTATTCCACATTCCTAAATATGCTTTTGTAGGATCAGCTAAGCAAGCTAATGGTAATTTATCTCTCTTCTGGTTCTCATATCCAACTGGATAAATCCATAAATCTGGTTCTGCAGCTGTTTCATATCCATAATAGTTCTTGTAATGTTTATTTCCTTTAAATTTATTTACTGTATCTATCAAACCTTCAGGTGTATCTGTGGCATGATCTAAGTCTTCTCTTTCCTTATCATCCATTGTGAATGTGTAGTCAACACCATATTCTAAACCAGCCACCTTATCATGGAATTGATTAGGATTTAAATTTTCTTCTGTCACAGTTACTACAGTTGCTACTTCTACTTGATTAAATACTATTGTTCCATTCTCATCTACACCACTGTATGTATAATATACTGTATTGTTTTCAGCATCTGTTACCGCATATACGGTATTTCCATCAGTAGTATCTGTTGTTACTGTAGAACCTTCAAAGTATGCTCCCAATAGATTTGTAGCTGAACCTGTAATATCTGCTCCTTCTCCTGCATCTCTGATTTCATTTCCATATGTAACAATAGGATCTTCCTCGTCCCCTTGTGCTGGTGCAGCCATCATTAATCGCATAGGCATTACTTCTGTTGGCACTTCCTCTGCTGGTATGATTACTTCTGCTGGTGCTTCTGGTGCTTCTGCTTCTTCAGGTACAAGTGCTTCTGCTGGTGTTTCCTCTGCTGCTGGCGCTTCTACTTCCAGTGCCTCTGTTGCTGGTACCTCTGCGGCTGGTGCCTCTACTGCTGGTGCTTCTGCGGCTGGTGCCTCTACTGCTGGTGCTTCTGCTACTGGCGTCTCAACTACTGGTGTCTCGACTACTGGTGTCTCAACTACTGGTGTCTCGACTACTGGTGTCTCGACTACTGGTGCTTCTACTGCTGGTGCTTCTGCTGCTGGTGCCTCTACTGCTGGCGCTTCCGCTGCTGGTGCCTCTGCTGTTGGCGCCTCTGATGCATAGGCTATATTAACATCATTAAATGCATATGCTCCTGCAAATGAAGACCCTGTCATAGCCGCTGCAAGTAATAAACTTTTAACCCTCATATTTCTCTTTGTCATAATATCCGTCTCCTTTCGTGGAATCTCCAATACTTCTTTCCGGTTCCGTCCGGGAATAAACATTATTCTCTGTAACGTTCTTGATTTTGTACTGTCATACTACGGGGAAATTGTGAACGAATAGTGTTTTTTTATAGAGGTTCTTGCCATCTGTTGCATGATATTGCCACGTACACAAAAAAGTCACATATATTGTGTTTTATATGTGAAATACCACACATTACCCACAATATATGTGACTTTATTCTCAATTGTATACAATATGTAACTTTAATTACTTATCTGTATCTTCAACTTCCTTTTCAACAATGCTTCTCTTATCCTTAGCAACCTTTCCAGTAATTGCTGTGATAATGATAAGAATCCAATACCACCAAACTCTTCCACCTAAACCGCTCTTTGTGATAGAAAGTGGTGTCTCCTCATCCTGGATTGTTGTGTACTCATCCTCAAACTCTGATGCCAAATCATCTGTTGAGTCTAATCTTACAGCAAGTGGTACCTGCTGTTCCTCAATTGTTGTCTCAGCTCCGCCAATCTCATTGAATGATGAAACTGTACTTGTAGATGAAGCATCTGTTGAAACTTCATTATATGAAGAAGTTGTTGTTGCTGTTGTTGTAGTAGCTGTGCCATTTGTCTCACTTGCTGATGAAGGAGTGCTAGATTCGCCATTTCCATTGTTGTTACTTGCTGTACTTGTAGCTGCAGATCTACTTGCTGACTCTGATGCACTTGTGCTTGCTGAAGCTGAAGCACTCTGGCTTGCTGATGCGCTTGCACTTGCTGATGTACTTGCACTTGTCGATGCACTTGCGCTTGCTGATGTACTGTTGCTCAAGCTTGCTCTCTCTGAAGCACTAAGACTCATGCTCTCTGACAAGCTAAGGCTAACTGAAAGTGACATGCTTGCACTCTCTGAGAGTGAAATACTCTCAGATGTTAAAGCTCTCTCGCTAAGTGATACGCTTGTTGAAAGGCTCTCTGATATTGATGCACTCTCACTAAGTGAAGTACTTATGCTTGCTGACTCAGACAAGCTTGCGCTTGTTGAAGCAGACTCGCTCTGGCTAAGCGATGTACTTGTTGATTCACTCAAGCTTACTGAGGTGCTCTCACTAAGTGATGTACTTGTACTCTCTGATGCTGAGTTACTTAAGCTTGTTGATGTGCTTGCACTTGCTGATTCACTTGTGCTTGTTGAAGCACTCTCTGATGCACTTGTACTTGCTGATGTGCTTGCGCTTATTGAGGCACTTTCACTTGCTGAAATACTTGCGCTTGTTGAAGCACTTTCACTTGCTGATAAGCTCTCACTTACAGAAGCACTTATAGATTCTGAAGCACTTGTGCTTGCTGATAGGCTTTCACTTACTGATTCAGAAATACTTAAGCTTGCAGAAACACTCTCACTAATTGAAATACTTGCACTTGTTGATTCACTCTGGCTAAGTGATGTACTTGTTGACTCACTTAAACTTGTTGATGTGCTATCACTGAGTGATGTGCTTGTTGACTCAGACAAGCTTGCTGATGTGCTATCACTGAGTGATGTGCTTGTTGACTCGCTCAAGCTTGCTGATGTAGATGCACTCTCACTTGCTGATGCACTTGCGCTTGTTGAGGCACTTGTGCTTGCTGATTCACTATTGCTAAGTGATGTACTTGTTGACTCGCTCAAGCTTGTTGATGCACTTTCACTTGCTGATGTGCTTGTGCTTGTTGATTCGCTTGTACTAGCTGATGTACTTGCACTTGTTGATGCGCTTGTGCTTGCTGATTCACTATTGCTAAGTGATGTACTTGTTGACTCACTCACTGATGCTGAATCACTTAAGCTTGCTGATGTACTTGCACTTGTTGATGCGCTATCACTTGCTGATGTAGATGCACTCTCTGATGCACTAGTACTTGCTGATGTACTCTGGCTGAGTGATGTACTTGTTGACTCACTTACTGATGTTGAATCACTCATACTTGTCGATGTACTTGCACTCTCTGATGCGCTTGTACTTGCTGATTCGCTCTGGCTAAGTGACGCACTTGTTGACTCACTCAAGCTTGTTGATGTACTTACACTTGTCGATGCACTCTCACTTGCTGATGCACTTGCACTTGTTGAGGCGCTCTCACTTACTGATGTGCTTGCACTTGTTGATGCACTCTCACTTGCTGATGTACTTGCGCTTGTTGAGGCGCTCTCACTTGCTGATGCGCTATCACTAAGTGATGTACTTGTTGACTCGCTCAAGCTTGTTGATGCACTTTCGCTAGCTGATAAGCTTGCACTTGTGCTTGCTGACTCGCTCTGGCTAAGCGATGTACTTGTTGATTCACTTACTGATGCTGAATCACTTAAGCTTGTTGATGTACTTACACTTGTCGATGCACTCTCACTTGCTGATACACTTGCGCTTGCTGATTCACTCAAGCTTGTTGATATGCTGACACTTGTCGATGCACTTGCGCTTGTTGAAGCACTTGTACTAGCTGATGTACTAACACTTGTTGAGGCACTCTCACTTGCTGATATACTTGCACTTGTTGATGCGCTCTCACTTGCTGATGTGCTTGCACTTGTTGAGGTGCTCTCACTTACTGATGTGCTTGCACTTGTTGAGGCACTCTCACTTGCTGATGTACTTGCGCTTGTTGAGGCGCTCTCACTTGCTGATGTGCTTGCACTTGTTGATGCGCTCTCACTTGCTGATGCGCTTGCACTATTTGATGCACTTGTACTTGCTGATTCACTATTGCTAAGTGATGTACTTGTTGACTCACTCAAGCTTGTTGATGTACTTACACTTGTTGATGCACTTGTGCTTGCTGACTCACTCTGGCTAAGTGATGCGCTTGTTGATTCACTTACTGATGCTGAATCACTTAAGCTTGTTGATGCACTCTCGCTTGCTGATAAGCTTTCGCTCACTGATTCAGAAATACTCAAGCTTGCTGATACACTCTCACTAATTGAGATGCTTGTACTTATGCTTGCTGATTCACTATTGCTAAGTGATGTACTTGTTGACTCACTCACTGATGCTGAATCACTTAAGCTTGTTGATGTACTTGCACTTGTTGAAGCGCTCTCGCTTGCTGATGTAGATGCACTTTCTGAAGCACTTGTACTAGCTGATGTGCTTGCACTTGTTGAAGTACTTGTACTTGTTGACTCACTCACTGATGCTGAATCACTTAAGCTTGTTGATGTACTTGCACTTGTTGATGCGCTCTCGCTTGCTGATGTAGATGCACTTTCTGAAGCACTTGTGCTTGTTGATGCACTTGTACTAGCTGATGTGCTTGCGCTTGTTGATGCGCTCGCACTTGCTGATGCAGACACACTCGCACTTACAGACATGCTCTGGCTTACATACTCTGATAAGCTTGCGCTAAGTGATGTGCTAATGCTCTCGCTCATTGATGCACTTTCGCGTGCTGATTCACTGAGTGATTCTGATCTAGATAATGAAGCACTATCAGATGCTGCTGCACTTTCTGATAATGACTGGCTGCGAGACTGTGATGCGCTTTCTGACGAAGCAGCACTCTCTGATACTGATTCGCTTCTGATTCCAGACTCACTCTGTGAAGCCTCAGCACTTGCACTTACAGATGCCTCCCAAGAAGAAGACTCTGAAGCAACCTGGCTTGCTGACTCTGAAAGTGATGTTACCTGGCTTCTCTCCTCAGCATAGTCATCTTTTCCTGTATTGAAATCATCTTCTGAATAATATACGTAACCCTTCTTTCCAAAGTTACCATCTTTTACTTCGCCAAACTTGTTGGTGTATGTGTCGCTACCATCATTCTCTTTAGCAACAAACTTTGGAGAGAATGTGTTTGTGGTAGATGCTGTGCTTGCTGCTGAATAAAGCGTGATAACCTGTGTTTCATATGTCGAGCCTGCCTCATCAGTATATGCGTAAAGAGTATATGTACCATCACCGTTCTTTACTATATTTGATGAGTGATAGTAGTATGTCTCGCCTCCGATTTCGATTGCTGTATAAGACTTTTCAGCCCATACCCATTTATTTAACTGATATGACTTTTTCTGTGTAATAAGATTTACTGTATTACCACTTTCATCTACTAGAGTTGAAACGCTCTTAATACCTGAAGCATCTGTGGAAACAACCCCAACTGATGAATCACTGGTATTTCTAGTCAAACCGCCAAATGTATTATTCCAATTGTTATCTGCTGATGAATACTGTCCAAGATCGTAGTAAGTTGTTCCATCTGCTGACTTATATGTTCCCCAGCATGTATCTCTTACAATTGTAGTTTCAGAATTAATAGCAGAAGTTCCTGTGATTGAGAATGTACCATCCTCATTAAGTACAACCTCAGCATCTGTTTCTACACCATTGATGTAGTAAACACACTCTGTAGTCTCAGTGCCATCCTCAGCTGTAAGAGTCTGATAATCCCATGTAAGCACATTGCCATTGCCGTCAGAGTACTGAACAGTCTTCTGAACAACCATGATTCCACCAACAACATATGGATTGTCGTGCTGATCTGAATTCTCAGTTCCTCTAAATGATGCACCATCACCTGCTGCAAGTGCGTTGCCATTGTCATCTACTGTTACATAATCGAAGTATGCATACTTTGTCTCTCCAGCTGCATCGATGTATGTTACCTTTACGCTGTTTGTTGTGTAGTTGCTAGAATCCCACTCGCTATATACGATTTCACCTACATAGCCTTCCTGGTAGAATGCATACTGAATAAGAAGGTTTGCAAGCTTATCGCCATATCCATAATAGTTATTAGAAGAACCTGAATGGTTGAGCCACTGACCGTTTGCCTTTGCAACTTCCTGAGCTGCCTTAAGCTCTTCCTGTGCCTGCTCGATTTCTTTAATAAGATTTTCAAGATAATCATCCTCTAATCCTGCTTCTGAGAAAGATGTGGATGCTGATTCATATGCAGTCTCTGCCTCAGACATAGCTGTAGAAAGGCTAGCTGACTCTGAAGCTAACTCCTGTGAATTAGATGTTGATGTACTTGCAATTTCATCATTTTCTGATTTTAATGAATCTGCTGATGATGTCGATGTAGATTCGATTTCAGAAGTCTCTGTTGAAAGAGATTCTTTAGATGATTCAGATGTTGATTCTATCTGAGAATCCTCTGTTGATAATGAAGTGCTAGCTGATTCAGATACAACTGCAACTTCAGAAGCAACGTTAGATGCATTTTCATCTACTGGTGTGTTTTCATTTACCGGAGCGTTTTCATTTACTGGAGCAGTCTCATCAAGATTAGCTGCAACCTGTGTATCTGTATTTGTAACGGCAGATGCTTCAAGATCAACTTCTTCTATTTGAGTTGAAGATTCAGCAACAGCCGCAACCTCTACTGTTTCCTGTTGTACTGACTGAACTGTAGTCTCAACAACCTGCTCTGCCTGAACCTGTGTTGTCTCAAGGACGATAACGCCTTCGGCATTAGCAGCAGCCTGTTCTTCGCCAAGCTCAGCAGCATAAGCTAAATTAGCATCACCAAGCACTGAAGCCCCGCCAACTGTAGCGCCTGTGATTGCTACTCCCTTTAACAAATTCTCGACCTTCTTCTTTGACATCCTTGTACTCCTTCTATTTAATATACCATTACAAATTATTGTCCAATTATCATTTAATGTTATTCTATCACGCAATTTATTTTTTTAAATAGAATTTCGTAACTATTCTTGCCAAAAAAGTTACATTTCTGCCAAATAATAATTTCTCGTCAAATTTATAACGATATATCTTCTCTTAAAACTCCGTGTACTGTAAATCTCATGCCCGATGTTGAGCATGTCGACAGGGTCACCACCCTATCTGCTGAGGTAACTTCCTCTGTATCCACTACTTCGTATGAATGACGAAGCAGCTCTGAAATGTAATCCTCGAACTCTTCACAATCTGAATATGGAACAGCATAAACCCAAGATGCCGCCTCCGTATCAAAATATGAAAAAATCTCATACCGCATTTTCGAATCAGGTGTGATTATTTGGAAATATCGATGTTCATCCAAATATCCTTCCTCTGTTTTGTAATATTTTAACGTACCAAACATTGAGAGGTTTCTCATGTTGTGGCCATAGATGATGCTGTGGCTATCTTTAAAATCAGGATAATTGTATCCCTCAAGGAAAATGGAACCAGCCTTTGCACTTTCACCTTCCATTGTGGTACGAAGATATGTCTCATCATCACCTGAATACAAAATAGGATAACTGATATCTGTACCCTCTACGTAAATCCATGCAACCACATCTGGATTAATCTGCTGAAGGGAATCAAAATCAACATCTATCATGCTGTCCCATGAATCGTCGCTAACCTGCTCATTTATATTTATATAGGAAGAATTAAGTTCACTATATAAACTGTTTGAGCTTTGATAATCCATAAATATATATATGAAACCGCCCATGGAACCAACGATGATTACTAAGCCAAGAGCCAGGAACACTTTTGGATTGACCTTTGTATTATGCTTTTTATTTTCAGCCTTTTCTTTATCCTGACTTTTATCTCCTGCATTTGATAATAGCAATCCAATGATTAGCAACATCACCGCAACAATCTTTCCCGTTATTTCAGAAAGCCATGATGCAATGTAACCTAAAAAAGGAACATGAGCCACAACACGTCCAATAACATTCACATATGCTACTGGAACAAAATCTTCATTGTTATTTGCATCGCCCTTTGTGGTGATTAGCTTCGACTGTGAATCAATAGATGTGATTCGGTGAGTCACCACGCTGGCTCCAGATTCGAAGGCAATCACATCCCCCTCTGCCAGAGCTTCAAACTCCGTATTCTTCACATAGACAATGGAGCCTACTGATATAGAAGGCTCCATCGATCCTGATATTACGTTATATGTTTGTATACCTAGCACCCTTGGTACCGCTACTGGTAAGCATGCTAGAATTATCAATCCAATTAACAGATTTCCTATTACTTTAAAAACTCTAGAATTCATTGTGCTAGTTTAGATTTTCCCTCTCATTTTTTTCTTTAATTGTTGCGGCAATGGTAGTCACAACAACCAACGAGCCAAAGACTATCATAACCACTACATCACGTTTGTATCGCTCAAAAGTGGCCATGTTTTCCAATCCAAGTGGAACCTCCTCTTCCTCAATTTCCACTTGCTGCTTTGATTCGTCTACTACCTGCTCCTGCACTTGTTCCGTTTTGTCTTTTTCTTCGCTAGCATATACTGGCAGGGCTATGAATAAACTTAAGCATATTATTAAAATGCTCTTTTTAATCTTTCCCCTCATATTCTCTTTTACTCCCCTGAAGAAACTAATAATACCTCTAAAAACTTTACGCATGTTTCCTCATAGACAGTGTAACATATTTTCACCCCGTACTGAAATAATTGGCAAATAAATAATAAAAATGGCAAGTATTAATAAAAAAAAGAGGAAGCAAATCGCTTCCTCTTAAAAACTTATTTATTCATTATCGTCGTGCTTTTCAACCTTTACAAGCTCCTGCTTTCTCTTCTTATTTGCAATGTAAAGTGTAACAAGAATTGAAGCAACTGCGATGATTGCAATGATGATTCCAATAATCATATTGCGAATCAATGTATCGCGAGTACCACCGGCCTTAGCAACTTCTTCATCGTCGATGTCTAAGATACCACCTGGTGTATTGCCGTCTTCAATTGCTTCGCCGCCATCATTTCCGGCTGCACCTGCATCTGCATTGCCAGCATCGGCTCCACCATCTCCATCAGCACGGTTATTTACTGTACCACCATGACCACCGCCATTATTCTGAGTTGTAACTGTAGTATTTCCGCCACCAGTTGTTGTACCAGTAGAACCTCCATCGATGTACTCGTATTCATACTCGTACTCTGGATCACCTTCTATTGTTGAAGAAGATTCCTCAGTCTTTTCTATTACTTCTGTTTCCTCACCAATAACACGCTTGTGATATTCGAATGTGAAAACTGTATCCTTCTTAAGACCTTTTGAAGCTGTTCTATAGTAGTAGTCCGGAACATATCCCTTAATATGACGAGCTGGAACATAAACTACTTCGCCCTCTGCTGCGTAAAGCTTTTCATCTGGCAACAGCTCATTTGTATCTTCGTCTACGTAACGAACTATGTATGGAATAATATTTCCAACACCGTAAGCCACAACATAAGATTCATCACCTACTACATGAAGCTTTACAATCTTATTTGTATCCTTTACTAAATCATCACTACCTGCAACTCTAAGTCCCTTTACATAGTACTTAGAAGTATTTGTTTCAGCATTGTCAGTCTTTACTTTGATAAGATCACCAAAGTTGAATGTGACATCATCACCATAATTTAACTCACTGATAACAAGATTCTTACCTGATTGTGATACTGTGAGAGTCTTCCCAAGTTCTGCAACTGCTGTATCATCAAAATACGCATTTGCGTTATTACCAAGAGAAATCTTGATTCTGTAGGTATATGTAGAAACTGTAGTAGTTTCTTGTGTAGTAGTGGCTTCTGTAGTAGTTTCTTCTGTAGTAGCCTCTGTTGCATTTACTACTGTAGAATCAACAGCAAACACTGATAATAAGAAGGCAAGTGTAAAGATTACGCTAAAAGCTTTCTTTAAGATTTTCATCTTAGGCCACCTCCTTATTATTTCTAGTCATTCTAAAATACATGAAAATAAGGAATAATCCTAATAATAATGTTACACTACAAAATACAAGTGGTAAAACGCTATCTCCTGTCAAAGGATTCTCACCGAATAAAGGTGTGTCCTCATCTTCAATGACAACAATCTTTGTACCATTTGGAAGAGTTCTTTCAACCTTCTTTGACACCTTCTGTTTAGCGTGATTTGTATGTGTTGTGAAAATAGTTTTTGTGTTTGTAATTGTCTTTGTTATAACAATACCATCTTTATTATCTGACTCTGGCTCTGCAGCAAACTGAATATTCAACTTACCAACTGCAGCCATATAGCTGTTAGACTGTGTATTACCATCAAGTACAATAATTACTGTAACTTTTCCGCTATCACCTACAGCTAATGCGCCAAGATCAAAGTAAGCTTCACTGTTTCCATTTACCTGAGTAAGACCAACAACATCATCATTATCACCACCGACAGTCTCACTATCAAAAAGTGGTGTAGTAGATTTGTCTGAAAGGATTTTGTAGGTATAAGCACCACCTGTTGCGTCACTGCCTTCCTCAAGTGTTTTTACAACATTTGCATCCATGTAGAAGTTTGCTGCCTCTGTAGATGCATTTTTGTATGTCACTTCATATGTGATTGTATCTCCTGGCATTGCTCCAGAAACTGTAGCCTTTTTAACATCATATGTGGTTCCAAAAGTGTCTGTACCATCATATGTAACAGTCCATGTAACTGGATCTAAAGTATCTGCAAGAGCTTCAGCTTTTAATCCTATGAATCCTGCTGCCACCAAAGCGAGAGCAAGGACAATATTCATATATTTCTTTTTCATCATTACTCTCCCTTAGTTCGAACCATCAATTGAAGTAATATTACCATTTGAATCGATTGTTGCCTCAACACCCCAGGCGCCAAGGATTGCCTCTGCTCCACTGTGTGTCTGAACTGCATCAACACGAATCTCTATCTCGAATGTCTTGCCATCATAGCCGTATACATTCTTAATTGTTTTTCCATCTTCAGAAACCTTTGTAGTTGTAACACCATCAAGGATTTCTCTTTCAAATGAGATGGCATCTAGAAACTGTACTTTTTCACCAACCGTCACAGGTTTTCTGTAATAATACACAGTACCTTCTGTGGTACTCTCATTTTTATCTATGAACCAATCATCTGTTGTCTTGAGTGTGATTACTGAAGGATCTAATCTAGTATCTTTTGATCCATCATTCTTAATCCAGCTCTTTCGTACAAGCACTCTTACGTACTCATCATAAGCACCTGTATTTTGTATCCGAACATGTTCTTCATAATTATGATTGACCTCAAGCGGATTTGTCTCATTTAATGCCGTAAGTTCAAGCTTTCCAACCATATTTTGTTGATTTGAATCAGAACGACTCATTGCTACACTTACATAACCACCATTTCGCTCTTCCTGCAAATCTACATTAAGCTCTTCTGTTTCAAATGAAACTTCCTCAGCAGCGTTGGAATAGCTCATAGCAGCTCTTGTTGCTCCCACAGAGCTTCCTGCTACAATAATTAGTCCGAGAACAAGTATTGTTAAAGGGTTCTTAATAATTCTTTTCATTAGTTATTTCCCCCTTCACCTGTGCTATCTGTTTGTGTTTCAGTATTATCGTGGAACTTAGCATTAAACACATCCTGCTTCATTATCACATCATCCCAAGCTGCTACCAACTTGTCTGTCTTGTTACCATTCTCGTCTTTAGCATATACAGCCTTTGCAGCTTCCTGTACGATAACTACATTGAATGTATCATAATCCAGTCCTTTTGGAGGCTCAATTGTGAGCTTAAGTACTGATGATACATCTTTTTTTGCTAACATCTTATTGTAATAGTAATAGCCATCATCTGCGTTGTAGCTCCAGTCATTACCACTTGTAAACTTTACCCCATACTGTGAACCACAAATTGCCTTTACTCTAACAAACACATCATAATCACCAGTATTTGTAACAGTGATATCTTTTACCCACTCTTTAGCATCTTCTTTTGGAGTAATTTCTAAATCTCCCAAATGAACTGTAACTGTACCACTGGCCTGATGGGAATCTGTGAAGTATGCCATTGCTGGCTTTATGCTTGTTGCACCGATTACTACAAGAGCAGCGGCAACAAGTAAATATTTTCTATATTTCATTTGCCTCTCCTCCTTAGTTTTCAGTTTCTACATTTTCTGTAGTTGTGCTATTTGGATTAATATTAGAATCCACATAACCATTCTCATTGAAGTGGTTCTCTATACTGATTGTACCTATATCAGTTTGGTCATCATAATCATTAACGAATTCAACTGTTGAAGTTTCATTCTCAACAATTGTAGTAGTTTTTGTTTTATCGCTAGTTAATTTGTAGCTGGCTCCTGAATATACCTCAGTAACCGTTACCGTAGAATTTGCTGGAATCTTTTCAACTGTTATTTCCCGGGAACCCGGCTCGCTGAAGTCCATAGAAAATACATTGCTGTATACTATTTCCTTATTATCTCCTTCACCGTAAAAAGCTTCCACTTCAAATACAAATGGTGTTGTTCCAAGAGATTCATTGTAAGTCTTTAGCTCTTTTGTAATCTTAAGATTTCCATAAATCTCTGTTGCCTTACACTTCAATGCAATTTCTGTGTCATACACCCAATCATCACTTGATTCAACATCAACAATGTTTCCATGTTCGTCAACCTTAGTTCCCTGTGAAATAGTTGTACTATAAGGAACCATCACAATGTACTTATCAAACGAATACTGATATTGCTTGTTCTGAAAATCTTTAACTACATAAAGGTAAATACCTCGATCAACACCTTTATCACCATTTACGGTCTTTGATAATTCTTTACTAGGGTTAATCTCGACTTTGTAATTTGGAGCACTATCCTTTACTACTTTATATGCTTCATTGGCAGTTGCCTTAATATCCTCAGCAGTAACATCAGACTTACTTAAATCTGAGAGGTCCACGCCTGCTAATGAAATTCCTATCTCTCCGTTTAATTCAACGTCTGCAAGCTTGTAAAAATCAACTTCCAGTGTGCCATCATATAAAGAGATTCCATTAACAATACTACTATCAGCTGGCTTATCATCCAGTGAACATGTATCAGGAACTTTCACAGTAATAGTACACTGCTTGTTCTCATCAATCTTTTCAGCCGCCTGACTTTGATAAACACCAAAACCTGACACAGCAACCACTGCTGCCATCGCAAAGGCTATTAAATTCTTTTTCTTAAAAATTAAACTTTTCACTGAGTTCTCCCTTCAGCTTATGCGGTTTTCTTTTTAAATATCCTTCTCATTATTAATATGATAATCACTGCCGCAATAAATCCAGCAATGCCCATAATCAAGTAGTAATTCTTCACTGTCTCAGCAACAGCTGCTGCACCGGTAGGAACTTCATCCTCTCCCAGGTACTCAACTCTGGTGCCTCGTACTAAAAGTCTGTGAGTGTTTACACCGTATGGTGTACAGGTGAAAAGTGTAACGTAATCTTTGCCCTCTTCCACCTTCATTGCATTTTGAAGTGAGGTAATATCCTCTGCTTCAATCATTGGATAAATCATATCCACCTGATAAGCAAGTGTCTCATCTAAAACATGGATGTAAAACTTATCTCCAACCTCCAGCTGATCAATGTTTGTGAAAAGCTCTGCGCTTGGCAAACCTCTGTGACCAACTATTACTGAATGTGTGCCTTCACCTCCAATTGGAAGTGCTGTTCCATTCATATGTCCCAAAGCTGTCTGGAGGTACTCATCAAATGTGCCATGCATGATTGATAGCTTTAGATTTATCTTTGGAATAGACAAATAGCCCATAACTCCATCGCCATTTACGTTGAGCACTGAATAGTACTCTGAGTTTAAAAACTCATCTGTAGGTGTTGTTGCATCGCCGTCTGCATTTGCCCCGAATACATCTGTGCCAATGGCATTTTCTGTAATCTTTTCATTAAATGCTCTGGCTGCCTCCCACTCTTTTGTGTAATCTTCCTCGGTCATTTCTGACAGGGAATCTTCATAATCATTGATGAGTGTACTCTGAACATATACATTCCACTCATTTGAAATAGTAGGATAGGTAAGCAAGCCAAATCCTACAAGAAATAATAAAATTAGTAGAATCTTAATAACTCTTTGTTTCAACTGCCTTATCCTTCTTACTTCTCTTCTTGTCCATTATGTAAAGTACTAAGATGAACGCTCCTACGATAGCAAGTCCAACTATTACCCAAAGAAGGTAATTGGTATGTAAGCTGACTGCTCCGAAAAGTGGAGTGTCTGCATCTGCCAAAAGCTCTGGTGTATATGGCACTCTGTGGCCTCTAACCATGAGACGCTGAGTGTTTACACCATATGGTGTACATGTGATTAATGTACAAAGATCCTGACCATCCTCTACCTGAAGGAGTGATGTATCATCAGGCTCAACCACCTCTATCTGATCAACTTCATAAGCATAATACTCGCCCATGATAATAATGAAGAAATCTTCTCCAATTTGAACTTTGTCCAAGTCTGTAAATAGTGTAGCACTTGGAAGACCACGATGTGCAGAAAGAACTGAATGTGTATTCTCTCCGCCTACTGGAAGTGATGAACCTTCCAAATGGCCAACACCAATCTGCAAAACCTCTTCCGATGTTGTGTGGAAAATAGGAAGCTTTACATTAATTGATGGAATCTGAATGTATCCCATGATTCCATCCCCGTTGGTGTTAAGTAAGCTCATGTAAGTTTCGTCTGTGCCGTTTGCCTCTGCCTCTGCAAAGGAATCTGGCAAAATAGAAGGCAACAACTCTTCGTTGTACTCGTATGCTTTTTCAAGCTCAGCATCAACATCCAGTGAACCTTCTGAAATAGCTGTATCAACAGCCTCTGTGTAGTTGTTTACCAAAGTTGCCTGCACATGGTTGTTCCAAGTGTTTGCAACCAGTGGGTACACCAACAAGGACAAACCAACAATCATCAACGCTGCAGTCGCTATAGTTTTGTAATGTTTCAGTAAAAATGCTTTCATTGTGTCTAACTGTTGTCCTCTCCTTGATAGTGTACCCAGCGGCCTTTCAGCCGCCGGGCCACATCATATTTTCATTCATAACTCAGCGAATATTAATTACTTTGTAGCTTTCTTCTTTGTTGCAAAGTAAAGAGCTGAAGCCATAACCATGATAGCTACACCAAGTACTGTAAAGATTGTTGTACCCATACCACCAGTGAATGGAAGCTTGATAAGTGTTGTATCTGATACAGTAATTGTAGCTTTCTGTACAGCGTCTGCTGCGATTGTTGTATCCCAATCAGCAGCTGTTACCTTGTGTGCTGTCTCATCTAAAGTATATCCTGTAGGAGCTTCTTTCTCGTATAATACATACTCAACATCCTTATCAAGACCTGCTACATTAATCTCACCATTTGCATCTGTTGTAAGATAATAGCTTGTATTATCTGCTGTCTTATCATATGTTTCCCATGCAGTAATCTTTCCTGTTGCATCAACATTAGCAATCTCTGTCTCATCTGCATTTAAGAGTATAAATTTAGCTCCTGGAAGCTTTTTCTCTGTATCTTTAACATCGTTCTTTATGAGCTTTAATGTACCAGAGTAGCTCTTTACAGGTACATATTTTACATCAGGTTCTGGATCGTTTTCGCCATATCCTGGGTAAGAGATGTTGTTTACTTCAACATCAATTACTTCTGCCTTATATACAATTGTTACAGTCTTGAATGCATTTGCATTATCTTTTAATAATTCTGTTAAATCTAATACAAATGTCTCACGCTGCTGAGAATCAACCGCATAATCACCATACATTGTAGTAGGTTGACCATCACCAACCTTAACACTTAATTTGATTTTGCCATTTTCTACATCCTGCATCTTAGCGCCTGTAAGTTTATCATATACCTTGAACTGTGGATTTGTCTGTCCATCAAAGATATATGGCACATCTGCTTCTACAGTATAAGTAAGAATTCTTGATGTCTCTACATATGTTGTATCATCAACTTTCTTAAATACCTGATCTGGACTTCTCTTAGCAACCATTGTTAAATTATCAGAAGATTCAAAATCGCTTGGAAGAACACCAATGCCAGCTAAACTATAAACATACTTCTGAGCTGCTGGATTAGTTGAATTCTTTGCCTCAAATTTAACTACATAATATCCTGCCTCACTTACTGTGAATGAAGTATCTGAGCCAGACTGTGAAAATGAAACTATATCTTTTACAGCCTTTAAAGCTTCAGAAACTGTTGACTCTGCAATCTTATTTTCAGCAAAATTTTTAAGTGTAGTCTGTCCATCAACTGAAGAGTTTTCTCCGTTTACAGCCTCTAAGAAAGCTTTCTCAACGTCTTCGTTTACAAAACTCCAACCAGATGTCTTAGTTGTATCAGCCTTGATAATCTGTGCATAAAATACAGCTGCCTCCCCAGCCTTCAGATTTGTAATCTGAATCGTTTTCGATTGTGTCTCTGCGGCAAAAGCTGTGATGCTCATTGCCATCATCATTACTGTTGCAAGTGCAAGAGCAACGATTTTTCTGATCTTTTTCATGTTTCTTTTCTCTCCTTTTCCTTTATTTGCTTTTATTGTTTTTGTTTTTATATAACAACAGCGCCCCCGCAATCATTAGTAGGATACCGCCGATTGTATAAACGTAAACTCCGCTTCCACCTGTTTCTGGAAGTGTGTAAGCAACTTCATTTTCAAATTCTACTTCAATAATATTATTACTAGAATCCGTCTTTGCAATTGTCACATTGCCTTTTTTTACTTCTACTGACTGGTATTTTTCTACTGAAACAGTCCACGTCTCTGTACTTCTAGCATATTCTTTAGGAGCTTTTGTCTCTTGCAATGTGTATATTCCATCAGCAACCTCATCTACCTTTTCATCATCGGCAAATGTTTTATCTGTATACCAAACAATAATTCCATCATCACCACTTAAACCATAGTAGGCTATTGTATTGCTAGACAGTTTAAACTCAGCTCCCTGTAATGTTTTTGTGTGATTTGAAGCACTTACTTTCTTAAGTTTCCATCCATATGTCTTCTTAAATGTATTACGAATATCAACTTCATTGTTATCGTCCTGACAATCAATTGTTGCTGTTACATCTGTAGTTGTCTGACCATTGCAGACTATCTCTGTATCAAACCAGTCAAGATCTACACCATTATAAGCACCAACTTCTGTAACCCTATATGTTCCTGCCGGCAAACTCGAAATAGTAACTGACTGGTTATCATAAATACTATAAATACCATCTTGGCAACCAGGATTCCAATTAATATCGCCTTGCGTACTTGTTACATTTACCTCAGTAATCTCTTTATTTCCAATGAACACCTTATGCGTATATGGATCATAATCAACTACCTCGGCTTTTTCCTGTCCATCCTCATATGTAATCTTCTCAAGTTTGATTCTATATAAGCCATTTGGATAAGGATTTGTATCATCAGCTATTACTGTCTTCCTAAATGTTAGAGTAATAGTACTTATAGTATTAGTGAAAGAATGCTTCTCATTACCCGTAGCCTCAATTGAAACTGCTTCAATAGTCTTTGGCGAAAGGACTAAATCCAATCCTGGATATGAATATCCGTATCTTGAATTATAATAATTCCCTTTTCCTGTGCTCACAGTAACCGGACATTCAACGGTCGCTGTTGTAAATAGATTCTTACCACTTAAATCGACATATCCTTCCGTTGGACTCGTAGTACCGGTGTAGTACATCGCAATATTACGATATGGTTCATGCTCATTAGTGAACTCTGAATCATGTTTATAATATCTTGCACCATCAACATAATATGAATTCTTGTCAATTATAACTAGCTTATAGTCATCTGTACCTTGATACTTAACATAAAAGGCTATTACTGAATTGGAACCTAATTTTTGCTGACTAGCTCTCCACTCATAATCTGATTCTTTGGACATTGCCACATTTTTTGTTTTAGAAATCCATTTATAATTGTCATCATAATATCCAATCACAGATACCTGAGAATCTGTACCATCTAAATCTTTAATACTTTCTATTATTTTAGATTTGGCATCATCTCCATCAGATACCGCATTCAATTCAATATCTAAATGACTATAAATGTTTTCCCCCGCTGTGCTAGCAGGAACAGGAATCAAATCATCTACCGTTACTGAAGATTCACCTGTAAATGTCTTTGTATAATCCGTCTGCGTATATCTTGGGATATCTTCCTCTTCAGAATACCAGGTAATTATTTTACTAGTATCATTATCATAAAAAACTGGTATGCCAGAAATTGTCTTGGTCCAACCTTCAGAAGAAGTCAACTCATAGATTGTCAACGACGATGCCTTATCATTATAAGAATTTCCAGCACAATCAACATACTTAACACCTTCATTATCTGCATATGTTCCATATACATTAATATTCAATGAAGATGGTCTAATAGTAGAACCATTGTCGTCCCAAATTTTTTCTAATGTTATGCTCTTTGTGTAATTTTCCTTATTGTTAATTGGTGAAAAATTGTATTTTATCTTGCAATTAGATTGACTCGCACCTCTTTCAAAATACACAACGTGCATGATATGAGTTTCTTTGCTAAACTGTGACAACTTTTTTCCAACTATCTCATATAAATCTAAGTCACTATTTCTTAGGTTTTTACGATTATTTGTATATCCTTCCCCTGTCACATAACTGTTTGCTTCTACATGAACCTTGCCTGTTGCAAAATCTATTGATCCTGTAACTGCACCGTGAATTCCACCTAAATCAAGTACTAAGTCGCCGTCGATGTATACAAACACATCATCATCTCCAGAGAATTCGAAGACTGTGTTTACTTCCTCACCATTAACAACGGTTTTTCCATTAGACGAAATTGTAAATTCAATAGGCACATCCATTCCAAAATGATAATTACCAAATGGCTTAAACATTCCATCGCCCGAAGATACATTGCTAACTCGCTTTAATATAGCGTTATGTGTTATTGAATCTTTAGCTGACTCTCCATTATCCTTGATAATTTCATAATTATATTTTGAACTGTCTAGTTCATAATATCCATCTGACGTCTGTGTGAATTGAACATTTACATCATAAGCAGCAGCTTTGTAATTACTATTATTCTGTGCATTACTTTCAGAAGGAAATAGCTCATTCTTTAAAGTAATGGCCTCGTTTAACCTAAAAGTATTTGAATATGTACTACTTGCAATACCTTGATAAATACATTTATCAGTATGGTAATTATCTCCCTCATATGGATTATTTGCTGTATCAATTGTTCCACCACTAGAAGAAAACTTAAAAGCGTCAACTGACCTATTATTAATCTTTGTAGTACCAGCTTTAAAATATGATTTATAGTCAATTAAAGTAGCTCCACTAATTGTGTATAAATCATCTTGTTTCAAATAAACGTCTAGATAATTAATATTTTTTTGAAGATTATCTGGATAAAAGTGAGTCCAATAACTACTATCAGTATAATTTTTTGTATCTGATGATAAATAATTATAAAAACCCTCGTTAAAGCTTGTTGGATTTGCAACCTGGTAAAGTTTAGCATTCTCATGTGATGATCCATATCCATATTTAACATTACTAACTGTATAGCTTTCAGAAGTAATATTGAAATTCTCTCTAATAGCACTACTAGAGTTGGAAACTAAATAGGCATAACTTAGTGTTTCAGCTGGTTCATCACTATCATCAACATACACTCTAATTTCTAATGGATAAAAATATCTGTATGAAGTTCTTCCAAAAGTAGCATAATAATATGCATCATTAGATTGGTATGAGCTGTGTGAGCTTATATCTGGCCACTCCGATGCACTCTTCCAATTCAAATTTTTGCTACCATATACTGTAATATATTTACTATCAAATATATTATCACTTCGATTGCCCTTAACTGCTACGATATAAGTAGAAAAATGATCAGTAACCATCTCAACCGTACTATCATCAGTTGGTGTTACATTTTCCATCTTGTCTACATTTTCACTATCTTCATAGTGATATACCTCAGTAGTGTATTCCTCTACATCAAGACCATCTACAGAAAGATTATTAAATACAACATTAACCTCTCCATTTGGTTCTACTTCATCTCCATCTTTATTAAATAGCTTTATATCATAGGCTATAAAATCAATTACTGATGTTTCTGTATCAGTGGTCTTATCAAGAGCATCTGACATCTCATTGTACTGATTTTCATCAGTCTCAACTGTGATTTCTTCAACCTTAACATTCTTAGCACCATTTAAAACAGACTTCTTTGCTGTGATTGTAACAAGGCCATCCTCGTCCTGAAGAGTGATTTCTTCATCATCTTCCTCTTCTTCCTTCTCATATCCGCAATGAATACACTTGCCGTCCTCACCGAACTCGCAGTCCTCTGTTTCTTCTTGAGCCACACCATCTTTGTCAGTCCACTTCTTTACATGAGTACCATCATTGTTAGATTCGTAATCGTATGTGATTTCATCATCCTCATCTTCTGCATCTTTATCAGCGTTTGCATCAGCGTCAGCTTTATTATCAGCATCTGCCTCTGCATCGTCAGCTGTCTTATCAGATGACTCTGGTGTCTCACCTTTATTAACTTGCTCGTCTGAATTGGAATCATTCTCAGATGCAGAAGCACCTGAGCTTACCTGGTCAGAATCTTTAGATTCTGAACCAGTCTCAGAATTTGTTCCCTCAGAGGCAGGTGTAGAGTTTCCTTCTAATGACTCCCCTCCATCAGAAGTAGTAACCTCTTCGGTTGTATTTTCAACGATGGTCTCCACAGACGCATCATTCATTTCTTCAGCGTACACTGATGCAGGTGAAGAAATAAATAGCGCAAGTGCAAGACCAAAAGACAATGTTCTGTTAAGTAATCTGTTCTTTTTCATTTAACAAATACTCCCTTAAACGTTAACTGAAACGGTATATGTGACGATAATGTATATAAAATGTGTCTTTCTTGTGTTCCGAATGATATATTATTACACCGCGTAACGTTTTTAAAGTGAGTTGGCAGGAAGTGCAAAATTTTGGCAAAAAAATACCCCAAGCTAGAAAACTTGGAGTAAAAGTATCGTAAATATTGACAAAGACGTTATTCTTATGTATTGCGATTTTCCTAAATCTATTGCTTAAATATTTTTATCAAAATATTCTGAGAGCATTCCTCTTATCCTTTTCACATTAAACTGCTTATTCTTTGTTTCATAAGTAATAAGCAGTCTAGTTCCGCGATAAATCCCCGCATCTTCGTATTCTCCTATCTTTCTAATATTCTTCTCCATATAATCCATGTTATCCAGCATCCCCAGGTGCTCCAAATAAACCTCCTGTCTATTTCGCATATCTAACAATGTAAAGTCAGGCCCCACAGTCCTATTATTTGGCAGCTTAAGTGGTTTTTCATATAAATAAGGAATCCCCAGCTCATCTAATATATTAGAAATCAACACCTCAGACTTCGACCTCATTTTTATTCCTTTGCTATTCTCATATGTAAGCGCTTCGCTATAATAGTCAAATGGCTCATACTCCTGTGCCAGCCATTCCGCCACATATTCCTCGTCAGACTTCTCCACTGGTGTAACCAAAGCCATTTTTAAAGGAGCTATCTTTTCAGGAACTGTTTCAATATTCTTATTCGTATACACTTTCATTAACCTTTTGAGAATTTTGTATTCTTCCTTTGCTGCAAGCAATACTTTATTGTCATATTCCTTTTGAGCTATTGTCTTTGCCAGACCTTGCTCGCCTTTCTTCAAGTACTTTCCATTTGTATCCCCGCCCTCATATCTAATAAAGTATTGTACTGTTCTACCATTCTTGGCAGCTCGAAGTTCTCCATCTGGTGCGTCCTTGACATCCGCCTCCTTCTCTCTGATTATTTTATCTAACCATAATAATCTCTTATCTATTACTTTTCTAAAACTCTTGTAACCAATCATAACTCTTTCCTTTCATAACCTCTTTTTACTTTAAATGCTATAAATAAAGCATTTTCTTAATTCTTATAGCACTATAAATTGCCCATCTACTATAATCTGTGCTTTTTCTCGAATCCTATAGCAGATTTTAACTGTGAGTTGCTATAGAATTTACATTTCTGTAAATCTTATAGCAGCAAATCCCGACAATCTGCTATAACTTTAGGCTTTTCCTAATTCTTATAGCAGCCCGGCTTCAGATTCTGCTATAATCTACAGACTTTTTCTATTCTTATAGCAACCCAGCTTCAGATTCTGCTATAATCTACAGACTTTTCCTATTCTTATAGCAACCCACTCCGGCCAGCCACTTCAAACTAGTCTTCAACTAATCTTTAAACTAATCAAATATCTATTTCTCTACAAATTTCACCTCCATAGCTATTGCATGCACCGCCTTCCCAAAAAACTGCACCACAAAAAAGCCACTTATTTTTCGTTTCCCCTAAAAAATAAAATGGAAATAATGCCCCGTTTGCACCTCAGGACATGAACCTGTGAACCAGGTTCAAAAGAATCGCGTTTCGATACGAAAGATATTATCATGCTCGCCCACTAAAGTCTATGTGAAAAAGCAACAAAAAAGCTCACCGCACGGGTGAGCCTGATGTCTAGTTGAATCCTGGGGTTAAACTGTTTCCAGTGTAAGCAACAGTTTAATTCTGCTTCGCAGAACACACATTTCGCTTTGCGAAATATGTGCCATTTACGGATTCAATTAATCTGATGATTAATTGAATCCTACTACCTTCTGGGCAATCTTGTATGCTGTGATAGAGATTGCGCGGCCACCATGGCCAGGAAGGTTTGTAGTTGCGCACATGAAGCCATAGCGAAGCTTTCTATATAAGTAGTAGTCCTGCTCTTTGATGTATCTCCAAAGATCATGGCGCTTCTGCTGATGTTCCTTTGTGCCACTCTTCATAAGAAGAACTGTAGAGATAACTGTAATCATCTCTAGATAATTGAACATGTATTTCTTAACATGATTATCCTTAATATTCTTGTAGTCGTAAGCTTCCATCATAAGCTTGTTGACTTTGATTTGCTGGTCGATACGAGAAATCATAACCTTTTCGTTAACTGACTGATCGTCACGACCAATAAAGTAACGATAGAAATCAACATCCAAGTAGTACATAGTCTTTACATATGGAAGTGGATAGAATACATAAAGGTTATCAACATAGAATGTATGCTTTGGAAGCTCCATTCCACAGTCGCGTAAAAGCTTTGTGCGATAGATAACTGAATGCATCAAAATGTACTGGCCTTTTTTGAAGTGACCTGTCTCATCCCAAGAGAAGTACTTGTTCTTTGGAAGGTTTGAATATGACATAACCTTCTTGTGATGAGCACCTTCTTTTTCGTATACGTAATTTGAAATAAGCATATCAAGCTGCTTGCCGTTTTCAACTGAGCTACGTAAAACCTTTAAGATTTTGTCGTATGCATCTGGGTCTACCCAGTCGTCTGAATCCACGACCTTGAAGAATAAGCCTGTGGCATTTTTAAGACCTGTGTTGACAGCCTGACCGTGACCGCCGTTTTCCTGATGAACAGCCTTGATGATGGTAGGGTGTTCTGCTGCAAGTCTGTCTGCGATTTCTGCTGTGTTATCTTTTGTAGAGCCATCGTCTACTATTATTATTTCTACATCTTCACCACCATGTAACAGAGTCTCTACGCAATGCTCCATATAAGCTGCTGAGTTGTAACATGGTACTGCAAAACTTAGTAATTTCATAAATACTCTCCTAACTAATTTAACCTTTACAATTTTAACAAATCACACTCAATTCTTCAACGCCACTTCCCCCTATTTGACACATCAATTCTGGCAAAGTTTCCAAATATTTATAAATTCACCAAGCTTTAAAAGTTTTTCATACAACATTACAGTTTTCATTGTCAACACATTGTTAAGGGTGTATAATAACATTGTTTTCAACACAATAAAATTTTTGCGTTTTAAAGGGACAGTAATGTATGATTAAAGATGTATATGGATATGTCAGTGATCTACCGGCGGGATGTATTACAGAAACTGACATCTATACAGATTCGGGGGCACTTCTTTGCCCAAAAATGACAGTCATCGACCAAAAGATTTTACAGTCGTTGTCTGACTATCATGGGAAAATCCACGCTACTATTTATTATTCAGATGCGGATGAATTTGATTTAGAGGATGATTTTCCACTTCCAGATGATTCCATATGTTTTGATGAAAGCTTCAGACAGTATGCCATGGAGTCTTTAGCTAGGCTGTACGCAAATCTTGATGATATAGATAGCCTAACTAAGGGAATCATTCAAATCGGAGAAAAGGTTTGTAGCATAATAAATGACTCAAAATCCTTGAGCCTTAATCTTTCAAAGCTAAAGGTATGTGATGAATACACTTACAGACATTCTGTAGATGTAGGTACAATGGCAGCCATATTAGCAAAGGCCTTAGGAGAATCTGATTCATTTGTAAAAGATATTACCGTTGTGGGTCTTCTTCACGATATCGGAAAAGAAGAAATTCCAAATGACATTTTAAATAAGCCAGGAAAGCTTACAGCTACAGAGTTTGAATTAATCAAGACTCATCCCGTAAGAGGATATCGCCTGCTCGCCAAATCTCCTGACCTTACTGAGGAGATGCGCCAGGCAATCCTAAATCATCATGAAAATATTGATGGTTCAGGATATCCTAGAAATCTTTCTGGCGATCAAATAGGAAAGATGGCTCAAATCATTTCTATTGTAGATGTGTATGATGCTCTTGTTACTGCAAGACCATACAAAAGAGCCTATACTCCAGCAGAAGCAATTGAAATAATGTTTACAATGAGTAACAAGTTTAATCTGAAATACTTCAGAGCATTCCTTACTATCGTAAACATCTATCCAAATGGTTCTACTATCAAGCTTAGCAACGGTGAAGAAGGCGTGGTTGTTCGTCAAAACAAGGCTTATCCACTTCGACCAGTCATTAAAATTACAAGCATTCAAACGGTTGTTGATTTATCAAATGACCGCAACTATCTAAGCACTGTAATCGTTAAATAAAACCTTATATAAAACTTGGGGCAGCTCTTTCGAGTTGCCCCACTTTTGTCTTTATTATTACTCTTCTGTTGTCTCTTCTACAACTGTTTCTACTTCTACCTCTTTCTTCTTTGCAAGATATTTCTTTACTGCAAAGTACTCAAGGCAAGCGATAAGAAGAACAAGTACTGCATCGATAGCAAAGAGAATCTTCTCCCATGTAGGTAGGCCTGCGCTGATTTCTGAATCGTATGCACGGCTGTTTACTACAGTGTAAAGAATGTTGTGAGAAGCTGTTCTCATAGCAATTACTGATGTAGCAGATTCCTGATCTGTAACTGTAGACTGTGGTGTAGCGTATGTTGCAAGCATAAGGTCACAACCATTTCTAATCATACGGTCAGAATCCTGATATCCGTATCCACCGAAGTAATCTGTCTCTGCAAGACCTCTGAATCCCCACTCGCCACGAAGTACTGTGTTAAGAAGCTCTGAGCAAGCCTCAGCTGGTACTGTACCGATGTTGTTGAATGCAACCATTGTTGCACCTGGGTTTGAGTTCTTGAATACAATTTCAAATGACTTTAAGTAAATCTCACGCATTGACTGCTCATTGAGCCATGTGCAAAGGAAGTTTGTTCTGTTTGTTTCCTGGTCATTTGTTGCAAAGTGCTTAACGTATGAGTATACGCCCCACTCTCTTGCACCATTTACAGCGTTTGCGCACATCCAACCTGCAAGTACGCCATCCTCTGAGTAGTACTCGAAGTTACGTCCTGCAAATGCAGATCTGTGTGTGTTTGTAGCTGGAGCATACCAACCAGAAACATCCATGTCGTTTGCCATACGGCCGATTGACTGACCAAATGCAAGTGCAATGTCCTTGTTCCATGTGCAAGCAATCATAACTGCTGCTGGGAATCCGATAGAACCCTGGCCTGTAAAGTTGTTGTTGATTGAAGCAGGACCATCACAATCGTATGTCATAACCTTGCCGATTGAATCAACTGCTGATGTCTCGTATCCACCGAGCTCGATAAGTGTGTTCATATCTGAAACTGTAAGCTCATCGAGAAGTGTATCCCACATTGGATCATCGTAATCAAGACCACGAAGATCTGCAAGCTTAACACCATTGTCAGCGCCTGTTGTAGGCATTACATCTGAATCATTATTGTAATCAGTAGGATCATAGTTTGTCTCGTTGAAGTAAGTAGCCTTTGCTTCATCAGACATTTCATAGCTTGTTGGAGCAGCTGTTGCCTCGTCATAGTTAGCGAAGCCATCTGCACGTGAAAGGTAAGTTACATCACCTTCTGCGAAGCCAAACTGGTTTGTAGCTGCAACCTGATCTGACTCACGCTTGTTTGACTCATCATAAACGATTGTAGAGTCAACTGTTACTGTATCTGTAGCAATCTTGTTGTGTGAATCTGAGTTGATAGAAATCTCATAATCACCAGCCTCAAGTACATAGCAGCCCTCGCCGTATGTGTCGTATGAAGCCATATCTTCAAGCGCAAATGAGATGTTGATTGTCTCTGATGCACCTGGCTCAAGTGTAGAAGTCTTTGCAAACTGGATTAAGTTTGCAGCTGCCTTCTCAATGCCGCCGTTTGTGTATGGTGGGTTGTAGTAAACTTCTACAACGTCCTTACCAGCAACATCACCTGTGTTTGTAACTGTTACATCAAATGATACTGTTGTACCATCATTTGTGATAGGTCCCATCTCCTGAGAGAAGGTTGTGTACGATAATCCATAACCAAATGGATAAACTACTGCAGAGTCGTAATCGAACTCCATGTTGCCAGCCTGAGCCTCAGCATAGGCTGTCTCATAATATTTGTAACCAACGTAAATACCTTCTACATAGTTTACGAAAGTAGGATAAGCCATGCCGCCCTCAGCGAACATATTCTCATATCCGTACTCTTCCATGTTTGTGTAATCGAAATCACCAAAGTTGTTTGCTGTTGGTGTTGCGAATAAGTCTGATACAAATGTGTCAGCTGTCTTACCAGATGGGTTGATTTGACCTGCAAGGATTTCGCCAAGTCCGTCGAAACCTGTCTGACCTGTACCTGGGCAGTAAAGAACTGACTTAATCTGTGAGTAATCGTTAACGAAGCCAAGCTCCATAGCGTTTGCTGAGTTAACAACTACGATAACCTTGTCAAAGTTTGCTGTTACTTCATCAAGAAGTGCCTTCTCTCTGTTTGAAAGCTCAAGGTATGACTTAGATGCATCAAGATCGTCCTTCTGATCTGAGTAACGCACTCCTGTTGCTCCAAAGAAGCTAGAGCCATCATTGCTGTATGTGTCTTCTCCGTCATATGACTGTGGAAGATCTGCTCCCTCACCACCTGAACGTGCGATGAAGAAAATAGCTGTATCTGAGAAGTCCTTGGCATCTGTGATAAGGCTGCCATACTCAGAAACTGTTGGCTCAGGAATTGTCCAATCCTGTCCCATCATACCTATTGTAGGTCTTTCTGTTCTCCATCCTGTATAGAAATCTACAAGGTCCTGATTGTACTCGATACCTGCATCAGTAAGACCTGTAAGGAAATCAACTGTTGGATATGCATCTGAAAGTGCACCTGATCCTGTACCACCATAAATTGGGTTTGTTGAAGACCAACCAAATACGTTGACCTTTGTACCCTCTGCAAGAGGAAGTGCTGCATCATCATTCTTTAAAAGAACAATACCCTCTTCAGCAATTTCTGTTGCAAGAGCTTTTGCCTCTTCGATGGCTTCATCTGAAATTGTGCCACCACCCATTGCCATGTTTACCATTGAGTAAACAGGTCCGAGTAGAATAGTATTTACTACTATAACTACTACTAATGCGAAAGCAAGCCAAGCTTCCTTTCTGATGAAGCCCTTAAGAGGCTTCTTAGCCTTCATCGCACAAATTGTAACGATGATTGCTGCAACGAGTGCCACGCCTAACACGATAAGCTGTGGAATCATTGTTTGTAGTACGGCGATAACGTCCGCAATGTTGATTGATAACATTTTCTTCTTCTCCTTCCTTTCAACTAGCGTTAAAAGTTATATCTCATTCGGCCTTTGGTGTTTCTGGGAAAATGATCTTATTTACAAAGAAGAAGACCACCATAGAAACTCCGCCGTTGAGTACTGTAGTTCCGATGTTGTACAGCCAAGCTGGTACAAACATTCCTGCAACTGCTACCCAGATGCAGTTAATTGAGTTAACGATGCATGTTATTACAATGAATGCTGCAATATACCATGCTATCTGCTTGCCAGGCTTATCGTGATTACGGAAAACGAAAAGCTTTTGAATTGGGAAATTAATGCACTCACCAATTACCATTGCAATCATATAAGCTGTGAAGTAAGCAAGTCCTCCGTGTGCCTGGTCATAACCAAGGATATTCCAATCGAAAGTCTCACCTGCGATTGTAAGTGGAATTCCTGGCCATCCAAATGCTCTGTCGCCTAAGAATGCGAAGGCTGCCGGCAAAAATGTAAGTAAAAGATATTTGAATACTGTAATCAAGTTACTTACTATTACAAACAAGCCACCTTCTCGCACCCACTTTGCTGCTGCCGGGTGCTTCTCAGCAAAACTATTCCATAAATTCATCTAACTACTCCAATCCGTCTGTTACACTCACAAGCATTATGTTTCTCCGTTCATACATTATTCACTTGAGAAACATAATAGCTTGTTAGTTACAGACTCACTTATTATTTATGATTTAATCTACTTTCGTATTTCTTGTTCAGACCGCGGTTGCGGAAGAATCCTCCAATCACACCACCAAGACCTCTGAAGAAGTGTCCATTGGCGATGGTTACGATTGACTCAACCATTTCACGGCTAACCATTCCGCCTGACATCTTGCTAATTGCTCTGAAAGGCATGTTGTAGATGAACATTGTGTTCAAGTCTGGAACACCCTTTTCATAAGACTTATCAAGATTATTCTTGAGAATCTTGTAAACCAATCTGCAAAGTCCGCTCTTGGCATCCTTCATCTGACAAAGAGCATCGTTGATATCAAGTGGTCCAACCTTTTCCTCAGGAAGTGGCTTAGCATAAAGCTTTTCGAACTCCTCGTAATGAACGTTTCTAACCTTTCCTGTCTTGTAGCTTGGAAGTGTTTCGATGTCGTAAGGAAGCTCTGTAATTGTGCCTTCCTTTGTGATTGTTCCTGTAAGTACGATGTCAGCAACGTTCTTTCCAACGTAAATCTGATACTCACCGCCTTCGATTTCCCACTTGTTTGAAACAGTTGAGAAATAACGGAATGTCTTATCATCAAATGGAATCTCTACTTCCACTGATTCGCCAGCCTTAATCCATACCTTCTTGAAGCCCTTAAGCTCCTTCTTAGGACGGATAAGTCCTGACTGGCTCTTGCCAACATAGAGCTGAGCAATTTCAGCACCGTCGCGCTTTCCTGTATTTGTGATAGTAAACTTAACACCATCCTCTGTAACAGAAAGTGCTGAATACTCAAATGTTGTATAGCTAAGTCCATATCCGAATGGGAACTGAACTGCCACATCTGCTGTATCGTAATAACGATATCCAATGAAAGGTCCTTCGCGATACTGAAGATTTCTCTTTTCCTGATCTGCATAATTAACAATTGAGCAGTCCGCATATGCGAATGGATAAGACTCAGAAAGCTTACCAGTAGGAATTTCCTTTCCAGTGATGATATCAAGAAGAGCTGACGCTCCAGCCTGACCTGTTAAGTATCCGTGAAGCAATCCCTGGAGATTTGAAAGCCAAGGCATCTTTACTGATGAACCAGCACTCATAACACCAACGATGTGCTTGTTGTAAACTGTAAGCTCCTCAAGCTCTTTGATTTGATACTCAGGAACATCGATAGACATTCTATCTGCTCCCTCGCTCTCTGCGATTTCATCAAGACCAAAGAAGAATAAAACAACATCTGCTGCTTCAGGATCATCAATAACCTGTAAATCGTAATTTGCAATCTGCTCTCTGATTGTCTCAACCTTTGTTGAGTTAACCTGTGAGCTTCCTGAACCCTGATAACGTGGCTTATCCACGAATGGTCCTCTAAGGCATACCTTTGTGCCTGCTGCAAGAGGAAGGATGTCCTCGTCGTTCTTAAGAAGAACTGCTGAGTTAACAGCTGCCTTTTTAGCGATAGCATGATGAGCTTCTTTATCAAAGCCCTTTGTGTGGTCGTTTTCTTTGAAGTAGATTGCTGCTTCGATAATTGGAAGAATTGCTCTGTCGATTTCTTCCTCCGTGATGCGACCTTCGCCCTCTGTAGCTGCCTTAATAAGCTCTCTAGCTGAATCAAGTCCTGGGTTTGGCATTTCCACATTTGACTGACACTTAACACCAGCAACATGGTCATTACTTGCACCCCAGTCAGTAACTACGATTCCATCGAATCCCCATTCATTTCTGAGGATGTCTACAAGCAGATGCTCGTTTTCGTTTGCATACTTGCCATTAACTTCGTTGTAAGCAGACATGATTGTCTTTGCTCCACCTTCTTTAATAGCAATTTCAAATGCTGTAAGGTAAATCTCTCGAAGTGTACGCTCATCTACAACTGCATTCATTGCCATTCTGCGATACTCGCGAGAGTTAACTGCGAAATGCTTTGGACAAGAATAAACATGCTTGCTCTGTATACCCCTTACATAAGAAGCTGCCATCTTGCCGGCAAGGATTGGATCCTCACTAAAGTATTCAAAATTTCGTCCGCACAGTGGAGAACGTTTCATATTTAAGCCTGGACCAAGAAGTACATCAACGTTCTGTGCAACTGCTTCCTCACCAAGAGCTGCTCCAATTTCTTCACCAAGACTTTCGTCCCAGCTGTTTGCTACTGTAGCTGCTGTTGGAAAACATGTAGCTGGAAGAGATGCATTAAGCCCCAAATGATCTCCTGCCCCCTCCTGACGACGTAAGCCGTGAGGACCATCTGAAAATGAAATCGACTGAATTCCAAGTCTTGGAATGTCACGTGATTCCCACTCATTCTTTCCGCTCAAAAGAGCTGCCTTCTCCATCAATGTAAGCTGTGAAATAATTTCTTTAGCGTCCATCTACATCCTCCATAAAATACTAACTAGCCAAAGTCCGTCTGTTACGCCTACAAGCCTGATGAACTCTCCGTTCGATACATATCTCACTTGAGAGTTATCAGAGCTTGATGGCTACAGACTCACTGGAATAACCTCAACTAATTTTTTCTTGATATTAATTTACACCCTGCCACAAAAAAAAGTTGCCCCGAAGGACAACTTGTCATTTATCCGTGATAACTGGCATTATTTGCTTGCAGCCAGAAGCACTTTAACCTTGAACCAGCCATCTTCATAGCTGCAATTCATTGCGCCGCCGTACTTTTCTGCAACCTGAGTAATGGACTTAAGTCCATATCCATGCTTTACGTTATCTCCTTTTGTAGTTTTAGGTAGGTTATTCTTTCCAAAGAAACTACGCCTCTGATTATTTCGAAGCTTTACATTTTCGCTGTCAGAGTAATTCTCACATTCTACAATGATAAACTGGTTTCTTTTACGAACAGAAAGTGTGATAAGACGCTTTTCCTTATCAACAACCTGCTGAGATGCTTCGATAGCATTGTCCAGAATATTTCCAAACAAAGAGCAAATGTCTTTTACATGGATATCTGCCAATAAATCACCGTCAACCATTGCGTTTAAGGTGATGTTCTTCTTTTGGCACTGGAGGCTCTTTGTAGTAAGCACAACATCAAGAACCTTGTTTCCTGTATTCATAAAGGATTCCTGTATTGCAATAGCCTGTTCCATATCTGCAAGAACTTCTGAGCGACGCTCTGGATCATCCTCGTTTTTGAGAGCCATAACGTAATGCTTCATGTCATGCATTTCCTTACGCAAGGCCTCGGAATTATCAATTGCAAGCTTGTACTGCTCGTACTGTTTTTGGAAAAGCTGATTAATCTCGGTACTTTCCTTTCGAAGGGCCAACTCGTTTCTACGGCCCATCTCTGTCATCAGCATCAGCATTCCTCCGAAATCTACCAGAGTACGAACATAAAGCATGTTCTCTGTGGCAGAGAATGGTGTTCTGCTGTTTACAAAACTGATATTGGACATGATAAAGGCTCCAATACCTGTGGCGAGAACACTAATCATCTCTTTATTGCTGATGTTAAGGTTTCTATTAGATGGCACATTGCCACGTTCAAATCTGTAATAAACAATATAAGTTGCAATGTACACCAGGAGCATATTGCAAACAGATTCGACCATACCTTCCTGCTCAGTAATTTTTACGCTCCACACATAAAGCTGCTTATAAAGGCTGGCAGCAAACTCTGCCAGTACAAATGCATGAGTTGTAAGAACCGCACAATCCCTAGGCTTTATATCCAAAACAATATAAAGTGAAAAGTACATAAGTCCTACTGCACCGATCATAGTAGGAATCCAAAAACCCAGTGGCAACAACCCCGCTATAAATTGAAATGCGACCAAGATAATAAATATAGCAATACAGTAAATAGCAAATTCCTTATCATGCCTCTTTTTCTTGTATATATTAAAGTAAACAAAAACCGCTAGCCATTCAGCAATAGCGGTAAAAAGTCTTGGGGTGTCCTGTATATTTACAGGGTTTAAAAATGCATTAAAAACCATTACAAAATATCCTCCGTCAACGCAGCCATGAACTCTTTCTTTCTGGCACGACTTATTGGAAGCATCACCTCATTTGTTAATAAAACTTCCTCTTTTTGTACAGCTTCAACCTCTGAAAGATTGATTAAATATGCATTATGGCACTTGCTAAAACCATGTTCCATCAGCATCTCATCAAACCGCTTGAGAGGCCCTGCTGTAACATAATCATCATCCTTGCAATGTATAACCACATTGTTACGCTGACTTTCAATATAGATAATATTGTTGCAGTCAAGCTTTAGCTGCTTGTCATCAACAGCAACCTTTATATAAACATGCTGTTGCTTGGCCTGCACTCTCACTATTGCCTTGTCAAAAATCTGCTCAAACTGATTATATGGCACAGGCTTAAGAACATATCCTAGCGCATCCACTGCATATCCCTGCACTGCATACTGAACTGTGGATGTGATAAAAATAATGATAACATCAGAATCCACCTGGCGGATTTTCTCTGCTGCTGCCATGCCATCCAAATGCTTCATCTGAATATCCAAAAGGATAATATCAAACTGTCCCTTATAATCATCCACCAAATCTATTCCATCTGGCAGATTTGTAATATTAAACTGCTGATTCTTTGCCGAACTGTATTTACTTATATAATTCTTTAAAACTGAAGCCTGTTCTAGCTCGTCTTCAACTATACAAACATTAATCATGCTATTAAAATAATACAAATTTGAATTGTGCGCAAGATTAAAAAAGGTCCTTGCCATAGGCAAGAACCTTAAAAATCTATTAGTCTTGAGACATCTTTGCAAGCTTTGCAGCCTGATCTGCTGCGATAAGTGCATCAAGAATTTCCTGAATATCTCCGTTCATAATCTTATCGAGCTTGTAAAGTGTAAGGTTGATACGGTGATCTGTTACACGTCCCTGTGGGAAGTTGTATGTACGAATCTTTTCTGCACGATCACCAGTACCAATCTGTGAGCGACGCTCTGCAGCTTCTGCATCCTGCTGCTTCTGAAGCTCTAAATCATAAAGCTTTGCACGAAGGAGTGCGAAAGCCTTTTCCTTATTCTGAAGCTGTGACTTTTCTGTCTGGCTATAGATAACAATTCCTGTTGGGTAGTGAGTAAGACGAACAGCTGAATCTGTTGTGTTGACACACTGACCACCGTTACCTGAAGCACGCATTACGTCGATACGGATATCCTTTTCATCAATATGGACATCTACTTCTTCTGCCTCTGGCATAACTGCAACAGAACATGTAGAAGTCTGGATACGGCCCTGAGACTCTGTCTCTGGTACACGCTGTACACGGTGTACACCAGACTCGTACTTAAGGATTGAGTATGCACCAGTTCCCTTAACCATGAACTCGATGTTCTTCATTCCGCCGATACCTGTCTCGTCTGCTTCAAGAAGTTCAACCTTCCATCCACGTGACTCTACATAATGTACGTACATACGGTAGATTTCTGCTGCGAAAAGAGCTGCTTCCTCTCCACCTGCACCTGCACGAATTTCTACGATAACGTTCTTATCATCGTTAGGATCCTTAGGAAGAAGTAAGATTTTAAGCTCCTGCTCAAGACGCTCAACCTCAGCCTGAGACTCTTTCATCTCTTCCTTTGCAAGCTCCTTCATTTCTTCGTCTGATTCAACCTCGAGAAGCTCTAACGAATCCTGAATGTTCTGCTTGTGAGCTGAATACTGCTTGTAAGCCTCTACGATAGGTGCAAGCTCAGCCTGCTCCTTCATGAGTGCTCTAAATCTGGCATTATCGTTAGCCACATCTGGCTCAGAAAGTAAATTCATTACTTCCTCGTATCTTAATACTAAATCTTCTAATCTATCAAACATGCTAAAACCTCCATGTTATTAACCACTTAATTAACAGACACAATACATCTGCATCGCTATAGGTGTCCCTTAACGACTCTATCGTTGCCTGCTAAATCCTTTATTACTTCAACGTCCTTGAATCCTGCCTCTTTAAAAAGCGTAGAAACATCTGCTCCCTGATCATAGCCGATTTCCACCAAAAGCCAGCCACCATCATTAAGATAATCCCCTGCTTCTGCAGTGATTTTCTTATAGAAGAAAAGGCCATCCTCTGTGCCGTCTAATGCAAGACGAGGCTCATGATCCTTTACCTCTGGCTCCAACTCATCTACTACTGCAGATGGAATATATGGTGGATTTGATACGATGGCATTGAACTTGCCACTAACTGGCTGGAACATATCGCCTTTAACAAAATCCGCCTTACGGCCTACAAGCCTAGCGCCATTCTCGCGGGCAACAGCAAGTGCTTCCTCTGAGATATCTACACCTATTCCTGAAAGCCCCTGTCCCAGGACAACAAGAGATAGAATAACACATCCACTGCCAGTACACAAATCCAAAATATGGCTACCACTAGGAATGACCTTTAGAGCCTCCTCTACGAGAGTCTCAGTATCCTGGCGAGGGATGAGAACATTTTCATTTACCCAAAATGTGATGCCCATAAAGTCCTGCTCTCCAGTGATGTGCTGGAGTGGCTCATGGCCTGCTCTCCTTAAAAGGACATCCTTATATTTATAAAGAATATTATTATCGATTTCCTCTGATTGCTTCAGAAAATACTGAGCCTTTGTAAGGCCGCTTACAAAAGAAAGAAGATACCAGGCATCAATCTTAGCATCAGCAATATTTTCTGATTCCAATAATACTATTCCTTTATCTAAAGCCTGTTTAAAAGTCATACCTAAAAACACTCCCTGTTTTCTTCGATGAATCCTTTCCAATCAAACACTGCTTCTACTGAGGCAATTCCAACCTCAATCATATCATCATCTGGCTCCATTACTGTAAGTCTCTGCAACCATAGTCCTGGCTTAGAAAAGATATTTACAAAGCCATTTTCATGACGCCCTGCAAGCCTAATGAACTCGTATGAAATACCAGCGATAACTGGAATAAGCAAAAGTCTTGCAATAAGCTTTAACCATGTATTATCGAAAGTGATAAACATGAAAACAAAAACTGAAATAATGAACACTATGAAGATAAAACTGGTTCCACAGCGCTTATGAAAACGAGTGGATGAGCGAACGTTTTCGACTGTAAGTGGCTTTCCTGCCTCCACACAATTAATGCATTTATGCTCTGCACCGTGATACATAAAAGTACGCTTGATATCCTCCATATGAGAAATCACCACAATGTATCCAATGAAGATGCCGATTCGAATAAGTCCTTCGATAAGAGCAATCAATGCCTGCGACTCAATATATTTGTTTAACCCAAGGGAAATAAAGTAAGGCAATGCAAAGAAAATACCAAGAGCAAGCACAAATGACAACACCAGCGTGCCACCCATCTCAGCTTTTTCCTTTTTCTCGAGCTTTTTAAGCTCTTCCTCAGAAAGCTTTGATTTATCGACGGCATCCTCTTCGTCCTCGAAGAAGCTAGCTGAATACATAAGTGTACTAAGGCCAATTACAAGGGAATCTATAAAAGATACCATACCTCTGATGATTGGGATTTTGTGCCACATGTCATTTATGTCTTTTGTATTTTTAACATCTACTGCAATAGATTTGTCTGGTGTACGAACTGCTACGGCATATTTGTTGCCATTTCGCATCATGACGCCTTCCATTACAGCCTGTCCGCCTATGCCTGAATACTTCATTTTAAGCCCCCTACACGAAATAAAGGGCTGAGACGAATCTCAACCCTTAAAAGTCCAAATAAATGACTACTTTGCGTCAATACCATACTTCTTGTTGAACTTGTCAATACGTCCACGAGCCTGTGTAGCTTTCTGCTGGCCTGTGTAGAATGGATGACACTTTGAACAAATTTCTACGTGGATGCTCTCCTTTGTAGAACCTGTTACGAATGTGTTACCGCAGTTGCAAGTAACTGTAGCCTGGTAATAATCTGGATGGATACCCTGTCTCATTTAATTTCACCTCTCATAATAATTTTTTACAATTTCCAACTGTAATTTGTGAGATAAAAATCTCGAATACTGCTTAAATGCGAGGGTCTCGCATTTCATCCCGATTAACAGCTTCTCAAGTATAACATGGAATATACTAAAATACAACCCCTGTTTTGCCATCAGACTCTTCTACTTCTTCTGAATCCTCCATTGTCTTCAGACGGCCAAAGAAATCTTCCAGCTTATCCATAAGTTCTTTTTTATCTATGGATTTAAGTATATAGTCTTCTGGCCCTAAGCCAACGGCTCTTATAACCATATCTCTATCGCTCTTGCCAGTCAAGAACATTACCGGAATATTTCTAGAGCCTGGATCTTCTTTTAACATTCGAAAAACTGTAGGGCCATCCATTGATGGCATCTCACAATCTAATAAAATCAAATCTACATTCTGCGAGTTGTCCATCAACCAGTGAATAGCCTTTGTTCCAGCATCAAGCATAGTAATCTGATATCTGTCCTTCATCCATTCGTGAAGCATTCGCATATATGTAGTGTCGTCATCAACTATTAAAATGTGGTGCTGTCTTGCTGGTTTGATTTCTCCCCCTAATGCTTTTTCCAAAGTCTCCATCAAAGCATCCATATCAACAGGCCTATTAAACCATCCTACAATTGCCGATTTAGGGATGATTTCTGTAGCCTTTTCATACTCCGCTTCTTCACCTACAAGTATAAGCAAACGTTCCTGCTCCAAGCATAGCTTCCTCATTTCATTTAAAAAATCTTCTCCGCTTGGAGTATAAATCTCATCATCCAAATAGTAGATTATTGGCTCACTCTCATCAATAGCCTCCTCAATCTGAAAAATACTTGGACGAACTGGCACTCCTTCTATTCCCGATTCCTGCAGCTTTTTTTGAATTCCCATTACTGAAAAGCTGGACTTTGAACTGATAATTGCAACTTTACTTTGCTTTTCATTAGAAACTCCGTAATCCATTAGTTACCCCCATTGTTAAGCATATTTTTAGCCAATCCAACAACACCCTCATAATCAAGCTTCTGCAGAAGCTCTCGCACATGTTTCATTTCCGATTCTACATTCTCTGGCATCTCGTATTCATCCAATGAATCTATAACCATCTCCGTAGATGTGTAATCGCAGACACTTGCCATTTCTATAATTGAATAAATAGCATCCTTCAATTCCCCTGCATCCAATTTTTTCTTTGTTTCTTTAACCTCTTTGTACGAATTCTCCAGGCTTAGATATTCTCTTATTAATTCCTTATGATGAGATTTTATATAATCCCAATCATTTTCGTTTCCTGCTTTCTCTAAAGCCTCAGCTTTACTTGATATGGACATTTCGCCTATCAATCTGGCTGTACTCTTCAGTCCATGAACCTTGATAGTGTAATTTTTAATATCCTCCGCTTCCAACAAACTATCCAAATTCTTTGCTGTTTCTTGAATCGTGGATACAAAGATTTTAATCAAAGCCTTTCTTTCATCATCATTTACTGTTAGTGATTTATTATTCTTAATATCGCTAATGGATTTCTTTACTATCTTTTCTGCCGGAACATATTTGGTTAAAACCTGTTCCAATGCTTCTGCATCTATTGGCTTAGTCAGATAGTCGTTAAATCCCTTTGATATATAAAAGTCTTTAGCTCCTGCGATAGCATTTGCCGTCAAAGCAATTACTGCCGTGGACTCATCTATCATTTGTCGCTTTTTCAAAATCTCCAGCGTTTCTACGCCATCCATATCAGGCATCATATGATCCATGAAAATGATGTCGTAATGCTTCTCTTCTATCCTGGTAACGGCTTCCGGCCCGGATTCTGCCAAATCAGGAATAAAATCATAAACCTTCATAAGATTCTTTGCCACCACAAGATTCATCTCGTAGTCATCTACAACAATGATATTTGCCTTCGGCATAGATGGATAAGTGTACTTGTTTCTACGCCTATAGCTGCGTTTAACGCGTTTTCTATAGTCACCCAAAGGCTCGTCATTAATGATTCCCTGTCTGATTACAAATGAAAAAGTAGAACCCTGGCCATACACACTCTCCACCTTAAGGTCACTTCCCATAAGTCTCAATATTTCTATTACAATCGGGATTCCAAGACCTGTGCCCTCAATATTTCTATTGCGTTCCTCTTCTATTCTCGTAAATGAGGCGGACAGCTTTTCCATGTCCTCTGGCTTGATACCTATTCCCGTATCCTGCACACTTACCCCGATATCAATTGCTCCATCTTCCCTTGATTCTTCCCATATATTAAGGGTTATTACACCTACTTCAGTGTATTTTACTGCATTTGTAAGCAAGTTATTAATAACCTGCCCCAATCTAACATCATCCCCCAATAATGTGGTTGGCAGGTTTGTATCTACATTTACCTCCATTCTCAAGCCCTTGGATTTAGCTCTAGTCGCAACAGATGTTACAAAACCATTTATCATTGTGGCCAAATCATACTCTACCTGGATTATATCCATCTTGCCTTCTTCTAGCTTTGAGTAATCCAAAATACTATTTACCTGGGCAAGCAAAGCCTTTCCGGCCTGTTTAACATTTGTTGCATACTCTACAATCTGCTCGTCCGAGCTTTCCCTAATAATCATTTCGTTCATACCAAGGATAGCATTAATAGGTGTCCTTACTTCATGTGACATACTAGCAAGAAACTGACTTTTTGCCTTACTTGCCGAATCTACAGCATCCAACTGACGTTGCATAAACTCATTCATGCTATTTATTTCTTTTATAACATTCTGTGCAATTTTCAGTGCCACAATAATGGCTAATATTAAAAAAATGGAAAAAACAACGATTAGTTTAATGAATTGATTTCTACTAAGCGTGCCGTCAGAAATGACGGCAACTGAAGCTAGTAGTGCCCCCACTACAATAAATAATGCCACTGTTACAATTAAAATCATTTTAATGTAAACAGATTTCATACCTCACCCCATAAGTATATCCATCACCGCTTCATATACCTGATCACTACGTACCTTCCAATTGTTGCATAGTGTTTCAGCCTGCTCCTTTGAGCCTACATGAAAGCTTAAATCCATGGTCGGAACATCGTTTTCCGTAATACGAAGCTGTACCACATAGCCACCCCTATCGGCTTTGAAGTACGTTGCCTTGTAGGAATTCTCTTCCTTCATGGAAATGGAATTGACCTTGAGATATTTGTTAATATCCTTTGAAAGAGCTGGAGAAATCTTTTCTTTGAATAGCTCCAAGGTCTTCACGCCATCATCTGTAATTGAATAGGTCGTATTATTATGATTAGTTTTCGAAAAAATCAGCCCTGCTTCCTCATCGTCGCTGATGGCTTGCTGGGCTGTGAAATAATCAGTCAAATCACCTTCTAAAAAGAAGTCTGTGATTTGACTGTTGCTAAGCGGGAAACCACTACGATGTAATAATTCTAGTATTGTAATCTTGTATATTAAATTTGGTTCTGCCATGATTTTCCTCACTAACTACTTATAACTTATTTGATTTAAACCAATGCTTTAATTGCATTTGCTACTGCTACTGCAACACGTGGATCAAAAGCCTCTGGCAAAATGAAATCATCGCAAAGATTCTCTTCATCCACAAGACCGGCAATAGTTTCTGCTGCTGCCAATTTCATTTCTTCTGTGATTGCTGTAGCTCTCGCTTCAAGGGCGCCCCTAAAAATACCAGGGAATGCAACTACATTGTTAACCTGATTAGGAAAATCAGAACGTCCTGTACCAATTACCCTAGCTCCTGCTTCCTTTGCTTCGTCAGGCATAATCTCTGGTGTAGGGTTGGCCATAGCAAAAAGAATCGAATCCTTTGCCATAGATGCAACCATTTCCTTTGATACAATACCCGGAGCTGAAACACCAACAAAAATGTCCGCACCAACTAAGGCATCCTTAAGTGTACCAGTCTTATGTGAAAGGTTCGTGACGTTAGTCATTTCTTTTTGCATCCAATTAAGATTTGGATAGTCCGGACCAATGATTCCTTCCCTATCACACATTGTGACATCCTTAAATCCATATCTAAGAAGAAGCTTTGTAATGGCTATTCCTGCAGAACCTGCACCATTAACTACTACCTTGCAATCTTCTTTTTTCTTGTTAACTACCTTTAACGCATTGATAATGCCAGCAAGTACAACAATTGCTGTACCATGCTGATCATCATGAAATACTGGAATATCAAGCTCCTTTTTAAGACGCTCTTCGATTTCGAAGCAACGTGGAGCAGAAATATCCTCAAGATTGATTCCACCAAATGTTGGAGCAATAGCCTTTACTGCAGCAACTATTTCGTCTGGATCCTGAGTATTTAAAACGATAGGAAATGCATTAACACCACCGAACTCCTTGAACAATACGCACTTGCCTTCCATAACTGGCATTGCTGCAAGTGGTCCAATATTTCCAAGGCCAAGGACAGCAGAACCGTCAGATACAACAGCTACTGTGTTTGCTTTAAGTGTGTAGCTATATGCTGCCTCTGGGTCTTCAGCAATGATACGGCATGGAGCTGCAACACCTGGTGTGTAAGCAATCGACAAATCCTCTCTGCTTTTAACTGGTGCCTTTGCACATGTCTCGATTTTACCGTTCCACTGCTTGTGTAAAAATACCGCTGTTTCGTCTACTGATGCCATGATTTCCCTCCTTGAATATCAATTGAATTAGATAACTCTCTTACGAATAATCATATCGATATATTCGTCATTGCTCTTTGTGTGAGCAAACATATTAAGAATAGTTTCAACGGCGTCTTCTTTTCTAGCACCATTGATTGCTTTTCTCATAATTTCCATTGCATCAAGCTCTTTTCTTGAAAGAAGAAGGTCTTCTCTACGAGTACCAGAACCTGTGATATCAATAGCTGGGAATATTCTCTTTTCTGAAAGCTTTCTATCAAGAATAAGCTCCATGTTACCTGTACCCTTGAATTCCTCGAATACAACATCGTCCATCTTGGAACCTGTATCTACAAGTGCTGTAGCAAGGATTGTAAGGGAACCGCCTTCACGCATGTTTCTTGCAGCACCAAAGAACTTCTTTGGCATGTGAAGAGCTGCTGGATCAAGACCACCTGAAAGTGTACGGCCTGATGGCTGTACTGTAAGGTTGTATGCGCGGGCAAGACGTGTGATAGAATCCAAAAGAATCATAACGTCCTGGCCATGCTCTACTAATCTCTTAGCTCGCTCAATAACCATTTCTGAAACACGCTTGTGGTGTTCTGGACTCTCATCAAATGTTGAATAGATAACCTCAACATTTTTGCTGTTTCTCATAGTGTCCTTCATATCGGTAACTTCCTCAGGACGCTCGTCGATAAGCAAAATGATAAGGTGCATATCTGGATGTGAGTAATTAACTGATGTAGCCACTTCTTTAAGAAGTGTTGTTTTACCTGCCTTTGGCTGGGAAACAATCATACCACGCTGTCCCTTACCAATTGGGCTAACCAAATCAACGATACGCATCGCTACTGAGCTGCGCTGTCTTTCAAGACGAATACGTTCATTTGGGAAAATAGGTGTTAAATCTTCGAAATTAGGGCGCTTGCTAGCTCTTGAAGGATCGTAACCATTGATTGAATCTATAATCATAAGAGCAGCGAACTTATCTGTAGGGTTGTTGAAACGCTTCTTACCTATGATAATATCGCCTGTCTTAAGGTTAAACTTTTTGATTTGTGACTGACTAACATATACATCGTCTGTACCTGGCATGTAGTTGTCACATCTGATGAAACCAAAGCCGTCGCCCATTACCTCAAGAATTCCACTTGCTGGAATAAGATTGTCCATTGGGATATCTGCTGGAACCTCTGTCTTGTCTGCCTTCTCAGATTTTTCAGCCTTCTCTGGTCTCTCCTGTCTTTCTGTTCTTTCTACCTTTTTTGGTCTTTCAGCCTTTTCTACTGGCTCTGACTTTTCTGCAGATGCAGCTTCATTCTGCTTGTCAATTTCGTCCTGTGCAAGCATAGCTTCTACCAAATCTGCTTTTTTCATTGCTGATGCGCCTTTTATTCCCCTAGCTTTTGCTAAGTCGCGCAAAATTGTTACTGATAAACTTTCATATTTTTCTCTCATCTAACTCTCCTTAATAAAATGAAAAACGTCATGGAAATAAAAGTCGAATCGACTATCGAATAACTTTGATGATAGTTGCATTATATAACCAAAATCTTCATCTGTCCATAACTTTATTTTAGGCCAAGCGCTCTAGCTTAGGCTCAAAGAATTCCTCTAATTTGTTGATTGGAACTGGTGCTGCGTATTTATATCCCTGGATATATTCGAATCCTAGACCAATAGAAAGTTCAGCCTGTTTGTTGTTTTCAACACCTTCTACAAGTACTACTAATCCATGGCTCTTAAACACATCAACCATATTTTGAATCAATCTAAGCAAAATAGGGTCATCCATTGATTTATATAGTAAGCTCTTATCGAACTTAATTGTTCTAAATGGTAAGCTGACAATTCTTTCAAGGTTAGAATAACCTGTTCCAAAATCGTCAAGATAAAAATGTACACCTGCGGCATTAAACTCTTCCATGTTGTGACTAATTGCTTCGATTTCGTCACTGGTCATAGATTCTGTCATTTCAAGACGAATTCTATCGCATGTAATGCCATTATTTTTGATGATATCAATCAATTCATCATGCAGGCAATAATCCATAAACTCTGAAAGTGAAACATTTACAGATACAGCTTCAAAATTGTAGTAATCCTGAATCTCGTAAATCTTTGCACATACCTTGTTAAGAATAATTCTTGTAAGAGTATGAATGCATCCCACCTTTTCAGCCAAAGGAATAAATATATCCGGTGAGATTAATCTGCCATGAACCTCAAGACGCATCAATGCCTCAGCGTTTTGATAATTGTTGTTTGTAACATCGAAAATAGGCTGCACATAAACTTCAACTCTTGGGTCCAATAAATCGTCCTTGTTTCTAATGTCAACAATAACTCGCTCGATTTCCTTCTGTTCCATGCAAATATTGTAATCAGAAAGTGTCGCCTCATAGACTCTCACTTTCTTTTTAGCTGCCTTGTCGAACAAGAAGTTAGAATATGCGTCAAGTGTCTGTAAATCGCACTTTTCCAAATCATTTTTTATAACAACCATTCTGTATTCAGGGCTGTTTGAATATTCCCAACTCGACATAGCCTCTTCAAGGTCTTTCTTAACAAGCTCAATTGTCTCTCTTGTGATGTGCTCGCTATTATTTGGGAAAATGATGCCATATGTAAACTCATTGATAGAGTAAACTCTAGCGTTTGGGTTGTGTTGTTCCAGGTTTCTAATCTGTGCAGAAATTCTACGATTTGCTATATACATAAGCTCATAGTTATCTACAACCTCAAGACGAGGGAACTTAATATAGATGAAACCAATATGCTTTCCGTTTTTACTCTTCTTTTGAAGCGACAAAAGATGAGCTTCGAAAGCCTGCTTATTTTGGCAGCCTGTCACCTCATCGTACAAAATGCTATGGAAAGTAATATAGCAAAGCATAAATGGAACTACATATGTAACACTAAGGATTACATACTGTGGCTGTATCATTTGAATAACAAGTGTAAGTATTTCAAATGGTACAAATATGAATATAAGGTTCATGAGAACTCTTGGGATTTCATTTCTATTCTGAAAGGTGGAAAGAACGATAAGCACAACATCCAAAAGTGCAAACCATACATTGACATAAAACCATTCAGTGAATTTGTATGCTCCATCAATAACAGTTACATAACTATCAGAGATAAATACTCCTCCTACAACAACCATGTAAATTGCGATGAAGACAATAACAACAACATTTAACGTATCTAAATTTTCTCTTTGCTTTAAACTAAGCAAATGTATATATGAAAACAATAAAACTAGAATTCCAAGATAAGTAACATAATAGAACAACACAGTCATTCTAAAAAGAAATCCTTCTAAGGCTGTATCAAAGCTTAAAAGGAAAATAGAAGCCATGTGCAGAACAATATTTGCCAATGATAAAATCTGGCCATAAAAAACAACGGAAAGGACAGCGGTCCTCCTTGGTTTGGTGGCCACTGTCAAATAAAGCATCACAAGTGCTATTAATAAGTCTACTCTCTCTGCTGCAATATTAAATCCGTTGATTAACATAACAAAATTCTGCCCTTTAATTTATATTTTGCTTATTCCTGTAGAGATTCCATGATAGGTGGTATAAGCTGTTTCTTTCTTGAAACTACACCATCTAAAATGTAACTATCTGCAGCAACAGGCATTCTAAATGCATCGGCAATTATTTTGTCAGCCTCCCCGCCAACGAATAGAAGCTCTGTTGATTCATTAAGAATATCAGTAAGCATTACGAATACAGCATTTAAATCTGATGATTTAAGTACTGAATCCATGTATTTTCTGATTTCATCCTTAATTGAATTGAGCTGCCCCTTCGATACTGAACTTACTTGGGCAACTCCAAACTTTATGTCCCCGCTAGTAAAGATTTTGTAATCCTGATGGAAAATCTGCTCAGCTGTACGGTCTCTAAAATCGCTTCCTGCTTCAAACATAGAAGTTGCAAGCTCTGTAACATCAACACCAGCAATCTTAGCAAGCTCTCTTGCTCTTTCTTCGTCTGTTGGTGTACATGTTGGTGACCTGAACATTAAAGTATCTGAAAGGATTGCTGAGCAAAGTACACCAGCAATTTCCTTTGGAATTTGTACTCCTCTTTCCTTGAACATCAGCGATACGATTGTGGCTGTAGAGCCAAGTGGCTGATTTCTGAAAAGAATTGGTGAAACAGTTTCAAGTGAACCAAGTCTGTGGTGGTCGATGATTTCAAGTACCTCTGCCTGATCAATACCATCAACTGCCTGAGACTTTTCATTGTGGTCTACTAAGATAACCTTCTTCTTTTGCATATTTAAAAGAAGACGACGTGAAACCATTCCAATGTAATGTCTGTTTTCATCGAGGATTGGGAAATCTCGATGACGAACTGTTTTCATAACTTCTCTAACATCATCTACATAATCATCTAATTCAAAGCTGATAATGTCTTCCTTCTGCATGAACTGACGAATAGGCATTGACTGATGAATAAGACGAGCAACTGTAAATGTGTCGTACTCCGTAGTGATAAGCACTACCTGATGATCTATAGCTGCCTTTTCAACCTCTGGATCTACTGATGAAGCGCCACAAACTACTAAGCAGCTACATCCAGCTTCGATACAGATGAGCTGACGAGCTGTGATATTACCAACAATCACAAGGTCATCTCTGCTGATATCTTCTTTAAGATCCTCTCTGTTGTTTGATGCAATAACTACAGAACCTTTTACAAAATATGCGTGTGGATTTCCTGTAACAAGGCGTCCACTAAGTGTACTAATAATGTTTGAGTACTGTGTACGTGCTCTTGAAAGGATGCTATTGTCGTATACATCCATGTATGAGTACGCAATATCTCCGTTTACGATTACACCTTCAAGCTTGCCTGTCTTTGCAATAACTGGAAGTGTAACAACATCTCTCTCAAGCATGATTTCCCATGCCTTCTTAAGAGAAATATGACCATCAACGCCCTCGAGCTGTCTGTACTCAATATCCATGAGCTGTGCTCCAACGTCTGATATTGTTTCTGGCTCCTGAACGCCAAAACGGTCTAATACGTAACGAGTCTCCTTATTGAGCTCGCCCGCTTTCTTTGGTATATAATTTACTCCTGTGCCAAGTGCATTTTTAAGGTATGCATATCCTATAGCGGCACAAATACTGTCGGTATCAGGGTTCTTGTGTCCGATAATAAAAACTGAATTCGGCATAATCCCTCCATCTATTCTATCTTAAAATAATCCTATCGAGAGAATAAGTGATGCAATAGATACCCCCATTGTTAATACAAGCAAAACAATAACTACAACCGAAAGCTTCTTTAATGAGCTGTAATGCTCAACTGCCTTAACAGCCTGCTCTTCGCTGTTGTCGTGTTCTTTTAATAAATCCTGAATCAAACGATATAAATGAACTGATTCTGAGTGCGTTTTCTCGGAAAGCTCGTTTTGAATATTATCTAAACCATCTGATACATTTTTAAGTGTATCCTGAAGATTTCTATTGTGGGTCTCGTAGGACTCTTGATTATCACTCACTTGGCCCTTAATGTCAATCTCTAATTGATCCATGTTGTTTTTAACAACCTGCATCATACGGTCTACCTGAGTTTCTACATCAGCAACAAGGCTGTCTGCCTCCTGCTGCTTTCTAGAAAGCTCTTCCTGTAGCTTAACATTAATTGCTTCTTTCTCTCTAACTAAAGCTTCTAACTCTGCAGCCTTACGCTCTTTCTGAGCAATGAGTTGCTGTAGCTGTGTTGCCTTCTCGCGGAATGCATCAATCTGTTCTAAAAGTAAATCTTCTCCGTTGTCAACAACTGGCTGTGCAACAGGCTTTTCAGCTGCTCCCTCTACATTAATGTTTTCCATAGCACTCTCCTCCTATGTTAAAATGTAAACTTGTCTGCAAAATATGCATCCAAATCTGCAATCGCAATTCTTTCCTGCTCCATAGAATCACGATGACGAATTGTAACCATATGGTCTTCTTCTGAATCAAAGTCATATGTGATACAGAATGGTGTTCCGATTTCGTCCATACGACGATATCTCTTACCGATTGTTCCTCTGTCGTCAAATTCGCAGTTGTATTTCTTTGAAAGCTCTGTAAATACCTTTTCAGCGCCTTCGTTAAGCTTCTTTGAAAGTGGAAGCACACCAATCTTTACTGGTGCAAGAGCTGGGTGGAAGTGAAGAACTGTACGAACATCGCTCTTTCCATCCTTACCAACCTCTTCCTCATCGTATGCTGCGCAAAGGAATGCAAGAACAACACGATCAGCACCAAGTGATGGCTCAATTACGTATGGTAAGTACTTTACGTTTGTCTCATCATCGAAGTATGTAAGATCCTGACCAGATACGTTCTGATGCTGTGTAAGATCGTAGTCTGTACGGCTAGCGATACCCCAAAGCTCACCCCAACCAAATGGGAATAAGAACTCGATATCTGTAGTACCTGTTGAGTAGAATGAAAGCTCCTCTGGATCGTGGTCACGAAGTCTCATCTCATCTTCCTTTATGCCGAGGCTTGTAAGCCAATCACGACAGAAGCTTCTCCAGTACTGGAACCACTCATCCTGTGTACCAGGCTTGCAGAAGAACTCAAGCTCCATCTGCTCGAACTCACGAGTACGGAATGTGAAGTTACCAGGTGTAATCTCGTTACGGAATGACTTACCAATCTGGCCGATACCAAATGGAACCTTCTTTCGAGATGTACGCTGAACATTCTTGAAGTTTACGAAAATACCCTGTGCTGTCTCAGGACGAAGGTAAACTGTGTTCTTTGCATCCTCAGTAACACCCTGGAATGTCTTGAACATAAGGTTGAACTCACGAATATCTGTGAAGTTGTGCTTACCACATGTAGGACATGGAACGTTGTTGCTGTCGATGAATTCCTTCATCTCCTCTTTGCTCCAGCCATCAACTGATGACTTAAGCTCGATGCCCTTTTCAGCTGCAAAATCCTCGATGATTTTGTCTGCTCTAAATCTTTCGTGACATTCCTTACAATCCATAAGTGGATCTGAGAATGAACCAAGGTGACCAGAAGCAATCCATGTCTGTGGATTCATAAGAATCGCACAATCAACACCTACGTTGTATGGATTTTCCTGAACGAATTTCTGCCACCAAGCTTTTTTTACGTTATTCTTGAGCTCAACGCCAAGATTGCCGTAATCCCATGTATTAGCAAGACCACCGTAGATTTCGGAACCTGCATATACAAAGCCTCTTGCCTTGGCAAGAGCAATAATTTTGTCCATTGTTTTTTCCATGATTATGTTCCCTTCTAATATTATTCCAAAGTATATATAACATATACTAAATCTGAAGCATCCTCATTCCCATCAGCTTGGGAAATTGTAACTGTGTCAGCTTCTACCAAATCAACATTGGCATTTGATATATATGTAATTGTGCCAGGCACAACAACAGTAACGTTTTCTTTGATGATTGCTACCTGCATTCCTGCAAATAAGCTTTCAGTATCAACCACCTGCGCTTCCCCTACTACATTATCAGCTACAGTTGAAAAAAGCTCACCAAAATCGTAGCCAGCGGAAACTGCATCTTCGTAAGAAGCATCAAAAGTTTCATAAGATGTGAAAGCTGTGTAGCAATCAGCATCCTTATATGTAGTTTTGATGTAGGCTTCGTCCCCTTTAACAGAAAGCTTGTTTAGCTTGATTGCTTCCTCGCCATAGGTTTCATTGAAGCTGTCAATCAAATCATTTGTGTAACTTTTAAGCTCTGATTTTGAATATGTATCTGTGTCAAAATCAATCACTTCTTCAAATACGACTTGTCCATTTTTTTGGAATGTAATGGTAGAAGTGTCGGCTGTATTGCCTGAACCAATCAGCCCACCTAATAATTTTACAATAAGTGTAATGAGAAGTGCAAAAATACAAAGGCAAATCACACCTAAAATAATGCGATTGCGCATCACTTCGCGCTGTCTTCTTTTCCTACGGGCTTCCTGAAGCTCCTTAGCAGCAACTCCCTGTCTGGTAGGACTGTTTGCACTATTACGACTCCGCATGCCAGAACCCTGGCGGGGTCTGTTATTAGTCATAGAAATTCCTCGCTCTTATATTTATGCGACCTATAGTTTAATCTATAGCCGTCTAAAATTCTAGTTAATTCTTCTTCAGTTTCCTCATTCAACACAAAAGTATACAACTTTTCAATGGTTGAGGAAACAATAAATTGCATTGTATACAGTGTTGAGCTGGAAATATTTGAACCAGATTCCAAATTTGCACATTCTTTGCAAAGCATTCCATGTCTTTTCAACGAAAAGGCTGTTAAATTTTCTTTTTTTCCACAACATGTGCAATTAAATACATTAGGATATTCACCATCGATTACCCAAGTCTTTAAATCGTAGATATTTTTTAGAAGTCGATGGCTGAATTTGCCAGATTCCAAAGCTTTCAAGCTCTGATATAAAAGAGCTAATCTGTTTCTTTCATCCATTCCCTCTACCGAGAGAAAATCTGCAACTTCCAAAAAATACGAGCCCAGGCACACCTTATCGTAATCCAAAACCAAATCTCTGAAATAATTGGAGATGTTTGCTTTGCTTATATGATAGGAATTTCGGCCTTCAAAGGCATCAAACACACCAAAGCAAAATGGTGAACACGCAGCAACTAGCGGATTATTCGGCCTTCTTGCTCCTTTTGCAAATGCAGTGATTCGCCCTGCTTCCTTTGTAAGAATAACCAGACGCTTATCAAATTCGCCAACATCAGAGCTGGAAAGCACTAATCCTGTCAGGGTAACCAGTCCCATTTATCCTAAATCCTCTTTCTTGTAACCGAAAGTCTTTAAATCGTACTCGCTTTCTCTCCAATCCTTTTTAACCTTAACAAAGAGCTTAAGATTAACCTTTGCTTCAAGAAGCTTTTCGATTTCGTAGCGAGCATTTGTGCCGATTTTTTTAATCATTGCGCCGCCTTTGCCAATAATGATTCCTTTGTGTGAGTTTTTCTCGCAAACAATTGTCGCTTCAATGTCCCACATTGGACGCTTACCTGGACGCTCCTTCATGGAATCAATGAGAATTCCAATTCCGTGTGGAACTTCGTCATTTAATGCGTGAAGAGATTTTTCACGAATGATTTCTGCTGTGATTTCTCTAAGAGTCTGATTTGTAACAGTCTCTGAATCATAGAAGGCAGGTCCCTCTGGTAAATATTTAAATATAGTAGAAAGAAGATCCTCGCAGCCTTCTCCATGTAAAGCAGAAACTGGAACAACCTCAACAAAATCACATAAATCCTTAAAGGCTGAAATTGTCTCTCCTACTTTTACACCATCAGCCATGTCAATCTTGTTGATAACCAACATTACCGGAGCCTCAACTGTGGATAAAAGCTCAGCAATTTTCTTATCTCCTGCTCCGACCTTTGTATCAGGCTCTACAAGCCAGAGGATTAAATCAACATCGTTAATTGTGCTTTTAGCTGCAGACATCATGTATTCACCAAGCTTATTTTTAGCCTCGTGCATACCTGGTGTATCCAAAAATACGATTTGACCCACTTCCTCATCTGTATAAACAGTTTGGATTCTGTTTCTTGTTGTCTGTGGCTTGTTACTTGTAATAGCAATCTTCTGCCCAATTATATGATTCATCAAAGTGCTCTTTCCTACGTTAGGACGACCAACTATAGTAACAAAACCAGACTTAAAATTATCACTCATTCTTTATTACCTCTTACCTCTACTCCGCTGGTTACATCTACAAGCCTTCAGTTACGCTCTCAAGCCTAAGATATTGCCTTCGTCGACTAACACGTCTCCTACAGCAACACTTAGAGCTTGATAGCTACTGAAATGCTTGTAAAGTACCAGCTCATCTAACTAATATAAATTCTCTACTACGGTAAATAGCTCCGCATTCGCTTCCACCACGGATTCGTTTCCTACAACACAGATGTAGCGTTGTGACATAGCTGCATCTACTGGATCAGCTAAGGCTCTGATGTCCTCTACCGTAGCATCTAAGACTTCATCCCTAGTGCGTTGCAAATCCTCGTAGCTGATGCCGGAAATGTAGCAGTTCAATCCACGAAGGCCGCGCTGAGAAGGTGTAAGTGGTGTATCCATACCACTTATAGTACCAATAATGTACTTTGTCATATCTCTATCGTCGGCATCAAAGTTTCTAAGATATTCTCCTGTCTCTTCAAATACCTTGAGTGTCTCAGCAAGATTTGGATCACGATATGATACAAATACCATATCTCCCTGACGGCTTGAATTCATGTTGCAGCCATATGCACCACCCTGGACACGAACCTTTATCCAGAAGTAGTCATAACCAAGAATTGTATTGAGAAGCTTATAGCTTCCGTTGTATTTATATCCTGATTTAACAAAATCGCCAGCCATTGCTACATACTGAATCTGTGAAGCATCCTTAAGGGCCTCCTTTACTGGATGAACCTCAAACTCATTATCTCCCTCGAAGGAAAGCTTTTCCTGAGAAAGCATAGGTCTGATTTCATTTACAAGCCTTCTTGCCTGATTCAGTACCTCTGTCTTACCAGTAGATGATATTATCAATCTATCCTTTGCAAATATTGTTTTGCACATTTTATTAAGTTTAGATATAATTTCATCTTTTCTATCATCAAAGTTCTCTTCAAGGTCTACCAGAAATCTATAGAATCGAACTCCATTTGCCAAATCTGAAATATTGGCCTTCTTTGAGAAACCGCATCTTGCTCTAGTAGCAGCCACCTGGTTACCTCTTGAATTGAGAAGTGATTCCATGTGGGATTTCTCTGCTACGATAAGCTCCTTTAATCTCTTTTCATCCGAGAATATGGTATTGCATATCATTTCCATTGCAAGGTCCTTTGCCACATCCGCTTCTTCATAAATGAATTTCGAGCGAACCTCAAAGGTGATGCGATATTTATCATGCTCGCCAAACACTTCATGCACAGCTGTTGTAGTAGTGATACCACCAGTATGAAGATACATTTCATTAGTGTAATCAGCATATGTATAGTGCTTTGTATCCATCAATCCTATGAATCGTTCCAATAATGATACATATGGAATATCTGATAATGTAATATCGCTGATATCGAAAACCATATTGAAATAATGGATTCCATTTGTACTAACCTTGTGATGAAGGATTGTTGTTCCATCCTCATCATAGACCGCCAAATCTATAGGACGAGCTTCTCTTGTAAGGTCGAATCTGGAAAGCATAGGTATCTTTGCCAAATCCTCCTTTGAACTAGGAGTCTCCTGATATTCCTTCAGATGAGCTGTATGTTCAACAATCTGTTTGATTTCTTCCTTTGAAAGAGTTGCCTTTTTAGCAGCAAGCTTTTCTTTTAATTCATTGTCATCTGCTGCTGTAAGTCCCTGCTTTGGTCTAAGAGTAACGATAGACTTATGATTATTTGAAAGTAGATAAACATCTGCAATATAATCGAAAAGTCCATTATTAACTCTCGTTTTAATTTTATCTAATACTTCAACAGCGTGTAAATGAAGGAATGGTTGGTTTTTATCATATAACCAGCTATCAAGAAGCTGAAGTCCAATGATAAGCCCCTTTGGAGCGCTACCGAAGTCTAGCTCTCTAGCTCTAAACTGTTCACCATTTATAGCAGCAAAAAGAGTCTTTTTATCAATACCCTTTTTAATCTCGTTTTGAAGTGTAGTTTCGATAATGTTAACAAAGCGGTCTCTATCCTCTTCGTTCGCGCCACGTGCCACTACTGAAAAATACATCTGGCGCTGAGATGATTCAAACGAACACTCAACATCCTCTGCAATATTTGCATCAATAAGTGCTTTATACAAAGGTGCGCCTGGTGCCGAAACAAGTGCATAGTTTAATATATCGAAAGCTCTATACATGTTTGGATCAAGAACATCGCCTATACAAACATTGTAAGAAAGATAAGCATTGTTCTTTGTGTCCTGGTCTGCTGCGATTGGGTAATCTACCGTGACCTCAACTGGCTTATCAAAGGCAGGCTGCATGTTAATCTCTGAATCTACCTCTAGATAATCGTAGTGACGAAGATATTTGGTATCTAAATACTCAAGCAAATCATCGATATCCACATCACCATAAACATAGATGTATGAATTGCTTGGATGATAATACTTGCTGTGGAAGGCAAGGAAATCCTCATATGTAAGAGTTGGGATAACCTTTGGGTCACCGCCTGATTCAATAGCGTAAGTTGTATCAGGGAAAAGAGAATTAAGAATCTGGCGTGAAAGCACATCATCAGGTGATGAATATGCTCCCTTCATCTCGTTGTATACAACACCGTTGATTGTCAGGTCGCTGTCCTCATTTTCCATTTCATAATGCCAGCCCTCCTGCTCAAATATCTCGCGATACTTGTAGATATTTGGGTGAAAAACTGCATCCATATATACATCGATAAGATTCATATAGTCAGCGTTGTTTGTGCTGGCTATAGGATAAACTGTCTTATCTGGATATGTCATTGCATTAAGGAAAGTGTTTAAGCTTCCCTTTACGAGCTCTACAAATGGGTCCTTTACAGGATATTTGTCTGAGCCACAAAGTACTGTGTGCTCAACGATATGAGCCACACCGGTAGAATCCTTTGGTGGAGTTCTAAAACCTATGTAAAATACTTTGTTTGTATCATCGTTTGAAATAAAACAAATTCTGGCTTTTGTTTTCTTATGTTCAAATATGAAGCCAAGGGAATCTAATCCCTCAAGCTTTTCCTCTTTTAGTAATTCGTATGCCTTGTTCAAATTAATGCCTTTCTATTGTGTGATATGTACATCTAGCTGATTGTAACAAATCTCGATTCCAGATTTATCAAATCTATTTTTAATTTCTTCTAGTGTATCCCATTTGGTGGTCCAATAATGGTCTATATCCACTGGAAATCTCAAACCAATCTGTACAGCACTATCTCCAAGCTCTGCTACAAAAACCTGAATAGGAGAAATCTCCAATCTGTGCTCAGCCTTTTCTGCAATGTCCTGAAGGATTTCTTTTGCCTTTGCGATATCTGAGCCGTAGCTGATACCCACTGTTTCGTTAAACAAACGATAGCTTTGAGCTGTGCAGTTTGTAAGTGATGCAGCCGAAAGTGTTCCATTTGGAATTTGAACCAAACGGCCATCTAGCATCTTTAGAGTAGTATAGATGATGTTGATTTTATCAACTGTACCTTCCTGCCCTGAAGCATGCTCAATAATGTAATCCCCAACTCTAAATGGATGCATAACAAGGATAAGTATGCCACCTGCAAAGTTTGACAAAGCGCCCTGTAAAGCAAGACCTATTGTAACCCCAAGGCCTGCAACAGCTGCAGATATTGATGTAGTTGTAACACCAAATAAGCCGAGAATAATTGTCAGTAGAATTATATAAAGAATCCATCTAAGAACAGACTCAAGAAATGTCTCCACGCCTGGATCCACCTCTTTGAGGTTCATAGCCTTATGAAAAACCTTGATGATGCCTTTTATAATGCGAGTTCCAATGATAAAAACTATAAGCGCAAGTACTGCACTCCAAAAGAAGCTCCAAAACTTTGGTATCATGGCTTCAAGCTGTTGTTGAAGCACACCAGACTGTATGTCTTCCACTAGTTCGTCCGCTGTAACTGTCTCTACTGTGTCCATAACACCCTCCATTTATTTACAATCTGTTATATTGTATCATATTTACTGACATGAAAAAAGCGGCAGGAACTCCTGCCGCCTCAAAGTAATATAACTATTAACTAGTCATATTTAGAAATATCATGCTTTTCTTTTATTACCGCTCCAATTGTTAGAAGTATTAACAACAATCCAAGTATTGCAATAACCATTGCTGTTCTCTCTAGAACATCAAACATTTTTTCTGTTTCACCAGCTTTAGCAACATCTTCATCATCAATGTCTATGACATCTGCAGCTGTAGGTGTTTGAGTATCTTCGATTGCAACTTCATTATTTCCGTTGGCTGCTTCATTATTCCGGTTTCCGCCTGCTGCACCGCCAGCTTGATTTGTGCCATTTCCATTTGCTGCGCCACCAGCCTGGCCATTGCCTGCCACTTCTCTTACTGCCGCTGGAACAAATTGATAGGTCATTTGGCCTTCACCTTCAACCACGCCATATGATGTGGAAGTGGTTGTATTATAGATTGTCTGGCCACCAGATGATGCCTTAGTATATGTAAATACAAATTCGTCATTTTCCTTTAAGCTTGTAGTATGAAGATTTAAGGCGTTTGGAATATATCCATCGATATATTTATATGGAACATATACTTCATCACCAATGGCTCCGTAAAAGGTATTCTGCTGAGCAAGTGCATTTCCTGCGCTATCCAAATACTTAACTGTATATGGAACTACCGCGCCAACTCCATAAGCTACAACATAGGAATTGTCTTTTGTAACTGGGAAAGTAGATTCAGAGACAACATCGTTTGATCCACTGATTCTCATTCCCTTTACATAGTACTTATCGTTTGAATCATCAGATATTTCCACTGCTGATTTAGGGTTGAAGGAAATCTGGTCATTATATTTAAGACCCTTGATTGTAACCGAATCCTTATTTGACGAAACAGAAACCTCACCACTTGCACTTACAATTGTCAACGAATCTGACATATCTGAAACAAAAGCTGCTCCTATTTCCTCTGTGCCACCACGAATTATACTTATTTGATATGTGTACTCTTCAGCTCTCACCCAAATAGGCGAAATAAGAGAACATAACATGGTCATTATTAAACTAAATCCGAATAATCTTTTTAATTTCTTCATATCACGCTACCTTCTCTCTATTATTTTTTGAGATCCAAAAGTAACTAATTACAAGTAATAATCCTATAAGTAACATCATGCTACATACAACAATAGGAATAATGGAATCTCCTGTTTGAGGGCTGCCAAGTGTATTAGCAAGCGTATTAGCAAGTGGAACTGCTGGCTCCTCTAATACTACTACTTGAGATCCTCCTGGGATGGTGTACACTACTCGTTTTGTTTCAGATGTATTTACTACTACATTCTCCGGTGATGTTTGCTTCTCAGCTCCAAACCTTACATCCAGCTGTGCAAGCTTTTGCATGTAATCGTTATCCTGTGAATTTCCATCAAGCTTGATTTCTATAACAACTGTTCCGCTGGCCTGGCTTGCTAATGTGCCCACGCTCATAAATGCGTTTTCTCCATTTTTCAATCCCCCCTGAACCTGCTGTAATCCGACTACAGTAGTGCTATCGCCACCTACAGTTTCACTATCGTATAAGACGTTAGTGTTGCCATTTAAGATATAACTAATATTGTAGGAATAGGCACCGCCGCTGATATTTGCTGAGCTTCCATCTGCATTTTTTTCTTCCAGCGATGCAATGACATCTGTACTTAAGTAGAAATCTGCAGTTGCGCTAGAGTTGTTTTTGTAATTAACCTGAAATTTTACTGTGTCCCCAGGCATTACGCTGGTAATAGTAGATTTATCCACATTGTAGTCTGAGCTAAATCCCTGGCCATCATATTCAACATTCCATCCTGTTGTTTGGGTAGCTGCATTTGAATCAAAACTTGTCGTCATCAGCCCTGCTACTGTGACCACTAGAGCAAGGACTGTATTAATAATTTTCTTTTTCATCGCTTGCTCCTTTCTTAATTAACAGGCTTATCACCAATTGTTAATATGTTTCCGTCGTCTTGTCCATCACATGTTGCCTTGATTCCCCAGGCTGCATATATTGCATCTTCACTGTTGTGTGTCTGCACTGCATCTGCCTGAATTTCGATTTGGAAGGCTTGTCCATCGTAAAGATATTCGTTTACTATGGTTCCTTTGATTGCTACGCCATCCTCTACATATTGCTTTGTTTCTACGAAAGATGTAAGCTCACTTTTTACCCTAACTGATACTAAAAAATCTGCTGCATTTCCACAGCCAAGAGGAGTTGTCATGTAATAAACAGCCTGCTCTTTTGTGGTTTCATCAGGATTTAAATACCATCCATCAGCAATTCCTAACTCAATCAAATCAGGATCAAGATTTGTGCTCTTACCATCCTTGTACCAATTCTTTCTAACTACAACTCTTACATATTCACTGTAGCCAGTTTCCTGATTAGAGTTATTAACAATTCTTACACTCTCGTTGTATATTTTTCCTACTTTGAATTTCTCATCTTTTGCCACTTCACTGAAATTCAATTCATTTTCTACTGCAACGTATCCTTCATCCGTTTTCTCCTGAACCTCAACTGAAATTGTTGCTGTTGAGAAATTTACTCTCTCAGCTGCTGACTGATAAACAATTGCTGCTCTTGCTGCCCCAGCAGATGCTGAAATAATGATTATCAAGCCAAGTGCTAATATTATCAGAGGGTTCTTATATAATTTTTTCATATCAATCCCTCCTATCGCATCTGTTCAATCACTTCAACAGGTTGCACTTGATCTTCGTTGGAAATTGCATTTGTCCAATCAGCGTATGCATTTTCTTCCTCGTCGTAAAGAACTTTTGTTGCTTCCTGAATGATGATTACATTGAAATCGCTTGTACTACCGTCAAAATCAATTTTCAGGTTTAAGTCCTCCGTCTTTTCGCCTGGTTTTAGGATTTCACTGTAGTAATAGTATCCACCATCTAAATCCGACCAATTAGTAGATGTTTGCTTTGTAATTGTACAAGTATCTGGATATAAAGCCTTTGCTCTAACAAATATGTCGTAATCACCTGTATTTGAAATCGCTATTGTTTTAATCATGTGATTAACGTCATCATCCATCTCTGGAAGCTCCACATCTCCAAGTGAAATTGGAATCGTCTTACTAACAGTAGCAGTGTCCGTAAAATATGCTATGGCCGGTTTTACTGCAAGACCGCCAATTAAGGCAATGGCTGCAGCAACTAATATTAATCGATTTACTTTCATAATTAGCTACCTCCATCTCACATCTACCTAAAAGTTTCTGCTGGTTCCATATGTAACTGTTCCTTTGGATTGCCATCCTTGTCAGTCCATATAATGTTGCCATTCTCATCTACAGTGAATTGATTTTCTGCACTGATACCACCAGAGATTTGATTTCCGTTGTAATCATTTTCAAAGTTTGCTGTTACTGTATCTCCAGGTTTTATTACTAATCCTGTAACTATTTCATTACCTACTGCTTCGTAACTTGCTCCAGTGTATATCTCTTCTACTGTGACAACTGCTGATGCTGGTAAATCCTTTATCGTTCTTGTCTTGCTTCCAGCTTTATCAAAATCGATTGAATACACATTGTTCCAAACCACTTCATTATCAAGGGTTGCTGTAACCTTATATACGAATGATGCTTTGCCAAGAGACTTATTAAATGTATCCAAGGTCTTTGTTATAGCAAGATCACCGAATGCTTGCTCCGCTTCAGACTTGATTGTAAAGGATACATCATACTGCCACTCATCGCTTCCTTGACCTGTCATAATGTATGTACTGGTTGGTGCATAGAGTATGTAGCTTGTAAATGTGTAAGCATATCTACCATATGTTACCTGCTGTGGTACGTATAAATAGATTCCGGCTCCACCTGGCATGGTAACTGTTTTTTCAGATTCACCATCACCTCTATTTATTTCAATAGTGGTATAGTCGTCCATCTCGCTTGCAATAGGTTCGGCAACAGCCACTATATTTTCAAGGATACTATCCGGTGATGGGTTTTCATCTAATATGCTAAGGTCGATGCTTTCAAACCCAGCCTCTATAGTGGCCTTGCCTGTCTCTCCAACATCAGCTATCTTATATAGTCTGATTTGAAGCGTACCTTCAAATTCCTGTGCAAATATCGATTGATCATTTTCAGCTATTTTAGCTGTAATAGTAATCGGAGTATTAGGATTAATCCTTCCAGCAGCTTTTAACCCAGTTATCTGTAGACAGCCTATGATTAATAACGCCCCAAGAATTATTCCTATTAATCCTTTTGATTTAAATACTGCCTTCTTCATTGGCGACTCCCTTCCAAGTCACTATGACTTTACCATGTTAAAAACCTGCTTTTTTTCTTCTGTTCAAGTAGAACATGAATGCTGATAAAATCATCATTGCAATTCCGGTTACTGTAGTTTTGTATACGCCGCTTCCACCTGTGTAAGGTAAAGCTGATGCTTTTTTGTTTATGAACTCAAATCTGTAGGTAATAACTTTTCCGTCTCTCACTGGTTCAACCAAGTACTCTGTTCCTTCTGGATTACCACTTTCTGTAACAATTCTTACTGTAGGTACATTCTCATCAGAGATTGTGATTATCCAATTATCATTGCTAGTCACATATCCTGTAGGAGCCTGCATCTCTTTCAACTTGTAAATCTTTCCAGTTGCTACAGTGTCATTCCAAACAACCAAACCTGATAATTGTTCAACCTGTTGGCTAGTTCCTGTATAAGATGTAGCCACTGTTCCTTCTTCTGCCTGCTCTTCGAGTGTGAATTGTGCTCCATCTAAGTAATCACCGCTCTGATTTACCTTGTAGATTTCCCAAACATTTGTGAAATGCACCTGAACTACAGGCTTAGGGAAATCAAGCTTACCTGACTGGTTGTTTATTACATAAGTTGTATTAGCTACACCATTTGAATAGAAGCCAGGTAATAATGATGATGTAATTGGCCTGTTGTTACCATGGTCTGTTTCATCATCGCCTGTGTGAGGATAAGGATTCTCATCATCTTTGTGTTCGTAGTAGTAATCGTATGCCAAATCACTTGGCTGTACGTAGAACTTAACCTGATACTCATATCCATCATCTAACAGATAACCCTGTGGGAATACCATGCTAATTGTTCTTACAACTGTTCCATCAGCATTATTTTTAACGATGTAATTTGCTGTTAGAACTGTTCCATCAGGTAATGTGTATGTGGCAGGTGATTCCTGAATTCCATCTTTGATAACACCTGGCACACTTGCTACACTCTCATCTTGAACATCCTGTAAGTCTAAGGTTACGTTAATCTTGAATGTACTATCTGGAACTATATCTACATATTCGCTAAGTGTATCTGTCATTACTACATTTGATGAGTAAAACATCTCTGTACTAGTTTCAAGTCCACCTGCTGCAATGCTGCTGATTGTTCCAGCCAAGCTATCAAAGATAGAACCAACCTTTTCCGGAGAAATATTATATGCCTCCGCTCCTTCTTTAGCTTTTACTTTGGCGCTCATATTCTGTAAAAGTGTGAATGCATCGATGCCACCTGATGCATCACTATATGAGTTGTAGCCGAGGCCCATTCCTATAGCGTAGAAATAGTCACATTCAAGCTGACTCGCATAAGTATATGTAGCAGTTTCTATTTCTGTTGTTAAATTTGTACCTTTACCTATTTGCTTTCCATTTTTTATACCGTATGTAGGGCAGCCATCTGTAAGGAAAATAACAATCTTCTTTGCATCGACTCTAGCTCCAGGTATCTGTTCGTTGGCCATCTTTAATCCGGCACAATAGTTTGTTCCACCTCCTATACTTTCTGCTGGTCCAAGCGCCTCTGTTACTACAACATCGCCTGTATCAATCCAATCACTTGTCATCAGCTTTGCATATTGGCCAAAGTCTATAACCTTCCATTTGGCATCAACATCATCTTTATCCTTTATAGTCTTTACCATAGAATCTACTGCTGCTACCACGCACTTTATACGAGTAGGATAATTAGGATCTGTTGTTGCATATCCCATAGAATTGGATTTATCAACAACTAATACAATATCTACCTTGGTTTTTTCTTCCTGCTCAAGTTCTTCCGAAGTATCAATAGTGGTAACGATTTTTTGTTCTGGACCTTTAAACTTGATTGTAAGATCATAATTATCATCTTCTGCATGATATCTAATATACTTTGCCACTGTTGCAGATACGATTTCTGTTGGTCCAGTAACTGTTGTGTAACAGTTTTTAAACTTAATATTCTTTGTAGACTCATCATCAACAGTTGTTTCAACTACTCTTGAATCCTGCGATGCAGCTTCATATTGAACTAATAATGTGTCTGCCTGATTCTTCTTTACCTCTAGAATCTTTGTAGTGAAATCCTTTAGTTTATAAGTACTTTCATAAGATGTACCTGTTTCTGTGATATAGTAGCTTCCTGCTGGAAGATCTATGAATTCAGCCTTTTGTCCAGAAAGTAATGTAAACATTCCAGATGCAGCGTCTGTGGTTCTTAATTCTTCGCCTACATAATATTTTGTTGCGCCTACTGGAACATCTTCTGAATTCTTGATTACAAATTCATAAGTTGTAGTAGTATCTTCTTTAGCAGCACCTGTTGCAATTTTCTGTACTGTAAGGTTTATGTTCTTTTCGTAGTAAATATTTACAGTTGCTTTTGCTGAACTACTTAGAGCAACTTTTGCAACCTCTGCACCTTCATTTAGTAGTTGTAAGTAATATGAGTTAGAGTTATCTTTCTTTATAAGCTTAAGTCCATCAACGTCTTTTCCTATGCCATCTACCTTGTAGTCAGCTCTCCTAAACTTGTATCCAGGAATATCATCAACCTTATCCGAAATCATAATTTCAGGAGTACTTCCGTCCATGTTAATTGATTCTTGAATTTCTTCGTATTCTGGAACTTCTTCACCATCTGTAATTTGTACAAATACATTGTTGAAAGTAACTTCGATTTGTCTATTAGTATTTCCATTCCAAAGCAATGTATAAACGGAGAAGCAATCGTTAGTGAAGCTTGCGCTCTTTACTGAAGTATCTGATGAAGTAGATACTGTTGCGCTACCTGCTTCTGAAAGATTTTCAACCTCATCTGTTTTATCATTGATATGTACTACATCAACCTTGAGCTCTTTAGCGTTATCAACATCTTCCTGAGATACAGGAAGGATTTCGCTCTTGTATTCCATTGAAATAGTTACATTATCAGATGGCTCAACTTCTTCGCCTGTTTCAATGTCTGTAAAACAAATATCGTATGCCAGGAATCCATATACTTCATTTTCTGAATCAGCTAACAGCTCTTCCATCTTGTCAGCTGTGTGATTATAAAGGTCTCTAGTTTCTTCATTTTCTTCTGTAATAGGCTTAACCTTTAAATCTGCATTTTCAGGAACTGCACCAGAAACAGTTACTATTACATATTCATCTTCATAAACAAGTACTGGATCTGGAAGGCGCTTGTAACCACACTTAACGCAAATGCCGTCATCGTCATACTCACATGTTTCTGAGTACTCTTCCATATCACAAAGAGCACATGTAACTGTGTGGCTTCCGTCTTCGTTGGATGTGTAAACTAGCTCATGCTCGCATTCCTCTTCCGCGTCCTCTTCTTCAAGCTCCTCGTCTTCTAGTTTGTCGCCGTCAAGCTCATCTTCTAATTCGTCGTCTAGTTCCCCATCTAGACCATCACCCTCTAAACCATCACCATCCTGGTTTAAATCATCCTTAGGAGTTTGGTCTCCGGCTGTATCAGATTCTCCCTGATTACCATCAGTAGGAGTTGTGCCATCTGTTGGGGGTGTACCTTCCGATGGGGTTGTGCCTTCTGATGGAGTCTCACCAGCTGCAGGTGGTGTAACCTCTGAAGCTGGAGCCTCATTTGTAGTTGTACTTGGTTCTGCCGGTGCACTTGCCTCAGGAGCAGGGCTGCTCTCTGGAACAGAAGCAACTACCTCTGTAGGAGTATCCTCTGAAGGCGCATCTGTTATGTCAGCAAATGCACTTATTGACATTGCCAAATACAGTGGTACTATAAGACCTAATGAAATGATCTTATTAAGTAATAATGGTAGATTTCTTTTCATATGATTCTTCCTCACTTAATATTTGCCAATCAACAATGTCTCCTACAAAACGTTACACGAAATAACTTTTTGTAATTTCAAGTTAGCATATATTGTGTGATAAATCTGTGTACTGGCAAGAATTGTCTGAATATTGGCAAGAACGTGATTAATTTGCTATACAATTCGTGAGAATTTTGTGAACAAAGTTACGAAATAACTTTATAGACTTTCGTAAATGAAATGGTAGAAAACGAACACTGAATCGTTTACTGAGAAAAAATTAGGGACAGCTTACGCTGTCCCGTTTCCTTTATATCCTATGTATAAACAACCCACTTCTTAGCTTTGGTTCAAACCAAGTGGATTTTGGTGGCATTAAAAGTCCTGCGTCTGCCACATCAAAAAGCTCTGAGATACTGGTTGGATACATGGCAAATGCCACTCTGCAATCTGTAGCACATCTGCGCTCCAACTCTCCTAGACCTCTGATGCCTCCTACGAAATCAATTCTATCGCTAGTCTTAGGATCATCGATTCCAAGGAGTGGTTCTAGCACTAAATTCTGTAGCAATGAAACATCAAGGCCCTCTACCGGGTCGTCAGTTAGAAGCTCTTCTCTAACCTGGTACAAATACCAGACGCCATCCAAGTACATGCTCCACTGCCCTTTTTTCTCTGGTCTGATTGCTTTTTCTGAGGTAGATAGCAAATCTACTACATTATCTAGTTCCTCAAGGAACTCTTCTGGAGCCATGCCATTTAAATCCTTGACTACTCTGTTGTAATCATAGATTTTCAGCTCATTGTCTGGAAATAGAACTGACAGGAAGAAATTAAAATCTTCCTTTCCTGTGTAGTCAGGATTCTCTTCTCTGCGCTTAAAGCCCACCTTTACGGCTGAGGCTGCTCTGTGATGACCGTCTGCAATATAGATTGAATCCATTTTATCGAATGTGGTAGCAATCAGTGCGCATGTCATCATATCATCAATTACCCAACAGCGATGTGATATGCCATCTTCTGCCACGAAATCATATACAGGCTTTCGGCTTTTTGCCTTCGCAACAATACTGGCAATCGTAGAGTCTGCCCTGTATGCAAGGAAAATAGTGCCAGTCTGAGCACTACAGGTGTCCACATGGCGAATTCTATCCTGTTCCTTTTCTGCCCTAGTATTCTCATGCTTTTTAATGATGCCATTTGCATAGTCATCTATTGATGCGCATGCAACTATTCCTGTTTGTGAGCGTCCATCCATAGTAAGTTCGTAGACATAATAAAAAGGCATATCATCCTGAATGAATCTGCCCTTGGCTATCCACTCATTAAGCATTTCTGCAGCCTTGTTATAAACCTTGTCGGAATACATGTCCACATCTGGCTCAAACTGAGTCTCTGGCCTATCGATTGCCAAAAACGAACCGGGCTGCTCCTTTACTTTTTGATATGCCTCTTGTCTATTGTATACATCATAAGGAAGGGCTGCTATTGTAGCAGCCTCTTCTTTACTTGGTCTGATTGCCTTAAAAGGTACAATTAGCGCCATTATTTTACCACCCTAACTTTTATAACACCATCAACCTTCTCTATTTCTGAAATAACCTGATCTGTAAGCTTGCTTCCAATATCAAGTAATGTGTATGCGAAATCCCCACGGCTCTTGTTTGTCATATCTTCTACATTGACATTGTCCTTACTAAGGATTGTTGTAAATGAAGCGATAAGACCGGCCTTGTTCTTGTGAAGAATAGCCACGCGGCTTTCTGCTGTACAAACTCCCATGTCGCAGTCTGGATAGTTTACAGAGTGAGTAATGTTACCATTCTCCATATAGTCCATTACTTCTTTAACTGCCATAACAGCACAGTTATCCTCTGCTTCCTCTGTTGAAGCCCCAAGATGAGGAGTACAAATAACACCCTTCTTTCCAGCGACAGTAGGATTTGCAAAGTCTGTAACGTAGTGACGAACCTTGCCTGATTCAATGCCATTTAATACTGCAGTCTCATCAACAAGAAGGTCTCTAGCGAAGTTAAGGATTACAACACCCTTTTTCATCATCTGCACTGCTTTTTTATTAATCATGCCCTTTGTAGAATCAAGAAGAGGCACGTGAACTGTGATGAAATCACATTCCTTATAAATATCCTCCACGTTTGTAACATGCTTTACATTTCTAGAAAGGTTCCAAGCTGCATTTACAGAGATGTATGGATCATATCCCAAAACTTCCATACCAAGGCGATTTGCATCGTTGGCAACCTTAACGCCGATAGCGCCAAGTCCGATAACACCAAGCTTCTTTCCTGCAATCTCAGTTCCTGCAAAAGCCTTCTTTGCCTTCTCTGCAGTCTTGCCAATGTTCTCGTCGTCCTTGTTTTCAAGAACCCAATCGATACCGCCTACGATATCACGTGAAGCTAAAAGCATTCCTGCAAAAACAAGCTCCTTTACACCATTTGCATTTGCACCTGGTGTGTTAAAAACAACGATTCCTTCCTCTGCACATTTATCAAGAGGAATGTTGTTTACGCCAGCTCCTGCTCTAGCGATACATTTAAGCTTATCCCCAAGCTCCAAATCATGCATTGCTGCAGAGCGAACCAAAGCTGCATCAGCCTCTGAAATATTTTCAACCTTCTTGTAGTCAGTTGAGAAGTTAACAAGACCTTTATCTGAAATTGGATTTAAACAATTATAAGTAAACATTAGGCATTCTCCTCCTCAAACTTCTTCATAAACTCTACAAGCTTTTCTACACCTTCGATTGGCATAGCGTTGTAAATAGAAGCGCGCATACCGCCAACAGTTCTGTGTCCCTTAAGGTTTACAAATCCTGCTGCTGTTGCTTCCTTTACAAACTTCGCATCAAGCTCCTCGTTTCCTGTAACGAAAGGTACATTCATAAGTGAACGATCTTCCTTTCTAACAGTTCCCTTGAAAAGCTTTGAAGAGTCAAGGTAATCATAAAGAATCTTTGCCTTCTTTTCGTTGAGCTCCTTCATGGCTGAAAGGCCACCATTCTTAAGAAGCCACTTAAACACCTTTCCGCAGATGTAGATATCGTAGCAAGGTGGTGTATTGTAAAGGCTGTCGTTGTCTGCCTGTGTTTTGTACTTAAGCATTGTTGGTGTGCCAGGAAGAACGTCGTCACGGATTAAATCCTCACGGATGATAACAATTACCATACCTGCAGGTCCAACGTTTTTCTGAACACCGCCATAGATAATAGCGTACTTGCTAACATCTACTGGCTCTGATAGGAAGCAAGAACTTACGTCTGCTACCAAATCCTTCCCCTTTGTATTTGGAAGAGTCTTAAATTTTGTGCCATAGATTGTATTGTTTTCGCAGATGTATACGTAATCCATATCATCTGTGATTGGTAAATCCGAGCAATCTGGAATGTAGCTAAATGTCTCATCTGCTGAGCTTGCGAGCTCTACTGCTTCACCGTAAATCTTAGCTTCCTGATAAGCTTTCTTAGCCCACTGACCTGTGATGATATATCCAGCCTTTCTATTCTTCATAAGGTTCATAGGAATTGCTGCAAACTGCTGGCTTGCACCACCCTGAAGGAAAAGAACCTTATAGTTATCTGGTATATTCATAAGTGTTCGGATATCAGCCTCTGCCTCTTTGATGATGTCATCGAATACCTTTGAACGATGACTCATCTCCATAACAGACATTCCACATCCCCTATAATCAAGCATTTCATCAGCGGCTTCTCTCAAAACCTCCTCTGGTAAAACAGCTGGTCCAGCACTAAAATTATAAACTCTACTCATTACACTAATCCTCCTTGAAAAACTCGTTAATAGGTGCTCCTGGTGCTACCATTGGCCATACCTTGTCATCTGAATCAATGATACAGTCAATAAGCACAGGCTTCTCGGAGACAAGGGCCTCCTTCAAGGCACTTTGGAATTCCTCCTGAGTTGTAACTCTGTAGCCTGTTGCCCCCATAGCCTCAGCTAACTTAACGTAATCTACTACGTCATCAAGGACTGTTGCTGAATAGCGCTTCTCATAGAAAATTGTCTGCCACTGTCTAACCATTCCAAGAACGTGATTGTTGATAACAATTTCGATGATTGGAAGCTTTTCTCTTACAGCTGTTGCAACCTCGTTCATGTTCATGCGGAAACAACCATCGCCGGCAATATTGATAACCTTTTTGTCTGGATTTCCTGTCTTTGCACCGATTGCAGCACCAAGACCATAACCCATTGTTCCAAGGCCACCTGATGTCAACAACTGATGAGGCTTCTTGAACTTGTAGAACTGTGCAGCCCACATCTGATGTTGACCTACCTCTGTTGCGATAATTGCATCGCCCTTTGTCTGTCTGTAAGTTTCAGCAACAATATACTGACCTGACAAGCCTTCTGCTGGAATTGTAAGAGGATATTTTTCAGAAAGCTCTTTTACATGCTTCATCCAAGCTTCATGATTTGACTGCTCAAGAACTTTATTTAATCTAGATAAAATTTCCTTCACATCTCCAACAACAGCATGATCAGTAAGAATATTTTTATTAATTTCAGCAGGATCTACATCAAACTGTAGAATCTTTGCATTGCTAGCAAATTTGTCTGGATTTCCAAGAACTCTATCAGAGAATCTTGTGCCCACTGCAATAAGCAAATCACACTCTGAAACGCTAAGGTTTGATGCCTTGCAGCCATGCATACCAAGCATTCCTGTGTATCTTTCGTCTCTGCCATCGAATGCGCCCTTACCCATTAGAGTGTCACAAACTGGCGCATCAACAAGCTCTACAAACTTCTTTAATTCCTTTGAAGCATTAGCAAGAACTGCTCCACCACCAACAAAGATAACTGGCTTTTTAGACTTTTTGATAAGCTTTACAGCCTCTTTGATGGCATCCTCAGTGATGCTCTTTTTAACACGACCAACTGGAATTGGTTTCATTGGCATGTATTCATATTTATTATTTGGAGCTGTAACATCCTTTGGCACATCAATGAGAACTGGACCTGGGCGACCGCTCTTTGCAATAGTAAATGCACGGCGGATTGTCTCTGCCAAATCCTTGATATCCTTAACAATAAAATTGTGCTTAGTGATAGGCATTGTAATGCCAGTGATATCAATCTCCTGGAAAGAATCTTTACCAAGCAAAGATACATTTACATTACATGTGATGGCAACAATAGGAACCGAATCCATATGAGCTGTAGCAATACCTGTCACAAGATTTGTTGCGCCAGGGCCACTAGTAGCGAAGCACACACCAACCTTGCCAGTTGAGCGCGCATAGCCATCTGCAGCGTGAGCAGCCCCCTGCTCATGGCTTGTAAGCACATGATGAATCTCATCACTATGCTTATAAAGCTCATCATAAAGGTTTAGGATGGCACCGCCTGGATAACCAAATACCGTATCAACTCCCTGTTCCTTTAAACATTCTATAATTATTTCTGAACCATTTAATAACATATATACTCCTAGTCCGCTGGTTACGTCTACAAGCCTTAGCATTTCTCCGCTCAACAACACGTTTCGCTTGAGAAATCTAAGAGCTTGATACCTACCAGCTCATCTCTATTTAAGGATTGCTCCTCTATTTCCACTAGTTACTTGTTCAGCGTACCTTCTTAGATACCCTGTTTTTACCTTAGGCTCACGTGGCTGCCACTTAGCTTTACGAGCTGCAAGCTCTTCGTCGCTAACCTTTAAAGTCATAGTGTAATTTGGTATATCGATAGCGATGATATCGCCTTCTTCTACAAGTGCGATTGGTCCGCCAACAGCTGCCTCTGGTGAAACATGTCCGATGGAAGCACCACGACTGGCACCTGAGAAACGACCATCTGTAATGAGAGCAACTGATGAACCAAGTCCCATACCTGCAATTGCTGATGTAGGATTAAGCATTTCTCTCATGCCAGGGCCACCCTTAGGTCCTTCGTAGCGAATGACTACAACATCTCCCTCTACGATTTTGCCACCCTTGATAGCTGCGATAGCATCTTCCTCTGAATCAAATACTCTGGCTGGTCCTTCATGCACAAGCATCTCTGGCACTACTGCACTTCGTTTTACAACTGAACCGTCTGGTGCAAGATTGCCCTTGAGGACTGCCAGGCCACCAGTCTTTGTATATGGATTGTCTACAGGTCTGATAACCTCTGGATTTCTATTAACTGCATTGGCAATGTTTTCGCCTACTGTCTTTCCTGTAACAGTCATGCAATCTGTATTAAGAAGTCCTATATCTGCAAGCTCCTTCATGACTGCCCATACGCCACCAGCTTCGTTAAGGTCTTCCATGTATGTAGGACCTGCTGGTGCAAGGTGACAAAGGTTTGGAGTCTTTTCAGAAATAGGATTTGCAAATTCAATGTCAAAATCAAATCCGATTTCATGAGCGATAGCTGGCAAATGAAGCATTGAGTTTGTCGAGCACCCAAGTGCCATATCAACTGTAAGAGCATTAAGGATTGCATCCTTTGTCATAATCTGACGAGCTGTAATACCCTTGTTATACATATCCATAACAGCGTAACCAGCATGCTTTGCAAGACGAATTCTTTCTGAATATACTGCTGGGATAGTGCCGTTTCCTCTAAGGCCCATTCCAAGTGCCTCAGTAAGGCAGTTCATGGAATTGGCTGTGTACATACCAGAGCAGCTTCCGCATGTTGGGCAAACATTCTCAACGAAGTTTTCAACCTCTTCTTCTGTCATGTTGCCAGCGGCATGAGCACCAACTGCCTCAAACATAGAAGAAAGGGAACGCTTCTGACCTCCTACATGACCTGCAAGCATTGGACCACCTGATACAAATACAGTTGGTAAATCAAGACGGGCTGCTGCCATCAAAAGTCCAGGAACGTTTTTATCACAGTTTGGCACCATAACAAGTGCATCAAACTGATGAGCAAGTGCCATACACTCTGTTGAGTCGGCAATCAAATCACGAGTTACAAGGGAATATTTCATTCCTATATGTCCCATTGCAATACCATCGCATACTGCGATAGCAGGGAAAACAACTGGAACACCGCCTGCCTCAGCAACCCCAAGCTTTACGGCGTCCACAATCTTGTCGATATTCATATGGCCTGGTACGATTTCGTTGTACGAAGATACGATACCAACCATTGGCTTTTTCATTTCTTCTGGAGTAAATCCCAGTGCATTAAACAAACTTCTCGCTGGTGCCTGCTGCATACCAGCTCTTGCATTGTCACTTCTCATATTTATAACTCCTTTACAATTAAATCACCCATCTCCACTGTGCCGACGCGAGTTACGGCGCTGCCGTCGCGAGGCATAATGTCGATTGTGCGGTAGCCAGCCTTAAGCACCTTCTTTACGGCTGCTTCGATTGCATCTGCCTCAGCATCTAAGTCAAAGCTGTAGCGAAGCATCATTGCTGCCGAAAGAATTGTGGCTATCGGATTTGCGATACCCTGGCCTGCAATATCAGGTGCACTTCCGCCAGATGGCTCATACAATCCGAATTTTGTATCGTTAAGGGAAGCAGATGAAAGCATTCCAATTGAACCGGTAACCATGGATGCCTCATCTGAAAGAATATCCCCAAACATATTCTCTGTAAGGATTACATCAAACTGACCTGGGTCTTTCACAAGCTGCATTGCGCAATTGTCTACAAGCATGTGCTCATAAGAAACCTCAGGATAATCTGCTGCAACCTCTTCTACAATCTTTCTCCACAGTCTGGAGCTATCAAGTACATTAGCCTTATCAACTGATGTAACTTTCTTTCTACGCTTCATTGCTATATCAAATCCACGCTTAGCAATTCGGCGAATTTCATTTTCTGAATAGGTAAGAGAATCTCTGGCAACAAGCTGACCGTTTTCTTCCTTTGTAGAACGCTCTCCAAAATAAAGACCACCTGTAAGCTCACGCATAATCATCATGTCAAAACCATCGCCGATGATATCGTCCCTAAGTGGGCATGCCTCTTTCAATTCATCATATAAATATGCTGGTCTAAGATTTGCAAAAAGATTAAGACTTTTACGAAGCTTTAAAAGGCCGGCCTCTGGACGTTTGTCGGCAGGTAGCTTGTACCAAGGACTGGTAGATGTGTTGCCACCTATTGAACCCATTAACACTGCATCACTTGCAAGAGCTTTTTCTACTGCCTCATCTGTAAGTGGCTCTCCTGTTGCATCGATTGAGCAGCCTCCCATGAGGATTTCAGTATAATTAAATGTGTGTCCATATTTAGCACCGATAGCATCAAGAACCTTTATTGCCTCGGTTACTATCTCTGGACCAATTCCGTCTCCCCTAATAACGCCAATGTTACATTTCATAGCTTTCTCCTAATTAACATTCTAATTAATAGTTACATTTTAGTACACTAAAGTGTGAAATTCAATTAAATTAAACCTCATTTTGATATCTTTGACAAAATAGCCCAAATACTTCTAAAATACATATGAAGTGTTTAGTAAACTTTACCACTTTAAAGCACGACATTCTACTATAAAATTCTTTTAGGAGATTTTTATGAGTTCAAAAGATAAAATTTTAGCCTTGCTAGAGGCCAATAAATCAACATTTCTTTCAGGAGAAGCTATGGCTTCATCCCTTGGTATTTCAAGAAATGCCATATGGAAAGCCATCAATGACCTTAGAAAAAACGGATATGAAATAGAAGCAGTAAGCAACAAAGGTTATAGACTTGCTGGGCAAAATGATATTTTATCAGCGGCCGGCATTAGCTCATACCTTAATGAAGATGTAGCTGACATTTACAAAGGAAATGACAGTCTGATCCACATCTACGACTCCATTCCATCCACCAATCGAAAGGCCAAGGAACTTGCCATCACCGATTTGAAATATGGCACACTTGTCATTGCAAACGAACAAAGCGAGGGACGAGGTCGAGCAGACCACAGCTTTTATTCCCCAAAAGGCGGCTTGTACATGAGTGTGGTAATGACTCCAGATCATTTGCCAAGTACTGATTCAGATGAAATCACCACTTTCATTGGCAATGCTGTATGCGACGCTATCTCATCTCTCACCGATACAAAACCTACACTTAAGCCAATCAATGATCTTTTTGTAGGGGATAAAAAAATCTGCGGAATTCTGACTGAGGCTGGAACAGAATTTGAAACAGGCCTTCTTCAATGGATTGTTATTGGAATAGGCATCAATTTTAATTCCGATATCAACACCTTCCCAGAGGATATCAAAAATAAAGCTACTAGCCTATTCTCGGATAATGACATTACCATCACAAGAAATCAGCTAGTAGCCGAAATATTAAATCGAATACTTAAATAACATTTACTGTGCAACTTCTATTTTGAAAGTTGCACTTTCTTTATCTGAACCATCAGTAAGTGTTAGTACTTCATCTTCTAATGTTATATACTTTCCTGGCTGTGCCACACTCTCCAAACTTACTCCATTTTTATCTGCAAGTCCTTCAACTGTTTTATAGGTCTGATTAGCTGCTGAACCCTCTGATGCTTTTGTATCCTGGCAAAGTGTTATAGTTCCATCAGAATTTGCTGTAATGTAAAGGCCTGGCTTATTTTCAGATTCGATTGAGACATATGATTCATTGGTAAAATCTGCTTTTCCACTTCTAATCACCCAATCAAAATCTTTAGACTCACCTTCAACAAGATTAATTCCAATGGCAACATCCTTGTATGGATAATCGCTATCTGCTGAAGAGCAAACAAATGGATTATGAGCAATCTTGACTCCATCCATGGTAGAAATGGTTGAAGTTTTACCTGAAATACCTGCTGCACTTTCTTCAAACAAATCTATGCTGCCGTCATCGTTAAACTGAAGCTCCACAACACAGGCAGTTCTTCTGAAGCCGCTTCCTGCTGGAAGTGAACCATTGTGATAAACAAAGTAAGTCTTGCCCTTAAAGTCAAATACCGCCATGTGATTTGTGTTAGAAGTAGCAGTAGGATTCATAATTTTCTTAGTCTCGCTCCACTCACCGCTTAGCAAATCATCAGTGGTTGCATAGGCCATGCACTCTCTCCACTGGTGTGCAAAGAACAGATAGTAATCGCCATAGTAGTTGCCATTTTCATCAGATCTGCGATAAATCCATGGTGTCTCAGTGTAGCTCTCCAAGCCATCAGTGCGAATTACCACATCATCCTCTCCTGCTACCTTGCCGCTAGTAATCTTTCCATCACCATTTACATCCGTCACAGAAGTCATATCCTCGTTAAGCTCGCACACAAAAAACATGCCATTGCCCCAAGCAAGATAACGATGCTCTACACCATCCTCATCTGTCTCAATCCAAGCTGTTGGGTCGATATCATTGAAGGTGCTAGTGTTTGGCTTTGTAACAGTGCTCTTCACAAGTGGCGCACCTATATCAACAAAGGTACCAGTTGGTGAATCAGAAACTGCAACGCCAATACACTGCTTTCCTGTCTTGTCCCAGCTGCAATAGTATAGGTAATATTTGTCTTTTCCATCTGCAGGGTCTGTATGCTTCATTACCTGAGATGCCCAGGCAGAAGTGTCATTGCTAGTCCAGCTAACATCCTCCATGGACATTACAACTCCTTCGCTGGTCCAATTCACCATATCTGTGGATGAATAGCACAGGTACTCTGGAATATTGTAAATAGATTTTCCAACTTCCTCATCTGTAGAAGCATCATGGCCTGTGTAAAGATACACAGTATCCCCATCAACAAGCACCGAAGGGTCACCACCGTATACATAATCCTCATTAGAAGATACTAAAGGATTGCCCCCATCCTCTTTCTCAAGCACAACTTCCTTAGGCGAGCCACAGCCCACTAGGCCTACAGCTGTCGCTGCAATTAGTACTGCAGCCATCGCTTTTTTCTTCATGTAATTATCCCCCTAGTTATTTTCGTTTAGCTTTTGTTAAATTAATTTATAATTATGTATAACATTAATATAAACCACTTTCAATAGGAATAGCTGTGAAATATTCAACAAAAAAAGGACTTCGCAATTAGCGAAGTCCCTGAAAATCTAAGATTATTTATTTGAACGTCTCCAGATGTGCATCTTCTCAGCCTCAGCAATAAGCTCATCACGGAAATCAGGATGTGCAATACCGATAATCTTTTCTGCACGCTCCCAGGCTGAAAGTCCCTTCAAGCAAACCTTGCCATACTCTGTAACAAGATAGTGTGTATTAGCACGAGTATCCGTAACAATTGAGCCCTCAGCAAGTGTAGGACGAATACGGCTCTTTACTGTGCCATCCTTTGTTGTAAATGTAGATGAAAGACATACAAAGCTCTTTCCACCATTTGAAAGATAAGCACCAAGTACAAAATCAAGCTGTCCACCTGCACCAGAAATGTGCTTTGTTCCAGCTGACTCAGCATTAATCTGACCGAACAAATCCACATCAACAGCATTGTTGATAGAAATGAAATTATCAAGTGCTGAAATCTGGCGAATATCATTTGTATAATCAACAGGAGCACTCATAAGCTCTGGATTCTCATCCATGTAATCGTACATCTTTTTTGTACCTGCACCGAATGCATAAGTCTGACGGAATCTATCAATATTCTTCTTTGAACCGTTAATCTTTCCAGCCTTTGCAATATCAACAAATGCATCAACATACATTTCTGTATGAACTCCCAAATCTTTCAAGTCTGAATCAGCAATCATGGCGCCTACTGTATTTGGCATACCGCCAATGCCAAGCTGTAAGCATGCACCGTTTGGAATTTCCTCAACGATAAGCTTAGCAACAGCCTTATCTACATCTGTAGGAGCAGCGCCGCCACCCATTTCAAGGATAGCTGGATTATCTCCCTCTACGATAGCGTCTACCTTAGAGATATGAACTCCCTCTTCAAATCCACCAAGGCAACGTGGCATGTTCTTGTTAACCTCTACGATGATGTGCTTTGACTTTTCAACTGCAGCCATAAGATGTGAAGCGTTAGGACCAAAGTTGAAATAGCCATGGTTATCCATTGTAGTAGTCTGAATCATAAGAACATCATTTGGCTCAATATGCTCTCTATAGTATCTAGGAAGCTCAGAGTATCTAATTGGTGCATAGTAAGAGCAACCTCTTGCAATAAGCTTTCTCTCAATACCACCCATATGCCATGAGTTCCAGCAGAAATGCTCACCTGCATCCTCGCGCTCAAAAATTGCAGGCAACTTCATCAGAATACCGCCACGAACCTTTACATCTCTAAGCTCATCAGTACGTTCAGCTAAAGCCTTATCCAAAGCATCTGGTGTGCCAGTACACCAGCCATAATCAACCCAATCCCCACTTTTTACTACCTTTACAGCCTCAGCTGCTGTAGTCAGCTTCTTCTTATACTCAGCCTGAAAATCCATAATAACCTCCGCTCGTTAAATTTTTATCAATTAAAGTCATTTTACCACTATCATCCTACACAATCAATCTAATTTTTGTGATATAATTAACGTAGTAAATTTCATCAGGAGGTAACACTATGGCAAAACAAGAAATTGAAGTTGCTGGTGCTAAAAGGCAGATAAAGATTACCCCTTTTGAGCATCACACAAAATATCACGAGACAGATCAGCAGGGAATCATCCATACATCTAATTATCTGAATTGGATTGAGGATGCTAGAATGAATCTTATGGAGCAGATGGGACTTTCTTTTAAGCAGATGCTTGATATGGAAATCACCTCCCCTGTAATCTCTCATTCTATCGAATATAGAAGTCAGGTAAAGTTTGATGAGACAATTGTTGTAGATACTAAATTGGTTTCCTACGATGGTCATGAAATGGAAGTGGCTTATCGTATTTACGATAAGTCTACTGGAGAAGACCGTGCCGTAGCAAAGACTAGACACTGCTTTATGAATAAATCAGGAATCCCTATTTCTATGAAGAGGGCTTATCCTGAGCTTGATACAAAGTTCTTTGAATTTAAATAACAGATAATGAAAAACCTTCCCGCATCAGCAGGAAGGTTTGTTTTTTTACATCCCCTTGGAACCAATTTCCATCAAAAGATTGATAAGTTCAATGTCTGATTCCTGAACTCTAAGGTTTGTTTCGATTTTCTCACCAGCTGGATCTGTGATTGCAATTTCAATAACAGAACCTGGTGTCATTGCCTTGTTTTTAGCTGCCCCGAAAAATGGAAGAAGCTTTGGATGATTTGCATTGAAAGTAGCTGCTGCACTTCTAACTTTAAATAAATCTGCTGGATTAAATGCCATCGTAATCTCCTTATATCATGTATTTTCTGAGAAGCTTTTTAAGCTCCTCTTCTTTGATTGGTTTTTCGATGTAGTCGCTAAAACCAAGACCCTCGTATTCTTCTTTAGCGCCTACAACTGCATTTGCTGTCTGCATGATAAGAGGTGTATCCTTGTTTGGATTATTCTCTATTGTATCCATAATCTCCTTTAACTGGAGTCCATCCATGCCAGGCATCAAATGGTCAATAAATATAATATCATATTTTGTTCGTTTTATCTTCTCTATTGCTTCTGCTCCACTGATTGCTGTATCAACAGTAACATCAGTATTATTTAATAGCATCGAGAACACTCTTAAGTTTATAGCTACATCATCTACTACAAGTATTGCGCCAATCACATCAAATACTTCATGTCTGTCAGCCACACGTCTGTCGCCATTAGGTCCCATAGAGAATGTGCCACATGGTTCCACTGAGCATATCTCCTGTGGGATTACAACTGTAAATGACGTGCCCTTACCTAATTCTGATTCTACAGCTATCTGTCCATGCATCAAATCTACAAGCTGCTTAGTAATTGTAAGACCAAGACCGGTTCCCTCGATTTTGCTTTGTGCAAACTCCCCTACTCGCTTGAATGAATCAAACAAATATGGGATGCTTTCTTCCGCTACACCTATTCCTGTATCTCTTACAGTGATTATCAACAGAAGCTTGCCTTCTGATATCTTTCCCTGAACAGAAAGTGTTATTCTTCCCTCAGGTGTATATTTAACTGCGTTAGTAAGAAGGTTTGTTACTACCTGTATGATGTGCTCCTTGTCGCCCTTTAGCTTTTCTGGAAGCACGTCACTCATATCCACTTCAAAGGATAATCGACTAGCCTTTGCTCTAGGGCGAACAAGTGCGTAACACTCACGCACCATATCCATTAATTCGTACTCTTCATCTACTATCTCTATCTTGCCTGCACTTACCTTAGCAAGATCCAGTACCTCGTTTACTATTCCAAGCAGATAGTTGCCGGCGCTGTTAACATCACGGGCATAATCCAAAATATTATCCTCTCTGCTCTCTCTAAGAATCATTTTATTCATTCCTAGGATTGCATTGATAGGCGTTCTCATTTCATGGCTCATTCTTGTAAGGAATGCTGTGCTGGCATCCTGTGCCTTAACTGCTGCATACATGTCTCTTTCCATAGTACGCACATCTGTGAGTGCTCGGAAATATGACATAACAATAAAGAACAGCAAGCCAAATAAGAGGATTCCTCTTTCCACAGTAGTCGGTCTACTGTTGTAGGAAAGAATCTGTGCAAAACCAGCTATAAGAGCTCCCGCTACCCCAACCAATTCTGGCCAATTATCTTTCAAGCGTCCTTGGATAAAATCTATGACAATGGAAATAATAAATATTAGCATTGTAAGTACAATAGCAACAAAAGCATATGGCAACACATTAATTAAATCAGTGTTATTAAAGAACTGAAGCATTATTGCTATATAGCCACAAAATACATCAAGCACTGAAACTATCAAATAGAAAATACGATAGCGTCCTTCCTGAAGCCTGTCAAAATAAAATGCCATAGCAAATGGAAGCATCATCAAGCTTAGATATGTCATATATGACAAAAGTGAAAAGTTTGGGGCTATAAACTGCCTTACATTGGATTCGGCAAGTGACCACATTCCTGCACACATAACTACCCAGCCAGCGTAGAACAAAGGCATGGTCCTTCCATAAGTAGCTCTTACAACCAGGCCAATTATAAATGCAATAAATCCAAGTATAAGTAGCATCAATGTTAAAACTAGCGAATACTTCTCTTTAGTAAAGAGATTCTTGGTGATACCAAGTTGGGTTCCTATGCACATTTCACCAAGAACTCCTGAATAATTATTGTCACCTATAAAAAACTATTCGCAAATCTTGACCATTATCCTCTGGATAAACAGGAATAAACATTAACGCGCCTGGACTGTTGTCTCCAAATAATCGTGAATCTTTAGTTGAATAACTATATCTCAATTCACTGTTTACGTAGGCATTAATATCCTGCTTTGCAGAATCAAAACTGACAAACAAAGGCTCTTCTACATTAATCTCTTTTTCAATTACAAACTCATGTGAAGAATCAGGCTGATACTGTCCTGGAATTTCTATGGCTTCTTTGGTACCATCAGAGTAGATTCTATACCATCCATCATTATAACTTTCAAGATTAAATGACGTGTAGGTTCGCTCCTCTTTCAAAGCATTTTCGCCCAAAATCAAAAGGCCAATAATAAATAAATATATTAGTGCTCCTGCCACGAGCACTATTTCGTAGATAAATAAACTAGTCCTTTTCATAATTCAATCCCCGTAATTCTCATAAAATACTAATGTAATTGTAATATTTAATTTGAGTCAAAACAACAAATTACGAAAAACGTCACAGAATTTTAAATATTAGTACTATTATTAAATGATATACTTATGGTGATGTATTTGTGAGTTTTGCATAGGAGGTTACTATGGCTAGTTCAGAACAAATTGCAAAAGAGTATTATGACAAGGGAATGTATTTAGTCCATTCAAACAACCTTGAGCCAGGTATTGACAATCTTAATATGGCTGCAAGCGTCTATGAAGAATTACAAGATTATAAGCAATACATCCTCACTCTCAGAGGTCTTGCTATTGCTTATGGAATTATGGGCTATGATAGTAAGATGCTTCATAAGTGTCTAAACGCTCTTGATATTATTGATAAGCATCAAATACTTGGTGCGAAGCATTTCTTCTATACCACTATTTGTAATCGTTATATGATACTAGGCGATTACGATAGTGCTGCTAACTATGGAAAGATGGCTCTTCAGGATTTGGAAGACCACGGAGATGATTTTCCAAACGAACCTCATTCTTATTTAGTAGCCTGCCTTAACCTTGCCTATTGCTACTTACATGTGCACAGATATGCAGAAGCTGAAAGCTATTTAAAACGAGGTTCTGAAATAGCCACCAAAAACGACATGCACCATCACGACCTTAGTCTTTCTGTCTTGGAAGCAAACTTACATCATCGCATGGGCGATAATCAATATGTATATGACCATATAGACGAATTGGTAACCTTTATTAAAAGCTCAAAAATCACTATTCAGGATTACATCGAGGACTTGAAGCTCCTTATTGAGACCTTCTGTGGAATGAAAGAATATGACCGTGCTGAGGCTGTGGCTCTTAGCTTGGATTCTTCCGCAACAATTGCCAACAACATTCATATGAAGCTAGAAGCTTCGAAGCTTTATATGATGGTATATCGCAACAGTGGTGATACAGAAAAATACCAACAGGCTTGCGTTCGCTTTGCTGAAGGTACAATCGAAGTTGCAGATACAGAAGCCACACAACATCTACTTGAGATGGACACTGCCATCGCTTTGTCTATTGCAGATACTCCAATAGAACTTTTATAATTTCTTATTATGAAGAAAAAAATTGGAATAACAATAATTATCGTATTTGCAATATCTATATTTATTAAGGCAGAATTGGACTTTAATCCTACAGTAAGAGTGTTAGCTTCAGTTATTAATTTTTCTGAATCCACGCTGAACAGTCCAGATTACTTGGCCTACAATATCGACCTAAAGGATTTATTTAGAAACTACACAAATTCCGACATTCGCTATTCCGGAAACGCCTACATCAAAAAAGTAAAGGGCTTTCCATATTCTATCAGCGGTAGCATAAAGGGTGAACGCTCTTATGAGCAAAAAAAATTCTCCTGCAACTCTAATCTTAATGTATTAGTTTTAAATGTAGGCGAATTAGATATCTATGCCCAGGATGATACCGTCTATCTTGTTGCACCTCTTTTAGGGGACATCTCCTACGGATTTGATACTGGCGAGGATTTATTCCTTAAGGCTCCAAATCTGAACAACGATATCTCCCGTGAATGGTTCCACAATAATAAACGTAATATCTGGAACTTTGTGCACAGCATAGAAATAGCTAAAACCGGTGAAGTTTATACTGACGAGGATGGTACGGAAGCCTCTGAATTTAAAATCACTATACCTGCAGGCGAGGGTGATTTCATTTGGGATTTGCTTGGAATGAAAACTCCCGACCACGATATAACATGCTCTCTTTATTTAGATAAATGGAATCACACAAGAAAGATCGTATTTGATTTATCTTACAAGAATGAGGGTGAGTATCTCGCTGTCTACGGCAAGAACCTTAACACCATGGAGTTTTATGCTCCTCTTCCAGACGATGAGCTTGCAGTTGTCACTATCAAACGAGATGGAAGCACCACATATACAAACTCTTTTACGGATAATCTTACTTACTATGCATCCAACGGCGATGTATATTCCATTGATTGTGGAGTATTATTAAACTTTATTGATTCTGGTATGAAAGCAGAAGTTACCAATATTGAAGTTGCAAAAAATGATGAAGTTTTAGGGGAAGGCTACATGAAGGGCACTCTTCAAACTGTAGAAAATATGGGAGATGTCTTTGATAATGCTGGCGCTGATTTATCCAATGTTGAAGTCATCGACTGGGATACAATAAAAAATGACACCGCCTCTTTCGTAGACGATGTCATTTCTAAAGCTCGTGAAAATGTGGATCTATTTAACCTTTTTAATTAGCTTCTTCTGGGAAAGATCCAAGAATCTTGTATAGCAAACTGTAAAGCTGTGAAGATTCCTCTGGTGATAAACTTACACATTTGCCCATCTTAGCAGGTATTTCACATGCCTGCTTTTTTAATTCCAATCCCTTGTCAGTAAGTGTGATGATAAGATTTCTTTCATCATCCTTTGAACGACTTCTCTTAACATAACCCTTCTGCTCAAGCTTCTTGAGAACTGGAGTAAGTGTGCCAGAATCAAGGAACAATTTGTCTCCAAGAGCCTTAACAGTAATCTCCTTTTCTTCCCAAACTACCATCATTGTAATGTACTGTGTGTATGTAAGATCGATTGGGTCAAGATATGGCTTATATCTCTTTACAATCTCCTTTGAACAAGCATACAGCGGAAAACAAAGCTGATTTGAAATTTTCAAGCAATCAAATTTATCACTCATTTAATACTCACCTCTTATTAATTATAAGTTCTTAGACACAAAGTCAGAAAGTGCTTCCTTTGGAACGAAACCAACGTTCATGTCAACCTTTTCGCCATCCTTTAAAACAACGATTGCAGGAATATTCATAATACCATATTCTCTTGCTAAATCTGGATTATCATCAGTATCAACACTGTAGAAGTTAGCCTTGCCAGAAAGCTCTTCAGAAACCTCCTCCAAAACTGGAGCAAGCATCTTACATGGACCACACCATGTTGCATTGAAGTCTAAAACAGAAACACCTGACTTGTCCATTGACTTAAATTCATCCTGATTAATTTTCTTTACCATAGTATATCTCCTTTCGTTCTAAATCAATAACTAATTTTGCGCTTTTTTTAATTCATTTAAATATGAAACAGCTGAAAGTGCTGCTACATTTCCTTCACCAGCGGCCTTAATGTACTGATATGGTGTACCAGTAATATCGCCACATGCAAATAAACCTTTGATGTTTGTATTCATCTGACGGTCTACTTCAACGTGATTTCCATCCATCTTTAAACCTGGAACAAGCTGTGATGGAGCAATCTGCTGTCTTAAAATAAAGATTCCATCTGCTGAGAATGTATCGCCATCTGTTGTAAGAACAGCCGTACCATCCTTCATCTCGATTGTGCCTGGCTTTACATCGCATGTTACCTTAATATTACCACTTAGATTTCCATTATACTCGTATTGTGGCAAATAATAAACTGTGTCAGCTCTCTCTGCTAAGAATTCAGCCTCTGGCTCATCCTCTTCACTGTAAGCAAGGATGATTGCTGTCTTTCCCTTATACAAAGCAGCATCACATGTTGCGCAATAGCTTACACCTCTTCCAAGGTTTTCCATTTCACCAGGGAATGGCTTCATTGTAGTCATACCAGCTGCAATAATAACTGAGCTTGCTTCATAATCACCATTATGGCACTGAATTGCAAAATACTGCCCCATTGAATAAACGGCATTTACCTTGTCTTCTGTGATTTCAATGCCCATTCCTGTAGCATGATCAAGAAAAGCCTTTGCCATATCCGCACCAGCTACATCAGGTAAACCTAAGTAATTCTGAATAGTGTGTGCCTTCGAAACCTTATCAGAAGAACCCTTTCCTCCAATAAGAAGTACTGATTTATTTCTAACCTTTGCTGTAATAGCTGCCTCTAATCCAGCAGGGCCTGTACCGATAACTGCAATATCAAATCTTTCCATGTTTTAAAACCTCCATAACTCTTTTAAAACGATATAATAATTGTGTGCAATCTTTTAAGTTGATTTAATTGTACTCAATTGAATTGCATTTGTCAACTCATTTTTCATAAAATAAAAACCCTAGGCATTTTACTGTCTAGGGCAATTATAATTAAAATACATTGTTTATTGGAACATCTTTGATACAAGATTTTCCTGGCTTTCCATCTGATTCTTTAAAGCCATATTCTGGGCAGCTCCAACCACTCCACTTGACTTCATTTTAGTAACTGACTCGTAAAAATCAGCATCTTCTTTCTGAGCCTGTGCACTTGTAAGATTCTCAGCTGTATTGTTGTTTACATTATAGGCAGCTGATAAGCCATTTGTCTCGGCACCAATCTGACTACGCATATCACTTATTGAAGAATATGCATTATCCAAAGCATCAGTGCTGATATTATTTCCATTTCCAGAAACATCAAAGTTTTCTAAATCAGCAATTGCAGCCTTTGCATCTGCTTCCTGAATTGTAGTGCTTGATGTACCAGTGTAGATATTTATATCTCCTGTTGAACCATCAAGTAGATTCTTTTCATTGTACTGTGCCTGATTAATAGTCTGATTAATTGTGGCTACAGACTGCTCATTTGCCTCCTGAAGAATAGCTCTGTCGCTTTCTGAATAGAGACCATTCATTGCTCGAACTGTGTTCTGCTCAATATCTCCAAGAGAATCTGTAATATTAGAAAGGGCTCCATCTGCAATGTTGGTAGCGTCTATTCCATAGGAAATATTGCTACTACCTGTTGTAAGGGACTTAGCCTCTTTCATAATCTGCTGTGAAATTGATAATGCTGCTGCATCATCTGCCGCTGTATTTACTTTTTTACCTGTTGAAAGTTCCTTTGAAGCTTTCTTCTGCTGCTCCTCAGTTTCCTTTCTTTTATTAATTGTGTTCTGATACTGTGCTGTGTTTACATTAGATTGAATCCTCATAATAACTCACCTCAATCTTAAAACGTTACATAACTGCATAAATTTCCAATTTGTAAACGTATTATAACACCGCGTCGTCATAAAGTCATGTGAATTTTATGTGATGATTCTGTACTACTGTTCTTCTGGGCCATGGACAGTGCCATATAGCTTAATATTCGTAGTTTGCCTTTCTATCTCAGCATTGTATCTTTCAATTACCTTATCCCAGTATTCATTGAGAGCACTCTCGTCTCTTCTATCTGGAATGCCGTACTCAGTGGTAAGCATGTTTCCCACATAATCAGAAAGCTTCTCTGCTCCTGCCAAATTTAAATGAAGACCGCCATCATACGTATCCTGGCTCCAATCAAGACCAAGCTCATCCTGAAGCTCTAGGAAATTGATGTAGTCCAAACCATTAGCTGATGCATAGTCCTTAATCTGCTGGTCCCACTCATCATACCAATAAGGATAAAGTGTAGGCGCCTTTACAAGGACAAGCTTAACATCATTTTCCTTGCAAAGCTTTGTTAACTTATCAAGGTAATAGTAAGAATTGTCGCCAAACTGATAATCCGCAAGAGGTCTTCCCTCTGGCACGTTCTCTGCAGCTTTTACATCCACTCGCATATAATATCCGTTGAAGGAAACCTTATCTCTGTGGAACATGTATTTAAAATCTTCTGCAGATAAATCACTCCACCTAGAGTGATATCTAAGAATAGGGAAAACATAGTCAATAAAGTTTTCCTCATCTGTCATTGAAGCTTTTATGGAATTTACTTTGCTTGATGACCATTTCATGCCGTCCAAAGTCATTCTGTTATATGCCTCGTTCTGTGGCTCGTTATATTTCATAGAAAGCACGTTGAAAACAATCACATCAGGATGCTCCATTTTGACTGTCTCCTCAGCAAGATAATATGACTGCCAAATCAACTGCTGGGCACTTCCTCTTATATATGAATTGATACCATAATTCTCCCAAAGATAAACAGGAGAAATGTTTTCGTATAATTCACAATCGCCAATGAATACCACATTATGATCTGTAGGATCATCATAGTATTCCTGAATCATTGCTCCTTCCAAAATGCCTGACATATATTTAGGCTCAAGCAGCTTGGAGGCAAGAAAGATGCCGGTGAGAGCAATGACTAAAGATAATATAATCGCTATAAACTTTTTCATCATACCCTCCGACTAAAACTGATTGTAAATAAATTGGCTAGCTGAATAACCGATGCCATATGCACCGAATACTAATGTAGCCATAAATAGTCCATACCAAATAATGAAACGAACAGGTGCAGCAAGTCCATAAATCTTTTCACGCACACTTCCACTTCGTCCAATAAGGCTGACTGTTACAAGAATAAGCATCCCCACAAAAACTACAAGATAATCGAATCCTGTAAGCCCCATACCAATGAAAGCCTCGGCATTTATCTGGCTAAGGCTTGACTGGCTGAATATGCTTCCAAACATTTTGAATGTAAGTGGAACATCTCTGTAACAATCAAACATACGAAGGCTGGACATAATAAGAACAGTTCTGATTACCTGGAACAATCTCCAGCCAAATGTGCCTCGCACATGAACCTTTGAATGGAACCAGCGATAAAATGGCTCAAGCTCCTGAGAAATCATGATAACTACAAAGTTGCCAAGTCCCCATACAATAAAGTTCCAGCTTGCTCCATGCCAAATACCTGTTGTAAACCATACAATAAAGCTTGAAAGATATACAGGCACTCTCTTACCAAGATTGTTTCCAAGGCGTGCTCTACTCTTCTTTGAAAGCTTCATCATAAACTGGCTGGCACTGATTGGATAGAAAATGTAATCAGTGAACCATGTTCCCATGGTAATATGCCATCTATTCCAGTATTCCTTGATATTCTTTGAGAAGTATGGGCGAATAAAGTTCTCTGTAACCTTGATTCCCATAGTCTCTGCCACACCAATAGTAATATCGATTCCACCGGTGAAATCTGCATAAAGCTCAAGTGCATAAAACATTGCGCCAGCAAATGCATAGAAACCGTTGTAGGTATCTGTGTCTGCAATGATTGCCTGAACAGCCACAAGGATTCTATCTGCGATAACAAGCTTTTTGAAAAAGCCCCACAGAATACGCTCTAATCCAAAGCTCACTGTCTTCCAATTGAAGCTATGCTCCTCATAAAGAGTCTGGCTCAAATCGTGATATCTACTGATTGGTCCCTGCACAAGCTGTGGGAAAAATGATACGAATAAAGCGAACTTGAAAAGGTTATCCTGTGCTTCATGCTTGCCGTTATAAACATCAATAAGATATCCCATAGACTGGAATGTGTAGAAAGATATTCCCATTGGAATGATTAAATCTACAAAAGAAATCCCATCTGCTCTACCAAAGGCAGATAGTAAGGAATTTATATTGGCAATGGTGAAGTTTGTATATTTCGTAACTGCAAGTATGCCTAAATTGAAAAGAAGGCATGCTAAAAAGATTTTCTTTTCAGCGCTATGCTCCTTTGCCTTTAGGGCCTTACGTTCTTCCTTTTCATATTCCTTTTTATGCTCCTTAAACCATCCATCAAAGGCCACCTTTTTATCTGAGATAACCTTTGCACCATAAAAGGTAGTAACTGTTGTGATAGCAATGAAAATCAAATATCTAGGATCTGCTATGAAATAAAAAATGTAGCTGGCAATAAGTAAAAAAGGCCACTGCATCTTTTTAGGAATCAAATAATACAGCACAAATACTGCCAGCAAAAATCCTATAAATCCATATGAAGTAAAAAGCATTCTTTAGTCCTCGTCGTCTAGCTTTTCCTTAATCAAAGCATAGATTGCTTCTGCGGAATTGAAGTTCTCTGGTGTGAGCTCTGCAGCTCCAATAGTAACATCAAATGTCTCGTTAATCTCTGAGATAAGTGAAACTATGTCGAAGGAATCAAGGATACCTCCATCAACTAAATCTGTGGCTGTCTCAAAGTCAACCTCAGGATGTAAATCCTCCAAAATCTCTAATAAATCATTCATTTTCTAATCCTCCTATAATCCGCTGGTTACGGCTACAAGCCTTAGTGTCTCTCCGCTCAGCGAAAATGCTTCGCTTGAGAGACCAAAGAGCTTGATGCCTACCAGCTCATCTAAAACTTTAATTATTTAGCTGTGCTTTCAATGTATATTTGTGTTAGCTTTACACGGTCTATTTTACCATTTGCTGTAAATGGCATGTTCTCCAGGCGATTCACCTTGTTTGGTAGCATGTAGCGTGGAAGCTTGGTCTTTAATGCTTTGATAAGGTCGCCTTCTGTGATGTCACCCACATAGTAAAGCACTATTTTGCCTTGTTCCTTGGCATAGATACAACCTGAAAGCTTTATTTCAGGAACAAGGTTTACGTTGGCTTCGATTTCCCCAAGCTCGATACGGTGTCCCATGTGCTTGATTTGGAAATCTTTTCTGGAATGGAACACAAGCTCACCGTATTCGTTGATATGGCCAATGTCTCCAGTTCTATAAATGATTTCTGGGTATGCAGTATTCAATGGGTTCTGAACATACGCCTCAGAAGTCTTTTCTGGATTGTTGTAGTATCCAAGTGTTACTGATGTACCTCTTATGCAGATTTCCCCTTGCTCTCCATCAGCTGCCAATGTGTTGTCTTCCTTCAAAAGCAGAATTTCTGTGTTTTTAAATGGGAAGCCAACAGGGATAACCTCGTCATCAGCAAACTCTCTTTCCACTGGATAGTAGCAACACATTCCTGTACCCTCTGTTGGTCCGTAGAGATTGAAGAACTTTGCTTCTGGCACTGCTTCTCTCCACAATCTAAATTGCTTGATTGGGAAGACTTCGCTGCCGAATGCGATTGTCTTTAATGTGTGTGGTACAACCGTATCAAAGGTCTTGAAAGCACTAATCATTGTAAGGGCTGATACAACCCAGCAAACTGTATTGATATTGTGCTCGTTAATGTATTCCACAAGCTTAATAGGAAACATAAAATATGAATGTGGAATCAGATAAGTGGTTGCCCCGAATTTAAGTGTTGGATAAAGCTCCTTGAGACAGGCATCAAAATAAAGTGGTGTCTGGTTTCCGAAAACAGTATCCTCATTAAATCCAAGTGTCTCTGAAAGCTGCTCGATATAATCGATTACTGAACGGTGGCAAGCACATACTCCCTTTGGCACTCCTGTAGATCCTGACGTAAATACGATATAGATTGGATCAGTGTCGATAGCTTTCTTTCTAACTAAAGCAAGCTTATCCACATCTGGCTTAGTATTTACAATATCTTTGAACAATAAAACCTTAGCTTTATACTCAAAACCTTCTGCAATATCCACTGTGGAATCATCGCAGATGATAACCTTTGGCTTGCAATTTTCAAGAATAAGCTGAATACGTGTAGCAGGCATTTCGCTATCGATTGGTACGTAGTAGCATCCTGCATTGATTACTCCGAAGAAAGTAGCAATTGTATTTGGGCTCTTCTTCATAAATACAATAACCGGCTCTCTGCTGCATCCCAGTTCAAGGAGGTTTGTTCCTACAGAATCCATGATGCTTTTAACATCAGAAAATGTAAGCTGTACCTCGTCGTCAGCATATGCAATCTTGTCTGGTACTCTTACAAGACTATCGTTAATATAGTCTAAAACATTGTTTTGCATTTCATTATCCTTCTTTATATATTAATTCTTTGTATTCTGGCCTGAGCCTTGCGCATTTCATTACACAATCCCTTGCCAAAACATCTATTATGTCAAGAACACCTTCTATATGATTATCTCTTTTTGCTATAGAAAGCTCTGTACATCCTAAAATAACTACTTCCGCTCCGGAATCTAAAAGCTGATTTTTAACCAACTCAAATTCCTTCATGGAAACAGGCTTGCCTGCCTTTACCTCATCATAAATGATGCTCATTACAAGCTTTTGATATTCCCCGTCCGGGTAAACGCACTGAATGCCATAATCCATAAACACGGAGTCAAAAAGCTTGGTTGAAACTGTTCCATCAGTGGCCATGATGCCAACCTTTTTTATACCATGCTCTGATAAATAATCTGCTGCTTCTCTAATTCCATTGGAAACTGGCACATCCACACTCTTTGCTATCTGCTGATGGAAATAGTGTGCAGTGATACATGGAATTGCTATATAATCCACATCCTGTAATTCCAATCGACTTGCCAAATCAATAATCTTTGGCAGTGGACTTTCCTTTGTATTGTCCAAGATATAGCCTGTGCGGTCTGGAATAGATGGGGAATTATAAATCACCATTTCAATATTATCCTGGTCGGTGGCTGCATCTGTCATCTCTATAATGCGGCGCATAAAATATGCTGTAGCCATAGGTCCCAGGCCACCTATTATACCTAACTTTTTCATTCTCCCTTATTGCTCCTGATTGTCGTTAAAATATGTGTAAATTTCTCTATCATAGTTGTGAGAATGATAATGAGCATCTGAGTATGTCATTAATTCCTCGTCTGTCAGATAGAAGCCTTTGAAACTTTTGTCCAGTCGTGGTGTGGTGTCAAAATGACGCCAGCCCTCACCACAATCTATTACATTCCAATAATGATGTCTTGTGGCTGTTGGAATGATTTCGATATCCTCATTTGGAATGCCTGCCCTTGTGAGCAAAGCCTTGCTTACTGCAAAATAGTTGTAGCAGTCACCATGTCTGTTTTTAAGACCATCGTAGGCACCCTTCAGCCAATCTCCACTATCTTCACTTTCGCTGTAACCGATATTACCCTGCACCCACACATAAATAGCATGAGCCTTATCATAGGCTGACATATCATCTGTGATTATTTCTTCCAGTACCTCATCAGCTAAAGCGAATACATCTTCCTCAGTGTATTCCTGCTGAATCACTGTGATTGTGCCTTCTTTTAAATCCATGTTGCCCATGGAATCTGTAGCTGTATAGACCACAGTGTACTCACCAGGTGTATCCAAATCAACCTTGCTACTATCCACCTGAACCTCAATATCAGTATCCACATTGTCGGTAACAATCACATCAGTTTTGAAGCTGACAGAAGTACCTGCATATACGGTTTTATCAAGCTGGCCTTCAATAATTGGAGGCTCTATATCGTATTCCTGAACGAGATTTAGAACTGTATCTGCTTCTGTCTTGTTGCCTGAGCCATCCTCAGCAACAATAGTGATAGGAATCTGACCATAATTATCAAAGCTTATGGCCTCACCAAAATATACTGAAACATCCCCAGATAAATCACTTACAGATTCAACAAAATCTTGGGCTGCTGGAATTTCTTCCTTTGTGCGAGTCAATTCCTTTACAGTAAGCTCTGGAGCAACTGTATCCTGTACCTCCAAAGTGCATTGGTAGGTGTACTTACCGGAGATAATCCCTACATCATAGGTGCCAGGAAAATCGGTAGTAATAACTGTGTCACCTGTGAACTCCGCTGTCTGATCTGGATTCTTCAGAAAATCTGCTGCAGAAACTTCCCCACCAAGTTCTACAACACAGCTAGAATACACCCTGCTTGAATAGTCATAATAAAAATAGGCTCCCACACCTAAGCAGACTGCAATAACAGCTGCTAATGGTATGAAAAGCCTATATATCATTCTAGTTTTTTTCTTTTTCTTTTTTGGCGATTTTGTCATTCCCATGATACATATTCTCCCGAGCGATTACACTCAATGATAATTTTAGCAATCATGGTTATTATAGTCAAATTTAGCTAGATTTTTACTTAATCAACGTATTAAGGATACCTCTAAACAACTGAGCGCCAGTGTTGCCACCAAGTGTCTGACCAAACTTTCCTCCGATTTGCTTGCCAACCTTTTTGCCAAGCTCACGTCCTACAGTGCCTGCCACAGTTGTACCTACTGATTTTGCTGCGCGCTTCTTGCGATTGGCTTCCTTTTCCTTTTCACGCTCTGCTGCTTTTGCTGCTGCAGCCTCCTCTTTTGCCTTGGCTTTTGCAGCTTCTTCCTCTTCCTTTGCGAGAGCTTCTGCCTGTTCCTTTTCTACACCCATACGAAGAAGTAGTTCGTAGGCTGACTCAGCATCTACCCCATTTGCATATTTAGAATAGAGCATACTAGACTTTATAGCCTTATCTCTAGAAGCATCATCAATTCCACCCATTTGGGACTGAGGTGGTAGAACAGCAACCTTTTCTACGATTGATGGAGTGCCATCCTCCTGCAAGAATGAAACAACTGCCTCTCCTGTTCCAAGGGCTTCGATTATATCTGCTGTCTTGAATGCAGGATTCTCTCTGAAGGAATCTGCCGCTGCCTTCACAGCCTTTTGCTCTGCTGGAGTGTACGCATGAAGTGCATGCTGTACCTTGTTGCCAAGCTGTGCCAATACTCCATCTGGAATATCACGAGGATTCTGTGTAACGAAGAATACGCCGACTCCCTTTGAACGGATAAGCTTTACCACCTGCTCAATCTTATCAAGCAAAGGCTTTGGTGTATCATTGAATAAAAGATGAGCTTCATCAAAGAAGAATACCATCTTTGGCTTGTCCAAATCGCCCACCTCTGGCATTGTTTCAAAGAGTTCAGAAAGCAACCAAAGAAGGAATGTGGAATATAATCTGCCGTCGTTTACAAGGCTTTGGCTATCCAAAATATGAATCATACCTCTGCCCTGCTCACCTAATGTAAGAAAGTCTCTGATATCCATAGCAGGCTCGCCAAAGAACTTATCTCCCCCTGCTATTTCAAGAGCAACTACAGCTCTCTGGATAGCACCTATGCTTTGCTTATTGAGAGTTCCATAGTCAGCTTCAAACTCCTTATTATTATCAGACACATAGTTAAGCATGGACTTTAAATCTTTTGTATCTATTAAGGCAAGATTGCTTTCATCTGCGATTTTAAACACAATGGAAAGTATGCTACTTTGATTATCGTTTAAGCCAAGAATTCTAGAAAGTAAAAGTGGGCCCATTTCCGTAATTGTGGTACGTGCCTGAATACCATTTTTGCCGTAGATATCCCAAAGAGTAACAGGATATCCATGGTACTCAAAGCCAGCCTTATCAAGTCCAAACCTTTTAATGCGCTCCTGCATATCGGCACTATCCTGGCCTGGATTAATCATTCCTGCAATATCCCCTTTTACATCTGCAAGGAAAACAGGTACACCCAAATCAGAAAATGCTTCCGCCAAAACCTTAAGTGTTATTGTCTTTCCTGTACCTGTGGCACCAGCGATAAGTCCATGTCTATTTGACATCTGTGGTAGTAAATATACCGGTTCTGACTTTTCCGTATTTGCAACCCAAATCTTACCTTCTCTAATCATAATCGCCCTCCCAATATTTATTTAAACTTCTTCAACATAACTTACAAAATCAAGATTGTTAAGATCATCGATAAGCTTTAAGTGTGAATGTCTCTTCTTGAAGTCCAAATCAATCATAAGCGCCGTATCTGTACCAGATAAGGTCTTATCCTTTGTCTTATTCATGCTAGTGATTTGATAGCCCATTCCTACGAAGCTTTTACGAAGCTTCTTGATACCGTTTGTCTCTTCTACTTCGATGTAAAGGCTCACATATCGGCTATTTTCCTCAACACGTGTGCTTAAGTGCATAAGTAAAAGATTAGCAATAAGTACAAGGATAAAGCATACAAACCCCACTGATAAATATCCTGCACCAAAAGCCATACCCATACATGAAGCAACCCAAAGTGTTGCGGCTGTTGTAAGACCTTTTATTTGATTTCGTCCTGTAACAAGAATAGTACCTGCACCAAGGAAGCCAATACCGCTGACAACGCCTGCTGGAATACGGCTTACATCAGCATTCAGGTTAGGAATAAGGGCCAGATAGATATTTAATACTGCGGCAACTGCTGAACCTAAGCTGACAAGTGCAAAGGTACGAATACCTGCGCTGTGTCTTCTAACTACACGCTCCCATCCAATAAGACTGCCACAGGCTGTCGCTATCACCAGTCTAATCGCCACTGCCAAATCATCCATGCCCTGCAAGTAATCTATTATCGTATTTACCATATATAACACCTCAATTATTTAGTCTGTATTATGCTAATTCTTTTTGCAGTGAGCCAAATAACATGGCAAACCAACAAAAATCATTCCGCCTAAGATATTTCCGATTGTGACTGGAATTTGATTTGCAAAAAATCCAGCCACAGAAAGATTAGCAAGCTGATCTGCGGTGATACCGTATGCCTCTGCAGCCTTTGCAACATATGTATCATTGGTAGCAGCAAGCATGCCCATTGGAATGTAAAACATGTTTGCAACGCAGTGCTCAAATCCACCTACCACAAATGCCATGATAGGAAAGAAAATAGCCCAAATCTTACCAGAAATATCCTTTGCTGCTGCACCCATTAAGATGGCGGCACAAACCAGAATATTACAAAGTATTCCCGATGCAATTCCTTTTATAGGAGTGATTGTAGCTTTCCCAAGAGCAACCTTTATTGAGTATGCACCTAGCAAACCTGCTGAATAGTCAAGATTTCCTGAGAAATAAGTGAGAGCCACTATGATTAAGGCTCCAACCAGATTAGATAACCAAATGATACAAAGATCTCTGACCACCTTTCCCCATGAAAATCTGTGGTCCATTGCCCCCATTGATGTAAGACAGTTGCCTGTGAAAAGCTCTCCACCAATAAATGTGATAAGCATAAGTCCTACTGGGAAAATAGCTCCCGCCACAAAACGAGAAAGCCCCACATTTGTTACTGCATGAGCAGCTGTTGAACTGGTGGCAGCACCAAGAGCAATAAATGCTCCTGCCATAATTCCAAGCAATATCATCTTTAGAAGTGGAAGGCTAACCTTCTTCTCCCCTCCACAAATATTTGCCTCTATCACCTCTTCTGGTGAATTGAAAATTTTGTCCATATAACCTCCCCTTCTTAAAACCCTACTCTGCTTCGATTCTTTCCACAATGAAATCGGTGCATCGATTAAGTTTTAAATTATTACTCCCACATTTTAAGCAAACATCCTTGAATTCATGTCTGGTAAACTCTGCGCCACAGTCCTTACATACAACCTTCGATTCCTTAACTTTGGCATCCACCTTTACTCCATCAAGAGGTGTTCCCTCGCTCATGACCTGCAGATATTCTTCGATAATCTCAGGTACATAATCACACTGATCTCCTATCAGTAAATGAATACTATTTACTTTTGAAAGATTGTTTTTTTCGGCCTGTTTATTGACTAATTCAAAAACATATTGTGTCACTGCTAGTTCGTGCATTTCAACCTCTCATTTAAAAACCTTACTTTTCTTATTATTTTATTTCATATTGGTGTTATAAACAAATATTTTTTGACAATTAAAAAGGCAGCAGAAAACTGCTGCCAAATTCTTTATTGAAGTTTCATGTCTCCGTCTTTAACCCATCCAAGCTTCATCGCAATCTTGTTGAAGATTGGGCAAAGCACTGCTGGAAGGATAAAGCAAATAAGTATTAAACCAATCCAGTCAAATGCTGTGATTGCAGCTTTTGAGCCGGCTGCCACATCATTTACCCAGCCTGTATACACACCAATCTGACCTACCAGACCGCATGTACCCATACCTGATGAAACGGCTGGTCCGTTCATCTCAAGCTTGAAAAGGCATGTTGCAAGTGGACCTGTGATGGCTGAACACAAAATAGGTGCTATCCAAATACGAGGATTCTTGATAATATTTCCCATTTGGAGCATTGATGTACCAATGCCCTGTGAAATAAGACCACCCCATTTGTTTTCCTTAAAGCTCATGAAAGCAAAGCCTACCATCTGTGCACAGCATCCTGCTACTGCTGCACCACCTGCTAGTCCTGTAAGTGATAGTGCTGCGCAAATAGCTGCAGATGAAATAGGAAGTGTAAGTGCAATACCTACGATTACTGATACAAGAATTCCCATAACAAATGGCTGCTTTGTTGTTGCCCACATAATAAGTGTTCCTACTGAGCTGGCAGCCTTTCCAAGTGCTGGAGCCCACCAAGCTGAAAGAGCAATACCAACACCTATTGTTACAAGAGGTGTAACCAAAATATCGATTTTTGTTTCCTTTGAAACTGCTTTACCAATTTCTGCTGAAATGATTGCTACAAATAAAACTGCAAGTGGACCACCTGCCCCACCAAGAGCATTTGAAGCAAATCCTACTGTGATAAGTGAAAACAGTACAAGAGGCGGTGCCTGAAGAGCATATCCAATTGCAACTGCCATAGCAGGACCACTCATGGCTGTAGCAAGACCACCAACGGTGTACTCCACACCAGCAACAGTAGCTACAGGCACAGTCAAAAATCCAATTCCAAACTGAGTTCCAATGGTATTGATGATTGTTCCAATAAGAAGTGAACAGAACAATCCTTGGGCCATGGCCCCAAGAGCATCTACAAGATATCTTTTAACAGAAATCTCGATGTTTTTTCTTTTCAAAAAATCTCGCATATAACAATTCTCCTAACTTTTTAATCCTCTCCAAGTCGAGCAAGCATATCGTGAATCTCCTGCTCCTTTGAGCATACAAATTCTACGTTAATATCTTTTATCTCCATACCATCCTGGGCAAAGTAAAGCTTGATATAGAAGCTTGCAAAGCAGTCTGTGAAATCTACAGAAACTGTCTGCCACTCTCTGTCCTCTCCTGTGAGGGTTATCGTCTTTACGATATCTCTATCTCTGAAAACTGTCAAAGGAATTTGTGCAAGAGCACTGAGGTTCTTTGCACGCACAGTCATGTTAAGCCTGTAATCCCCTCGTTCCTTGATTGCAACAGAAAGCATGTTGGCACTATCTCGTCCTGTTTTGATTTCAGCTGGATTAACGAAAAAGACATCACTTTCCTTAAAATTACAGTCTATCATGTTGTCATATGAAAGCTCTTCCTCATCTGCCTCATCTAAAAGCTGATTATCTATCTCATTGTTTTCATTTATAAGTCTAAAGAACACTGGCTTTGAAATAATGAATCTACAAATGTTAGCAGCGCAGCGCTGGTAGTCAGCTCTGGTTACTGTACCATTTGCTAGTCCTTCCAATGAATTGTCATTGTTGGTGTTGTCTGCAGCACTTGTTGTAACCATGTAAAGGTCGTTTTGAGCAGCTACGATATCTGCCATATCTGCCCCATCTCCAGCTCCTGTATTTCCACCTTTTGCCCACCAGTCTGTCATTACAATACCTTCAAAGCCCCATTCATCCCTAAGGATTTTTGTAACTAAATCGAAGTTTGAAGATGTGTATCTTCCGTTGACTGGACCGTAAGTGGTCATTACCGCATGAGCGCCTGCTTCCTTAACAGCAATCTCATATCCCTTTAAATAAAGCTCTCTGATTGCTCGCTCTGATGCCACATGCTCCGCATAGTGACGAGATGTCTCCTGTGTATTCAAGGCAAAATGCTTTATTGTTCCTGTAATGTCGTATTTATGCATACCCTTTAACTGGTATGCTGCACATTTTCCTGTAAGGAATGGATCCTCTGAAAAATACTCAAAGTTTCTACCATTCAAAGGATTTCTGTGAAGGTTCATACCTGGTCCAAGCAATACATCTACTTTATTTTTACGAAGCTCCAAACCTTCCCACTGGTAAAGCTCTTCCATTAATTCAAGATTCCAAGTGCTTGCAAGAAGTGTTCCATTTGGCATAGCAAAAGCTTTCTTTCCTGAATCCATTCTGATTCCAGAAGGGCCATCTGTACAGCAAGCAACTGGAATACCATAGCCTAAAAGCGAATCTGTAACACCACCAAATGCTCCACCTGTTCCTGGTGTAACCTTTGGAGAGCTCATGCCCTCTCCTCTAACTATTGCTACCAAATCATCGTCTGAAAGCTGAGCAATAAAGTCATCCATAGAAACCTTGCCTTTAGCAACATCCACAAGCTTGTAGCCCATATCCTTTGTCTGAGGGATTTCAGCTGGAAGCTCCTGCAGACGATGCTCGATTGTAGTTTTAGTTGCAGTTGGAACAGCTTCGTAAACAACTGAGAATGTTTCATCTGCATTTGCCTCAGGCTTAAATCTTGTGAAGTCAATGGTAGGTGCCATAAGCTCTGACTTCTGATCCACCACAATAGTTTCAGAAATATCTACTGATGCTGACTCCTCTGCTCGCACATCGCCACCTACGTAGAATGTATAAGTTCCCTGCTCTAGCACATAGGCGCTTTTGTGGCCTGTAACGCCAGAGTCATCGTAGCAAGACATATAGTATGTTGGTACATGGATTTCACATTCCACTGTTTCACCAGGCTCAATTTTCTTTGTCTTTTCAAAGCCTACCAACACTCTAGCTGGATTTCCAAGCTTGCCCTGAGGTTTTTCTAAATAAAGCTGGACAACCTGCTGTCCTTTGCGTGCACCGGTGTTAGTAACTGTTGCCTTCACAGTAGCGCCATTAGCAACATCAAACTTTAGGTCCTTGCACTTAATATCAAAGCTTGTGTAAGATAATCCAAATCCAAATGGATATAGAACCTTATCCTTTGCAAATGTTTCAAAATATCTGTATCCAACATAGATATCTTCCTGCTGGATGTTTCTCTTCTTTTTGCCAAAGTTTGCTGTAGATGGACAATCCTCAATATCATAAGCGATAGTATCAGACAGACGACCTGCTGGATTTACATCCCCTGATAAAACATCAAGGACACCATTTCCACCTTCCTGTCCACCCTGCCAGATATATGCAACAGCGGTTGGGTTGTACTTTTTAACCCACTTCATATCGATAATGTTACCAACATTCAAAAGAACGATTGTCTTTTCAAAGGCCTCGGTAACATTTTTCAGCATTGTATGCTCATCTTCTGTTAGAAGATAGCTTCCTTCTGTTGCACTATTATCCTGGTCCTCACCTGCTGTACGACCGATTAGCACAATTGCAACATCCGACTTAGCTGCTGCCGCTTTTGCTATTTCTGGAGTGATTACCATTTCCTTTTGGAACCATGGTTCACTAGCCCAACCGATTCCTGCATCAAATGGATTATCCTTAATCCACTCATCATAGATAGCTTTTAAATCCTGATTCAGATTATATCTATCATCAGCCTCAAGTGCTTCTTTTACACCAATAACATACTTGGTATTAACCATACCACCTGAGCCGGTACCGCTTTTATAGTAGTTGTACTGACTACGTCCAAACAATGAAATAGTGGTACCTTGCTGAAGTGGTAAAACATTACCATCATTCTTCAAAAGCACCACACCTTCAGCAACTGCGCGTCTAGCCACAGCTGCAAATCTATTTTCGTCAAATAGCTTTCCTGACATTCCTCCAATATCCTTTCTCCAAAACATCCTTTCAAGAGTATACATTACGGCCCCATACCTTGCATCATTTATTTTTACGAAAATCGCTCTAAATTTTGGTCTTTTTTATCAATAAAAACTTGCAATTAATTGTACGCAATGATAAGTTTTTATTTATAGAGAATTGAGGGAATTATTATGAAAAAAGGATTAGTAATGGAAGGTGGCGCCATGAGAGGCATGTTTACCTGCGGGGTAATTGATGTTCTCATGGAAAACAATATTGATTTCGATTGTGCTGTTGGTGTTTCAGCTGGTGCCACATTTGGACTTAATATTAAATCAAAACAGATAGGACGTGGTATTCGCTACAATAAAAAATACTGTAACGACAAGCGCTATGCTAGCTTTAGCTCCCTTATTAAAACTGGAGACATTTACAATGTGCCATTTTGCTATGGCACTCTTCCATACGAGCTTGATAAATGGGATTACGATACCTTTTACAAGAATCCTATGGATTTCTTCTGTGTTGCCACTGAATTATCTACCGGAAATGCGGTATATCATAAATGCGATAACTATGACGGCACTCCAGATGGAATAGACATTCGCTGGATTAGAGCCTCCGCTTCTATGCCAGCAGTTTCAAGACCTGTTCCAATTGGAGATGATTTATATTTAGATGGTGGAATGTCAGATTCCATTCCTCTTCGCTTTATGGAAAAGCAAGGCTGTGACAAAATCCTTGTTATCGAAACCCAGCCAGCGAACTATATTAAAAAGCCTCAGAAATACATGGGAATTATTAGATGGCTTTTAAGAAAATATCCACGAATGATTGACACTATGGAAAACAGGCACAACATGTACAATGCCCAAAAGGCATACGTTAAAAAACAGGTAGCAAACGGTAATGCCTTTGTAATCAGGCCAGATGCTCCACTTAATATTGGTGCTACAGAAAAGAACCCAGAAGAATTGCAACGTGTTTACGATATCGGTAGACGCATTGCCACAGAAAATCTAGAAAAAATAAGAGCTTATTTGACCGCTTAGCCAAATAAGCTCTTTTATTATGCTTTCGTTTATACGGTAAACTGATTAATAAGATTTTCAATCTTATCAGATGATTCAGATACTACAGTGGCACTGTTATCCACACCACGAGAGTTTTCTGCAACCTGTTCTGCACCTTCAGCAAGACTTGTTGCTGTAGCACTAACTTCCTGGGTACTAGCTGACTGCTCCTCAGAAATAGCAGCCATAGAAGTTGCAATCTCATCAACACTACCAATCTTATCAATCATATCTCCAACAGTATCACTGGCCTCATCAAGGCTCTTGAATATCTTTTCAAATGTTTCACCAGCCTGATTTACAGATTCCATACTGGTGTTGATTTCTTCAACATTTAATTCTGCCTTTGTTGAAAGCTCTGCAATCTGAGCTGTAATCTCTTTGATGATAGCTGAAATCTGCTGAGTACTATCTGCAGAATTCTGCGCCAATGCACCAATCTCATCAGCAACGACAGCAAATCCTTTACCGGCTTCACCTGCACGTGCTGCCTCAATGGAAGCATTAAGTGAAAGAAGGTTTGTCTGGCTGGAAATAGAATTAATCATATCAACAATAGAATCAATCTGCTTAGCAGACTCATCTACATTGTTAACAACATCATTCATTTCACGCATAGACTGAGCAACATTTGTCATGCCAGACTGAACAGCCTCCATGTCTCGTTGACCATCTCTTGCTGTGCTAACCAAATCGTCCATTGTCTGCTTTGTTGTCTCACTCTGCATAGTCAAATCATTAACCTGCTGAGCCAATACTGTTGCATTTTCTGCTAGATCAGCAACTGCAGATGACATATCATCCATCGTATGCTGAATCTGTTGCATAGCACTTGCCTGCTCATCAGCACGCTCGTTCAAATCACCAGATACATTCTTACTATTTGCAGCCTCAGAAGCAAGCTGATCAGTCATACTCTTAATCTCAGTGAGCGTACTACGCATCTGTTCAACATAATCATGCATGTTATTATTCATGGTGCCAATTTCATTTCCGCCACCTGCTGGAATTTCAACTGTAAAGTCACCACTAGCTATTCTTGTAATATTTTCTGTAAGACCACGTACTGGCTTAGTAATCTTTGAATTGATTAACTGAAGAAGAATTACTGCCATTATCAAAACAATAATTGCAGCAATTGCAATACTAATGATAATGAATTGTCTAAGCTCTGCTAATACTGCATCCTGTGGTACATAAGAAATAAGAGTCCACTCTGTACCATCTACATTATCAAATGAAACGAAATAATTCTTTCCATTATTTCCTTTCATTGTAACTACAGAATCACTTCCACCTGCAGCAACAATTTCTGACATTCTTTGTAAGAATCCATCATCTGTATGTTCAGATACATCAGTACCTACATATTCTGTTTCCACGGAACCAATAATCTGAGTTCCTTGAACAAGCAAGCTGGCTCCACTTTCACCTGGTGTATACTGGCTAACCATTTCAGAAATGCCAGCAAGTGCAATATCTGTAGACATAACACCCTTACGACCGTTCAATGTAATAGAACGTGAGCCGCAAACAACCATATTTCCAGTTGTTAAATCAAGAGAAGGTGCACCTATAACAATCTCTGTCTGGCCATCACCATTCTGATACCAACCTCTGGTAGTTGCATCATATTCACTTAAATCTGGAAACCATCCGCTACCATCATAGAACTCTGTTCTACCGATTGCGATATAGGCATCTGTTACAACACCAGGGAACTCATTCAATGATTCAGTCAACAGATTATTAATCTGTACATCACTTTCGAAAGTTCCGCCCTCAATAGCATCCGCCAAACCATCATAATACTTGGTCATGCTATCCATTGTCTGAGCAATATCTGCAGCATTTGCTCTAGATTCCTGATGCAGCCCTTCTGTTGCTTCAGCCTCAATTACATTCTTTGCCTGCAATGCCAAAATAGTGGTTACAATTGCGATTGCCACAATTACAAGTGGAATTAAAACCACCAATAACTGTGTACTAATTCGCTTTTGTTTAGCTTGCCCTTTCGCCATAAGCCCCCTCCTTCTGTATAATATGAAACGTAAACGTAAAGTGTACTATTAAAACACTAGCATATTTGGATGTGCAAATTTATAAAAATCCATGTCTTATCTGTGAATTTAATGTGTTTTTCTATTTTTGTATGTAATACAAAATTTATTCACTAGATATCTGACAAAAGTATGATATGATGTAAATATCAAAAAGGGGAAATTTGAACTATAAGGTTCATACAAGAAAGGGGTTTATTATGTTAAAAGACTATACTAAAATTCCTGCTCCACTAAACTCAGATGTTGTTTTGAAAATAATTCCTGGTCACTTCGCAACCAACCACTCCCACATCACAAACTACATGGAAATCGGAACAATAAAGACCAGATGCAACGAAGCTCATGGCGTAGCCCAGCTTCTTGCAATGCACTACTCCGTTTCCACACCAGTAGACACAATCGTATGTGCCGATGGCATGGAAGTAGTTGGAACCTATCTTGCTGAAGAACTAACAAAAGCCGGCGTAGCAAACTACAACCAGCACAAGACAATCTATGTCACTGCCCCAGAGCTTGCATCTTCCGGCCAGCACATCTTCCGCGATAATCTGCAACTGACTATCCGCGACAAACACGTTCTTTTATTATTCGGATCACTAACCACAGGCCGCACTCTTGAAAGCCTGGCCGAATGTGTACAATACTACGGAGCAACTATAAGCGGTGCTTGCGCCATCTTCTCAGCCGTTCGAGAAGTGGACAACATCCCTGTAACAGCCGTATTCCACGACGAGGACATCCCTAACTACCAGTCATACCCACTCCACGAGTGCCCTCTCTGCAAATCCGGCGTTCCAATCGACGCCATCGTAAACTCCTTCGGCTACTCAGAGCTCCGCTAATCCCAGGGGCCACCATCCACAGAGGCCCCTACTCCTCTTCGGCGAAGGGGTCGATTTTGATTTCGAACCAGAAGGTGGCGCCTTGGCCGGTGATGGATGAGACTCCGTATTTGGCACCGTGGAGTTCCAGTACATTCTTTACGATGGAGAGGCCTAGTCCAGTGCCTTGAAGGGCTCGCTTGTGGGTTGTCTTGTCCTTGTAGTAGCGGTCCCATACGTATGGGATGTCCTCTTGTTTTACGCCGTCGCCGGTGTCAACTACTTCGATGCGGAGGGTATTGCCAATGACCTTTTGGATAACGGTAACCTTTTTGTCTTCGCCGGTGTAGTTGATGGCGTTGTTTACCAGGTTGTAAAGGACCTGGTACATCTTCTGCTCATCTGCATATACGTTGACTTCGTCGTCATATACAAAGTCTATGGTGTAGCCTTCTACTTCGCGAAGCTTGTTGTAGCGTTCCAGGACATGGCGAATGCTTTCTGTAAAGTTGTATTCCTCTGGCTGGATGGAAATTGTGCCAGCCTTGAGTTTTGAAATGTCCAGCATGTCGTTTACAAGACCTGTTAAGCGCTCCGTCTCTTCGATGATAACCTGAACATTTTCTGGCGTGTTCTCGCCAGGGATGTCTCTCATAACCTCAGCGTATCCCTTTATCATGGTAAGTGGCGTCCTAAGATCGTGGGATACATTTGCGATTAGCTCTTTCTGTAGGCTGTCAGCTTTTCCCAGTTCTGTTGCTGCATAGTTTAGAGTGTTTGAAAGCTCGGCCACTTCCATGTAATCGTTGGCATTGAATTTTACGCTGTAGTCACCAGCTGCAAGCTTCTTGGCGCCATCGTTCAATTTGATAATAGAGCGTGATGTGCTTTTAGCTGTGGCTGCTGCAAGAATAAATGCAATGATAATTATGATGACGGTGATAATTCGAAGCTGAGCTTTCAGTGTAGTAACTGTAGCATCGACAGGTGTTAACACTGAGTTAATCATGACAACTTCTTCCTGCCCATCCACTTCGATTATGCGAACATAGATAACAGACTCAGCCATTTCATTACCAATGTTTTGTCTGAACTGCTCCTGCATCATTTCGTTTTCCGGAGGGATTGTGTATTCAATTTTTCCCTCTCCCTGACCAGAGGATTCTTCTGAAGTTTCATCTGCACTGTCTGGAGCATTCTCTAAAATGTTTTCAGGTTGTTCTAATTCCGTTTCAGGAGTGGCTTCTGATTCTCCGTCTATTTCAGGCTGTTGTTCTAACTCCTTATTAAGGTTTTCCCTGATGCTTCGCTGCATCTCGCTACCTTTAAACTCAATAACAGCCTCACCACCATTAGCTACCGCCTCATCGTAAAAGAGGCTGAACATAAAATGTGGCAAAGAAGACATTTGAGAATTCGAAATGTATTCTGCATTATAAAGAGAATTTCCCTCTGAATCTGTAATGAATACGCCAAGGTTGTTGCTAGCTGCTAGCTTGTCAATTTCAGATGATGGGTCATCCGATTCATGAAGAAGTGTCTCTACTTGATCAAGAACATTTTCTGTTTCCTTTTGCTTTATCATTTTGTAGAAATCATTCAGATAGACAATCTGAAAAAACCATAGTACTCCTAGAAGTACTATGGCAAAAATCAAGAATATACAAAAGGTTTTCCATTTAATACTTATCTGACTTTTTTTCAAAAGGGTCCTCCACAATTTAAGCCTCGAATCTATAACCTACACCTCTAAGTGTAACAAGTAGGCGACGATACTCGCCTAAACTGTTTCTAAGAAGCTTTATATGTGTGTCCAAGGTTCTGTCATCACCATAGTAGTCATAACCCCAAACCTCAGTAATAAGTCGTTCACGTTCAAGTGCTATATTTTTATTTCGAACCAGGTAAAACAGAAGCTCATATTCCTTTGGTGACATATCAACTCGTTTGCCATCAATAGAAACTGTTCTGGCAGTAAAGTTGACCTCCAAGCCTTCGTAACGAAAAATATCTACAGCACCTTCATCAGATTTGCTGCGGCTCGTAACAACATTAACACGCATCATAAGTTCCTTTGGTGAGAATGGCTTTACAACATAGTCATCAACACCTGCCTCAAAACCGTGGATTCTATCATATTCCTCGCCTCTTGCTGAAAGCATGATAACTGGAATATCCTTTATCTTTTTGATTTCACTGCAAGCTGAGAATCCATCAAGCTCTGGCATCATAACATCCATGATGATTACATCATAATCACTGTTTGCCTTGACCTTTTCTATAGCATCCATTCCATCGCATGCTTCTGCAATTTCATAGCCCTCAAACTCACCGTACTTACGGATCAGTGAACGAATCTTTTCTTCGTCATCTACCACCAAAATCTTTTTCATACTGACCTCCTATAGCTAACCCAGCTTAGATTATTATATAATCCCCCCTAAATGTGAATTCTAAGTGACGGTATTAGAATTTTTTAATGAATATATGTCTTCTTTGCTTTACGGATAAAGTATGAGAAAACACACCACACTACAACAAAAGCAATAAGAAATCCTACATTTACTGCATGAGGGAACTTTACATAACCAGTGTCATTAAGCAATCCCTGAATTCCAAACACAATACAAAGTGCTCCAAAAATAGCTGACTTTGGCATCAAATACTTTGAAAGCCCTTTGATATCAGAACACTTTGCAAGCTCCTCTGTTGTAATCATCATAGGATCAACGATTCCAGCCTTAAGGCTTTTGATACTAACAAATACCAGGTATACTCCCAATACCCCTATTACAACATCAAATATTTTCATAAAACCTAAATCCATTTTTAATCCTCCAATAAATTATTCTCGCTTATAATTATATAGATTATTTATTCTCTTTTCTATAAAAACAGACCATTTATTTGCTCCAGAAATTTTCCCTCAATTCCTTTAAAGTTAACAAAAATATCAGATAAATCCATTTGAATAAAACCTATTCTTATTGTATTATTATTCTATACTGTGCAGGAGGGATAAGACATATGGATATTACAGGCAAAAAGATTTTAATATGCGATGATTCAGTCCTTGCTAGAAAACAACTCATGGATGCAGTTAAAGAAGTAAGCACAGGTGCTACTTTTATTGAGGGAAAAAACGGAGCAGAGGCTGTAAACTTGTACAAATCAGAAAAACCTGATTTAGTTTTTATGGACATTGTAATGCCAGAGAAAGACGGCACTACTGCTCTATCTGAAATCAGAGAATTCGACAATGATGCAATCATTATCATTGTTTCTTCAGTTGGTACTCAGGATCAACTCAAAAAAGCAATTCAGCTCGGCGCAAAGGACTTTATTCAGAAGCCTTTCGAGAACAATCAAATTCAAGAAATAATCGAGCTTCGACTTGGAGGAAAATAATCTATGTATACACAATTCTTGGGGAATTATTTGCTTCAAAAAGGAATTGTAAATCAAGAACAGCTTTTCAATGCAATGTCTCGTCTTTCGCAAACACATATTAAGCTTGGCACAATTGCCATTCACGAAGGTTTCATGACTGCTAAAGAAGTGGATGAATGCTTATATGTTCAGACACGTGAGGACAAACGTTTTGGAGAAATAGCTGTTGAAAGAGGGTATCTTACAGATGATCAGGTAAACGATTTACTTACAAGACAGACTCCTGATTTTATTTTACTTGGTCAAAATCTTGTAGAAGATGGAATTTTTTCTTACGAAGAGTTAGAGCGTATTCTTTTCGATTATAAAAATGAAACTGAAATATATGATTTAAGTCTAGATGTTGAAAATGAAGAAGCTGTCCATGCAATCATTTCCAATTTCTTTGTCCTTGCAGAAATGCCTGTAAGTGAAGAAAACGTTATGTATTTGGAGCTGATGTTCAACAGCTTAATTAGATTTGTTGGAGAGGACTTTTCTCCTCTCACTCCTATGGTACTTGATGAATTTCCTGTCACATTTGGTGTTTCACAGAGAATATCCAGCGACAGAGAATTTCTTACACATATTGATTGCGACAGGGAAACAGCCATTGCATTTGCTTCCCGCTACGCAAAAGAAGACTTTGGAGACTTCGATGAGTACGTTGTTGCAGCCCTTGAGGACTTCCTCAACCTCCACAATGGACTCTTCATAGTAAATATTTCCAACACCTTATCAAAAGACATATCACTTGCTCCACCAGAAATCACCGCCGACGGTGTCCTCTATGGAGCCAACAAATGCGTAGACTTCCCGGTCGCCTACCCATTTGGAACCATACACCTTATCATATGCTTCTAACCTGACGGACACACCGTAGCCCGCTGGTTACGGTCTCAAGCCTGAGATATTGCCTTCGTCGACTAACACGTCTCCTGCGGCAACACTCAGAGCTTTATACCTACCAGCTCACTGAATCATAGAATAAAAGCCAACCTACAAAAAAGTGGGTTGGCTAATTTTATGCATAAAATAAGGACACATCATAATCTTGGCAAGCGCGAGCAGGGAAGTATCGTGCCGAGCATGGGAGGGATCCCACGCCGGCGGGTGGGGGCCCATGCTCGAGTACGAGGGGTGCCCTGCGGGAGCATGTAAAACTACGGTGTGTCCGTCATGTTAGATACCCAGGAAGCGTTTGACTTCGGCGCACATGTCGGCGACTTCTACGACGGTGTCGTGACGTACTTCTGCGGAGCGGATTTCTTCGATGGCGTTAGGTACGGCGACTTTGCCGAGTTCTGAGAGCTTGTCTACGAGTACGAAGTCTTCTTCGCTTTCGTAGGCTGAGTCGATTGCTCCCATGACAGCACGTGTGAACTTAAATGGGCTGGCTGTTGATGCAATGACTGTTACCTTGTCATCCTGAGTGTCAGCCTTGAATTTGTTATATACACAAGATGCAACGCCAGTGTGTGTGTCAATGATGTAGCCTGTCTTATCATAGAGATTCTTGATGGTCTCACCTGTCTCTTCTTCTGAAGCGTAATTTCCATAGAAGCTTTCAAGCTTAGCCTTCATATCTGAAGTTATTTCGTATTTACCAGTTGTTTTAAGAGACTCCATAAGCTCTGAATTCTTTTTAGCATCATCACCAGCAATGTGATAAATTAGTCTCTCAAGATTGCTTGAGATAAGGATATCCATTGATGGAGAGTTTGTAAGGATGAACTCTCTGTTTTTGTCGTATTCTCCTGTAGTAAAGAAATCATAAAGGACCTTGTTTTCGTTTGATGCACAAACAAGCTTATCAATAGGAAGTCCCATGTTCTTTGCATAGTATGCTGCAAGGATATTTCCAAAGTTACCAGTAGGAACAACTACGTTGATTGCCTCTCCTGACTGAATCTTCTCCTCCGAAAGAAGCTTTGCGTAAGCGTATACATAGTAAGCAATCTGTGGAACTAATCGTCCAATGTTGATTGAGTTTGCAGATGAGAACTGGAAGCCTGCTGCATCAAGTTCCTTTTCAAGAGCTTTGTCGTTGAACATCTGCTTAACACCAGTCTGAGCCTGGTCGAAGTTACCCTTGATACCAACAACATGAGTGTTAGCCCCCTTCTGAGTAACCATCTGGCGCTCCTGTATTGCTGATACACCATTCTTTGGATAGAATACAACGATTCTAGTGCCCTCTACATCTGCGAAGCCAGCAAGAGCAGCCTTTCCTGTATCACCAGATGTAGCTGTAAGAATTACGATATCGTTCTTGATATTATTTTTACGAGCGGAAGTAATCATAAGATGTGGCAAAATCGAAAGTGCCATATCCTTAAATGCAATTGTTGAACCATGGAAGAGCTCCAAATAATATGCTCCATCAGCATAAACAAGTGGTGCAATTTCCTCTGTGTCAAACTTGCTATCATAAGCGCTATTTATACAATGCTTAAGCTCATCCTCTGTAAAGTCTGTAAGGAAAAGCTTTAACACTTCATAAGCAACCTCCTGATATGTCATTTCAGAAAGCTTCTCAAGTGAAACATCTAGAGCTGGAATGGATGTAGGTACATATAAGCCTCCATCATCAGCCAACCCCTTTAAAATAGCCTGTGAAGCTGTAATCTGCTGCTTTGATGCATCTCTTGTGCTAACGTAATTGATTCCCATGATTATTCCTCTCTAACTATATTTTTGTTTAACTTTTGGGCTAGTCCCAAACAGTTACACATACTGTAGCACAGTAAAGCATTAAATGCTAGTAATTTCTGTAAATTACTCTACTGCTTTCAGAGATTCTGTCATGCTGATTTCATCAAGCTTTTTGCCCATCAAAAGATTAATAATAAATGTAAATAATACGGTTAATACAAAGGCCAATGCATAGCTAAGAGCAGTGACTCTAACATCAAATGTAATCAAATCTACCACTATCTCGCTCATAACAAAAGCATGTAAAAACTTGCCCAGCACCAGCCCTACTGCTGCTCCCATGATGGCTAGTAGAATATTTTCTCTGAATACATACGCGCTTGTTTCTTCCTTATAGAATCCAAGTACCTTTACTGTAGCAATCTCTCTTACTCGCTCAGCAATGTTGATGTTGGTCAGATTGTAAACAACCACTGCTGCAAGAGCCATCGCACTTCCTATTACAAGATAAACTATGATATTCAAGCTCTTCATCATGCTGTCTACTCTATCCAAAGTATCAATGGTAGCTGAAACCACAGAAATGCTCTTGTTGTTCATAAGCTCCGCACCGACTGAGTGGGCATCCTCCCCATCTTTGATGTTCAAGTATACGTTCTTCTTATCTGGAAGCGCGCCAATACTTGCTTCATATCCACTTTTTGTTAGGTATACGTAGTTATAGATGAAGTTTTCATTTATGGCAGCCACTGTGAAAGTAGTAGCATTCATTGAATCAGATGATATGGTTACCTTATCACCGATTTTAATTCCATATCGCTCACTTAAGCCCTTATTAACAATGATTTCATCGTCTTTTAAATCCGCAAATACGATATGCTCCGCACCATTATGCATATCGTAGAAGTAATCAATATTTGCATCATTATCATATACATTTAAATAAACATTCTTAGTGTGCTTTTCAGCCTTCAAATCTACCGAAGTGTGATAATAAAGTAAATAATCATCTACCGTATATCCCATATTTTCAAGAGGAGCAACTGTATCTTTAGCACCGTCTTTTAGGGTGATATCCATATCGTACTTAGATATATTTGTAAACTGATTTACGGCAATATCTGCAATAGAATCATAAATTCCAAATCCTGCCACAAGAAGGGCTGTACAGCCACCGATGCCAAGTACCATCATGAACAGTCTGCCTTTGTAGCGGAAAATATTTCGAAGGCTAACCTTCTTTAAGAATTTAAGCCTGTTCCAGAACCATGGTATATATTCTAAGAAAATGCGCTTGCCGGCCTTTGGAGCCTTTGGACGCATAAGGGATGCAGCCATCTCTCCCATTTCGTATCTACAGGAAATAAATGTAACACCAACAGAACATATGAAAGCTACAACAAAGCTGATTAAAAGCATTGTTGGGCTAAAGTAATATATTAGCTCTGATGTATTGTACATCATCTTATAAGCAAACCAAATAGCTTTTGGAAAGGCAATTGTTCCAACCACGAAGCCCAAAGCAGTACCTATAAATGCAGCTGAGCCTGAATAGAATACAAACTTGCCCATGATACTTCCATTGCTATATCCCAGCGCCTTTAGTACACCAATTTGTGTTCGCTGATCCTCAACCATTCGATTCATGGTGGTCATGAATACAAGGGCTGCAACTAGGAAGAAGAAAACCGGAAATACGTTAGCTATGGCTCCTACAATTGTGGAATCACTTTCAAAGCAAACATATCCCACATTGCTGTCTCGCATCAAAAGATATGTATTAGCTTCCTCTATATCTTCTATTTCAGCTTCTGCATCTGCTATTTCTGCCTCTGCATCTGCAATCTTTGTATTGTATTCCTCCAGGCCTTCCTCATATTCAGCAAGTCCATCATTATATTCTGCAAGACCATTTGAATACTCAGTTTTTGCTGTCTCAAGTCCTACCTGAAGTGTATAAAGCTGTACGCTAAGCTCTCCTGCCGCATCCTGTTGAGTTGGGTCCAGCAAAAGTAAATCAAGCGTAGATTTCAGCTGACTTTCCTGAGCCTCATATTCTTCAATCTGTGCTTTTGCCGAATCTAATTGCTTCTTTGCACTATCAAGCTCTTCTTTGGCATCAGCCAATTCTGTTGCCCCATCCTCTTTGCTGGTTTCAAACTCTTCCTTAGCATCATTCAATTCATCATAAGCATCTGCTATTATTCGGTCGTATCTATTATTTGCAGCCTCATCAAGAGCCGTCTGAACCTCATCCTCTTTTCCGTCAATAAGATCCTTATATTCATCTGAATAGATTTCTAAATCACTATCAAGCTTCACATAAATGTCGGTGTAATACTCTACATCAAATCCACCTTTATTAATGTAAATATAACCGTCTAGCACACCACTTCCAAGGGTTGTGCTACCACGTTCATACTGAATATATAGTGGTGATTTTACTGTACCGACAATTGTGTACTGGCTGTATTTAAAGTTTTCTATATCCTCTTTTTCATTATTGCTAGATATTTTTATGGTATTTCCGATAGTAGATTCATCAAACAAATATGAATCCACAAGACACTCATCATCATTTTCTGGTAGTCTACCTGACTCCAATACTATGGTATTTACGTTAGTTGGAATGCTAATAGCTTTTATAGCATGAGATGAATCTGCATAATCTGCCAAAACATCAAAGGAAATAGAGCCTTCTACAGCCCTTGCACTGACATTCTCTGCCACATACTCTACATCTTCCTCTTCAAATCCCAATGTTGAAATCAATCTATAATCATAAAAACTAGTATCCTTAAAGTATTGCTGCATAGCCTGACGCATAGCAGGGTCCGTCACCTTAAGTCCTGAAAAGAATCCAACACCAAGGGCGATGATAAGAACAAGAGCGATATATCGACCTATAGTCTCTTTTATTTCTCTAAAACTTGATTTTGCTAGCATTTATCTTCTCCAAAACAAAATAACCACTAGTAAACTATCTCATCCACACTCTTAGGATGCTCATTCAAAGTAATATCTACAACCGTGCCTGATTTAACAGAAATAACTCTATCTGCCATACCTGTAAGAGCATGATTATGAGTAATTACAACAACTGTTTTGCCCTTCTTTTTGCATGTGTCCTGCAAAAGCTTTAGAACTGCTCTACCTGTAGCATCATCCAACGCACCAGTTGGTTCATCACAAAGCAAAAGCTTAGGGTTCTTTGCCAAGGCTCTTGCTATGGCAACTCGCTGCTGTTCGCCACCGGAAAGCTGAGCCGGGAAGTTATTCATTCTGTCTGCAAGCCCTACTTGAGTCAAAATCTCCTCTGCTGGAATTGGATCATTGCAAATCTGAGCCGCCAGCTCCACATTTTCCTTTGCTGTAAGATTTCCAACCAGGTTGTAGAACTGAAAAACAAAACCTACATCATATCTGCGGTAGCTGGTCAGCTCCCTAGGTGAATATCCAGACACGTCCCTATCAGCCAGATAAACTCCTCCCGATGTAAGAGTATCCATTCCACCTAGGATATTCAAAATCGTAGTCTTACCTGCGCCGGAAGCCCCTACAATAATGCAGAACTCTCCTTCTTCTATTTCAAAATTAACATCGTGGAGAGCCTCTATCTTCACCTCTCCAGTCTTATATATTTTTCCAACATTCTTAAACTCTACAAAACTCATGAAAATACCTCCGCCTAAATGCACCTTTGGTGGGTAGTATAACCATGCTACCATAAAAGTGTGTCTTATTAGCGAAACAAAAAAGGAACTTAGCCATACGCTAAGTTCCTTCAATAAATCCATATTAACCTTGCAATTACTCTACCGAATTAATAAGAGCGAAGATTTCGTCCTTAATCTGTCCGTTAACCTTAAGTGCGTTCTCCCTGCTATCCTGATTTGAATAGAAGTAGAACTTAATCTTTGGTTCTGTACCTGATGGGCGGATTGCAAACCATGAACCATTATCAAGGAAGAGACGAATTGCATTCTGTGGTGGAATGTCCTCGTATCCATTGATGTAATCAATAACCTTCTCAACCTTTGCACCAGCTACCTCTGTAGGAAGGTTCTCGCGGAACCACTTCATCATACGCTGGATGCGCTGTGCACCAGGAATTCCCTCAAGGATGATGTTTGGTTCATCCTCTGCGAAATAACCACACTTAGCGTAGATTTCCTGAAGAACATCCCAAAGAGTCTTGCCCTGCTTGCGATAGTATGCAGCTGCCTCAGCAACCATCATACCAGCTGAGATACCGTCTTTGTCGCGGATATCTTCGCAGATAGCGTATCCTACAGACTCCTCATATCCAAAGAGATATTTGTATCCGTTCTCGTGAAGATATGGAATCTTTCCACAAATGTTCTTGAAACCTGTAAGTGTTTCAAACATTTCCACACCATAAGCCTTTGCCATGATTGTAGAAAGTGTAGATGTAACGATTGACTTAACCATTGCTCCCTTTGCTGGAAGTGTGCCGGCATCCTTGTGTCCTTCAAGAACGTAATTTACAAGAAGGTATCCTGTCTGGTTACCGTTAAGAGGTACGTAGTTGCCCTCACTGTCACGAATCTCAATTGCAAATCTGTCTGAATCTGGATCAGTGGCCATAAGAAGCTCTGCTCCAAACTTGCGTCCATACTCCTCAGAAAGCTTAAATGCCTTTGGATCCTCTGGGTTTGGATATCCAACTGTTGTAAAGTTAGGATCTGGATTCTCCTGCTCTGGAACGATTGTCCAGTTTGAGAAACCTCTGTCGTTGAGCATCTGTCTAAATGGGATTGAACCGCATCCGTTAAGTGGTGTGTAAACAAGAGGAATAGAAAGATCAAGCTCATCGCCTTCGTGAATAGCTAAAGATTCAATCTTATCAAGGTACTCTCTGTCATATTCAGCGCCTAAAACGATAATTTTACCATCCTTAACACCCTGCTCAAAGTCTGATTTTTTGATACCTGTCCAAATATCTACAGCATTGATGCACTCTGTCATGCCATCTGCAATTTCAGATGAAACCTGGCATCCATCATCCCAATATGCCTTGTAACCATTGTATTCTCTAGGGTTGTGGCTGGCTGTAATGTTGATACCTGAAACTGTACCAAGGCGTCTAATCATAAATGCAAGCTCTGGTGTAGGTCTAAGATCTGGGAATACATAAACCTTGATTCCATTTGCTGCAAAAATACCAGCTGCAAGCTGAGAAAACTCCTTAGAAAAATGACGTGGGTCGTGTGCGATAACAACACCCTTTTCGCAGGCATCCTTCCCCTTTGAAACAATAAAATCTGCAACACCCTGTGTAGCCTTACCAACAGTAAAGAAGTTCATTCTATTAGTACCTGCGCCAACCTTACCACGAAGTCCGGCTGTACCAAAAGAAAGATCCTGATAGAATCTATCCTCGATTTCCTTTTCATCTCCAGCGATTCCCTGGAGCTCTGATTTTAATGGATCTGTATCTGAAAGCTTTTCAAGCCATTCATTGTAACGTGCTTTATAATCCATAATTCCTCCTAAAACTAAATTAATCACTTAAGTCGATGTCCAAGTTAAGATTAAATGTATATTGTGGATATTTTTCCTTAAGTGCATTATTAATACTTTCAAAAGTCTTTTTTCTATTTGGGTCATCGAAGCTGATAACCACATCGAAGTTGACACTCTGATTTGCTTCATCAAAATAGAATCCATGAATCTGCTTAACATAATCGAATGTCTTTACAAACTTTGAAAGCTCTTTTCTAAGTATGTCAGCTGGTGAATCCTTTTTGTTTTTGCAGTAGATGCCGATTCCTTCAAGGCCAACACCTGTCTCCTGATATACCTTATGAAAGATTTGTCTTTGAAGCTGATCAAGATGAGCCATTTCCATATCCTCATCAACCTCAATATGTATCGAACCAACGTAACGGTTTGGTCCATAATTGTGTAAGCTAAGATCATATGCCCCTAGAACTTCATCAAAGCTAACAACAGCTCTCTTTACATCATGAGAAAGCTGCATTTCTACGCGTTCTCCAAGAATCTGTGAGATTGTTTCTGAAATCATATCGTAGCCTGATTTGATAATGATGATTGAGATGAGGGCACCAAGCCAAGCCTCAAGACTTATACCAAATACAATAAAAATGATTGCAGCTACAAGTGTTGTTGCAGAGATAACCGAATCCAGCTTTGCATCCTCACCAGATGCGATAAGTGAACCTGAATTAACACTCTCCCCAACTTTTTTAACGTATGTTCCAAGTACAATCTTTACAACTACAGCAACAGCCACAATAATAAGGCTTGCTGTGTTGTATTCTGGATACTGTGGCTCAATTATTTTCTTAATTGATTCGATAAGTGATGTTATGCCGGCATATGAAATGATAATTGCAATGATGGCAGCAGTGATATATTCAACTCTACCGTGTCCCAGTGGATGCTTTTTATCTGGTGCCTTATTGGCAATTCTAGTACCGACAATGGTAATTACCGATGATAAGGCATCACTTAAGTTATTTACTGCATCAAGGACAATTGCAATTGATCCTGTAATAAGACCAACAAACGCCTTAAATCCCGCCAAAAAGCAATTGGCAACAATACCAATCAAACTGGTTTGAATGATCTTTTTATTTCTGTCCATTTTATTTCTTATTCCTTAATCCCTTAACATAATTTGTAAGTTCTTCTTTTGTTTTCTTATTAAGTTTTTCCATCTTTTTGAGAACAGCGTATTCTGCAGTTCCTTCACTGGCAATAAGGAAATCAACCTCTCCTGCCCCTTTAGAAGGAATTGTGTCCTGAAGTAACTCAAAAGGTGAAACATCTAGTACATCGCAGATGGCCATAATCTTGTCTGATGATGGGTTTGTTTTCTTTCTCTTCCAATCACTGATAGTGCTTTGAGCAATCCCTGTCTTTTCTGCTAACTGAAGCTGCGAAACACCTTTTTCATCCATCAACTTAAAGATACGTTCACTAATAATCATCCTAATACCCCTCCATAACTGTAAAATCCCGCGTTAATAACTCTATTGTATATACGATAACACAATATAACTTTATCCTCAAGACAACTGGTGATGGGCCTGTTTTTCCACATACATCAGCTTGTCTATAAGTTCTTGAAACTGTTTTGCAGTAAGACTGCTGTCATGATTATAGCTTTGGAAGCCACAGCTTATGCCCACACCATGTGGCCAATTATTACGAGCGCTCTGCTTTTCTACCTGGCTTCTAACCTCATCAATCTTTTCGTTTATCTGGTTCATGTCCATTTCGTCAGTGATTACACAAAACTCATCTCCTCCAAAACGTCCTATGGCTGCAGACCTTCCAAAAATATCCACAAGAATATCAGCAATGATTTTGATTGCCTTATCCCCTTCCTCATGACCCATACTATCATTAATATCTTTGAAATTATCAACATCCATCATGACTGCAGTAAAGTCTTTTCCACTAGAAATGGAACTTTTAACCATGTCCTGCATCTTGATATCAAGTCCTCTTCTGTTTAATACACCAGTGAGGTAGTCGATGTTTACATCTCGACTTTGATAATAGAAAAATAAAATCAAGCAGCCCAATGAGATACCTGCATAAGTGCAATCAATATTGGCGATGAATATTTGTAGCAATGCACCAATTAATGATAATGCAGGCAAAAACAACACTGCCGCCTTGTACTCACTCAAGATGTGTTTATTGAATACCAGCGCATAAACAAGCAACATGAAAATGAACAACAGCATAAATCCAGCTCTTATAAAGAAGAATTGACCGCGATAGTAAATACCATTTTCAAAATAGAAAAACCATTTCAGCCCGAACAACGCTGATATTGAAACGAATACTATATTCAAAACTGCAAACAGTTCGAAGCAGTATCTGATTGGACGTCTATGCTTTAAATCTTCATCATCCATCCAGCAATCCAGATAATACATGGCATACAATATATCAAGTGGATCCAATAGGAAGATTAGAAAGTATCCAATATATCCCAAGAATAAATACTTATTCGGATACATTTCACCTATACGACCAATAGTTTCAGATAGTAACAGAACCAGCGTACACACAAGGATTGCCGAGTACTTACGTCCTTTCTGCAACCTGGAAATCTGATTTTGAAATATCAGCAGCAATATTAATAAAAATGATGTAAAAAAATTAAGTATAACCCAGCTCTCAGCCTCAACCATAAAAAGCCTTTCGTAATAAATCTTTAAAGATAAAATATGCTAAAACAAACACACCGTTTATTTTAGCATATTAATTGTATAAAACTGTGAATTATTAATTCGTTTTTTCGATAATGCTCATTACCTGCGCACTGCATTTTAGCAATTTTTCATTGGCTTCAAAATCCTTCTCCTGAATGATGCGCTTGAATTCTGCAAATTCAAAGTAAAGTCTATGACTTCCATCCGAAAGAGAAACCTCTTTTGTTTCTGTATCAGCATCATTGAAAAGAACATCGTATTCTGTCATGCCATTTACGTGAGGGTAAATACAGATTGTTGCATCTACACCCTGGATTGTTGATGGACCAGGCGCCATACAATCCTTGGCTCCAATACAAAGAACCTTGAAATTGCCATAGTCTGCAGTAAGTACGCCGCTTGTATCAACGCCCTTTTCCATATTAGCATCATATCGAACTGATTTTGGCTCTCCAAAAAGACCAACCATTGCAGATATGTTGTAGACATTTAAATCCCTAAGGGCACCTCCATCATGGGCAGGGTCAAACACCGCTGGCACCATTTCTCCACTGTGGAACTTGCCATATCTGCTAGACATCTGGCTGTAGTTGAATACACAAAGCTTTAAATCTCCAGCTAACTTAACATCCTGCTGCAGCTGCTTGTAAGCTGGCATATGGTAAATACTCATAGCCTCAAAATACATAACCTTATTAGCCTTCGCTAAATCTACAAGCTCCTGAAACTCAGCAAGGGTCTTTGTAACAGGCTTTTCGCAAATAACATGCTTCTTTGCCAAAATAGCTCTCTTTGAGTATTCATAGTGCAAATCATTAAGTACACCTACGTATACAACGTCAACGTCAGACTTAAGCATTTCATCATAGTCCGTAAATACGGTATCTAAATGATATTTTGCTGCCATGGCATCCAGCTTATCTTTGCTTTTCTCTCTGCCACAAATATAAATCTTTTCAAACTCAATCTCGTCAATAAACGAAAGCACTTCCCCAACAATAACACCGTTTCCTGCTATTCCTAAAACCATTATTCTCCTCACTTTCTTACTGTTTTATTGCCCATCTCATCTTGGTAGATTTACTTCTAGGATTGATTCTGCATTCCTCCGCCGATGGACGTATCACATCTGAAGAAACATCAGCATACACTCCCGCTTTCTTCAATTCCTTAAATGATTTCTTTACAAGTCTATCCTCTCCTGAATGGAAGGTAAGGATGGCAACTCTGCCCCCTGGCTTTAAAATCCCTGGTAGTTTTTCAAGGAATGCGTATAACACTTCAAACTCGCTATTAACGTCTATACGAAGTGCCTGGAATACTCTGGCACAGCTCTTTTTAATAGCCTGGTCCTTTTCATCCTTTGGGACCTTCCAAAGTGCCTCTGCAATTGCCTCGCGGAGCGTTGTGGTGGTGTCCATAGGATTTCCTTTTGCCATAAGTGTAAACACCTTGTGTGCGATTTCCTCAGCATATGGCTCGTCAGAATTCTCTATCATCATTCCAACAAACTCTTCTTCAGTGATGTTGTGAAGACGTTCTGCCGCACTTTCACCATGAGCAGGGTCCAGTCTTAAATCCAACGGACCATCTATCTTATAAGAAAAACCACGCTCTGGATTATCAATCTGCATTGAAGATACTCCTAAATCTGCAAGAACAAAATCAAACTGGCCTGCTTCCTCGGCTACCTTATCTATGTTTGCAAAATTGATAAGTCTAAACTGAAAATTGTCCTCTCCAAATCCGGCTTTGCGCAAACGCTCCACAGTTTTTGCAGATTCGATTGGATCCACATCCAAACCGTACATAATACCCTGGCCCTGAAGCTGCTCCAGCATTTTTCTGGTGTGGCCACCATATCCAAGGGTACAATCCAGCCCCTGCTGTCCTGGCTGTATCTGCAAGAAATCCAGAATTTCCTGCACCATAATAGAAATATGCATGCCAGCAGGTGTTGAGCCTTTGCTTATTACATGCTCAATTGTATCTGCATATTTTTCAGGATTATGCTCCTTATATTTTTCCTCAAACTTCTTTGGATATTTTCCTGAGTAATGAACTCGTCGTTTATGCTTTTTTTCTTCCATATTGCTCCATGTTTCTATCTATATTTCAAATTAATTCATCTTCTAAATTATAATATAAGGTCTTAAATAGTATCAATAGGATTGAAAGAGCCACAGTAGTTTTGCTAAACTATTAGCTGATGTTTTAATTTTTGACTTCCGCGTATGAAAGGGGAATTATCATGATAAAAACTATTATTTTTGATATTGGTGGAGTCCTTATCGGCTATGATTGGACTGCATATATGATGAAGGAATTTAATAACGATGCTGAGCTAGTTGAGCGAATCAAGGCTAATGTCTTTGGTGATAAATGGGCCGAGGTTGATAGAGGCGTTCTTACAAATGAAGAATTGGTAGCCTCTTTTATAAAGGATGCCCCTGATATAAAGGATGAAATCATTCATTTCTGGGAGACTGCTGGTGATGCACTTTGGCAGTACGACTTTGCAAAGGATTGGATTCGCGACTTAAAAAGTCGTGGCTATCAGCTGCTTTACCTTTCAAACTGGTCTTCTCACATGAGGGAAGGCGCACTAAAGCAACTTGATTTTCTTCCAATGCTTGATGGAGGTGTATTTTCATACGAAGAAAAGCTAATCAAACCAGACCATGCCATCTATAATCGTATAATCGAAAAATATAATTTAGTTCCTGAGGAATGCGTATTTATTGATGACAGCAAACCAAACGTAATCGCTGCCAGAGAATGCGGTTTGAATGCCGTATGGGCAAAGGACAAGAATCACGAAATTGCCCTTAAAGAATTAGAAGCTCTTTTGCAATAAAAGAGCTTCTATTTTTTTCTATTAAATTAGCTGTGATAAAGCTTGTTGCCTTCGTAACGTGGCTCACATGTAAGGTGAACCCCAAGCTGCTTAAATACACCTACGTCTACAGAAGAAAGAATAACTGATGAATGTACCTCTGCACCTTCCATCATTGGAATGCAATCATATGCCTTCTTTGCATTTTCGTTGCTGATTGATTCCATTGAAAGGGCAATAAGAAGCTCATTCAAATGAAGGTGTGGATTGTGGTCACCTAAATGCTTTGTCTTAAGATTCATAATAGGTGTAAGAATCTCAGGTGAGATAAGCTTAATCTCATCAGGGATGCCTGCCAAATGCTTTAATGCGTTAAGCATCATAGCTGATGAAGCACCAAGCATCTGAGAAGTCTTACCTGTGATAATCTGACCATCTGGAAGCTCCATAGCTGCGCATGGTACTCCAGTCTGCTCTGCCTTGATGTTTGCTGCAGATACAACTGGTCTGTCGGCTACTGAAATGCCTGCCTTTTCCATTAAAAGCTCAAGCTTCTGAATAGCTGAATCACTTCCATCGCCCTTGCGCTTTGCAACTATAGCTTCATAGTAACGACGGATGATTTCCTGGTTTGATGCGTTTCTGCAAACATCATCATCCACAATTGCGTTTCCTGCCATGTTTACACCCATGTCTGTAGGTGACTTGTATGGAGATTCCCCAGAAATCTTTTCAAACATTGCCTTAAGAACTGGGAATACTTCAACATCACGGTTGTAGTTAACAACAGTCTCTCCGTATGCGTCAAGATGGAATGGGTCAATCATGTTGACATCATTCAAATCTGCTGTAGCAGCCTCGTAAGCAAGGTTTACAGGATGGTTAAGTGGTAAGTTCCAGATTGGGAATGTTTCGAACTTAGCATATCCTGCTTTTACGCCACGCTTTGACTCATGGTAAAGTTGAGAAAGGCATGTAGCCATCTTTCCACTTCCTGGGCCAGGTGCTGTGACAACTACAAGTGGACGAGTTGTTTCAATATAGTCATTCTTTCCAAATCCCTCATCAGATACAATGAATGGAATGTTTGATGGGTAACCTGGAATGATATAGTGTCTGAATACCTTAAGACCAAGGGCTTTAAGCTTTTTCTCGTATGCTACTGCTGATGGCTGCTCTGCAAACTGAGTAAGAACAACAGAACCTACATAAAGGCCATAGCTTGTAAAGGCATCGATAAGTCTGAGAAGATCCATATCGTATGTGATACCGATATCTCCACGAACCTTGTTTTTCTCGATATCGCCAGCCTTGATAGCGATTACGATTTCTGTTTTGTCTGCAAGCTCCTTGAGCATAGTGATTTTGGCATCCGGCTTAAATCCTGGCAAAACTCTTGACGCATGGTAATCGTCAAAAAGCTTTCCACCAAACTCAAGATAAAGCTTTCCACCAAATTGATCGATGCGCTCTCTAATTCTTTTTGATTGCATCTCTGTGTACTTTTCGTTACTGAATCCTAATTTTCTCATATTTTCCTTCTTCTAAATAAAATCAAATGATTGAAATGTATCTTTTAATGGCTATAAGTTTACCATGGATGGGCTTTTAATCCAATAATTTTAGTATAAAAACAAATCAATTTTTAGCCACTAATAGTTAAATAATTGCTACGACAAATTGTTCTGCTCGTTATAGTATCTTATTAGGATTTAAGGTAAATAATGTACTAGGAGGATAATCATGGAAATTTTAAAAGTAACAGATCCAGAGTTTATAGGCTATGGTCGAATCATCGAGGGATATGATGCAGAAAAGAAAGCAATCATGGAGGCTTTAAGAGACAACACTCCTATTCCAGAGGGCACAGAATACGTTGCCGAGGAACCAGCCCTCCAGAGCTTAGCTGCTGCAGACAAGATTACTAATTCCCTATTTGGTGGCTCTCCAATGCAGTTTGGTTGGTGCAACGGTCACAACACAAAGCTCAACTGCCTTGAGTATCACCGTTCAAGTGAAATCAACATGGGAGCTACAGATTTCATCCTTCTTCTTGCAAAGAGAGAGGAAATCGTTGATTACAAGCTTGATTCTAGCAAGGTAAAGGCTTTCTTCTGTCCAAAGGGCGTAATGATTGAAGTTTATGCTACTGCTCTTCACTATGCTCCATGTCAGGCTCACAAGGATTCGGGATTCCAGGTTTTAGTTGGCCTTCCAAAGGGCACAAATGTTGGCAAGCCAGAGTTTACTGCTGACAATAAGGAGGATACTCTTTTGACAGCCACAAACAAATGGCTTCTTGCTCACGCTGAAAGCTCTGAAGCAAAGGATGGCGCTTGGGTTGGTATTACAGATGAAAACATCGATATCGCTGCCGACATCTAACATCTAAATAGGCATAAAAAAATGGCGGATTAAACCGCCATTTTTTTTATCTCTTCTTCATGGACTGTCTGAATATGATCCAATGCTGAAAGCATAGGCTTTACATCCTTATGAAAAATCTTTCTTTGAACATAGTTTTGAGTAATCTTCATAACTGTTCCGCTAAGTGCAAGCACACCGATAAGGTTTGGAATAGCCATCATACCATTGAGAGTATCTGAAATATCCCAGGCAAGGCTCAAATCCATAGTAGCTCCTACTACGATAAAGGCTACGAAAATCACCTGATAAATCTTTACATTCTTTCTACCAAATAAGTATTCAAATCCTTTGCTACCATACTGGCTCCAGCCAAGTGTTGTTGAGAAAGCAAAGAGCAAAATCGCAATTGCGATAAATGCATATCCAAACTTGCCAAATACTGTTGAGAAGGCTTCTGCCACAAGGGCTGTTGATACCTGGTCTGAAATAACTGCTCCTGTTTCCAAATCTACAAGTCCACTTGAAAGAACCGTAAATGCGGTAATCGAACATACGATAATTGTATCTGCAAATACTTCGAAGATTCCCCACATTCCCTGAACTACTGGTTCTCTGACATTCGAGCTGGAATGAACCATTACAGATGAACCAAGACCTGCTTCGTTTGAGAATACACCTCTCTTCATTCCCCACTGAACAGCCATGGCAACGCCACTACCTACAATACCACCGCCAACAGCTCGCATACCAAATGCTCCCTTTATAATAGAAGTGAATACCGATCCTGCCTGATCAATATGGACAATACAAACGATTAACGCACCAATTAAATAGATAACAGCCATGAAAGGCACTAGTTTTTCTGTAACTGATGCGATTCTCTTAAGACCGCCAACAATAACAAGACCGCCAAGAATCATAAGAAAGATACCAGTTGCAATAGCTGGGATTCCAAAAGCAGATTTGATATTTACTGCAATTGAATTTACCTGTCCCATGTTTCCAATACCAAAAGATGCTCCGATACAGAAAACGCTGAACAAAACAGCAAGCCCTGAGCCCACATGTCTCATGCCCTTTTTAGAACCAAGACCATCTCTCAGATAATACATGGCACCACCGCACCACTCATTTCTCTCGTTTCTTCTTCGATAATAAATGCCCAACACATTTTCTGAGAAGTTTGTCATCATTCCAAAGAATGCAACAATCCACATCCAGAAGATGGCACCAGGGCCACCGGATGCAATAGCTGCTGCAACACCGGCAATATTACCTGTTCCGATTGTAGCTGCAAGTGCTGTACAAAGACTTTGGAACTGAGAAATCTGAGTATCCTCTTTTTCTGTGTGTGCTGTAACATGTGAGTCCTTGAAAATACCACCGATAGTATTTTTAATCCAATGCTTGATGTGAGTAATCTGGAAAAACTTGGTCAGACAAGTCATCAGAATACCAGTACCCACTAAAAGAATGAGCATTGGCAAGCCCCATACGAATCCATTTACTGCACTATTAACCTTTTCTACGATTGATAAAACTCTTTCCACAGGCATATCTCCCTTTACATCTTATTTGGCCAGTTGCGTCTCGTGCGGACATTTGTCTTCCTACGCAAGACAATTTTAGATATATTCTAACGCTTCACCAAGCTAAAGTAAAGTATTTTTTTATTCTTATTATTTTGTTAGCAATTATTGCTAAGACATCCCTTGAAAATGTAGATATAATGTGGAAAAAGTGCCATAAGGAGAGCTATATATGTCCAGCAAAAACATTACAGATATGACCCAAGGAAACCCAACTAAACATCTTCTGTTGTTTGCCCTTCCAACCCTTATTGGCAATATCTTTCAGCAAATATACAACCTTGCAGATTCTATCATCGTTGGCCGATTTGTAGGTGCAAACGCTTTCGCTGCTATCGGTGCCACCAGTTCTATCACATTTCTATTTTTTGCCTTGTGTAACGGAATAGGCGGAGGCGGCGGAATTGTTGTTTCCCAATTTTACGGTGCACACGAGGATTCCAATGTCAAAAAATGCATTGTAAATACCGCATTAATCATGCTTATAGTGCCTCTTGTGATAGGTATTTTGGGCTTTATTTTTGTTCCTCAATTTTTACGAATTCTAAGCACACCTGAAAATATTCTTTTTGATGCCATTTCCTACACTCGATATATGTGCGTAGGTTTGCTTTTTGTTTCTTTATACAATTTTCTATCCTCTATGCTTAGAGCTCTTGGGGATTCCAAGACACCTTTATATTTCTTGATTTTCTCAATCGTTTTGAATATCACACTAGATATCATTATGGTTTGTATTCTTCATAAAGGTATTCAGGGTGCAGCACTTGCTACTATTATTTCTCAATTAACATCAGTTATTCTATGTAGCATCCATGCCTATAGAACAAATCCGTATTTCCGTTTTACATGTGATGACATTCAGCTTTCACGACAGATGTGTTATAAGGTTATTCGCCTTGGTGTACCTATGTCTATCCAATTTGGATTGATAGCAATCTCATCAATGGCAGTTCAAAGAATAGTAAATTCCTACGGCACTATAGTGGTTGCCGCTTTCACTGCTACAAACAGAATTGAGCAATTAATACATCAGCCATATACAACACTTGGCACCTCAATTTCTACCTTTAGCGGGCAGAATTTCGGTGCCAAGAAAAATGATCGTGTACTATCAGGATACTATTCCGGAATTCGTATCATGATTATACTAACGCTGTTTTTAATTTTTATAATGCAGTTCTTTGGCCGTACCATCACTGGGCTTTTTGTAGAGGATGAAGCCATCATCTCGCTTGGTGCCATGGGCCTTCGAATTACCAGCCTATTTTATCTGGCACTTGGAATGATTTATGTCATTCGTGGAGTCCTAACTGGAATAGGTGATGCCTTCTTTTCATTGTTCAATGGAATTGTTGAGATCATCGGCCGTTTCACCATCCCTGCATTGTTCTGCAGTTATCTGGGTTTTGGCGAAGCAGGCATTTGGATTTCTTCAGGCGTTGTTTGGCTCATTAGTGGCGTTACTGCATGGATTAGATACCTTACCTACTTTAGAAGCAAGATTTCCATTGAAACAGATATCTCTATTTAAAATACTTGAATATCAAAGCTTACCTGGAATATGTCTGTGATACTTAACGCATTTCCGTATTCACGTTCCTCTAATTTTTGATTGAAGCCTACTCTATCGCATCTGCCATACCATGGCTCGATACATACAAATGGTGCATGCTTTCCTACTGGGGACCATACACCAAATAGTGGTGCATCAAACTTAACTGCTATTACAGCCTGACCGTTGTCATCAATGAGTGTCACCTTGTCTGATTGTCTATCCTCAATGATAAGAGCGTCTCGGCTGAAAAGCTCATCTGACATTCCAAGGACTCCATTTTCAAGCTCAAACTGCTTCTGCTCATCTCCTAAACAGCCACTTCCATCATCTGCAATGATATTTGCGGTAATCTTTGCATTAGGCTGATTGTCTTTTTCGAATCGGAGTGTATAAGTGTCTAAATCACAATTAAATGCTGGATGTCCGCCAATCGAGAAGTACATAGTTTCTTCGTTTGGATTTTCAACCTTCCATTCAACATTTACAGTATCATTTTCCAATCTGTAAGTGATTACAAGTAGGAATGAAAATGGATATTTCTTTCTTGATTCTTCGTTATCTTTAAGTAAGAAAACCAGCTCATTTTCAGTCTGTCTGCCAAGCATAAAATCCATATCTCTGGCAAAGCCGTGCTGCCCCATTTCATATGTCTGGCCATTGTATACTGACTTTTTCTGATAGTAATTTCCTACAAGCGGGAAAAGCACTGGCGCTGTACGTCCCCAATATGCAGCATCTGCCTGCCACATAAGCTCCTTCCCATCAGCTTTTCTAATAAGTGATTTAATCTCTGCTCCATGCTCAGCAACTGTAAGCTTTATTTTGTCATTTTCTAATGTGTAGTTCATAGTATATTATCCTTCCAAATTATAATTCCATCTCGTAACAAAGCATTGGCTGCTCATACAACTCACATTCACCCACCTTATTAAATGGGAATGCAGAATAACATTTAAGTGCCTTAAGATTATTTCTATTCACCAGAAAATGAAGACTCTTATAGCTTCTATTTTTCAACTCTTCCAAGCCTTTTTCAATCATTTCTTTAGCCAAGCCTCTACCTTGGCAATCTGGGCTAACCGCAAGCCGCGAAAGCTCTCCACCTGGCTGCAATTCATCTGTCCAGCAATCTAAATTGTTAACAGAATCATCGTCATCTATTGAAATAGTAGCAATTATCTTGCCCTCTTCTCTCATTACAAGCAAAGCATCCCTGGATAAATCAAAATCTATCTCTTCCATTGCAGGATAGTATTCATTCCAAGGGCAATATTCCCTACCAAGCTGGGATTTATAAAGTTTAAGAATCTCCTCTTTGTCTTTTACTGTAGCTTTTTCTATTACTCGCATGTTGGCCTCCCTTTCTTGCTAGACACATTATGTCATTTTGTGTCTGTTCTATCAAGAATTAGTCTTCAAATCCTGTTATTTTGATTCTATTTTCAAAATCCTACGGTTGAAATTTCTTTTTTGTTGTTTCAACCGTAGGATTTTCTTTTAAACACCAAAAAACCTACGGCTAATTTTTTAAAGTCTAAAAACTAGCCGTAGGTCAATTTGTGTCACTACGGTTGGGTTTACAAATCTCCTAAATCAGCCGTAGATTAAACTTGTTTTCAATAATCTTTTGTAATTTATCTACGGACGAGAATTCGAAATTACATTTTCAACCGTAGTATTTTGAGAATAATTGAATTTTTAAGTCCAAATCCAGCTATGTCATTATTATAATCACTTCTCTCTCAACATCTGCTCTGCTTCCTCAACAGCTACACAGTCTGCAAAACGTTTTGGCCACATCATCTCGTTATAATATCTATAAGTTGTCTCAGCATCCATGTAGTTATTATCAAATGTAGAATTGCATCCGGCTGGAACAATAACCTGGTAGCCTCTATCAAAGGCTGACTTTACTGTGGCATCTATGCAAAAGTTTGTCTGGAGGCCCACTATCATAAGTTCCCTTGTGCCTTTCCGCTCTAGATAAGATGCAAAGTCTGGATTACCAAAGCAGCTATTCACTGTCTTGGTAAAAATCTTCTCACTGCCTATTGGCGCAACCTGATCTGCAATTTCATAATCCTTATCTCCTACAGAGAAACCTGAACCTGGGCCGTCGTCATGCTGTACATAAATGACCTCCACATCATTCGCTCGTGCCGTCTGTATCAATCTTGATGTGTTTTCTATAAACTCCTGATAATTATATAATCTTTCGTCTGTAATTCCCTTTTGTACATCAATAACCAGTAAAACCATTATTGCCCCCGTTTCTATAAGTCAGCCACATCTACTACTTTTATTCCATTTTGCTTGAGAAGCTCAACAAACACGCCATTTCCAGGTATTAGATTTCCTGAAAAAGTACCATCATAAATAGTATTAACGCCACAGGATGGACTTCTTGATTGTAGTATCACAAGCTCTGCTTGTTTATCTATTAGTATTTGCAAAGCCTTCATTGCACCAGCTCGAAATTCTGCATCTACAGAACTACCATCCTTGTGCTTTACAACACCATCAACTATTTCCGCTGATTTCCTTGGTGTAGGAAGCCCTCCTAAAACTTCAGGGCAAACAGAAATAACCTCATGCCCCTTTACATATTCCAGGGTCTTTTCACTATAATTATTGCCCCCATTGTATTTACAATTCTCGCCTAATAAACATGCACTAACGCCTATGACCATGTAAGTATTCTCCTCTTAATTTCTAGGCGCATTATGGCATTTGTTGTTTATCAAGTCAACACTTGTTAAATGCAATAATTCACTATATTGTGTATAACATCCTTACTATTAAGCGGAATTTCACTTGTTTCCATAGATAAAATCAAATTATCCCCCAAATGATAGCCACTTCTGCTGTAATCATAAATCTTAAGCATATTCTTTTTGGCATAATCTACGTTATCAATTAACCCTAAGTGCTCCCAATAAATAGTCTTTCTCTCTCTTACATTAAGAACTGCAAAATCCGGGTATACGATATGTCCGATAGAAAGCTCTAAATACGGTTCGTATACGTAAGGCACGTTATATTTTTCAAACAAATCAGCTATTATCTTTTCTGACTTTGATCTAACTCTTTCCCCATTATTTGTTTGGATTTTACCATCCTCAAAAAATGTGTTTTGATTTCCGGCGTGTTCCAGCTTCCAGCGTTCTATATACATTTCATCTGTTTCTACAATTGGAACAACTATATTTCGCTTGCTCAATGGAAGCTTATTATAAATAGAATGAATATCTTCAAAGTCACATCTTTTAATAGTCTTTTCTATTTCCTTTTCCATTTTCTTAAGCTTACTATTAACTGCCACCTCGTAGTCACGCTGTATTATTTTCTTTACCAGTGTATATTCATCGTTCTTCGCATATTTACTTTCACCTGTTTCAGGATCTACAAAATAATACTGAACGCAGTTATTGCTTGTTGATGACCTAATTCTCTTATTAGGAAGCCCCCTATACTTAGCTAAATTCTTTTGAGATTTCTGCAACAACTCATTTATTGCCGTCTGTTTTTCTATTAATAATTCTTTACAATCTTTCATATACTCTATTTCCTATAAAAAATATTAGATTTTCGATTTCCCTACGGTTGAGATTAGTTTTTTGTAATCTCAACCGTAGCGATTTCTTCAAATCATCAAAATACCTACGGCTATTATTTAAACTTGCAAATCTTAACCGTAGGACACCAACTGACACTACGGTTGTATCTACATAAACGCAGTAATAGCCGTAGGTAAAACTCATAATCGCTACTGCTGTTCTTTATTACTACGGTCGAAAAATAGAAATACTAATTTGAACCGTAGTATTTTCGTAAAATTGGGATTTTATCTCCGAAAAACAAAAAAGAAGTTTCAAAATGTTATATGAAAAAGCGAATTAAAAAGATATTTGTATAATATAACGTCAGAATTCAGATTTGTCAACAACTAGCTCCAATATTCCCGCATCAACTGCCCTATACAAGCCTAATTCGCTTATACATCTGGGAACGCCCCTTCATCAATCATTTCAATCATAATATCTGCAAACTTAGGGTCAAACTGGGAGCCTTTGCCCTTTTCTATCTCTCCGCGGACCACTTCAACTGGTAGTGCTCCTCTATAGCTTCTGGTACTGGTCATGGCGTCATAGGCGTCGGCCACTGCGATGATTCTGGCTTCCTCAGGAATGTCCTCACCTGAGAGCCCCTCTGGATAGCCCTTTCCATCGTATCTTTCATGATGCCATTTAGCGCCTGCTGCAAGCTCAGGCATTTCCTTTATATTCCCCAAAATCTTCCCACCAATGCCTGGGTGCTTTTTAATCTTGGCAAACTCTTCGTCTGTAAGTCTTCCTGGCTTGTTAATAACTTCATCAGGAACTCCGATTTTTCCAACATCATGAAGAAGCCCCATCATAAAAATTTGCTCCTGGTGCTTCTCATCATAACCATATCTTCGAGCTATCTCTTTTGAAAAAACTGCTACTCGTCCTGAATGGCCTTTCGTGTAATTGTCTTTAGCATCTATAGCGTCTGCAAGGCTCTCTACTACGTGAAGGAAAAGATTCTCATTCTCTCTTGTTTTCTCTTCCACCATGCCCTCAAGATTTCGTTGGAGTCGGATAAGCTCCACAGCATGCTTCACCCTAAGCACCAGCACGCTTGCCACAAAAGGCTTTCTGATAAAATCCATTGCACCAAGAGACAGCCCCTTTGTCTCTGTGTCCTCATCTTCGTTGCCTGTAAGGAAAATCACAGGGGTATCCCTCCACCCAGCTTCACACTTTTTAAGCTCCTTAATAACTTCAAAGCCATCCATTTCAGGCATACTGATATCCATAAGGATAAGGTCCGGCGCCTGATTATCCCTGGTGTAATCCAAAAGGGCCTTTCCGGATTTCAAAACTACTACTTTGAGCCCAGAGCTTGTAAGAGTGTTCCATGCTTTTTTTAAAATTATAGGATCATCGTCTACAACTACAATCTGTGGAATCATTTTTTGCCTCCCCAATGTAATCCTCCTGCTGGTTTATACCGGATTTTAATAGTGGTATACTCTACTTATGGAGGAGTACGATTTATGAATATTAATATACCTGGTATTGATGTAAAAAAAGCTATCAAAAACGCTGGTTCAGAGGAACTCTTTATAGAGCTTCTCGGTGATGTATATAAATTAATGGATGACAAGGTCGCTTCAGTAGAATCCAACCTTGCATCAGGTAATATCACAAACTATACGGTCGATGTACATTCCCTAAAAACTACCTGCCGCATGATTGGAGCCATGGAGCTTGGCGAGGATTTCTTTACTTTGGAAAAACTCGGCAAGGACAATGACGTGGAGCAAATCAAGGCCCTTACACCAGGTGTTTTAGATGCCTTTAAAGGACTCAAACCTTATCTTGAGCCATTTGCGTTAAATAGCCTTGTGCCTCAAAAAAGTTTTGATAAAGAAGCCCTGTCAAATATTCTAAATATGCTCATCGCTGCTGTGAACGACTTTGATTTAGGAAACGCCGAAGATGCTGCAAAACAGCTTCTTTCCTATAAATGCGCTGAAGCTCTTTCAGCTCAAATCAAAGACTTGGATAAGCTTGTTTCTAATTTGGATTACGATGAAGCAAAGGAGCTTGCCATGAAAATCCAAAACTCCCTTAAAACCTGCTCTATTGGAAATGAGCCTTATTTCTGTTCTTAATATAGCTATTCATGCTCGTTTTCTTCATTATTACTAAACTTAGTAAAAATCGGATAATCCATCAGTATCAAATCTATTTCATGGGTCTTCAAATAGGAAGAAGCTTGCCTTATGGATTTGGCAACAGCAACATCATAGCTTTCTGATAGGCGTGCCGATGCTTTACGCAAAAAATCTATATCCTCATTTACAACAAGGATGCTTTGCATCTTTTCGCTCTCTGGAGGACGCACCAAATCCGGTGACAAATAAGTAAGCAACATATTCTCTAGCTTTACTGTATCTATAGGCTTTGTAATGTAATCGTCAAAACCTGCATTTATATACATTTCTCGCATGCCAGATACCGCATTTGCAGTAAGGCAGACGATTGGTGTTTTAGCATTCAATGTGTCCTTACATTCTTTCATTTCTTTAATAGTTTCAATTCCATCCTTATCAGGCATCATGTGATCCAGGAAAATCACATCATACCTATTTTGCTTATATAGAGCAAGGCAAGCATCGCCGCTTTCTGCAGTGTCTATCTGTATTCTAGTTTCCCTGAGAAGATTTACGAACACCTTAAGGTTGATTACATTATCATCAACCACCAAAACTCTAGCATCGGGAGCCACAAACTGTACTTTATATTGCTGTCTTTCCCTAAGAAAGCTCTTATATGCTGAGTCGAACTCTCCTAAAGGCTCCCATTGCACAACCTTTTGCTTTAGATCAAATGAAAATACCGAGCCTTTTCCATACTCACTTTCTACCTGAATTCTGCTGCCCATCATATTTAGAAAGCTTTGAGCAATAGCCATTCCAAGACCAGTTCCTTCTATGTTACGATTCTTCTTTTCATCAATTCGCTCAAAGGCTACAAATAGCTTATCCAAATCCTCTTTTTTTATTCCGATTCCAGTATCTTCCACGCTTACATGAAGCATTACATAACCCGAATTCTCTTTACATTCACTGCTTTTGATTGAAAATGTGACACTCCCCTCCTTGGTGTATTTCACTGCATTTGAAAGAATATTGGTGATGACCTGCTTAATCCTTATCTCATCACCATGTAAACACCGTGGAATATCAGGGTCCACGTCTAATCTAAAATCAAGGTTCTTCTCATCCGCCTTCTTCTGAACCATATTAACAATGTCATTTAAGAGTGAAGCACAATTGTAGTCCACCTCCATAATTTCCATTTTTCCTGCTTCAATCTTTGAAAAGTCAAGAATATCATTTATGATTCCAAGGAGTGTATTGCCTGCTGCCCTAATATTTTCAGAGTACATTGCTATTACATCATCTCGACTGTCTCGTAGAATCATTTCATTCATGCCAATTATGGCATTCATTGGGGTCCTAATATCATGAGACATTGTGGACAAAAAATATGATTTTGCTTCGTTCGCCTGATTTGCAGCCTCAGCCGCCACAGTTAGTTTTCGGTTAAAACTTAGAAGTATCATCAGGTTAAAATACAGAAGAATCATAAGTCCTAAGGTAACAATTCCTAGACTCTGCCAGTCAATAGATCTGTTAACTATAAGCTCAGATGCAGGAATGTAAGCTACCAAGAACCATGAATCCAAACCTGTTAAAGGAGTGTAGGCAATCACACAGTCCTCATCTTTTGAATTGTGAATGTGCATTGAGCCAATATCTGTGCGAATTGACTCTAATACATTGTTATATTCCTGAACTGACATAGGATTATAGGTTTTGAAATACTCAAAAAAATTGTTATTCTCCATAGACTTTCCATGGATCATATAATCTCCATCCCAATCAATTAGAGATATTTCAACATTCTCATATTCACCCTTCAAAAATACCAATTTTTGCTCAAGACGACTTACAGGAACTACACGGATAATAAGGGCCTTTCTCACATCGCCAGTTTCACTATCCAAAACCTTTATGTTATTTAAAAATGCAATTGACTGAACACCATTTAATGGATTGGTGTATGCACTTGTTAAATTTACTGCACCATCTGCATTGCTTACCTCAAGGTTGTCAAAAATATTAATATGGGAATAATTCACAGAGTAATCCGACGGATCTGTAGAGCTGGCGGTTGTAGATATGCCCGCCATAGAACCGTCGTCAATATATATTAGATGTCCTGATATTTCAGGAGATATTTTCGCTTTTCGAATATAAGAAATAGCCTCATCAACTGTCATCGGAGTCCCAGCCTCCTCTGATCTATTGATATAATTGGCCCAAATATCACATAGATGCTGCTCGTCCGCCAAGTAATTGACGACGATTTGCTCTGTTGTAGTTGTCATTTTTTCAAAAGACGCAATTGAAGCTAGGTTTGATTCTTTTGCCCTGTCATTGGCATATTTTGCGATAATGAAAAGAATCAAACCTACTATCAAAATATTAATGATAACAATATATCTTTTCTTCAATTCTCATCCCCTGTACATAAAAGCAACAATCTACATAATAGTGTACAAGTTAATTATATCATTTAACATATAGAAAATTTGTTAAGAAATCTTTAATTATGACTTCTTGCTGACAGAAAAATGAAATTGCCAGCAAGAAGTCATGCATATTTCTAAATTTCAAAATCCAGGCAGCTTCTGATTTTAGTGTATGGTCTAACCTTCCCATCCGCTACAGCAACATGCTCAGGATGTACCGCATAGCCCTTGAGAGCCTCTTCACTTTCAAATGTAGAATCAAGCATCAAATCAGCATTTGAGCTAGCAAGACCATTGATGTTGACCTTGATATCAATCATTCCTGGAATCTTTCCTGCCAATTCCTCTAATCCTTCTTTGATGCCAAGCTTTACCTGCTCCTTTTCCTCAGCTGAAAGCTCATCTTTAAGTGTCCATAAAATAATGTGTTTTACCATGTCGTCTCTCCTTTTATAAGTTGTTTCGTTACTTAAGTGCCTGTGCCCACTCGGCCTCTTTGAAGCCCAGAAGAACTGTATCATCAGTAATAACAAGCGGGCGTTTTACAAGCATTCCATCTGTTGCCAAAAGATCAAGCTGCGCTTCTTCACTCATATCTGGAAGCTTCTTTGAAAGCTCCATCCCTCTATAAAGCTGGCCGCTTGTATTGAAAAATTTCTTAAGAGGCTGACCACTTTTTTCATATGCTGCTTTGAGAGTAGCTTTGTCTGGATTGTTGCCTTTGATATCAATTAAATCATACTTGATTTTATTATCATCAAGCCACTTCAGAGCCTTCTTACAAGTAGTGCATCTTTCATAACAATAAACTTTAATCATATTCGTAACCTCCTATTATTTTGCATCCAAATCAATTCCAAACTTGCCAAGATCTACCTTTCCGTTTTGAACCGTAATTCCATCTGCCTCTAATAGCTTCTCCTGAACCCCAGCTCCACCAAAAACGTACTCATCTGCCAGCTCACCTTTGGAGTTTACTACTCGATAGCAAGGAATGTTTTCAAAATCTGGATTTTTGTGTAAAGCATTTCCCACAGCCCGGCTCATTTTAGGATTGCCTGCCATAGCAGCCACCTGACCATAGGTGGCAACCTTGCCCTGTGGGATTCGTTTTACTGCTTCGTATATACGTTTTGTAGGGGAATCTGTCACCAAATCATAGCTTTCTGCAATCATGCGTTTAACATCATCGTCAGGAATGCTTCCATCTAAAATCACAGTGTTCCAATGTTCCTTGTTCTGGTGATATCCAGGGATAACCGCATCATAGGTACGCCTCCAGAAATCTCTCCATTCAGGGTCACATTTCAAATTCAAACAAATCTGCCCGTCTTTTTCATATGACCAAAGGAACGCCTTTTTGCTTGGCTTCACTCTGATAAGCTGCCAATTTGGATCATGAAATGGTGCCTCCTGATATGTGTATGGAAATGTAAGGCCGTAACTTAATGCTTCCTCTCTGGTTTTCATTTTACAGTCCTCCTTTTACCACAGAAATGGAATAATTCTATATTTTACACGTTCTTTGTATTGCTTGTATCCATCAAGTCCCTCTTCTAGTACCTTCTCCTCATTTCTAATACGCTTTGCAATGATTGGAAGATATACAAGCATTATTACAAATGAAAAAATAGAGCCTAGGATAATTGGCATAGATAAAAATAGTAGAACTGTTGCCATATACATAGGATGGCGGACGATTCCGTAGAGGCCTGTGTCTACTACCTTCTGGCCTTCCTGCACTTCTATGGTTCTTGAAAGATATTCATTTTCCCTAAGTACTTCGGCATACAGCGCATAGGCTAACAAAAAAAGTACCGTGCCTAAAATCGTCACCCACGCTGGAAGCACTAGCCACGAAAATCTGAAATTTAAACCTGCAATTATGAATGAAGATAAAAACATCAAACCGCTGAACAAAACCACCTCTTTTTGCTCCAGCTGTTCTTCCTTTGCGTTAAGTCGCTTTCGCAAAAGAGATGGATTCTTCTTCATCAAAATCAAACCGGCTACAAACATAGGGATAAAAAGGACTGCCATAAAAAGCCACGCCTGCCAAAAGGCAAAGCTTCCTGCCGCTGGAAAAAGCAATAATCCCACTAAGAGCACGCCTGAAAAAAATTTAATCAGTGCCGAAATCAGTAATTTTTTTGTCATAACTCGCCCCCAATCTGCTTTTACCTACATCCAACTATTTACAATCGCTATTTCTTCTTTATATCCTGCATCATCATTTGGTGTTTCCAAAATAAATGGAAGATTTTGCAGAACCGGATGTGTTGCGATTCGTTTCATAGCTTCCATACCGATGTAGCCCTGGCCTAACTTTTCATGACGGTCTTTTGCAGCACCGCATTCATTTTTACTGTCGTTGAAATGTATCGCCTTTAATCTATCCAAACCGATGATTTTATCAAACTGTGTAAGGACCCCGTCAAGGTCATTTACAATATCGTAGCCACCATCCCAAACATGGCAGGTATCAAGGCAAACACCCAGCTTATCGCTAAGTGTGGTGCGGTCAATAATCTCTTTTAATTCCTCAAAAGTTTTGCCCACCTCTGAGCCTTTACCAGCCATAGTCTCTAAGAGCACTGTAGTCTGCATCTCAGGGAAAAGTGATTGATTCAAGCCATCCGCAATCTGCTGAATTCCTGTTTCTGGCCCTTGGCCAGTGTGAGAACCTGGATGGAAATTGTAATATTGATTTGGAACCTGTTCCATTCTCTGCAAATCCTGCTTAAGCATATCGAGAGCGTTCGCTCTAGTCTCTGGTTTCGCCGAGCAAAGATTCATGGTATAGCTGGCATGTGCCACAAGTGTACCGAATTTCTTCTCCTGCAGTATTTGCTGGAGCTTTTCAACATCTTCCGGCTCTATATCCTTTGCTTTTCCACCACGTGGATTTCTTGTAAACCATGCAAATGTGTTTCCTCCAAATTCTACCATCTGGCGTCCCATTGCTTCATATCCGTTTGTCACTGACAGGTGACAGCCTATGTATATCATTAAAAATCTCCTTAGTTGTCTTTTTTTCGATGAGCTTGTTTTACAATTGATTATACCAAATCTAGCGTCAGCTGTTCATATCTCTCAGGCAAATCATTCAAGTAGCTAAAGCAATCATCAGGTTTATAAAGAATCTTATGTGCTTTACAAGTATCCTCGAAAAGTTGCATTAGTTTTTTGTTGTTAGGGCTTGGTACATTATATGAATTGCCATAGGTTCTAATGTATTTTTCTTTCAATCCTGGGAAATTTTTATCCAATGCCTCATAAAAATACTCCCTGTCACCTTCCCTCAGGGTCACGCCCATATCAAAACAAATAATGCCCTTCACACCTACGCGAATACATTCTTCAAGTATCGCATTTACGTTTTCTTCTGAATCGTTTATAAAAGGCAGTATTGGTGTGAGCCAAACCACTGTTGGAATACCACGCTTTTGCATCTCCTCTAACACCTGTATTCTGCGCTTTGTATTGCAGACATTGGGTTCTATAATAGCGCACAGGTCATCGTCGTAAGTGGTCAATGTCATCTGCACTACAGTCTTTGCCTTCTGATTGATTTCATCCAAAAGATCAATGTCCCTAAGAATCCTATCGGACTTTGTCTGAATCGCTAAGCCAAATTCATATTTAGAAATGATTTCTAGGCATTGTCTTGTGAGCTTTAACTGCTCTTCGCAGTGCATATATGGATCTGACATGGAGCCTGTGCCAATCATACATTTTTTTCTTTTTGATTTAAGCGTGGCCTCTAAAAGCGCTGGAGCATTGTCCTTCACCTCAATATCCTCAAAGGCATGGGTAAACTGATAGCATTTGCTTCTGCTATCACAATAAATACAGCCATGGGTGCAACCACGATAAATGTTCATGCCGCATCGACCGTTATTTGCAGTTAATATCCCCTTCGCATTTACGAAATGCATTTGTTACCTCCTGCCTTCCTCATTATTAATCCGCATTATAACAATATTGTGAATTGCCGTCCATATCTACAACAAAAACTCCCGTATTTTCTCTTCAACAAGTCTAACATCAATTGGTGCATCTGATGACTCCATAGTTGTGATCAAGTCCCTGCCTTGTAGATAGCCATTTTTCTCATATTCTTGTATCTTCTTGAAATTCTTTGTAGCATAATCCATATCCGAAAGAATCCCTAGATGTTCCCAATAAATAGTCTTTCTTGTAATTGTATTCAATGCAACAAAGTCAGGATATACCGTACTATAGCCCAGTTCTAACATCGGCTCATATTGATAAGGAACATTATACTTATCTAAAGCATCAGCAATAATCTTTTCCGACTTTGATCGTACCATCTCTCCTCGGTTTGTCTGATATAAACCTTCTTCTGGGAATGGATTCTGCTGCCCCGGATGTTTTTCTAGCCATTTTTGAATATATATATCATCAGGCTCTATTAGTGGGGTTACATATCTTTTCCGTCCCTCATTCAAATTGTCATATACATCCGTTAATTCTTTTATATCATATAGACTAATAAACTTATCTATACGTTTATGCAATATCTTTAATTTCTCATTTAATGCAAGTTCATAATCTTTTTGAATATATTTTCTAATAGCTTTCTCATCCTCAGCCCCCATATACTTTCTTATGCCATTCATCTTATCAACATAATAATATTGAAAATTTCCACGGCATCGAGATACATGAATCTGCCCATTGCCTAAATCCTTGTACTTAGATACATTTCTATTAGAGCGCTTTATAAGAATATTTAGCTCTTGTATCTGTTCTTCTAACTTCTTTTTATGATTTTCCATTACTCCTCCACGTCAATTATTTTGTTAATACATCCTTGCCTATTCTAAAGCTCCACATTTCAAATAAGTTGTTGCCCTATACAGTTTTTTTAGAAATCCCCTCCCAAAAAACTGTATTGAAATTTTCTGTTTACATAAATGTACAGTTATTTTTTATCTCTTGTGATAAATAACTGTACAACAAACCGCTCATTTTAGACTTAAACAGTGTTTTCTGGCTATAGCATAAAAATCACTGTCGATATAAATAAACCATGACAGTGTTTTTAGATGACAGCATCAAAAAAACTGTATCATCATAATCTAAGCTCTTTTCGCTTTTATTAGCGTACAGTTATTTTCATAAAAAACCGTATAATCACTGTACTTCTGCTATTTCATTCTCTTTCCAACTGTGAAAACTGTGGCGAATTGCCAAATAAGTGATAAAAATAGAACACTTTTCATAACTCGAATGATAATATAACGTCCAAAAGTAACTTTGTCAATACCCAATCCTGAAAAGCTAAATGATGAGCCAATCTATCTACAAATCAAATACCAGATATTGTCATTTTATTGTCACTAGACAATAAAAAAGCCCTGAGGACATTGAATTCTCAATGTCCTCAGGGCAATAAACTCTACTCTAATTCCACTGTTCCAGGTGGCTTACTTGTCAAATCATACATTACGCGGTTGACGCCCTTAACCTCGTTGATGATACGGCTCATAACTCGCTGAAGAACCTCAAAAGGAATCTCTGAAGCTTCTGCTGTCATGAAGTCTACTGTTTCAACGGCGCGAAGTACTACTGCATAGTCGTAAGTACGCTCGTCGCCCATGACACCTACTGAGCGCATGTTTGAAAGTGCTGCAAAGTACTGGTCTGGAAGCTTTGCAAGACCTGCCTGTGCAAGCTCTGTACGATAAATATAATCAGCATCCTGAACTATGCGAACTTTTTCTGCTGTAACTTCGCCAATGATACGAATACCAAGGCCTGGGCCTGGGAATGGCTGACGGAATACAAGGTATTCTGGCAATCCGAGCTCTAAACCGACCCTACGCACTTCGTCCTTGAAAAGATTTCGAAGTGGCTCGATGATTTCTTTGAAATCTACATAGTCTGGAAGGCCACCAACATTGTGATGAGACTTGATAACTACAGACTCGCCGCCAAGTCCTGACTCAACAACATCTGGATAGATAGTTCCCTGGGCAAGGAAATCCACAGTTCCGATTTTCTTAGCTTCTTCTTCAAATACACGGATGAATTCCTCACCAATGATTTTACGCTTGCGCTCTGGCTCTTCAACACCGGCAAGCTTTGCGTAATAACGCTCTGCTGCGTTGACACGAACAAAATTAATATCAAATGAGCCTTCTGGACCAAATACAGATTCTACCTCATCGCCCTCGTTTTTACGAAGAAGACCATGATCAACGAAAACACATGTAAGCTGCTTTCCAATTGCCTTTGCAAGAAGTGCTGCTAGAACAGATGAATCAACACCACCGGAAAGAGCAAGAAGCACTTTTCCTGAACCTACGCGCTCTCTAATTTCTCGGATTGTCTGCTCAACAAAGGAATCCATACGCCATGTTCCTGCTGTCTGGCAGATGTTTCTAACAAAGTTGTGGAGGATTTCTTTTCCACGAACAGTGTGGAGTACCTCTGGATGGAACTGAATAGCGTAAAGCTTTTTATCTTCACAAGCTGCTGCTGCAACAGGGCAATCATTTGTGTGTGCAATAATGTCAAACCCAGGTGCTACTGAAGAAATGTAATCAAAGTGGCTCATCCAAACAACTGTTGAATCCTCAACACCTGCAAAAAGAGTATCCTTTGATCCATCAATAAATGTCTCGGTTTTGCCATATTCACGAACTGGCGCTTTCTCAACCTTACCACCAAGAACATGCATCATAAGCTGTGCGCCATAGCAAAGACCAAGCACTGGAATACCAAGTTCAAAAAGTTCCTTAGTATAGGTAGGTGCCCCCTCCTCATAACATGAATTAGGACCTCCTGTCAGGATAATTCCTTTAGGATTCATCTCTTTAATTTGGTCGATAGGGGTACGATAAGAATAAATCTCACAATAGACATTACATTCTCTGACACGACGTGCCACAAGCTGATTGTATTGTCCGCCGAAATCAATAACAATGACTTTCTCTTGATTCATAGCAGCTCCTTATTAGATAAATTTTTCTAAAGTATAGATGAAATTTTCAAAATCTTCAACAAAAAAACTTAATATTAACAGGATTTCATTCGATACAATATTTAGATATGAAGAAAAAGGAGTTTTTATGAGTGTAAGCGTAACCAATTCATTAAGCATAAGATTGTTTTACAATCACTACGCATCGGTAGCAAGTGGCTCTACTAGAAAGAATTCTACCACTGGTACCCTTTCTTTTGCTGACGCTACTGCTCTGCGCAATGCCATAAGAAATCTCCAGGATTATAAATTTGAAGACGTAACCAAAAACCAGATTCAAGAAAAACTCAAAGCATTCACTGACACCATGAACAATACCCTTGAGTCTGCAGTTAAATATGGCAAAGGAAGCACTTCTGTAAAAAATGCAGCATCCACTATAAAAAATCTTAATACTCAATATGCTTCCGATTTGGCCAAGATTGGTATTACTGTAAATAAAGATGGCAGTATGTCACTATATGAAAATGCATCAAAAAACTACTCTGTCAGCAAGTTCTCAGAATTCTTTGATAAGGACTCCCAGTACTTAACTGATTTATATAGCGCAGCAAAACGTATTACTAGAAGAGTCGATGTGCGAATTTAACTTGAATTTTTGCCTCTATTAGACTACATTTATTATGTAATATTTTGTTTATTCGGAGGCAATAAAATGACTTTTGGTAAATCCTCAAAACGAGGACTTAAAATAATCATCGTAGGATGCGGTAAAGTTGGCCGTACCCTTGTTGATAGACTTTCTAAAGAGGGTCACGATATTGTAGTAATCGATCAGAAACAGGATCGAATCGATAATCTTACAAATCTATACGACATAATGGGAATTCAAGGAAACGGTGCCAGCTACAGCATTCAGGTTGAGGCTGGCATTAAAGATGCAGACCTCATTATTGCCGTTACAAACTCTGATGAGCTTAATCTACTATGCTGCACAATTGCAAAGCAGGTAGGTGACTGCGCTTCTATCGCCAGAGTTAGAAATCCAGACTATTCAAAGGAAATTTCATATCTTCAGGAGAAACTGGGTCTTGTTATGATTATCAACCCAGAGTTTGAAGCTGCAAGAGAGATTTCATCTATTCTCTCATTGCCATCTACCCTTGAAGTATCCTCATTCGCTCACGGTCAGGCTGAGCTTGTTGAGTTTGCCATTGAAGAGGGAAATGTTTTAGATGGCCTCACTATCAAGGATTTAAGCTCAAATATTTCCAGCAAGGTGCTGATTACTGCAGTAAAACGCGGCAGTGATGTTGTAATCCCATCCGGTGATTACACACTTAAGGCTGGAGATATCGTTTGTGCCGTTGGTGCTAGACGATTCGCCCGTACTTTCCTTAATGAAATCGGATTCAAAACTAGACAAGTGCGTGATTGCTTAATTGTTGGTGGTGGAAAATCTTCTTTCTACCTGGCAAAGCTTTTGCTTCAGGCCAGAATCAATGTACGAATCATCGAACGTGATAAGGAGCGCTGCGAGGAGCTTTCTGTTATGCTTCCAAAGGCCACTATCATAAATGGAGATGGTGGTGATGAAGCATTGCTTAGAGAAGAAGGAATCGAGTATGTAGAAAGCTTCGTTCCACTTACCGGAATCGACGAAGAAAACATTCTATTAACTCTCTACGCTAATCAGGTTAGCAATGCAAAGGTTGTTACAAAGGTTAATAGAATCAGTTTTGACAATGTATTATCACAGCTCAATTTAGGCTCAGTGGTTTATCCTCGACATATTACTGCCGAATCAATTATCGCTTATGTACGTGCAAAAAGTGCATCTGGCGATGGTGACGATATCCTTACACTCTACCATCTGTTTGATCAAAAGGTAGAGGCTATTGAGTTCAATATTAGTGAAAAGTCAAAGGCGACTGGAGTGCCATTCTCAGTTCTTCAGTTTAAGGATAATGTCCTTATCGCCTTTATCAACCGCAATGGTACAATCATCATCCCTAGCGGTTCTGACACTATTGAAGTTGGTGATACTGTAATGGTTGTTACAACTCACACTGGCTTCGGCACTATACTTGACACATTGAGGTAATCAAATATGAATACTTCCGTTATTCGTTTTATTTTAGGATATGTTGTTGGATTCCTCGGCTTGTTCCTTATGCTTCCTATCATGGTAGCTCTCATATATCACGAGGATGTATGGATTTACTATGCAGTTGTAGCATTTCCTTGCCTTATTATAGGAATTTTAAACAGCTATTTTCGTCCAAAGAAATTTGTTTTCTATTTGAAAGAAGGATTCTTCTGCACAGGCGCATCTTGGGTTGCCCTTTCTGTAATCGGTGCCCTTCCACTTCGCCTTAGCGGAGAGATTCCACATTATGTAGATGCTTTATTTGAGGCAGTTTCCGGATTCACCACCACTGGTGCATCCATCCTTGATAACGTTGAATTGCTTACTCACGCCTCATTATTTTGGCGAAGCTTCACTCACTTTGTTGGTGGTATGGGAGTTTTAGTATTCCTGCTTACAGTCATTCCACTTGCCGGTGGTGAGGGCTCTCAGTTCAATCTGATGAAAGCAGAATCACCTGGACCTTCTGTTGGCAAGCTTGTTCCTAAGCTAAAAAACACTGCCCAGATGCTTTATCTTATATACATTGGACTTACACTTTTAGAATTCATACTACTACTTATTGCAGGCATGACTCCATTCGAAGCTATCAACACCTCTATCGCTACAGCTGGTACTGGTGGATTTGGTATCTACGCTGATAGTATTGCCGGCTTCAATGTTGCATGTCAATGGATTGTTGCAATATTCATGTTTATATTTGGTGTAAACTTCAACTTTTACTACTATCTACTCTTCCATCACGCAAGAGATGCGTTTCGAATGGAAGAAGTTAAGATGTATACATTACTTACAGTTGCTTCAGTTGGAATTATTTCTGTAAACATTTTAAACAGCAGCGCAAACCTTTTTGATGCTGTTACAAAGGCAGCCTTCCAGGTAACATCAGTTCAATCATCTACTGGTTTTTCTACTGCTGATTTTGCCCAGTGGCCACAGACTAGCCGATGTGTGCTGGTACTTCTGATGTTCATTGGAGCATGTGCTGGTTCCACTGGCGGCGGTATTAAGGTATCCCGATTCGTTCTCATGGGAAAGGCTGTACACAAAGAATTAATCAGCTATATCCACCCTAGAAGTGTTCGCAAAACTCGTATGGATGGCAAGCCAGTTAACCACGATACAATTCGTTCAAACAATGTTTTCTTTGGAACATTTATGCTTATCTTCTTTGTAAGTGCCTTTGCACTTTCATTTGAGGATTTAGATTTTTCAACTGTATTTACAGCTGTTATCGCTACAATGAGTAATATCGGACCAGGACTTAGCATGGTTGGTCCTGCGGCAAACTTTGGTTTCTTCAGTGATTTTTCAAAAATCGTACTTATTTTTGATATGCTAGCCGGAAGACTTGAATTATTCCCAATTCTTATGCTCTTTCATCCTAATATATGGACTGATTTATTCAAAAAACGCCGTTGTAAAGAATTGAAACATGCAGGAAAAATATTAAAACAATGAAATTAAATACAACTATTATAGAAATGACTGATGCTTATTTGCATCAGTCATTTTATCAATCTAACGAAAAACTAAATATTATAGACTGTCGCAATATTGAAGGTACCAGATGCTATCTTGACGATGCAGCAAAAGAGGAGCTTATAAAGCGAATAAGCAACGAACCTGCCGATGGAATTCACTTTATAGATTCCGGCAACTACCACTACATCACCCTTCTTTGGCTGATGAAAATCACCGTAGATTTCAACCTGGTTTTATTCGACCATCACCCTGACGATCAGCCACCAAGTTTTGGAATGATAACCTCTTGCGGCGGCTGGGTGTTAGAGGCAAAAGAAACATTGCCTCACCTAAAGAATGTTTATACTTTTGGCGTTGGTGAAATGCCTGATGTTTCTGATATTCCTACGGATTTACCACTATATATTTCCATCGATAAAGATGTGCTCACCACTGATTATGCTATCACTGATTGGGACCAGGGAACAATGACCTTGCCTGAAATGACAGATATTCTGAAAAGGATTTTTTCCACACGTGAAATATATGGAGTAGATATCTGCGGAGATTCTGGAGAAATGGCAGAAAACGGGGCTTTAATTAATAATCAGACAAATGCAACTCTTTTTGACTTTTTGTCACAAAAAAAATAAAATAGAAGTAAGAAAAGTATCAAATCAAATGTGATTGGAGGGAACAACTATGTATCCAGTAATTACCATCTCGAGAGAATTTGGCAGCGGCGGTCATAGCATAGGCGAGGCTGTGGCAAAACAGTTGAACATCCCATTTTATGACGGAGAAATCGTTAATCGCGTAGCAGTAGAAAGCGGTTACGCAAAGGAACTTATAGAGACCCAGGGTGAGTATACTTCATCTACAGCAATGTGGTTTGATATCTCTGCGGCTGGAACAATGTACTTCCAGAGCCCACAGGATGAAATCTTTATCGCTCAGAAAAAGGTAATCCTTGATTGTGCAAGCAAGGGCCCATGTGTAATTGTTGGACGTTGTGCCGATTATATCCTCAGAAAAGAAGGAATTCGTTGCTTGAACGTCATGATTCATGCAGATATGGAACATAGAAAAAAACGTGTATTAGAGCGCTACGAGAATATCGAGAATGTCAGCATTGAAAAGAGACTTGCGAAGAAAGACAAACAGCGTAAAACATATTACAAATACTACACTGATAAAAATTGGGGTGACTTCCGCGAATATGATGTAATCCTTGATAGCGGCACTCTAGGTGAAGGAATGTGTGTAAAAACTATCTGCGATTTAGCAGCTGCATTCCCAGAATAGATAGAAACAAAAAAGCAATCAAAAAAGCTAAATGTTACATAGACAAACCTTAGTGTTTCTCCGCTTAGCGTAGAATGCTTCGCTTGAGAAACCTAAGAGTTTGCCTATTACATTTAGCTTTTTTATTGCATTTTATGAAGACGGCCCTGTATAGGCATCAGCAGCAGTGCAAATAACGCTCCATAGAATAACGATAACACTGCTACTGCCATGTTTGGTCCGATGGTATCGGGCGACTCACTCCATACTATAACGAGCACTGCTACAAATCCCATTATGCTGGAAAGTATTCCGCCAAGGATTGCCCCTCTCTGGGCGTATTTTACAGCAAATTCGCATTTTGCGGCTTTCACTGCAACATCGTCCTCTATCTCTACTTTCTTTCCAAAAATCAGCTTAAACGCTCCCAGAAAGCTTTTCATCTGTCCACCTGCTCCTAAAACAATAAGCTGTATAGCAAGCACAAATACTACAGATGGAATATCAAGGAAATATACTACTCTGCTTCCGCTGACTGTAACTATACCAATAAGCCCTAACATCAACAATACAAAGCCTAATGCTAAACCTAGCACTACTGATTTTTTGTCATTCTTATTCTCCTGAACATCTTTAACCAAACTAACCATTATTTCTTCCGCCTTTCCACTATATGCCTCAGCGTTCAGGCGCTCACCGGATAAAAGTTCATTTACATTGATATCAAGGGCCTTGCATAATTCTGGCATGATGCTGGTATCCGGTAATCCTTTGCCAGTCTCCCACCTGGAAACTGCCTTGTCACTAACTCCCACCTGATCTGCCAATTGTTTTTGTGTAAGACCTTTTTCCTTTCTCATCTCCGAGATAAATGAACCTGTCTTGATTAAATCTAACATGTGACCTCCTGCCGCTACTTTAATTACACCTTTAGGCTATAAGAAAAGACGCCTAGAATAAACCTATGTATGCTAGAATCCGCCTAGAATCGGACTCCACGAAAACTAGAACTCCCTAGATTACTGACTCCCAGAACTCCACTGCTCTATCAAGCCAGCCTTCAGCTTTTGTGCGAATGCCAAGGCCAATGCCGTGTGGTACACCAAAATACTTTTCATAGATATGATTAACGCCATGTGCCTTGAGGGCGCTTTCAAAAACATCAGCATGACGACTTGCAGGAACAAGCACATCCCAGGAACCTGAGTACATGAATGTTGGTGGATAGTCATCCTCAATATATTTCTGCACATCTAGAAGCACACGTCCTCTTCTGATGTGACGTAATCCAAACATATGGAAGCTGCCTCTGTTACTAAGCCAAATGCCCATCAAACCAATCCAAATATTCCAGTAAGGATGATGAAGCCAATCGTTAACACAAGTCCATGGATAGCCTAATATGACAGCTCCCGGCTCAGGCAATTGGTAATCCATGTAACCAAACTTGTGGCTGGAAAAGATTCCCGCCAGATTTCCACCTGCTGAAAATCCCATCAATGCATAGCCGTCTAAAGTGACACCGTATTGGTCCTGATTTTGCTGAATCATCTGTAATGCTGTGCCTAAATCCTGCATTGGAGCAAAGGCTTCGCAATCACGTCCCGTGCGATATTCAAGCACAAAGGCATTTACTCCCATTTCATTAAGAGCTGCCGCAACAGGATATCCCTCCTGTCTTGTGCAAAGATGTGCATAACCTCCACCTGGAAGAACAACTACAAATCGCTTGCTCTTAGGGTTATCTGCTGGAAAATACATAAGCCTAACATCTCTTTTATGTTTATCCTTAGACATTTCCTCCATGGAATACACCGGAATTTGCCTAAATCTTCCTGTAGCTTGAAGCTTCTTTACGCGATCTCTTCCCGCTTTTACATTATTGGATTTATGCTCTATATAGTACATCCTGGCTACAGAATATACCGTAAATACGAATGTAAGAATAAGATACGCGATAATCAGTGTTCTCACCGTCTCGCCAAATCCGTTTGCAAACAAATATATGTTTTTCATTATCTTCCTCCGAATTAAAAAAAGGTGCTACCTCAGTAGCACCTTTTATTATAGCATTTTTATCTGTGCTTGAAAGCAACCTTAATACGCTGTTTTAATCCGTTAGGAAGAACGTACTTAAGCTTATCCTCAGATGGAGTCATCTTAGAACACTCTGGATGCTCTCTATAAAGCTTGATAGCATCGAATTCGCACTTAGTTGTACATACACCACAACCAATACACTTATTCTCATCTACTACTGAAGCACCACACTTCAAGCATCTAGCTGTCTCCTTCTTAATCTGCTCCTCTGTAAGCTCTACAGTCTTATCGCGGAATGTAAGCTCTCCGTCAACAGTTGTCTTTGAAACACCTGGAATCTGACGTGGGCTGTGATCGTAGTCACCAATCTTGATGTTTTCCTTATCAAGCTCGATGAAGTCACGACGGTTACGTCCAATTGTAAGTGAGCTGTGTGGCTGTACAAATCTGTGGATTGAGATAGCACCCTCACGACCTGCTGCGATAGCATCGATAGCAAAACGTGGGCCTGTGTACATATCACCACCAACGAAGATATCTGGCTCGTCTGTCTGGTATGTAAGAGCATCAGCCTTTGGACCACGCTCAATAACAACCTTAGAACCCTTGAAGAGATCTCCGTAAACACTACGCTGTCCTACTGAGAAGATAACGTGCTTACACTCTACAGTGATTGTATCATTCTCATCGTACTGTGGAGAGAATCTACCTGTCTCGTCCTTAACACGAGTACACTTCTTGAGAACGATTCCCTTAACAGCACCTGCCTCATCAACGAGAACCTCCTTTGGTCCCCATCCGCAGTTAAGCTCAACGCCTTCTGCCTCAACGATTTCGATTTCCTCTGGAGATGCAGGCATGATATCTCTGCTCTCAAGACAGAACATAGAAACCTTTTCGTTTCCAACACGTCTAGCTGAACGAGCAACGTCGATAGCAACGTTACCACCACCGATAACAACTAAATCACCCTTGATATCGTATTTCTCGTTCTCTGAGCACTCGTGAAGGAAATCAACAGCTGTTGCTGTACCGATAGCATCATCACCTGGTACGCCTGGCTTGTTTCCGCCCTGGCAACCAATAGCTACGTAGAATGCCTTGTAGCCCTGTGAACGAAGCTCATCAAGTGAAATATCCTTACCAACTTCAACGCCACACTTAATCTCTACACCAAGCTCCTTGATGATTTCGATTTCAGCGTCGATTACATTGTTCTCAAGTACGAATGATGGAATACCGTAACGAAGCATACCACCTGGATACTTGCTCTTTTCGAAGATTGTAGGCTTGTAGCCCTTAAGTGCTAAGAAGTAAGCACAAGAAAGACCTGCAGGACCTGCACCAATAATAGCTACCTTCTCTGTGAACTCACCCTTCTGTGAAGGAACGATCTTCTTAGGGATGTAGCGTGTCTCTGACTTAAGATCCATCTCTGCTAAGAAACGCTTAACTTCATCGATTGCAATTGCCTCATCGATTGTTCCACGTGTACAAGCTGCCTCGCAACGTCTGTTACATACACGACCGCAGATTGCTGGAAGTGGATTGTCCTGCTTGATAAGAGCAAGAGCTTCTTTGTAACGTCCCTGAGCTGCCATACGAAGGTAACCCTGGATAGCGATATGTGCAGGACAAGCTGTCTTACATGGAGCTGTACCTGTGTCATAGCAGTTGATTCTGTTTGTGTCACGATAGTTGTCGTTCCACTCGTCTGTTGACCACTTGCGCTCTGTTGGAAGAACCTGCTTTGGATACTCAACCTGTGAGCCATCAGCCTTGCAAAGCTTCTGACCAAGCTTAACAGCACCAGCTGGGCAGTTCTCAACACACTTACCACAAGCAACACAATCCTCAGCTGTAACGTGAGCAACATATGCTGAACGTGACATGTTTGGAGTATTGAAAAGCTGTGATGTACGAAGTGCATAACATACATTTACATTACAGTTACAGATAGCGAAAATCTTGTTCTCGCCATCGATATTTGTGATCTGGTGAACGAAGCCGTTGTCCTCAGCCTGCTTGAAAATCTCAAGAGCTTCTTCACGAGTGATGTAAACACCACCCTTGTTTGTTTCAACAACGTAGTCTGCCATATCACCAACTGCGATACACCATCCTTCTGGATCATCAGCACAGCCCTCGTCATATGTCTTTCTAGAAAGACGGCAAGAACATGGTGACTTAGCATACTTTCCTTCGTATTTATCGAGCCAGTAAGAAATCTTCTCAAGTCCGATTGCTTCCTGCTCCATTGAAATAGCGTCCTCTACAGGGATAACGTGCATACCAATACCAGCGCCTCCTGGTGGTACCATGTGTGTAAGTCCCTCAAGTGGAAGACGGCTCATTCTCTCAAAGAAACGTCCCATCTCAGGATGCTCAGCCAAGAAATCCTGATTCATGTTTGAGAACTCTGCAGAACCTGGAACGAACATAGGAAGTACCCACTGCTTTTCGTGAGCTTCGTTCTCATAGTTCCACTCTAAAAGACCTGTCCAGCTAGCTTTCTCAAGTCTTTCCTCAAGTGTTTTTTCATCGAGGCCAGTGATTTCAAGAAGCTCCTTGAAAGTCTTTGGCTTTCTAATGCCACCCATAGAAAGTGCAAGCTCTGCAATTTCCTTTGTAGGTGCAAGATTTGCAACAGCCCAGTACTCTGGATCGTACTTTGTAATCTTCTGAAGACCAAGCTTGATTTTAGCTCTATCTGTGATTACCTTTCCAAGCTGAAGAATTTCTGGACGTAGATCTTCATCCTTTAAATCATTTACCCAATCAGGATAAAAATCGCCCAAATTGTCTGGTCCGATACCCATATTAATTTCCTCCTTTAATTGCCCTAAAACTGTTATTTATACTTCCCTCAAAAAGTCTCAATTCCCTAGCATTAAGCCTGCCACTGCTGAACCTGGCCCCTCAACCAGTCAATCCACTCATCAAATCCTTCGCCAGTTTTGGCTGAAACAAAGATAACCTTTGCATTAGGATTAAGACTGTGGATTCGTTCGACAACAGCATCCTTTGAGAATTCGCTAAACACTGGAAGTGTGTCGCATTTGTTGATAAGCACTACATCACACACTGAAAACATCAGTGGGTACTTAAGTGGTTTGTCGTCTCCCTCGGGAACAGAGAGAATCATGGCGTTCTTTGATGAACCGGTATCAAATTCCGCTGGACAAACTAAATTACCAACGTTTTCCAGGAAGACAAGATCTAAGTCTTCTGTTCCAAACTCATGCAAGCCCTGGCGGGTCATATCCGCATCGAGATGGCACATACCTCCTGTATGTATCTGAATTGCACGTGCTCCTGCCGCAGTAATTGTGGCAGCGTCTACATCAGAATCAATATCAGCCTCCATTACACCGATTTGCATTTCGTCCTTAAGACGTGCGATTGTTTGGCATAATGTGGTTGTTTTGCCAGAACCAGGAGCTGACATCAGATTAACAAGAAATGTCTTCTGTTCTTTAATCTCCTGTCTGAGCTTATCAGCATCTGCATCATTGTCCTCAAAGATGCTCTGCTTTACTTCGATGATTTTGTAATCTAGCATAAGCTCTCCTAACCAAATGCTGTTAGTAAACTCTAACTCATTTTTTCAGTTTCCTGTATATATAATATACTCTAATTGATAAAAAATTGTCAATAAGTTTTTTCGCCACAAACCGGTATAATTTCTAGGACAAAGCTACTTTATTACACAGGGTGTGTATTATCACTGTGAATTCTTTGTGAACATGGGCTTTGTACAAATTTTATTCACCATTTTTACTTATAATCTGATAATAGGATGATTTTCCTTAGAAAACTATTAGTTTGGGTGATGAGATATGAAGAATAGAGTTTGTTCGATATGTCTTTTAATTACATTAATATTTAGTTTACATTCTACCACAATTACCAGTACTGCGCTCACTTCAAATGAGCCTTTATACCCATATTTACAACTTCTTAATTCTGATCAGCTTTCCGTTTACAATCAGATTTACCAAAATATCATGAACTTCAATGACGAGCTTTTTGTGTTGGATACACCTATATCTGAAAAAAGTTTGGAGGATACAATGAATTCTCTCTTCAACGATCATCCCGAGCTTTTCTGGGTGTACACATCATATCAGTATGCTGTAGATTCTTCTGATATCGTTCACAAAGTCAGATTGAAATTCTGTATTACCAAGGATGAATTACCTCAAGCTCAAGCGAATTTCAATGGTGTTTTAAATTCGCTTGTTGCAGGCGCAAAGCAATTCACCCGCCAGATTGACCAGGAAAAGTATTTGCATGACGCTATCTGTCAGATGAACACCTATGATCCTGATAACCATATGAATCAAAGCGCTTACTCTGCTCTCACAACTGGCACCACTGTATGCGCAGGATACGCTAGAGCATTTCAGGCAGCCTGCCAGCGCCTTGGCATCACCTGCTATTATGTAACTGGAATTTCTATGGGAAGCACCCACGCATGGAACGTGGTTAAAATTGATGGAAAGTTTTATAACGTAGATTTGACTTGGGACGATTCAATTTCTGAATCTATCGGAATCACTTCCTACGACTATTTCAATAAAAGTGATGCAGCTTTTGCATCCGACCACAGCCGCTCTAGCCTGTCAGGAAGAATTGTGGCTTGTAACTAAAAACGGCCTGATTTTACAGGCCGTTTTTTTATATCACTCGCTCAGCTATAATAACCAAGCGTTGTGTTGCTATATAGATTGGTGTGCAGGTGTATAGAGTGAGTGTTTCTTTGCCCTCTATAGGTTCAAGGATTTCTACATCTGTAGGGTCCACCACCTGAATGTCTGTTACCACATATGTGTATGTTTCTGTGGCTGAATCCAGATAAATCAAATCATCTATTTCCACTTCATCCAAGCGATTAAAGTATTTGCCAAAGTTGTAATTGCGATGACCTGCGATTACGCAATTTCCTTCCTCTCCTGCAAATGCAGTTCCCGATTCATGTCCAAGAGAATCTGATAAAACATCTCTTTCAGTGCCCTCTCGCACTGGATTTTCTGAATCGATAGATGGAATTCTAAGGATGTAGAGCATGTCTCCTGTAACTGCATCATTACCTTCTGTTTCTGATGATGCAACACCGCTTTCAATCTTTTCTTTGAACTCTTCAACAGTATTCTTTTTTGAATAATATTGCTTTAGGTTTAATGCAATAGAACTGAGCAATAAGCCCAGTCCCAATGCGATTAACGTTAAACCTATTATCTTTTTAATAGATTGTTTATTTGTCATGTTCCTTTTTCTTTCCAAGTGTCAAATACAAACCAACAAGGATTAGCGCCACTGCTGTAATGTATCCAAACAATGTACCTACAAAACCACCTGTCTTTGCAAGTCTATCAGCATTAACATCCTGATTATTTTCATCAAGATCAGCACCCACTATAATATCCTTTTCTTTGAGAGCTAATTCCTGATTATCTTTTTTTGCTGTGTAGCTTCCATTGTTGCTAGCAGTGTTTGCTATGCCTGATTGAAGTGTAAATCCAGTGTTTTCTGATGCTGATGGTGCTGGAGTAGGTACTACCGGACTCTTTACATCCATTTTTATTGTAATTGGAAGTGGGTTGCCCTCCTCATCATACTCTACAGGCACGTCAACATAGTCACTGCCTCTAAGGGTTGGCTTTTCTATAAGCTTTGTCTTTATAGTTCCATTCTCGTCTTCATATACCTGAACCATAACAACTTTTGATGTCCTATTACCAGCACTATCTGTTGAAACGATAACATATTCTGTTTCTGGATTTAGCTCAGGATCGTTTGTATCAGTATCACTTTTCCAAACTGGTTTATCTGATAAGCCACTAGGAACACCATCTTCGTATGTAACTGTATATATTTCGGTTTTAATCTCGTCTGATGGTTCACCATCTTTTGTTGGTGCAAAGTCTGTCAATGTGACTTTTTTTGATGAATCCGGATTTTCTGGAACTACCACCTTGTTATCAGCAACTGATATCTGAACATTTCCAATATTAGATGAATTATCAAATTCTACCTTATCTGATTTGACAGTAAACTTTATAGCCTTGTCCTCATTATTTAAGAAACCTAATGGTGCATCTGTTCTTGTCAACCAGTAATCACCTTCTGGCAATGTAAATGATATGAATGAGCCATCAGATATCCATTCCTGCACCACATTATCTTTTGTTTTATATGCAAGCTTAAACTTAGCGCCTGACAGGTATCTGCCTTGGTCAGATACATCGTTAATGCTTACCGACACTGATTTAAGCTTATGATCAAACATTGTAATAGATGACTCGGTATTTGAAGCTTTGATATTGTTTTCAACTATAACGAGTTTTCCATAATTTGCAGATGTTGTATCATCATCGACTTTAAACTTAAGACCAGCCTTTGAATCTCCAGCATATCCGAATGGCACCTGTGCTTCCTTGACTTCGTATTCCTGACCATAAACAGCCTCAAAAGGAGTTGTAGAAGTTGATGAATTCCAGACCTCGTTGCCATTGTTTGTGATTGAAATAACACCCTTATTACTTTCGAGTTTAGTTAAATCAACATTTTTCTCATCTCTATCAACAAGATTGATTTTTATCGGTTTCGATGGTTTTGTATTAACCACAGTATTTGCCGCAACGTTATTTCTTGCTGCTGTAACACCTGTTCCAACAGTTTTAACTGTATGGCCTGTTGCTAAATCTGTATCAGCTGTCTTTGATATCTCATATCCTTCCGGAATAACTGTTTCTACAATCAAATACTCTGTGTTTGGCTGAAGATTTCCCTGACCGTTAAAAAGTATTTCGCCCTTAGAATTTGTAATGGCTGTTTCAATAGTTTTGGCTGTAGTCTTATCTTTTAATTCAATCTTTGCTCCTGCCAAGGGCTTTGTAGGATCATTTTGATCAACTAGCTTAACCTGTAGATATACATATTTGGTTAAATCTGCTCCACCAAAACTACTGCTTTTGTAATCCCATTCCTGCGCTTTTTCCTTAACACTCTCCGCACCTACAAGCTGAATGCTATTTGTTATATCTTTCTGCGAAGAATCAAGCATTTTAGCTGTGTACTTTAACACATATGCCATTCCTTCATTTCTAGGGATATTAACCTCTAAAACTGTCTTGCTATCATCGTTAAGGTAAACTGAAATATCATTCTCACTTAGATTTACTTTTGTATTACTTGATAAAGTACCGTCTGTTGGATTTACTGTAGCCTCATAAAGACATACAGAATCTTCTACCAACGTAAGACTTGAACCCATTGTATCTCTAGCTTTTATAACAACATTGTCAGCCACTTCAGCATATAGATTCTGTCTTGCAGGGTTAATCTGTACTACGAAGTCGACATTTTCTTTATTTGTAGTATCTTGTGTACCTGCCTTTACTAAGAGCTTATTATTAATTGTCACATCATTGCTCTTAGCAACTACATATGTACCAGCCTCTTCGCTACCGTATTGATTACTAATAAGCTTTGCAGAGTTCTCTATTTTTGTTTCGCCTGTTTTAAGAAGCCAATCACCATCTTTAACTTTAACAACAAACGAAAACTCATTTTTCGCTGAGATAGTACCAACATTAAATTTAATATTATTATTTACAACAGTTGGCTTTGCAATTCCTGACGCAGATACATACTCTACTTTGTCGTCTAAAGCATCAAATACGAATACATCATCCATACTCATACCATTAGCATCTACAGTAACAGTATACTTGATAGTATGATCATCGTAATTATATGGATCAGCCTTTATGTCCAGCACCTTACTTACATATTCTTTACTAACAGAATCCTCAACGTCATCGTTTTCTGATGATTTAAGAGTAACTCTATTGGTGTAGTTTGCCTTATTATTATTTGCCCACACATTATTCTGAGTATTATCAAGCTCGGTAGTGACAACAAAAGAAGCACTGTGTCCGTTTAGCTTATCACCAAAATAAAACTCTTTGTCCGAATCTGCATCTTTTACAGTTGGATATTCACTTTCTGCTATGGGCTCTCCATCTATTTTTACATCTGATATTCCAATATATGCATGTCCATCAGGTATATCATCAACTACAGATACTCCAGATAGAGGCTGCTTATTCTTGTTAACATCTATCTTCCACTTCATCTGATGATTAACCAAATCTGGCTCTAAAGCTGTTTTTTCAATAGAAGCCTTATAAGTGGTTACATCTTTTTCAAAGAACGGTTTTGACACTGTTGGAGTCTTTGGTGTAACTGGTGTACCATTCTTATCGTATTTATATGAAATGGTTGCACTATTTGATGGAATACCATGGTTTTCTTTCAAGTATTTATCATAGTTTAATATCTGTGTTTTATAGGTAACAGTGTATGTTTTGTTACCCGACATTGGATTATTAAAGCAAACTTTTAATATATTGTTTTGAAATGTATAACTATACTCCGAAGCATCAAGCTCATTTACTTTTACATCAGTCAAATTAATACTTACCGGTTTCGCATTTGTTAAGGAGTCTGGAGTAATCGTATCAGTAAGAACCAAATCCTTTAATGTAAAACCATTATTCTTGATTTTAACAGTCCATGTTGTATTTCCTTTTGAATCTATAGAGGTTCCAGTTTTTTGAATCCAACTATCTAGGTAAGTACTTATATTAACCGTTGCTTCATTAGATATAATGTCAAGTTTGCTATAGTCTGTGGACTTACTATTACCTGTTACATTTGTTTTATTTGTAACTGCCGAAGTAACAGTTTTAGGTGCGTCTACATTAGTACCTGCTACCTGCCCTAGCGTATCCACATATGTCTGATATGTATACACAAGCTTTTTACCTGGTGTAATCAAATCATCACCTGTGTATTCCCACTTCAAATCAGTTGTGCTTGTAGGTGTAACCGTTGCATCTCCTAGCTTTAATGATCCATCTCTGTATACCTGATTTTCATCAATATTGCCTTGGAATGCATACTTATCGTAATGGATTGGCCTTTCTGTATCATTTGTTAGAGTTACAGTCCAATTAACATATCCTGTCCAGTTTCCATTTTCATCAATATTTAGGCTGCCCTCTGTTTTTATAGAAGGCTCTTTAAGTTTATACTCATCAACCTTGATAGTATATTTTCCATATTTACCAAAGTCCAACTCATAAACGCCATTTTTATTTTCTGCATTATCAATCTGCTCCTGATTCAGCTGTATAAATATGCCGGCTTCAGCTTTACTAATATCTTCAGCTGTATCTAATCCATTATAGGATACTGAAAAAAAAGTTTTGCCATCCTTGAACTGGATTTTTCCAAATTCGTGGGTATTTCCTGTTATTGGAACGCTAATTGCTTCACTATTAACAGACTTTAAATAACCTGGTAAGCCTGGAAGTTCATATTCTTCTCCTGATGCAACAATAACTTTTTTAGCTACTGCTAATCCTTCCAAATTTACATCTCGACTTTCAACTACAGTAATTGGAGATGCAAAAACATATGTAAGTTTAAGTTTGTCGTTGAGTGATAAGGAATCTCCTGATTTAAATTCAGAGGTTGAACCATCAGCAGCAACCTTTTCCAATTTAATCTCTCTAATTAATGCATTTGCATTTGTACTATCTTCAACTATTTTGTTTGAGGATTCATCAATTACAAGCGCGTAAACTGAAAAATGTTCTGCCTCAAAGCTAACCTGGCCCTCTCCAACACTTGTATCTACAGACTCGGCCGACTGCATGGAATCCGCTATATGGAATACTTCCATATCTTTGTTAGCATCAGCTTTAACCTCTGCTGTGTCGATATTGTTGAAAGTTACCTGGACATTTCCCTTTGATGTATCTGGCTGAACCTCATTTCCGTTTGCGTCATAGATAGTGATGTCAAATGCCTTCACCTCTACTACTGACTTTGTATCAGCAAGGTTCTTTTCTACTGCGTCCTCGATTTTAGAGATGTTGCTTTTTCCAGTGATGGCAACTGCTTCAAAGTGGCTGTCCTTTGGAAGAACCCCTGCTGCTGCAGTCATGGAGATTTTAACACCATCAATCTCCTTTGTCTGAGAAAAAGCATCTTCTTTTTCTTCTGAAACATTCTCTTCTACAGTTTCGTTTTCTGTCTCAGTATCATCAGAAATTACATCCTCAGTAACTATTTCCTTTTCATCTTTTTGAACAGGCTCTTCGAAAACCATCTCCTGGTTTTCTTGAGCTTCTTCTGTTACAACTGACTCCTCTGCTTCTTTCTCTTCCTCTTTGTTAATAGGAACTTCTTCTTTCTTTTGTTCCTCAGTTATTATTTCTGTTTCTGGTGTCTCGAGCTGCGTCTGCTCTTCCACCTGTTGGGGTTCTGCGACTCCCTCTGCTTGCGACACTAAATCCGAGCTGAATGTGCTAAATATAATAGCAAAGCCCAGAACTGCCGCCATAATTTTCTTTTTCATTATCTATAGTTCCCTTCTTGTGTCTCAAAACTCTTGCCCCCCACTTGGAAACTAAATTATTCCAAACCAGTTTATTATTATAAAATGTAATGTTTCAAAGTCAATACAATCTATGTTCTAAAATTGTTTTTTCAGACATTAAGCACCCAAAAATAGAGACCGGTCTAAACCAGTCTCTATCCGTTAATTGTAGCTTATTTTGCAATCCAAGGTGATTGTTACTTCTGTTCCTAGATTCTTTTTCGACATAAGAGTGACATAACCTCCCATAAGCTCCACAAGCTTTTTCGTAATGGTCAATCCCAGACCAACACCTGTCAGATTCGCATCCAATGCATTTTCTTCCTTTGTGAAAGCATCAAAAGCTATTCCTTTAAACTCATCACTCATACCAGTGCCATCATCTTTGATGGTGAACACCAACCTTGCCATACTCATGTTTCCGCATGGCTGTTCTTCCACTGTAAACTTTATAGTACCACCTGCACCAGTGAACTTAAGAGAATTATCAATAACTGCCATTAACGCCTGCATTAATCGTTCTCTATCCACCATAACATCTTTGGTCTTTATATTCTTTGTCTTTACAGAATAATTAATACCTTTGCCATCTGCCTTTGGCTGCATGTAGCCTTCAATTTCTCTTGCAAAGGCTGCCACGTTAACCTTTTCTTTGTTAAAAATAAGTCTACCTTTATCAAGAATACTTGCATCAATAATCTTGTCTGCAGTAGTCTGAATATTATCACTGTCAATCTCGATTTTTTTAAGACAATCGCTAATTAGCTTTTCGTCATCCATCGCTTGTGATGCCATGCTTGAAAGATTATGTATTTCAGTAATTGGCTCCTTAATACTCCTTGCAATATTTTCAATAAGAACCAATTGATTGTTATTGGAATTGCGAAGAGCAAGTATAACTCTATTCTTTCGAATGGTTCTAATATGAAGGATGATTACTGAAACTACAACAATCAAGACAATAATTACTAAAACGCCCACAAGATAGTCGTCTAGCCAGTCGATAAATGAATAGTTGTATAAATCATTTGTGTATTTATAAGCAATACTTTCAGAATAATCTTCTGTAAGAATATTAATACCTCGGTTTAAAAGACGTAGCAAACCATCATTACCGATTTTTACACCAAGGCATCTGTCATCCTTTTCAGAAAGCTGTCTAACAGATAAGCGATTGTACTTGTAATTCTTTAGAATCTCTCCAGCACGCAAACCATTGAGAGTAGTACAATCTACTTCATGTTTCATAACAGCTTCCAAACACTGTTCTATATTGTCATAATAAACAATCTCTGCATCAGGGTAGTATGTCTTTATGTAATAATACTGCATACTGTTACTGCTGTTTACAGCAAATCTAGCTACGCTAGGATTAACCACAACATTGTCAAATACCAGCTCTGCACTGCTAGAAACTATTGGTTCTGTCTGGTAGATTCCGTTTTGTTCAGAGTGATATATACCACCGCCCACTGGAAATGCAATATCAATTTCTTCATTGTTGATAGCTGTAATCATATCTTCATAGGTATCATATCCAACGTAAGACAAACTGATATCATCCACATTAATAGCATTAAAAATAGCTGGCATTAGCTCTCTAACAATACCTGTTACATTCCCATTTGTATCTGAGGAACTGTATGGAAGATAGTTATTTAAATATCCTACCTTTATTGAGTCGTTATTATCCAACCATTCACGTTCAACAGCTGACAATGCTTGTGCTGACACACTGGAACCATGATATTTTGAGCTAAGAGAGCTTGTATAATATGGCTCATCATTGAATAAAGCAGTTTGTGCCTCATTTAATTCGTATAAAAGATCCCCTCTGCTGTTGCTGACACAAATATAATAATCAGTCATTCCAAATGTCAAAAGAACCTCGTAACCTGTTCTCTTATTAGTACCTTCACCTTCAACAGCTAGAACTTCAACCTCTCCTGCCTCAAAAGCAGCTTTTAGCTCATCAGTAGACTCGTAACGTACCACATTGGCTTCAATGCTATTTCTTTCAAGATATTCGTCTAGTGCATCCGCAATGGCACTATCAAGCACACCAATAGAACGCCCCTGTAAAGAATCAACATCACTTGTAATCTCTCGATTGCTTTCATACTTGACCAGGTTGTATGATTCAGTACCCATTGCTAACTGGGGATATCCCATCAAGTCAGCCCTGTCCTCTTTATAAGCAAGACCTGCTAACATATCTATATCGCCATCAATCAACATCTGATACAAGTCATTAAAGCTACCATATACATACTCATATCTCCAGCCTGTATACTCCGATAGCTTCATATAATACTCGTATGCATAGCCTGATTTTACGGCATCTTCCGAAGCTCCCTCTTGGAATATTTCATTCTCGTAATAACCTATTTTGACTGTCTTAGGCTGTACATTTGAAGCAGACACAAAAAGAGGGCCTTGCAATAAGGATATAACAAGGCCCATAATTACTAGATATGTCAAATTCTTCAAATGGTTTCCTATAAAAGAAACTCTCCTCATAAACCGATTCCCCTAAAATATTAATTATTTCTTTTACTTTAACACATTTCTCCAGTAAGTGGATATTTATCTGTAATTTCTTTTATAATTTTGCGAGCTTTTTCTACGCCAGCTTCCTGCTCCTTGATAACAACTGCAATTGCCTCAGCAACCTTGTCGAAATCATCCTCCTTAAGTCCACGTGTTGTAGCAGCTGGTGTACCAAGACGAATACCAGATGTTACGAATGGTGACTTTGGATCGTTAGGAATTGTGTTTTTATTTGCTGTGATATGCGCATCATCAAGAAGCTTCTCAACAACCTTGCCTGTAAGCTCAAATGGTGTTAAGTCGATGAGCATCAAGTGATTGTCGGTACCGCCTGATACAATTTTAATACCTCTGTCCTGAAGACCTTTGCAAAGAGCCTGAGCGTTCTTTACAATCTGCTTGCCGTATTCTTTGAATGAAGGCTCTAAAGCTTCCTTGAAGCATACAGCCTTACCTGCAATAACATGCATAAGTGGGCCACCCTGGATTCCTGGGAATACAGCCTTATTGAAATTGTACTTTTCATTAGCTTCGGCTGTTGCCATAATCATACCACCTCTAGGACCGCGAAGAGTCTTGTGTGTAGTGGTTGTTACTATATCTGCATATGGGATTGGGCTCTCATGGACGCCTGCTGCTACAAGACCAGCAATGTGAGCCATGTCCACAAACAGAACTGCATCAACTTTGTCACAGATTTCTCTGAAGCGCTTGAAGTCAATCTTACGACAATATGCAGAAGCTCCTGCAATAATCATCTTTGGCTTGCACTCAAGTGCTATACGCTCTACTTCATCATAATCGATGAAACCATCATCGTTTACTCCATAAGGAACAATGTTGAAATAAGTACCAGAGAAGTTGGCAGGTGAACCATGTGTAAGGTGTCCGCCGTGATCCAAATTCATACCCATAACTGTGTCCCCTGGCTTAAGCACTGCAAACTGCACTGCCATGTTGGCCTGCGCACCAGAATGAGGCTGAACGTTGACATATTCGCAACCAAAAAGCTCTTTTGCACGTTCACGAGCAAGCTCCTCGATTACATCAACTTCTGAGCAACCACCATAATAACGCTTTCCTGGATACCCCTCAGCATACTTGTTTGTAAGTACAGAGCCCATAGCTGACATTACTGCTGGTGATACCCAGTTTTCTGAAGCGATAAGCTCGATGTGTTCTGACTGGCGATTGAACTCCTTAACAATTGCCTCTGCTACTTCTGGATCTGTGTTTTTGATGTCCTGTAGTGTGTACATTATAATCCCTTTCTTTTATAAATATTTCTTTTCAAACTCTCCTCTAGATAGTGGTTTGTCAAAGAAGAATCCCTGCGCTAAATTAACGGAAAACTTGCCAATCATATCTACCTGCTTGTCTATTTCAACTCCTTCAACGCATACATCTACGTCTAAGGAATCTGCAAGCTCGGAGATTGTCTTTACAAATGCTTCAGAGAAATGATCTGAATCCATTTCTGAGACAAATGCTTTATCGATTTTGATAGTATCGATAGGCATACTCCTAATATGATTGAGGGAAGAATAGCCTGTGCCGAAATCATCCAGCGCAACTCTGCATCCCAATTCTCGAATGGCCTTTAGTATCTTGACCATCCACTCCATGTCATTTATAGCTAAAGACTCTGTTACTTCTAGAGTCAAGTTTCTAGGATTAATTGATGTAACTTCCAGTACGTTTTTCAGTTTTTCAATGAAATCATTCTGTGTCAGCTGAACAACTGAAAGGTTAACATTGACCTTGTATTCAGGATGGCCGAAATCATTCCAGTGCTTGCATGCCTTTGCTGCTTCCAAAAGAACATGCTCACCAATGGCATTGATAAGCCTCATCTGCTCTGCCTGACTAATGAATTTGTCTGGCATAACCATGCCATACTCAGATGAATTCCATCTAACCAAGGCTTCGGAACCGCAACACTGTGGCAGGCCATTGATAAATTCCATGATAGGTTGGAAGTAAACCTCGAATTCCTTACAGTCATCCTCTACAGCTTTTCTCATGGCCTGGTCCATCTTGACCTTTTCTGCCATAACTGCTTCTGATTTTGGACTATAGTACTCAAATCGGTTTTTGCCCTTATTTTTAGCACCATGAACTGCGATATTAAGTCTTGTTAGAATATCTGTAGAATCCTCTAAATCAGCAGGTGCTTTAACACATCCCATACTCATTGTGCAATAGTAATCCTGATCATTAAGCCTCCATGGATTATCAAAAAGATTCATGATTCTCTTGATAATTAAATCAAGATTATCATAGTTTTCATGGTCAATCAGGACTGCAAATTCATCGCCGCCTACACGGTAACATTTACCGTGGATATAAGAAATATCGTTAATGCTATGAGCAACATACTCAAGCAAGTCGTCACCGATTTTGTAGCCCAGTCCTTCGTTGACGCTGGCAAAATCATCCAAGTCAATCATAAGTACTGCAAACTTCGTATCAAGCTTTTTAGCCACATGGAACTCTAAGGAAATATCCTTTTCGCAAGCCTGTCTGTTGTAGAGGCCTGTCAGGATATCCTCCTGAGCCTGTTTCTCAACCTTCTTTTGGTAGATACGAAGATCTGTGATGTCGTAGAAGGTAATCATTCTAACATCTCTTCCATCCACCCACTTAAGAGAGTCGATTGAAATGTCAAACCACTTTCCTGAACCATTTGCTGAGTAGCCATTAAGCTCTGGAAGTGTATATCGCTCATCGAAAATTATTTCTTCGATTGCCAACCTATCAACTTCATTTTCAAACATGATTTTGAAGGTATCGTTTGTATAGAGGATTTGGTGATGAGCCAAATCTGCAACAACAACTCCGTAACCAGCATTTTGTAATATTGCTTCAAGAGCATTGTAAGAGCTTGCCAAGGAATTGGTAGTAATCTTTTTCACTAAAACGGTATGAATGATACGCTTGATGTCATTTGCAAAACGCAAATCATCCACACTCCACTTTCTCTCCTCTCCAATAGAGAAGAAGCATAAATACATTGCAGCTGAATCATTAACATTGATAGGTAAGAAAATAGCTGCCTTAATTCCATATTTAATGAAGAAAATCTCGAAGGCTTCTGGAAGCGAAGCATCCGATGAAATGGTGTATGGCTTTCCATTCATAAATGGAAGTTCCACCAAAGGAACCTCCTGGAAATGAGAAATCAACGCCTTGCTGCTTTCTGCACACCACTCAGAAATCATATCCACACCTATTCCGCTGGAATCAATCTGAAGCAAAGCTGTGTGTGTACAGTCTAAATATCTGCCTGATTCCTTGAGAATATCCTCGGATATCTTTGAAAATGAATTCTCTGACTCCATCAAACGAAGGATATCTGTCATGATTTCATTTTTCTTTAGCTTATATGTAATTTCATTCTCAACATCTTTTTCTTTCATCAATTTTTGACGCAAAAGATGTGATTTGAATTTTTCTGCGAAATAATACTTTGTAAGAGTTTCAATAAGTGAAATTGATTTGTCGAAGGAATCCTTCGTTGTAAGACGAATCGAAGAATCCAATCTGACTTCGATAGGGACTTGTGTTCTATCAACGCCAAAGCAAAGCCATGCCCCCATAAGCTCTCCTTCAGAACCTCTGATAGCAACGCCCCTGTACATAAGATAATCATTTGTGCCGTATCTTTCCACGATGTTTTCCGCGGAACCATCCACAAAAGAATCAACGATTTCTCTTCTGAGCTCAGAAGAGAAATTAGAGTCAACAAAATCCTCCTCAGGCTTTGTACCTGAGAAGGATGTGATTTGTCCTAAATTTTTCCCAATACACATGATATACATATCATTAGATTTGCAGAATACGTCCTGTAATGACTGCATATCATCATTATTGATTTCCAATTCAAAATTTAATCTACTAGAGTTGTCCATCCATATTTGTCCTCGAGCCTACCCCACTGGATACCTGTAAGTGTATCGTATAGCTTCTGTGTAAGCTCTCCGGTTTTACCTCCATTTATTACAACAACATCATCCTTAAAACGGAGCTCGCCTACTGGAGAAATAACTGCTGCTGTTCCTGTACCAAAGACCTCCTCAAGCTTGCCATCGTGACCAGCCTTCATAAGATCATCAATTGCGAGGCGCTCCTCTCTAACATTATATCCCCAATCTCTTAATAAATGGATCATAGAATCTCTAGTAACACCTGGGAGTACAGTACCAACTGTTGGAGCTGTCCAAATCTCTCCATCAATCTTGAACATGATGTTCATTGTACCAACTTCCTCAACGTACTTACGCTCATTACCATCCAGCCAAAGAACCTGAGAATAGCCAAGCTTCTCTGCCTTTACCTGACCTGCGATAGAACCCGCATAATTTCCACCACATTTTGTAAAGCCAGTACCGCCTGCAACTGCTCGTACTAATTCATTTTCTACTAAAATCTTTACTGGGTCAAGCCCTGTTGCATAATATGCGCCAACTGGACAACAAAGAATCATAAATTTGTATGATTTTGCCATATGAACACCAAGAGCAGCCTCTGTAGCGAACATAAATGGTCTGATGTAAAGGGATGTATCCTTCTGAGATGGAACCCAATCCTGCTCTGTCTTAACAAGGGCCTTAACAGCTGCAACAAAGTCCTCAACTGGGAATGCAGGCATGCAAAGTCTTTCATTAGAATTGATCATTCTCTTTGCATTCATTTCAGGTCTGAAAAGCTGAATCTTTCCATCTTCACGACGATATGCCTTCATACCTTCAAATGTCTCCTGTGCATAATGGAGAGTCATGCATGCTGGATCTAATTCAATTGGTCCCTCTGGGACAATTCTGGCGTCGTGCCAACCTATCTCTCTATCCCAATCACAGACGAACATGTAGTCTGTCATATACTTTCCAAATCCAAGGTTGTTCCAATCTGGTTTTTCTTTTAATTGCTCACGCTTTTCAAATCTGATTTCCATTTTCCGCCTCCATGAAATCTATGCTTTGATCTTATTAAATATTAATAGAAATTTTACCCCTTTTTTCTAGTTTGAGTCAACACTTTAACGCACTAAATTATTAAATTTTTTCGATAGTTTTTTGTCACTTTTTGAACATTCTTTGAACTTTCTGAGTTTTAGGCAATTCCATATAAAATGAATGCTATAATCAGTTTAAATACTACACATAGGAATGATTTTATGAATATATACACTCAAGTATGCGGCCTGATTATTGTATCCATGCTCCTGTTTTTTTATAAACGTCAACCAACTATGGGGCTTGTTTCAGAACGCCGTTTTATCGAAACCTTATATGCTATCTTGGCCTGTGTCATCCTGGATATAGCTTCTTGTTATTTCATCGTTTATGGATATAGATACAATCCAATGATTATTACACTAGTAGGGAAATTCTATCTTCAATCACTGCAAGTCGTTTCCTTCTTCGCCTTTAAATATACCGTTTCAGACATAGTAGAAACAAAAGGAAGCCAGGCAGAAATTATTTTGGATAGAATCATCAAGTTTTGCTTTGTTGCAGGAGTTTTATCGACTCTATACCTGCCACTCTATTTCTACTATGACGGTATCAAACTATATTCTTATGGCCCTGCCGCCATACTGACATATATTTTGGCGACCCTCTACATATTAAGCGTTGCACTTTCCGCTTTTCTTTTACGACATCACATCAAGCGCCAAAAGATTCATGCCCTTCTTATATGGATGGTGATATGGAGCCTGGCTGCAATCATTCAGTTTATAAGACCTCAATATCTGATTGTTAGTTTCGCTGCATGTATTGGTGCTTTAATAATGTATTTTGAGTTGGAAAATCCGCAGGGAGCTATTTCCAGAAAAACCGGTCACTTCAGTTCCGCTGTTATACATGACTATTTTGATTTTCTATATCAGAACAAAAAAAGTTTTTCATTGATGATGATTTCCTTCAAAACAGTTGGAGATGCTGTTAATGAAAACAAACTACTTAGACAGACAATAGAAAAGCTTTCCGAGTTTCTATTTAGCATTGATACAGCAAAAGTATTTGATACTGCTGAAGGCTACTTTCTTTTAGTATTTGATAATACCGATTTTATGGAAAGCACAAAGTTTAAAATTGCCACGTATTTTCAATCTATAGAAGACAATCCAGATGTTGCTGATGCAATTACTCTCCTACATCCTTTCTATACTATAATTCCTAATTGTAACGTAGCAGAGGATGCAGACGAGCTTCAAATGCTTCTCACTAACTTCATTCCAAGCAGTCATGATTTGCTTAACAAAAGTGAAATTGTTGTTAATACAGAGACCATGACAGAACTAAGAAATCACAAGTTAGTTGAAAAAATGGTTATATCTGCAATGGAAGAAGACCGAATCGAAATGCATTATCAACCAATCTACAATGTTTCGACTGGATTATTCACAGGTGCAGAAGCACTTGTGCGAATCAAGCTCAAGGATGGCACTTTGGTTTATCCAAATGATTTCATACCAGTCATGGAAGAAACCGGAAGAATCATCCCTCTATCGGACAGCATATATAAAAAGGTTCTATCCTTTATGAAATCATACAGGATAGAAAAACTAGGCATCGAAAAAATCGAGCTTAACCTTTCAGTAAAGCAGGGTGAAAGTCCTGTATTTGTATCCAGATTTACAGAGCTATTAGAGCATTATGCAATTTCACCACTACTTATTAATATGGAAATTACAGAAACCAGTTCCTTAATCAGCAAGGAAAACATTCTTAACAACATGAAAAAGCTGGAGGAAAAGGGAATCTCTTTCTCATTAGACGATTTTGGTTCTGGCTCATCAAATCTGAATTACATAATTGATATGCCTGTAAGCATTGTAAAATTAGATAAGCATCTGACTGATGAATATTTTAAGAATACAAAGGCTCGGGCTATTGTAAAAACAGTTATAGATATGGCTCATTCAATGGATATTAAGATAATTGCCGAGGGAATTGAGACCGAAGAAGAACTGGAAACTATGAAAACTCTGGGGGTTGATTACATTCAGGGATACTATTTCACAAAGCCATTACCTGAGCATGAGTTTTTAAAGTTTCTTCAAAGTAATAACCTTAAATAGCCATCAAATATTATAGAGAAGGAGAATCATATGCATACTTTTCAACCTTATCCAATTAATATGTTGGAATGGAATCCAATTCAAAAGCTTGCCGACGATGGTATTGCAATCGTTGCAGAGGCAGACGGAAAAGCCAATGCCACCTCGTCACACAACGGAGGCGTAGGTCATATCTGGGGAAAACATGTAGTCTACGCATTTCTTCGCAACACAAGGTACACAAAAGAATTACTTGATAAATCTGAGTATTTTTCAGCATGTTTCTTCGATATGAACGACAAAAACAACGTACAACTAATGAAGGTACTTGATCAGCTTAGCGGCCGTAATGAGGATAAGCTTCGCCTATGCCACGTAGATGTTGAACACGCAATGAATGTTCCTTACATTGATGATGCAAACTTTATTATTCTGTGTCGAAAGATTGCTGCTGTGCCAATGACCGAAAACACAATACTGGATGAAAACATCCTAAATACCAACTATACCGAACGTCATCTCGATGACTTCCATACCATGTATATTGGTGAAATATTAGATATTCGCGCAAGATAAAAATAATGCTGGCCAGAATCCTGGTCAGCATTATTCTTTTTAAGAACTATTTTAAATTATATTCGATTGTTATATTTCCCAGGTCTGTGCCAACTGTAGCCATAGCACCTGATATGATTGGCATTGCTGGAGCAATATGTCCCACATCTGCATCCATAACTATAGGCACATTGTATTTGCCAAGGATTCCTGTAACAGCATTGTACTGATCAAGCCCCATCATCTCCTCTTTCCATGCAGCAAGTGGACGACCAATTATAAAGCCCTTGGCATTCTCAAACCATCCTGCTCTATCAAGATTCCACAGTGCTCTGCGAATAGACATAACATTCAAATCGCAGGCCTCTAAAAACCAAATCACGCCAGCATCGCTGTTGCGCTTGTTAAACTCGGCCACCTTGTCGTATTTTGTGCCAACAAGATTTGCAAGACAATCAAGGCATCCCCCTGTAATCCTGCCTGCAAACTGTGGCAAACGATTCACTGCTGCCTCACCACTGAAAAGCTTTAACTCCTTTTTCTCTGTAAGATTATATGAAACAAGTGGATGTTCCTCGTCCTTCAAAGAATCAAGTTCAAACATGTCGTATCCAGACACTTTATCAAGTTCGCCAGTGAATGCTTTGATTGAATCAAGCAAAGCCTGATGAAGATACTCTGCTCCAAAAGCACCTATGCTTGGCCCATAGATAGAAGCCACGTCGCAAATAGTATTAAGTAGGAAAGTGAAATTAGTATTGTCTGAATATCCCATGTACCACTTTGGAGCAGCATTTTTAACTGCATCGAAATCAACATAATCCAAAGTCTCACACATCAACTCTCCACCGCCACAGCTAATAAGCATATCGTTGTCAGCTGAGCAATAAAACTCCGTCAATTCTTTGCCACAATTTGAAGGTGTAGAGCTGATTCCGATTCCGTCATCCTTTCTACAATTTGGGCCTTCTACTATGGAATAGCCCATTCCTTTAAATCTATCTATGGCTGCATCCATACAGCTTTTATATGGTTCAAATGTACATCCAAAGGATGGTGCAACAAGTCCGATTGTGCCATTCTTTTTTAGAAACTCAGGATATCTCATTTCATTCTCTCCAATCTGATATTACTGCAAAAATAAATATGAGGGAGCAAAACTTCCCTCATATTTATTCTACATAATACTATTTACTTTGCAAAGATTTCTAGCGGTATTAAACACACCGCCAACGTAAATGCGATAACACATCCTGTTATCATGCGTAAAGCTAAATTACTCATACTCCCCATCCCCATAAATATATTAAATCTTGTTTTTCTTTAATATATTATGGCATATTTCCCTGGGAAAAAATTGTTTTTCACAATCATTTCATTATTCTAGATTTCCTCGCTGCCCTTCAGTTCTTTGATACGCGCAAGGATTTGTTTTTCATTGAATGTGAAGAAGATGCAAGCACCAATGAAGCAAGTAACAAATGCAATTCCCGCTGTCATACGATAGCTAGCCTTTGTCTGTGCAACTGTAACAGAAGTAAATACTACCATCGCAATTGCCTGCCCCATTTTGAATGCAAAAGTACGGGCTGCAAAGAACATACCACTTCTGTCTTCACCAGTTTCAAGACGTGTAAGCTCTGCTACATCAGCAACACAAGCCTGTGGAAGAATTCCAAGGATTGCCATTGGGATAGATGCTGCAACAGCAATAATGAAGCCCCACTGTAATCCCTTGCCACAGAATGTTGTTACAAGGAATACACATGCGTATGCAAAAAATCCCACAATAATAAGCTGCTTCTTACCAATTTTCTTAGCTAAGATGTTTACTGCTGGATAGAGGCAAACGCTGATGAATGTCATTGTTGCAGTAAGGACAAATGTCCATGTATCTTCAATTTCCATAAGCTGTGTCTCGTAGAATGCAAGACCTGTCTGGAACAATGTAAGAGCAAAGAAATAAATAACATCACTATATACAAAGTGTCTAAACTGAACATTCGAAAATGTCTTTACAAGTGATGAAAATGGCTTTGTCTCACTTGGTTTGCTTTCGATGTAATCACGCTCGTTAATGTAAAATGCTGGAATGAGCATTGCAATACAAGCTATAGCTGCCATAATTGCAACCGACATTCTGATTGAGCCAGCCTGTCCAAAGCTTCCTTCCAAGGCACCTGCTACGTTTGGAAGCAAAAATGAAATAGACTGACCTACAATAAATGTAAATGAAATGTATGTTGATACGTTTATACGATGCTGCTGTGTGTCACCTAGCTCTGCAATAAGAGCGTTGTAAGGTGTACAGAACATTGTCATGAAAAGATAGAACACCATCAAAAGGACAAAAAGCACTATGTCATTTACAACTACGTTGCTTGTTTGTGGAAGCACAAAAAGACCAATAGTACATAGAGCAAATGGGACTGCCATTGCTCTCATAAATGGAATACGTCTGCCTCCCTTGTAGTCAGCACCATCTGACCATCCAGCAATAAGTGGATCTGTGATTGCATCGAAAATTCGACCGCAGGCAAGCACAAGACCAAACAATGTTAATTTGAAAAGAATTGGATTTTGAGTGATTCCAGATGCAAAAAGACCTGTGTTAGGATTCTGTGCACTTGGTGTACCTGTGTAGTAGTAAACCATCCAGTTAGATACAACACCAGACAGAAGACTCCATCCAAACTGCCCTAATGCGAAAATCCATAAGAGTTTGTTAGTAATAGGTTTGAGTTGTTTCATTATTCAATTATCCCCCTTTAAATTTATACCCAACAGAAATTATAAACCTATTTGGGCCTTTGCACAAATGATAACTGCTCAGTCCCTTTTCTATTAATAGACACTATGCATTTTTTACAAACTCAAATCCAAGCATAGTAAGGTCGTCAAATCTATAACAGCAAGCCAAACAGTAACAAACAACTCTACCTTATTACCTTCGCAAAGCTGCCGGAATTCCTTTGCATGATACATTTCGGAAGAACATTCGGAAGGATGCCAATTTGAATTGACATCCTTCCGAATGATGTTTATACTGTAAGTAATGAAAGATGTAAAGGAGGAAGGTTCATATGAAATCCTGCAAAGAAATGTCTGAGCTATGGGGAATATCAGAACGAAGAGTTGCGGCATTCTGCAAAGAGGGTTCGATTCCTGGTGCTGTTAAAGTTGGGAAACAATGGCAAATCCCCGATGAAGCTAAGCGACCTGCGGACAAACGCATAGTTACAGGTGAATATATCAAGTCAGGAACAGATACAGAGAAAAAGCCCCTTCCCGTTGGAATATCAGATTATATTCGTGCGCAGTCAGAATATTATTATGTGGACAAGACCCTTCTAATTAAGGAGTTTCTAGACCGCAAATCTTTTGTATCTTTGTTTACAAGACCAAGACGTTTCGGAAAGACTCTAAATATGGATATGCTTCGTGTTTTCTTTGAAATATCAGATGATGATACACGTAGATATTTTACAGATAAAGCTATTTGGCAGTGTGGAAATGAGTACAGAAAACATCAGGGAAAATATCCTGTGATTTTTCTGACATTTAAGGATGTTAAATACGATTCCTGGGAAGCAACTTTTACAAAGATTTCAGGATTGCTACAGGAAGAATTTGGTCGCCATTCAGAGCTAATAAACAGCGATAAACTAGAAAGCTATGAGAAAGACTATTTTAAGAAAGTATTAAGTGGAAAGGCTGATGAAGTAGAACTTGCAGACTCGCTTCAAAAGCTTTCTAAAATGCTTGCAGCTCATTACGGAAAAGCCCCTATTATCATTATTGACGAGTACGATACTCCAATTCAGGAGGGATATTCGAAAGAATTTTATGATGAAATTATCGGATTCATGAGGAACTTCTTCTCCGGTGCATTCAAAGACAACAGTAATCTATCCTATGGCTTTTTGACTGGTATATTAAGAATAGCTCAGGAGAGCATTTTCAGCGGTTTGAATAACCTTACGGTTAATTCCGTCATGGACAATGAGTACGATGAATTCTTTGGCTTTACCGAATCCGAGGTAAGCCAAATGCTCGCTTATTATGGAGCATCCGACAAGAAAGACGAGATTCAAAGCTGGTACGATGGGTATATCTTTGGAAATAAGGAAATTTATAACCCATGGTCAGTGATTAATTATCTCTCCAAAGGTTGCTTGCCTCAGGCATATTGGGTAAACACTGGGAAAAATGAAGTCCTTGAAGATGTACTGAAAGTAGCAACAAACGATATCACTGAGAAACTATATTCTCTTCTTCAAGGAGAAAGTGTTATAGCCAGAATCGATCAGAACGTAGTATACAGATCATTGGCCGATGATCCTGCAAATATTTATAGTCTACTTTTGGTCGCTGGTTACCTGAAAATACCCCAAAAAGAGCTTCAAGATGATGGCGCATGGCTGTGTCAGGTTTCTATTCCCAACCGTGAAATAGCAGCGGTATATAAAAGTGAGATACTCTCTCACCTTATGCAAATTGGCGCAATGAGAAGAGCTACTGCAAATAAAATTGCGGAGAGCCTATTTGCCCAAGATACAAAAAAGTTACAAGAAGGAATAGAGGAATACTTAAAAAACAGTATCAGCTTCTACGATGCCGGTGCAGAAGGTTTTTATCATGGCCTTGTTCTAGGACTTATTGCTTTAATGGATAACCAGTACCGTATCAGGTCTAATAGAGAATCTGGCGAAGGTCGATATGATATCAGCATGTTCCCAAGAGAAAATAAATATCCAGGGATAATCATGGAATTAAAATGGGATAAGAATCTGAACGATAAGGAACTCACTGCTTTAACCTCAGAAGCTCTTAATCAAATAAATGAAAAGGATTACGACACCGAACTCCATGATATAGGTGTAAAGAATATCATTAAATTCGGAATTGCTTTCTCTGGAAAGAATGTAAAGATAAGAATGGAATAAGATATATAGCTTGTTAGCTCATTTATTACATTATGACTGCCCTCCAAAAGTATGTTTATTACACACTTTTGGAGGGCAGTCGCTGTTGTTTGTTCCTTATAGCAGGTTTTCCATATCATCCCAGTCAAATCTCTTTAGGGCTTTTCTTAGTTCTTTAATCTTCTTGTCATCCTTATCAGGAAGTTTATACTGCTGCACTTCAGAAAGCACCATTTCAGCCCCATCATAATCCATCTGCTGGACCAATTCTTTTAAAGCTTCGTAGGCTTCCTTCAGCTCCTCAGGATTAATTGGAGTTTTATCCTCTTCACCTTGGGATTCCTGGCTGGCTTCTAATTTGGAAAGCAAAGTTTTGTACCTTCTGTAATCAGCCAACAGCTTTTCAGTGTTTTCATTAATGAAGTCTAAATCATTTTTCTTTCCTGCATCCTCCAGCTGTTCAGCCAATGCAGATAACTCCATAGCTCCAACAATTCTTGCTGAAGTCTTAAGAGCATGTACCTTTACTGTGTACAGCTTGATATCTCCGGCATTATATGCTTCCTCGATAGCATCAGCATTTAAATCAATTGTGTCATAGTAATCTTTGATTGAAATAACATATACCGTTACACCGCCAGAATTTTTTATACCCTCATCAACATCCAAACCATCCACCTGTCTAATCCAAAGCATATCATCAGGTAAATCGGTAGGCTCGTTCTTTTCTAATTCCTCTGCTGGCTTTTGAATTATTTTATCTCCAAGATGCTTCATCAATGTAGCTTCCATCGCAAAGGAATCAATAGGTTTAGATAAATATCCAAGAAAACCATGAGACTTATAAAACTCATCTGCATCCGACATATTGTTTGCAGTCAATGCGTACACCGGTAAATCTGGATATTTTTCCTTGATAATGGCATTTGTTTCAATACCATCCATTTCTGGCATCATATGATCCAAAAGAACAATATCAAACTGCTTTTTCTCCAACAGTTCCAAACACTCCAATCCACTCGAAGCAGTTGTGATTTTTATTTGTGTTGGTCGAAGCAGTCCCTTGAATACATTTAAGTTCATTGGACTATCATCAACAACTAATAATTCGCCTTCTGGTGCAATAAACTGAGGTGCATAAAAACCTGGAGGAGTAGTTTCCTCTCGCTCCTTAAATTCACCTATAGGAGTATTATCAATTACCTTTTGTCGGAAGGTAAAAATGAATTCAGAGCCCTCGCCATAAACGCTTTCGCACCAAAGATTTCCTCCCATTAATTCGCTGAATCTACGTGAAATATCCAATCCAAGTCCTGTGCCTTGAATTCCACTGTTTCGCTTTTCATCAAGTCTTTCATAAGCTGTAAACAGTTTATCCAAATCTTCTTCCTTTACGCCAATTCCAGTATCTTTAACAGAAATGCGTAAATCACAATATTCTTCTGCATCATCTGTCACTGCTACTTTAAGTGTAAATCCACCTTTTTCTGTATATTTAACAGCATTTGTCAACAGATTAAGTGTTATCTGCTTAATCTTTCCAAAATCACCATACAAAATACTAGGAATATTTTCATCCACTTCTACATCAAATGATAACTCCTTTTGTTCTGCACGAACTCGAATCATAGTGATTATGGCACGTAGTTGTTCTACTGGTTCATATTCCTGTTCCACCAAATGCATTTTTCCTGATTCTATTTTAGATATATCAAGAATCTCATTAATCAAGCTAAGCAATGATTCCGATGCTGTACGAATATCCATCGCACTATTAATAACGGACATTAAATACTCTCTAGGAACTCCTTCTGGGTTTTCCCTGAGAATTATTTCATCCATACCCATAATTGTATTTATAGGTGTCCTTATTTCATGAGACATATTTGCAAGGAATCTGGATTTTGCAGAATTAGCTCGTTCCGCCTCATCCTTTGCTGCTGCAATTTCCATATATTGTCGCCGAATAACCGTCCACGTCATAACGCGCCAAACTGCGACGCCAACAACTACTGCAAGCAAAACGACCAATAGCACCCTTACAGCTGTTCTCTCAAAGAAAACCGGTTCTTTAATAATTGCATAAGTATTATCCTGTATTATTTCTCCTGACGCCTCATCTAATAGCTGAATATGAAGCTTATAATTTCCGTATCGAAGCCCTGTGTATTCCAGCGTTGTTAATTCGTCTTTGTATCCAATAAAGCCTTTGTCTGGATTGCCTTCCAAATAAACTCTTACCAACGGATTTACCATGGAATAATCAAGTACTGCCGGTCTTATTTGTATTCTTCCCATAACTGCTGGAACAGTATATGTACCATATAAATCAGGTGAAATATACTGATCATCGCAGTAAATATCTGTTATTCCAGTTTTTATCCACAATTTTCCCTGGTAATAGTTATTGATATTAACAACACAAACACCATTCATTCCAGCAATATATAGGTTACCATCCTCATCTATATCACTATATTCCGGAACAATAGGTATACTGGTAAGTCCATTTGAAATAGTAAATAGTTTATACTTTTGTACATCATCACTTAGCATTTCAGATGCATCAACCCAGTAAACGCCATTTGATGCAAGTATCCATAGACCTCCATTTTTATCATAGAAAATATTGTCATTATTGTTATATGGAAAGGTTGATACCTCTTTTATATTCCCTTCCTTCATATATTCAATGGAATTTGATGTAATTATCCAATAAACATTTCTGCTGTCATCCCATTTGATTTTGTTTATAACATCGCTTGTAAGTCCATCATCCTCGTCAAGCTTTGCTATTTCATTATCCTTAATTACATATATTCCATCACCATCTGTTGCTGCATATATCTCACCATCTTGCCCCGCTTCAACATCGAGAAAAACCGTGTTTTTTATACCCGACGACTTATCTATTGTAGATACAACACTATGGTCTTTGATAATAGCTAAACCGCCATTTGTTCCAGCAATTATGCTTCCATCCTTCGCTTCTTCTACACATCTAATCTCATTACTTGGCATTCCATCATTCATAGTAAAGGATTCAATGCTTCCGTCTGATTTGTAGCAAACTAAACCATACTCATTTTCAAAGGTAGCAATCCAAAGATTATTACTACTGTCTTTGATTATGCACCTGATCTTTGCATTTCCCAGATACTCCGTTAAATCATTTTCTATAACTGTAGAAAAATTATCTATAATTCTAAGTCCAGCATTTGTGCCAATATACAGTGAATTATTATACACACATGTTGTGTTTACAACCTCTTCACTTAACCCCACCTTAGAGGTAATGTTTGAAAATCTATTGGCCACAAGCTTCATAACGCCCTGTCTTGAGGATGCGACCCAAATATTTCCCTGATAATCTGCGGTCAGCATTTCGATACCGCTATCTATAGCAATATCATCTAACAAATGAAATACATTTTTTTCATCCAAATAGCCCAAAGCACTCTCAGAAGCCACCCATATTCTGTTACATGCTAATTCTATCCATTTAATTTTATCCAAAGGTGCTACAGATATTTCTTCCATATCATCTAGCTTCAGACCAAATTTACCATAATAGATTTTTCCAGAATTAACACCAATATATACTTTTTCTGAGCTTGATGGATCTGCATATATATTAGTAATGCTTTGTTCACCCAGCTCCTCCCCAGTATAGAATTCTGAGACACTACAATCCTTTAAAGAAAATACTGAACCATTTTTGGTATATCCATATACAGTACCATCTAAATCTGTTGATAAACGTAAAATTCTCTCAGTGTTTATTCTGCTATCATTAACTGTAAGTATCTGCCCTTTAGAATCTACATATGCTATTCCTTCAGTTGTACCTATGAATATATTTCCTTCTGAGTCTTCTGCGAATGTTCTTATCGAAGCAGAAGGTAAACCATCTTTTTTACTATAATGAGTTGGTTGCCTATATTCATCAAAATAGACTACACCATTATCGTTGGTTCCTATCCAAATACCGCCCTCAGAATCTTCAAATATTCCTCTTCCACTTGTTAGGCCCTCAGTAGAGGTAAAGCGCGTAAAAGTATTTCCATCGTAGCGCATAACTCCACTATATCCGCCTATCCAGATATATCCTTCCTTGTCTGATAAAACGTAATTTGCCTCCGAAGTTGGAAGCCCATTAACAGCATCATACACCTGGGTGGAATACCCTACGTGCGTTAATTGCCCTGTAGCAGCAAAGCCTCCACCCATCTGAACACTATCTTTTTCTGAATCTATTTCCTTTGCACATAAATAACTAGTAAAGAAGCAACCAAGTGAACATATTAAAGCAAAAGAAACTATTATTTTTCCTGCTCTTTTACTCATCATAGTCATAATTAAAGTCTATTCCTTCGACATAAAATAAATCTTAAGCTTGTTTAATAATTCATCTTTTCCTATCGTTTTCAAAAAATAGCCTTCTGGTTTTAATGACACAACTGCCATAACACTCTCTTTATCATCTCGTCCTGTTAGAAACATTACCGGAATATCCTTTGTATCGTCGTCAGCTCTAAGCATTTCTAGAACCTGAGGACCATCAGTTACTGGCATTTCATAGTCAAGCAGAATCAAATCCACTTTGTTCGCTCCAAGCCATTTAATTGCTCTAAGCCCGGAAGTTGCCATAGAAACCTTGTAGGTATCTTTCAACCATTCTCGAACAAGATTCATGTAATTAGGATCATCATCTACTACTAGAATGCTCTTTTTCAACTCGCCTGTTGCGGCCTTCTTTGTATACGTATTTACGATATTAATATAATTAGAATAATCTAGCGGCCTTGGTAGTATTTCAAAAATCAAATCCGATGGTATTCCCTTTGCTACATCACCTGTATCATTGGGTTCGCCAATGAGAATGATTTGTTTGTCATCATCCTCCATCTTATCTACAAGAAATGTTCTTATTTCATCATCGAGTCTTTCATCCTGTTCCATATAAAATGTAACAAGCGAAATATCCTCCCAATAATCATTTATCTTTTCTACCGAAAGAGTTGTAAACTCAGCATCAATGCCAGCATCTGCCAGTTTCTTTAAAAGTACTCGAATAATAAATGATTCCTTTGAACCTAAAATTAAAATTTTGTCTTGCCCCATAAGTAAGTGTCCTCCATTTATTTACATATTGTTTAATAATTCTTCCATTTTGTCCCAGTCAAATGTTTTTAATGCCTTTTCTATATCTGCAAAAGCCTTTGCATCTTTTTCTTCAAGCTTATATTCATGTATCTGCTCCATTACCATTTCGATAGCATCATAATCCATTTGTGGAACAAGTTCTTTAATGGCATTGATTGCCTCATTTAATTCTTCTGGCGGTAATAAAGGTTTATTTTTGTCATCTTCTTTATAAAATAATCCTGAAAATCTATCCTGGAATGATTTATATGCATCTAATAATTTATTATTGTTATTTAGAATATAATCAATATCTCCAGCTTTTCCTGCATCCTCAAGTTTTTTAGCCTGATTTGATAATTCCATGGCACCTATTATTCTGGCTGAACTCTTTAGTGCATGAACCTTTACTGTGTAAAACTTAAGATCCCTTTCATTAAATGCCTTTTGTATTACATCGATATTTCCTTCCAGCGTTTCCACAAACATTTTTAGAGCATTTATAAACCCTTCTGCTCCTCCGCTGAAACGTATGCCATCCTCTACTGATATTCCCTCTACAGAATCAATCCACTGATATTCCGTTGGTAATTCCATAGATTGAACTGGCATATCTGATGCATCAACATCCATAACCAAATTGCTAGGTAAAAACTCCCTAATAGTTTTTTCTAATGTTGCTCCGTCTACTGGCTTTGGAAGATAGCTATCAAATCCATGGGATGTATAGAATTCATCTCCGTTGGAAATATAGTTTGCTGTAAGTGCTATAACTGGCAGTCTTTTATGTTTCTCACGAATTCTTTTTGCTGTCTCTAACCCATCCATACCAGGCATCATATGGTCTAAAAGAACAATATCGTAATTTGCCTCCTCTATTTTTTCCAAACACTCTTCACCAGACAAGGCGGTCACAATATACATCTTTGTTGCCGAAAGTAGCCCCTTTATAACTGATAAATTCATTGGATTATCATCAACAACAAGCACACTTACATCAGGAGCAATAAATCTTGGAATATAATTTCCCTTAGGTATTTCTTCCAGCTTCTCATCAAAATCTCCCAAAAGCTCGTTATCGATAACCTTCTGTGATATCTCAAAAGTAAATGTTGTCCCTTTACCATATTCACTGTCACAATCCAGTTTTCCATCCATCATGGTTGCAAAATGACGTGATATATCTAACCCTAAACCAGAACCTTGAATATTGCTATTTTTTACAACATCCATTAATTCAAAAGCCGAAAATAATCTTTCCTTTTCTTCGGTTTTCATTCCTATTCCAGTGTCAGTTATAATAAATGATATTTTGCAATCCTCCTGCTTGCGCTCCACCAGTTTTACAATGAATTGTATAGAGCCCTCCTCTGTATTCTTTACAGCGTTTGTCAGCATATTAAAAACTATCTGCCTAATCTTGTTTACATCTCCAAAGACTTTTTGTGGAAGATTCTTATCAATGTCTACAATAAACTGTAAGTCCTTTTCCTCGCACTTTTTTCTTATGTTGGTAATAATATTTCTTAAAAAGCTTTCCAAATCATATTCATGCTCATCCAACTTCATTTTTCCTGACTCAATCTGTGAAATATCTAAAATATCATTTACCAGACTGAGCAAGGATTCTGATGCAACATGTATTGATTTGGCAAATTCCGTTATATTCTGATAATACTTTCTAGGTACTTCAGTTGCGTCCTCCCTTAATATCATCTCATTCATTCCCATTATTGTATTAATAGGAGTACGTATTTCATGTGATATATTTGCCAAGAAACGGGATTTTGCTGTGTTTGCTTCTTCTGCTTTTTGCTTTGCTTCCTGTAATGTATTGAGATTTTTAATCTCAAAGAAATACAAAAGCACAACCATTCCTACCATAGAAATATTTGTAAGTGACAGACCATAAGCAAATATTTGTATTATGGTAGCTATATATGGGAAACCGACAAATAGTATTACTGGTATATATTCCGTTCTTAATAATGCCTTTTTGTACTTTAAAATCGTTATTAATTGAAGTGTCAATATTAACATTGGCATCAAATAGCAAAGTAAATAGCCATCTCCTCGTTGATAACGATTAGTTTCATCAAACGTGTAATAGAATCCTGTAAACTGTGAAATTATTAATAATACAAGCCCACAGGAAAAAAAGACTTCACAATATCTCAATGTGGTTGGAATACGATTTAGTTTATCTTTTCCTTTATATAAGTCTATCAGATACAAATTAAAAGAATGTGTTCCGCACAATGATAATAAAAAAACTGCAAAATTACTTATGCGAACCATCCAATAGCCAAGCTCACTAACGTCGCCTCTGTATATATATGCCTCTCTATCAAACAGTAGCAATAGCATTGACACCACTTGCATATAGACAAGTGCACGTCTTCGTGAGGCGGACATAGTTTTTGTGAAGGAGGTCAATAATATGAGCACACCACAAGCCCCACTCAAAAACAGCATTACACTTAATTGTATCTCTCTCAAAAAATTCATCACTTTAGTTTCCCCTGGTTACTTTCCATTACTATCTCATCTTTTATATGCTTTCGAATGGTCTTCTCTAAAGCTATTCCATCTATTGGTTTTGTTAAATATCCATTAAATCCATGTGATTCATAAAAATCATCTCCTTCTGCAACAAAATTTGCAGTAAAGGCATAGACCGGAAGCTCAGGATTTTGTTCTCTTATTTTTGAGATTGTTTCTATTCCATCCATTCCTGGCATAAGATGATCCAGGAATACAACATCATACTCTCCAAATTTAAGTTTTTCCAAGCATTCCTCACCAGATTCTGCGGTAGTAACAAAAACTTTTGTATCTCTCAATAACCCCTTTATAACACTCAGGTTCATAGGATTGTCATCAACAACAAGCACTGAAGCATCTGGTGCAACGAAAGATGGCACATAAGGACCATTAACCACCAAAGCATCGTCTTCGTTAAAATCACCTATAGGAGTTGCATCAACAATTTCCTGCTCTACTATAAATGTAAATGTAGAGCCTGTTCCATATTCACTCTCGCAGGTTAATGTGCCATTCATTAACTCTGCAAACTGTTTTGAAATATCAAGCCCCAGTCCAGTACCTTGAATTCCATTATTTTTTTCTTCATCCAGTCTTTCAAAAGCCGAAAATAATTTATCCATATCCTCAGGCTTTACTCCAATACCAGTATCTTTTACTGCAAACTTTAGCTTACACTTTCCCATTGTCTGTTCAATCACAGCTACAGACAATGAAAAACCTCCCTCATCTGTATATTTAACTGCATTTGTAAGCAGATTAAGAACTACCTGCTTTATCTTTCCAAAATCACCATATAGCTTGCATGGAATATTTTCATCAATATCCAAATCAAAGCTCAGACCTTTTTGGTCGCTTCTTACCCTAATCATTTTGGTCATGGAACGTATTTGTTCGGCAGGCTTATACTCCTGCTCAATAAGATGCATTTTTCCTGACTCTATCTTAGAAAGATCCAAAATGTCATTTATCAAGCCTAACAGTGTTTCTGCTGAAGATCGAATATCCAATGCGTAATTAATTACAGACGTAAAATACTTTTTGTCTACACCTTTAGCATCCTCTCTAAGAATCATTTCATCCATTCCAAGAATAGTGTTAATAGGCGTACGTATTTCATGCGACATATTGGCTAAGAAACGGGATTTCGCACTATTCGCTCTTTCTGCTTCTTCTTTGGCAGCCTGGATTTCTTTATACTGTCTTCGTATTATGGTATTTGTCATCAATCTCCATACAAATAGCGCCACCAAAAGAGCCACAAATATTAATAGTAAAATCTTTACAACCATCAGCTCAAAAATATGTGGTTTCTTTTCCACGCTGTATGTGGAATCCTGATATATTGTTCCTGTAGCATCATCAATAATCTGTAAATGAAGAGTATACTCTCCATATGCCAAACCAGTATATTCAAGAGAATCTAATTCACTCTGAACAGCAGTAATACCCTCACTAGAATCTCCTTCGAGGTATATCCTTACCATAGGATCAGACAAAGTATAATTTAAAATAGCAGCATTCATTTGAATTCTGCCTGCATCGGCAGGAATAATGTATTTACCATCTTCATCAGGAAGCACACTGATTCCATCATACGTAATGTCCTTTACCCTGATTTTTATTTCGCTGGTTTGTTTAAAATAATTGTTGATATTAACTAGATTAACTCCACTTCGTCCAGCTATATACAGATTTCCATTTTCATCTAAAACACTATACGCATTTCCTGTTGGTATACTAGTCAAGCCACTGGCAGTGTTGTACAGTGAGTAGTCTACAATTGAATCATCAAGCATCATATCTGCTTCAATGCAGTATAATCCATATGAAGATAGAACCCAGTAATTATCATTATTATCCCAAAATATATCGAAGTTATTGTTATAAGGAAATGTCTTAACACAATATATTTCTCCATTTTTTATATACTCGATTGAGTTAGAAGTGATGACCCAATCAACATTTTTATTTTTATCAGGCTTTATTCTAAGAATGACATCAGATGTTAATCCCTCATCTCTTCCTATTTTAGATAGCCCAATACCATCATATTCAAATATACCCGCGCCATCGGTGCCAATGTATATGTTTCCGTTTATTCCCTCTGTTACAGACAGACAGACCTCATTTTCCAACCCATCATCTGCTGTAATTGTTTCTCTTACAAGTCCATTTTCAATAATCGCTACACCTTTATTTGTGCCAACTGCAATAGAACCATCTGTTAGCATAAAAGTGCAACGGATACCATTACTAATAAAACCATTATCCTCGTTGTACTGTGTTATCTGTCCATCCGCGCCGTAACAAATCAAACCAAATCCATTTGTGTATGTAGATATCCACAGATTTGAATGTTCATCCTCCATGAGGCAACGAATACGTGTGTCGATTAGTAAATTCGTCAGGTCGTTTTCTACCACATGAAAATCACCATCTAAAATATGCAGACCTTTATCTGTTCCAATATAAATATTATCTTTATACAAGCAAGTGGAATTTACTACTTCTTGCTCAAGGCCCGCCAAATCTGTTATATTCTGGAAATTACTGGTGACCACCTCCGCAACACCTTGTCTTGTTGATGCCAGCCACAGATTGCCCTGATAATCAGCTGTTATAGTTTCAACAGTGCTATACAACGGACTGGTCTCAACTACATGGAATTCTTTGTCAGCATCCAAATATCCTAAAACATTGTCACTTGTTATCCATATTCGTCCACAGACATATGTAATATTAGATAGCTTTGTTGTATCTGCTGATAAATCTATTGTCTCTAGATTTTTTAATCCATCTGAAATGCTTCCATGATACAAAAATCCAGAATCGTCGCCAAGGTAAATGCCATCTGCATTGTCTGGATCCATTCCAACAATAGATACTGTATTACTTATTATTTCCTGACTTGTCCAAAAGAAAACAACCCTATTGTTCTTTATGACAAATACATCTCCATCCCTTGTATTTCCTATGATTCTTCCTTGAGAATCTGCGTACAGGTAACTAATGTATTTATTAAGTAATTGGCTATCATCAATGTTGTATATATTAAAATCTGAATCAAAATAACAAATACCATTTGTTGTTCCTACATAAATCGAACCATTTTCATCCTCAGCAATAGAGCGTATTGTGGATGCAGGCAAACCATCCTTGTATGTATATTGTGTTCTTTTATCTTCCTCTATAACAACAATACCATTGTCATTTGTACCTACCCATATTCTTCCATTACTATCTTCGTATAAGGCTTTTGCACTGGTCAACCCATCTGAAGAGTCCTGTCTTTCAAATGTTGTACCATCGTATTTTATTACGCCGCCATAGCTTCCTATCCATATATAGCCATTGCTATCAGCAAGAACACAGTTTGCATCTGACGTAGGAAGTCCATTTGTAGCATCATAAAGCCTGACCGCATATCCTACTCCCTCCAACTGATTGGAAATAGCATAGCCTCCACCATTTTTTTCTAAATTTTCCGTAGCAGAAGAAACCTCATCTACATCTTCTACATTTGATGCATATATGTAAGGCGATTCAAAAACATTTGTAGCCATAAATATAGTTGCTGCTATTCCAATGGCAAAACATTTCCTGCTGCTATTATGTTTCATGCACTAGGTCCCCCCGTAAATGCTTAAACTATAGTTATTCCTGATACTTCTTTAAGACTCTTCTAACTTCTTTTTCTGATTCCACAAATACCTCAACACATTTAGGATCAAAGTGTGTTCCTGAGTCCTTCATAATAATATCCATAGCTTTTTCAAATGGCATTGGTTCCTTATAAACTCTTCTTGCTGTCAAGGCATCAAAGACATCTGCCACTGCCATTATTCTTGCTGAAAGAGGTATAACTTCCCCTTTTAATCCTTCTGGATATCCACTACCATCCCATTTTTCATGATGGTAAGCAGCCATGTTTCTTGCCTCTTTTAAATAGCTTTCACCCTTAACTGTACTTATTGCCTTCTCCATAATCTGCTTACCTGCTGTGGTATGAGTTTTCATAATCTCATATTCCTCATCTGTAAGCTTTCCTGGCTTATTTAACACAGCATCAGGTATATTTATTTTCCCTATATCATGCAAAGGTGCTGACATTTCCACATCTGAGATAAACTTTGGAGTGAGCTTTTTAGAATAATAGCCTTTCTTCTGAAGTCCCTCTAATATAATCTTTACATAATCTGCAGTTTTCAGAATATGATATCCTGTGTCCGAATCTCTATTTTCAACTAAATCCGCCATCGTAATGATAAGACCCGATTGCATTTGGTTGATAGCTTTTGCCTGCTGACGAACATCCTTCATTTTTTCCGCTGTGCTTTCCGTCATTTTGCAAAGCGCCTTATACAGATTTTCAATTTCATCTCCAGTGTGGATATCTAGTGCTTTTATCCTTCGTACATTTTCTTCCAGCGCAGCCTGATTGTCATTTTCCGTCATAAAATCACTTGTATAGGCAGCCATACTGTTTATTGGATAAACTAAATGATATCTGGATAGCCACATACCATAAGCCAGTATTAGTAAGAAAAATCCGGAGAATATCAAAAATGTTTTTATAATATAATCCTTCAGATAGCCCGAAAGATATTTAATTTGTACATCTGCTGCAACATAACAAACAGTGTTTCCCTCAGCATCTTTTACCGGGTAATACTTAGTGATTATCCACCCCGATATATCATCTGATTCTACTGGCTCAATTTCCTTGCCAGCAAATAAATCATCCAAATAAGGCTCAAAGGCTTCTTCAAATGGAATCATATCTCCATTGTCATATGGCTCTACCTCCTCGGTAGCCAAATCAAACACCACCTGACAGCCGTCTTTTTTCATTCTGATTACATAAAGATACTCTACGCCCTCAAAATTTGCCCTGATGTCATACAAAGCATTTTCTGTTTCTATGTAATCACTTAATTCATGTCCTTTGATAACATAAGCATCAATTCTATCTGGATTAATCACCTTTGCCGCCATTTTAACGGCGCCTGTTGCATTGGCGATGTAACGCTCTTTAACATCAGAATAGAATAGCTGCACGCTAATTACACTCATTATCACAGACATAGTTATTGCTGCAGTAATGAGCATACTTGAAACTCTTTTTTGTAATTTAGCACTATTCTTTTTTGAGGCTATTTTCATCCTCTTCATATCTATAGCTGATAAAGGACGCTGTTGCCATCCAATGTCCCAAATCTCATCAAGATTTTTCTGTGGAACTAATCTAAGGACCCCAAAAACAATTCCTGCAGATAAGCCTTTATCTATTAGGTTTAGAATTATGTTAACTGCAAAAAAGCAAACATATGCATTGATAGAATATCTAGTTGAAATATATTCACTAACCTGTGATACCTCGTCATATTGTGGATGATGTAACAACAAAAGCTGCACACCTGCTCCCAGTCCCCCTGCAATTAACGCCAGAATCAGAAGATATTCTGCAACACGAGTTTTCTTTTTTAAATAATTACGATGAGTATAAATAGATGTAACAATTGCCATAAGAACACTTAGGATAGCGTAATATATCGCAAGAGGATTATATATGCAGCAAACAAGATTTGTTATAACTGCCACTAAAATACCTGGCAGCATGCCGCATACCGCTGCTGTTGCAATCGTTCCAATAGAATCCAAATACATTGGCAGCCCCATTTTATACATCAGGAATGAAAGCAAGAAATTAACAGTAACGCCGCCAATCATTGTTATGAAATTCAAAAAAACATTTTTATCAAATTTTTTCATCACTCAAAACCCCTTAATAACACCCTATGTAATTATATCATAGTTGCAACAATTCCTCTATTTTATCCCAATCAAACACTTTTAATAACCGTTCGATTTCAAATATTGTTTTTTCATCATCACTTGGCAATTTATAAGTATTTAATTCTTCTATAAGCATTTTTATAGAATCATAATCCATTTGTGTTACTAACTCTTTCAATGCCTCATACGCGTCATTTAATTCTTCCTGCGAAATCTCCTGCTTAGGCTCTTCTCTATCAGAAGCTTTAGCTTCCTTCTCATAGATATTTATCATTTGGTTGTAAATCCTTGTGTAAATATCTAATACCTGATTCGTATTTGCGATTATCGCATCTACGTTTTTATCCTTTCCAGCCATTTCAAGTGCCAACGCCTTTTCAGATAAATCATTAGCACCTATAAGTCTTGCAGATGACTTTAATGCATGAACTTGAATAGTATAATTCTTAATATCCATGCAATCATAATAATCCTTTATCATCTGAATTCGTTCCTTGGCTGTTTCGTAAAAGCTTTTACAAACTACAAGATAAGTATCTACATCTCCTGCTGCCAAGATTCCTGAATCAACATCGATTTCTGGAATCTGGCGCATGTCTGAAATACTATCCCCGTACCCATCAGAATTATTCTCTTCTTCATCTGTTCCTTCAACATCAAATTGCTTCTTATCATCTGGCAAGTACTTTTCTATCATGGCCTCAAACTTAAGACCATCAATTGGTTTTGACAAATAGTCTGAAAAGCCTACTGCCAAGTACTCCTCCTTTGCCCCCTTTACTGCATTTGCAGTAAGAACAATGATAGGAGTAACATTATTAATCGGGCAAGTTCGTCTTATAGCAGCGTATGTTTCCTCTCCACTCATTCCCGGCATCATTGCGTCTAAGAATATAATGTCGTACTTTTTAGCATGGCATAAATCTACCGCAATCGGTCCTGAAGGCGCCGTATCAACCTGAATCTGAATACGCTTTAACAAGTTCTTTGCGACAATCAAATTCATTTCTACATCGTCAACTACCAAAATGTTGGCATTTGGAGCATGGAAGGACTCCATAGCATCTTCGGAAACGGCAATGTCAGCCTTTTTCCTATAATCTCCTAGCTTTTCCTCTCCCTTTACCGGTTGAATAATGGAAAATGCAAAAGTTGAGCCTTCGCCATAGACACTGGTAACCTCAAGCTGACTATGCATTTTTTCAAGAAGACTCTTTGTAATGCTCATGCCAAGACCTGTGCCCTCAACCTTTTTATTCTTCTGTTCATCAAAACGCTGATATGGCGAAAACAGCTTTTCAATATCTTCTTCCTTGATGCCTATACCTGTATCGCTTACACTAACCTTGAGCATAATATCCTCGTCTGACTCTCGAGAATAATCCATTTTAAATGTAACTCCGCCTTCCTGCGTATACTTAACAGCATTACTCAGAATATTGATAATAATTTGCTCTATTCTAACCTCATCTCCATATAAAAACTGAGGAATATCCGGATTTATATCAACATTAAAGCTAAGCTTTTTATCATCAGCCTTTGGTTTAATCATGTTAATCAAATCATTAACTAGTATGCTTAAATCATAATCACTCTCAATTAATTCCAGATTACCCGATTCAATCTTTGAAAAGTCCAAAATATCGTTAACTAGAGCAAGCAAAGTCTTACTGGCATTTCTTATATCTCTTGCATATTTTTTTGTTGTTTCTTCCTTTGACTCTCTTGTAATCATAGTTCCCATGCCAATAATTGCATTAATAGGAGTTCTGATTTCGTGAGACATGTTAGCCAAAAACTCTGACTTCATCTTGTTAGCCGCTTCTTCCATCCTAAGAGTTCTTTCCAAGGCAGCAGTTTTTTCAGCTTGTAATTTTTTTACAACTTCCTCATGCTCAATATTTTGTTTTTTGGTTAACGTATATACGGCTCCATTTGCAAATGAAACTATTACTGCAAAAACTATTAAACTTACTTCTAGATAAAAATATATCTTGAAGGCTGTAGTTTCATATGCTTCTCGTTCTTTTATAATTGTATATTGTTGTTCTACTAGAACTCTATTATCGTCATTCAACACTTCTATATTAAACTTATATGTCCCGTAAGGTAGACGGTAATAGGATATTGTTCCTAGTTCACTTGCTAAAACCTTCTTTTTTTCTATATCAACACCTGATAGATAATATCGTATATACGGATCACTAGGAGTGAAGTTATTTAAATCTAAGGTAAAATCTGCCCTCTCTACTCCTCTAGGAATAACTATTTCATCCATAGTGGTAATAGGCACGTATTCTCCATCATAAGAAACACCTGTTATCTTTGTCTTATATGAATCAATATTCATTCCATAATTATCAAGATTCAATGAATATATTCCTGTGCTTCCACAAAGGAAAATTGTATTATCTTCAGATACATAATTCCATGCATTACTTGTAAGGCTTCCTGGCAGCCCCTTATTAGAATCCAACAAATTATAAACATTTGCTGACAAGCCTGCCATCAGGTCTTCATATCTAACTACATAAATACCTGCTCCGCCAAATATAAATACGTTGCCACTTTCCGATTGATATAAATCAAAGTTGTTAAAATATGGTATGCCGGTTAACTCTCGAATCTGATATTTATGATTCATATAACAAAGCCCACTTCCAGTCATTATAAAATAGCCATTTCCAACTTTATCAGCCACTATTCTGAGGATAACACTTGAACATAGCCCATCTTCTTTCGTTATATATTTTTCAACCTTGCCTTCTTTTATAACAGCTATTCCATCACCGTCACTGCCTGCAAGTAGTGTGCCATCCTCCTGCTCTAAAGCATTTAAAATTGTTGCATTATTTAGTTCATTTCCCAGTTCAAGTGTACTTTCAATCTTTCTATCCTTTATGAAAGTTAATCCACTTTCACTAGAAACCAGAATTCTACCATCTGATAGAGTTAGTAAAAATCGCTGTTTTCTATCTGTAATCTGATTTTCATCCTGCACATATTGATAAAACTCTCCAGTATCTGAAACAGCCATTAAAGGTTTGCCATAACCAGCTATAACTAAATTGCCATCTTTGTCCTCAGACATTGATCTAATTCTTGTTTCCGCGTAAAATTCAGTAATCTCATTGTATACGGCTTTACCAGTGACATAATCTAAAATTACAAGTCCATCATCAGTTCCAATATAAAACTGATTATTTTTGTTTTTTATAACATTTGCTACCGCTGGTGAAATATTATAAACACCAAATGTATCAACAAAAGCAGACTGACTTAAGCATAGTAATCCACGTCGATAAGAGGTAAACCACAAATCTCCTTGATAATCCTCAAATATTTGTTCCACAGAGCTGTCAAAGCTTCCTGTATTAATGTGACTTACATTTCCCTCTTCATCTACAAATCCTATTCCAGAATCAGCCGCAATGTAAATCAAACCGTTACGATGAAAATACATTTCATTAATATATGTAAAATCAGGAGTATCAATAGTTTCTATTTTGTTGTAGGCTCCATCGACATACTCATATTTGTAGATACACTGTATATCTGTGCCTATATATAAATTATCTTTAGAATCATAAGCTATTGTAGTCGCTTCATTACATTCAAATGAATTTTCCACCTCATAGCTATCTGTAGAAAAAACAGTAATATTTCCAACAGTATCAAGTACAGCAACATGCCCATTGCTATCAGCAGCTTCCTTTGATACATAACCAATATCATCAAAGGATTTAATGATTACTGGTTTTTCATCCTCAACTTTTACAATTTCGAGCCCTGCTGTAGTTCCTACAAAATAGTTTTCTTTGCCATCTTCAACAATGGCTCGTACAGAATTGGCTGACAACCCATTATCAGTATCTAACACACCTACAGACAAATCGTCATGAACTACTGACAGACCTGCCCCATTGGTTCCGACCCAAAGCCTATCATTTTCATCCACATACAAGCACTGTACAGATCGAATAGATTCCACGGAATCAAGCAAATCGAAGTTTTTGCCATTGAACCTGTACAAGCCTCCGTATGTACCGACCCACATGCTTCCATCGGAGGTCTGCGCCAAATCATTTGCACATCCACCAACTAAGCCATTATCACTATTGTATATACGTTGAACAAAATTGATGTTCATTTCGGCTTTAGCATTTATTGGACCAATAAATGCTAAGGCTGTAGAAATTGCCAAAAGCGTCAAGGTAACTTTTGCTCCCAATACTTTTTTCAATTTAGCTGAATTCTTTTTTCTGAAATACCATTTATAAAGCTTTCTGACTGTATAAATAAGCATACAGCTCACAAATGCGTCTGCAAAAGCCACAAAAAGACTGCATATAGCAATGCAAGAAAACAGACTGCCACCTAAATTCGTAATATAAGCTGCTAACGCATCTATTAGATAGTTTCCGGCATACTCTGGATAGTTGATATACGATACGACAGTTAACATAATACCTTGTAATATTGCAAATGTAAGGGCTAAGCTTATCGTAGAGAAAAACCTATTAAAAAATCTATTGTTTCTGCTCAATAAATAAATAAAAATAGCTATTAATGCATCGATAACAATAAAAGCTATATCTTCTGCCACAAAAAACTTTGCAAGAAGGCCACCAATGATTGCCGCTAGAAGGCCCACTATCCATCCTCCGTAATAAGAAGCATAAATAATTCCTGTAAGATTCAGATTTCCTGGGAATTTCAGTAGATGTGCTCCCCCTCTGCACAATAGTATTATTACTATACCCTGTATTAAAATTTTGAGCTTTTTCTTGTCTATGTTAACCATTTAAAAACTCCCCAACTATTCCTCAATGGTATCAATAATTTTTAGAAACACGTCTATAATAAGTGGATCAAACCATGTTCCCGAATTATCTTTAAAGAATAATTTCATTTCTTCTAGATTATACTTTTTACGATATTCTCTATCCTGACTAATATCATCATAGGCATCAGCGACAGCAATAATTCTTGCAATTAAAGGAATATCCTCCCCTTTCTTGCCCATTGGATAGCCTTTTCCATCAAAGCGTTCATGGTGATACAATGCTGCTGCAGGTGCCAGCTGTATCATCTTTACATTTTCAAGCAATTTTGCGCCTTTAATTGTATGTATTTGTGCAATTTTCTCATCATCCTTTGTGAGCTTGGTTGATTTTCCTAAAATTCTTTCCGGTACTGCATAATTACCTATATTGTGAAGGAGTGCACCATAATACACTACATTACAATCATGCTTATCCATTCCCATTGACTCAGCAATTTTCTTAGCATATTTTGCAACTCTATTAGAATGTTCTTTGTGATAATAATCCTTTTCATCTGCAAGATTGCTACAAATTGTAAACATGTCATCTATTATCTGGGTTTGATAATTCACAGTACTTTCGAAGCCTAAAATAATCCATCCAATTATTGCAGATACAATTATCAGTAAAATCCATGCCGGTATAAGTACAACAAATATCATTCCAGCTGTGCCTGCAAAATAAGATTTAGTAAGATGATATGTCATTACATAGTCAGATAAATCATTGTCCCCCGACAGACTATACAGGATAAATCCAATGTTGGACTGACCTGAGAGCTCCGATGTTGACTTAATTGGTACTTCTCCAGAATCACTACCTGTTTTTGGATGATATATAAAATAATCACCACTATTAAGAGGAATAAGCAAATCCTGTCCTGCCAAATAATAATCAAGAGTAATATCACTTACGTTATAATCTCTCAAATCTAAAGTCTGAATGTTTTCTACGCCATTCTTAAACTGATGAATTTCCATAGTCCCATTCCAGGCATTATTAATCCAACAGCTTTCCCGAACATATACCTTCAACTGCCAATCTGTTAAGAGACACTTTGAATTGTTTACTACAGTAGCTTCATAGATTTTGCCATTAATAACCATATCATCGAAAGCATCATTCTTTTCCCAAGAATCTGTAAGCATCCCCCTAGGATGAATATCCGCTATAACATCCATGGATACAGTATCTGGTGTATAATATCTTTCCTGGCTATTAAACTTGTTAACTTGAATCACATGAAATACAAAAGAAATAATGATGATAGCAAAAGAAATTCCTAAGATTATAAACAATCTTTTTATTAGTTTTCTTGTTTTCTGTAATGTACTCATACTCTCACCCCTCGTTATATAAAATAACACTTCTATTGTACCCAACTTTTGCAAAAATGTGTTTTTTTTGACAAAAAATACACAAAAAAAGACCTTTTTTCAAGGTCTTTTTCTTAGATATGTTTATAATGTCATACTAATAGCGCCTAGAAGCTCCTCAACCTCTTCATCTGTTGGAATTCCTTCGTAGCAAAGAGCATAGTCTATAAGCTGCTCAAAGGCACTTTTCCTAGATGATTCAAGCGGGAACAGCTCTGTAATCGGTTGTCTCCATCTACCAAGCATCTCGTTAAGCTCTCCAAGCTTTGGTGTAAGCACCTCTTTTTCTTTATTTCTAAGAAACTGAGTAAGGGCAGGGCTATTTCCACTGCTAGAAAATGCTCCCACCAAATTTTGTTCTTTAATATATGACGAGAAAATAAAAGAACATTTAGCCTGGTCGTCTACAACATTAACTGGAATACCTCCTTCATTGCACATCATAGAAATCTGAGCATTCAGCTCATTATCGTTAGTTGCAACAACAACCAACTTGCGATCCTGAAGGTCAAGTGGTGTAAACTCGCGCTGTTCTAAGAGAAGATGATCCGTCTCCTCAGATAAAGCAGCCAATTCCATAGAAATTTCTTTGGCAATTACATGTACCTTTGCACCAAAATCAAGAAGTACATTTACCTTTCTAAGGGCTACTTCACCGCCACCTACAACCAGACAATTGGTATCTGTTATATCTACAAACATTGGAAAATATGCCATATCCACCTCCTTGATACGCTTTCTCATCATCAGTGTATACACTATAGCAAAAATATGTGAAAAAACTATTCTTCGTAAATAACGCTCTTATCAATTTGAGATAATGCAATATCTATCTCTTCCAGATACTGCTCACCTATCTTACTCATAACAGAGTTTTTCTTGGTGATATAGCCTATTTCCATAATACTATTAGGATTCTCTTCATCCCCTTTGTAAGGAACAACCACATATCCGTCGCTATTCAAGTCGCCCCATACAATTCCAGAGCACAGTGTATAACCGTTCATTGCTCGAACCAAATTAAGCATAGTTGATCTGTCAGTAACTCTTACAGTCTGAGGATATATATTCTCGCTAAGAATCTCTTCTGCCAAAAACTCACTATTTTCTCCTTGTTCAAAGGAAAGACAAGGATAATCCTTCAAGTCATCAAACGTAATATATTCTTTTTGAGCAAGTGGATGCTCTCCCCACAAATAAACAAAAGCACGGCACTTGATTAGTGGATGGAACTCCACTGAATGTTCATTGAAAAGCTTATTTAAAGCCTTTCTATTATGCTCACTGATGTACAAAATACCGATTTCGCTTTTAAGAGTGCTGACGTCCTTTATAATATTGTGAGTTGTGGTCTCTCTAAGGGCAAAATCAAACTGATTCATATCGTATTCTTTTGCCATATCAATGAAGGCTCTTACAGCAAATGTGTAGTGCTGAGTTGATACACCAAACTTTCTTTTGTATGTGCCTTCATCCTTATACTTTTGCATTACAATATCGTATTGACGATAGAAGCCTCTGATGTCATCCAAGAATTCCTGCCCCTCAGGTGTTACAATAACACCCTTATTGGTTCTCATGAAAATGGTCAACCCCACCTCATTTTCAAGTTCTTGAATAGCACTGGTAAGTGTAGGCTGAACAATATAAAGCTTCTCCGCGGCTTTGTTCATAGACCCCATTTCTTCAATAGTTAACGCGTACAATACTTGTTGTAATGTCATAGTTTTATTCCCCTATTTTGTCTCTGCTAAATCCGTTAGTTAAATCCTTAATAACCTCACTGGCTAATACTAGACCTGCGGCCGATGGTGCAAATGCTATAGAACCTGGAGTCGCCCTTTTTCCAGGATTTAATGGCTCCACATCCTCCGTCTCTATTGGGCTAACTGGCATTTCATCAGAAAATACCACTTTCAAATCCTTAACCCCACGCTTTTTCATCTCTTTACGCATTACCTTTGCCAATGGGCACATTGTTGTTTTATAGATATCAGCAACTCTAAATCTACTTGGATCAAGCTTATTGCCAGCACCCATTGCGCTTATAACAGGAACTCCAAGCTCCTTGCATTTCATAATTATCTCTATCTTTGCAGTAACTGTGTCTACTGCATCTACCACATAATCGTAGCTGTTAAAATCAAATTCATCAGCATTCTCTGGAAGGAAAAAGCACTGATGAATGGTAATGTCTGCATCAGGATTAATGTCTAGCATTCTTTCCTTCATTACCTCCACCTTTTGCCTTCCCACAGTAGAATGAGTAGCTATAATTTGGCGATTGATGTTTGTAAGGGAAACAGTATCATTATCAATCAAATCAAAATGGCCAACGCCACTTCTTACAAGGGCTTCACAAACATAACCGCCGACACCGCCAATTCCAAAAATGGCAACTCTTTTATTCTCCAACCCCTCCATGGCTTCCTTGCCAAGAAGAAGTTCTGTTCTTGAAAACTGATTTAACATAATTACCTCTATAACAAAAATGAATACCTACTAAATCAGTAGGTATTCATATAATATTTTTTATAATGCTATTTGTCAATATTACAAGCTCAATGTTTCATTCATACTTCCGGTACGATACCCCTTTAAATCAAGGGCCACGTATGCAAAACCATATTCCTTAAGCTTGTCATATACCTTTAATCTGAATGCTTCGTCGTACATTCTAGGGAAATCAGAAGGACTAAGTTCAATTCTCGCAACATTGTCTCCATGAATACGTACTCTAAATTGTTTGAAGCCCTCGTCCAATAAAAACTGCTCTGCTTTATCAACCATGGAAAGCTTCTTTTCAGAGATTGTCTCACCATATGGGAAACGGCTTGCAAGACAAGCAAATGACTGTTTTTCTGCTGTTGGAAGCCCCAGCTCCTTTGAAAGCTGGCGAATTTCTGACTTCGTAAATCCGATATCTCTCAGTGGGCTTTTTGCTCCAAGCTCTGCAACAGCCTGTAAACCTGGGCGATAGTCTCCATTATCATCAAGGTTGGAACCTTCAGCAACGTAGTCTATCCCCTGCTCCTTGGCAAGTGCAAACATCTTTTCAAAAAGCTCCTTCTTGCAAAGATAACATCTATTTGGTGGGTTCTGTGCAAACCCGTCTATTTCTAATTCTTCTGATTCAACGATGAAATGTCTTACTCCAAGAGATTTAGCATAGTCGATTGCTTCATTTAGCTCTCTCTTTGGGAAAGAGCAAGACGATGCAGTCACCGCAATAGCATTGTCCCCTAGGGCATCATGTGCTGCATAAAGAAGAAATGTGGAATCAACTCCACTGGAAAATGCCACTGCCACCTTACCTAAATCTTTAAAGTATGCTTTTAAGCTTTCATACTTGCTCATCAATTCCTGATTCATAATCTACCTTTTATCGATTAAAGAACTCTACAAATTCCTCGTAGCCTTCACCTGAAAGCTGTTCCTTCTGGAACTTTTTATTTTTGTTCATACGAACAACGAGAACTGTATTGCCCTCTGCACGTGCAGCCTTTGCCTGAGCCATAACCTCAGCAAGCTTCTCTGCTGGATAACCCTTTTCAACAAGGTATGCAATCTTCTTGCTAGCGCCAGGAACCTTGAAGCCCTGCTCCATAAGAAGAAGGATGATACGCTCAAATCCGATTGAGAAACCACAAGCTGGTGTGTTCTGGCCTGTGAAGTTACCAATCATCTTGTCGTAACGTCCGCCACCACCGCAGCTTCCACCGAACTCAGGGATAGCGATTTCAAAAATAGTACCTGTGTAGTAGCTCATACCACGTACAAGTGTTGGATCAAATACAAGCTCAAAATCAGCTTCCTTTGTTGCATTAACTGCAGAAGCGATTTCTCTCATCCAATCTGCAACTTCAACATCGAGGAAATCTCCAAGCTTATCAAGAAGAATGTTCATTCCTTCTGCAACATCCTTAACATTTTCAAGTGCTGCAAAAAGACCAACATACTTGTCGATTGACTCCTGTGAATATCCTGACTCAAGAAGCTCCTTAGAAACTCCATCAAGACCAATCTTGTCCATCTTATCAAGTGTAATAAAAATTGAATCGTAATCTTCCTCTGCAAAACCTGCATAAGCTGCCATTGCCTTAAGAATACGACGCTCGTTGATGCGGATTTCGAAGTTCTTGAAGCCGATACGTCCAAGTGTTGTAGTTGTAGCAAGGATAAGCTCTATCTCCGCAAGGTTGCTAGGCTCTCCAAGAATATCGATATCACACTGTGTAAACTGGCGATAGCGACCACGCTGAGGTCTGTCCGCTCTCCAAACAGAACCAATCTGAAGTGACTTGAATGGTGATGTAAGCTCATTTGCGTGATTTGAATAGAAACGGCAAAGAGGTACTGTAAGGTCGTATCTCATACCAAAATCTACTACATCATCCTCAGTCTGCGCCTCAGGGATGTTAAGCTTTTCTCCACGCTTCATTACCTTGAAGATAAGCTTTTCGTTTTCGCCACCCTGCTTATTAGAAAGGTTGCCGATTGACTCCATTGCAGGTGTTTCGATTGGAGTGAATCCGAAAGAACGATATGTGTCCTTGATTATAGAAGTAACGTAGTCTCTAACTTCCATTTCATATGGAAGGATGTCTTTCATTCCATTAACTGGTTTCTTGTTTAAAGCCATTTTAAATCCTCTCTAAGTCTTTCTCTTTTTCTATCTATCATTTCATCAATTCTGTCAATGTATAATTGAACGTCCTTGACATTTTCACATCTAGTAACTGTCTTGCCATGGTCAGCAACAAACTTGCATGAACAGCCAGCACCAAGTGCCATTATAGTTTGTTTCTCTTCCATTATCAAGATATTGTAAAGCCCCTCTTTACCTGGTGTTGCATAACCAATATTCTCAAGATTTGCAGCCATATTTTTCTGGCGGTAAAGATAATATGCATTCATACCCATATGATGTGCACAGTCCAGACAAATATCCATATGAGTCTGTGAGTTTTCGATTAAATAATCATCATAAGACTCTCTGTCAATATTGAGACGTGCGGAATGCTTAAGCGCCAAAGAATGGACAGTTAAGTTGTCCGGTGCCATCTTTTCAACTTCATCAAGAGTGTACTTCACATCCTCAATGGTCTCCCCAGGAAGGCCAAGAATCAAATCCATGTTGATGTTATCGAAGCCGAGTTCTCGAGCCCAGCCATAAACACGATGAATATCCTCCACCTTATGGAATCGGCCAATCAAATCCAAAGTCTTTTGATTCATTGTCTGTGGATTGATTGAAATACGGCTAACTGGATGATTCTTCATAATCTGAAGCTTTTCGTATGTGATGGAATCTGGTCTGCCAGCTTCGATTGTGTATTCCAAAAGTGATTTTGTATCAAAATACTTGTCTACCAATGTAAGCAGCTTTTCCAAATGCTCCTCATCCAAGGATGTTGGTGTACCACCACCAATGTAGATTGTGGTCAGGCTCTTTTCTTTGCATGCTTCAGCTGTAAAAGCCATTTCCTTTTCAAGAGCATCCAGATAATCATCTAGCTTCTTCTTCCATAGTCCTATTGGGTATGAAGTGAATGAACAGTACAAACAAGTACTTGGACAGAATGGAATTCCAATATAGACCGAATAACCATTGTCGTAATCTATCTTTGATAAAAGCTCATGCTCCTTGTGAGAAACCTGAAGACTCAAATTGATTTTAGCGTCCGAGGTGCGGTAGGTATCCTTCATGTATGAAGCAATAGCCTCATCATCTGCGCCATCTTCTATCATACCAAGGCTGATTTTGGTTGGGCGAATACCTGTAAGTGTGCCCCATGGCAATTCTTTACCAGTGCGTTTGCTAAGACTTTCGTATATTGCAAGCTTCAAACGATTTTTTGTGTCTGGTCTGTCAGAATAGTCGATTTCGATTTCCTTGCCATCTAACGTAAGAACATTGTCTGAGTAATTAACCTGCATCGAAAAAAGAAGCCCTGCATCCTCAGGTGTGGGCTCTGTAGAGATTTTGACCTCTTCCTTTGGATAAAAGGCTTTAACTAGTGAATAAATATCATATTCAAAATTATCTTCGTTTAATTGTATGTAAATCATAAAAATGGATTGTATATCCTTTCTGTACCGATAGTGGTTGGCTCGTTATGACCAGGGTAACAGATAGTATCATCTGAAAGAGTCATAAGCTTTGATTTGATTGACCCAACCAACTGGCTCATGGAACCACCTGGGAAATCTGTGCGTCCCACAGAACCACTAAACAATGTATCTCCGGTAAAAACTATATCTTCATTAGGAAAATAGAAACAGCATCCACCTGGTGTATGTCCTGGTGTGAAAAGGCACTTGATATGAAGTCCTGCTAAATCTATTTCCTCGTCGTCCTTTAAGAAAACATCTGCGCTGTAGCTTTTGGAATCTCCAAACATATCTCCTGATAAGTTGATGCTTGGATTCTTTAATTCCTCTGCTGTAGCTTCATGTGTGTAAACCTTTATGCCATATTCCTTTGCCGTGGAAGCAGCCTCTCCAGCATGATCAAAATGACCGTGTGTCAGAAGGATTGCAACAGGCTTTGTGCCAGTGCTTTCCACTGCAGACTTGATACGCTCAAAAGCTGAGCCTGGATCAATTATGATTGATTCATTTGTGTCTTCGTTTATGGCTATATAGCAGTTTTCTGCCGCTGCCGGCAAAAGTACTTTTACTACTTTCATCTTATCCTCTAGGTCTTTCTACATCGATGATAGACTCAACCTGTTTAATCTTTTCAACAAGTGAACGAAGCTGCTCACGGCTTTGTGTACCAAACTTGATAGTAATAGTTGCAACGCCCTGCTTGCTTGTCTTTGAATGGATTGAATCGATATCTATCTCTCTTTCGGTGAATATGCGAGTAATATCAACCAAAAGTCCTGTACGGTTATTTCCGTAAATGTTGATTTCTGTAAGGTATACTCCACCCTTCTTGCCATCTTCCTCTGCGTCGCGGGCCCACTCAGCCTCGATAAGACGCTCTTTTTCGAATTCTGGAAGATTAATCATATTGATGCAATCGGTACGGTGAATTGATACACCTCTTCCTCTGGTAACAAAACCTACGATTTCATCACCTGGAACTGGATTACAACACTTTGAAAAACGAACTGAAACATCGTAAAGTCCGCTAACTGTAATACCATTTTTAGACTTTGGTTTAGCTTCCTTGCCTGAGCCAGAATGCTCTGCCAATATTTCTTCGTCAGTAACCTTAACTGGGTGGTCTTTCTGCCATGCCGAGAACATTCTGTTGATGACAGCACCTTCTTTTATGGCACCCTGACCTACAGCTGCAAGGCAATCCTCCCAGCTGTGGAATCCGTATTTATTTATGATGATTTCCTGATATTTAGGCTTGTTGATATCACCTAAATCAACACCCTTTTGCTTTGCCGAACCAATAAGAAGTTCCTTACCTTTGGCGATATTTTCGTCCTTGGACTGACTGCGGAACCACTGATTGATTTTATTTTTGGCCTGAGAGCTTTTGACAATGCTCAGCCAGTCACGACTTGGGCCGTTTGTATTCTGAGATGTGACAATCTCGATACGGTCTCCGTTTTGGATGACGTAATCGATAGGCACTAGCTTGCCATTAACCTTTGCGCCAATCATTCTGTTACCTACTGCAGAATGAATCGCATAAGCAAAATCGATAGGTGTAGAACCATTTGGCAAGTTCTTAACATCACCTGATGGGGTGAAACAAAATACTGTATCAGAAAACAAATTAAGGTCTGATTTTAATAAGGAAGAAAACTCTTTGTTATCAGAGATTTCCTGCTGCCACTCAAGGATTTCTCGCAGCCAAGAAAGCTTTTCTTCCTCGCCCATAACAGTGGAGCCTTCACCGCTCTCCTTGTATTTCCAGTGGGCAGCGATACCGTATTCGCTGGTACGATGCATTTCGTATGTACGAATCTGGATTTCAAAAGGCGCACCATTAGGTCCGATAACTGTAGTATGCAAAGACTGATACATGTTTGGCTTTGGCATAGCAATATAGTCCTTGAAACGACCTGGAATAGGAGTGTACATTTCGTGGATAACGCCAAGTGCCGCATAACAGTCCTTGATAGAATCTACAATGATTCGAACTGCAAATAAATCGTATATTTGATCGATGGTCTTGTGCTGATTAACCATCTTTTTGTAGATGCTGAAGAAATGCTTTGCACGGCCATAAACCTCGGCCTCGATTTCCGCAGCCTTTATGTGCTTAGAAACATCCTCTACAAGAGAATTGATATATTCTGTACGCTGACTCTTTCTGAGTGCGATTTTTTCAACTAAGTCATAGTAAGCATCTGGCTCTAGATACTTAAGCGAAAGGTCATCAAGCTCGATTTTAACCTTGCTAATACCAAGACGCTGAGCAAGTGGAGCGTAGATTTCCATGGTCTCACGTGCTTTTTCCTTTTGCTTTTCAGGACGCATGTACTTCAAGGTACGCATGTTGTGAAGTCTATCTGCAAGCTTGATAAGGATAACACGGATATCCTTTGCCATAGCAAGAAACATCTTACGAAGGTTTTCTGCCTGGATTTCTACCTTATCCGCATCATAATTTAACTGACCTAACTTTGTGACACCATCCACAAGCTCTGCAACTTCGTCAGAGAACTCTGCTGCTATCTCTTCCTTCGTATAGATGGTATCCTCAACGACGTCGTGAAGAAGACCAGCCACGATTGTTTCTTTATCAAGTTCCAAATCAGCAAGGATAATTGCAACGCAAAGTGGATGAATGATATATGGCTCACCAGATTTACGCACCTGTCCCTCATGGGCCTTATGCGCAAGGTTGTAGCCCTTTTCAATCATAGAAATGTCTGTATTAGGATGATATTTGCGCACTCTATCAATGAGCTCCTTGTAGAGCTCGTCCGGATCAACAAAGTCCGCAGTAGCGATGACACCCTGGCTTTCAAAGGCAATATTGTTTTCTAGCTTTTCTAATTCGTCCTTGTTTTGAACTGCCATGATATCACCACCTTCCATGAAAAAATTATTAAATATTATATAATTTAACAGGCTAAAAAGCAATAATAAGGGGGCTAAAAATAGGCAATTTTCTAGACAATATTAAAAATTTTTGTTATCATATGTCAGGTTTTACATAGTTTGATTTATGAAAGGATTATTTATATGATACAAGCTAATAACGTTACTCTTCGTTTCGGCAAGAAAGCCCTTTTCGAAGAGGTTAATATCAAATTTACAGAGGGTAACTGCTACGGTATCATCGGTGCTAACGGTGCTGGTAAGTCTACTTTCCTTAGAATTTTATCTGGTCAGTTAGAGCCTACTAGCGGCGAAATCACAATGAGCCCTGGTAACAGACTTTCATTCTTAGAGCAGGATCACTTCAAGTATGATGAGTTCACAGCTCTTGATACAGTAATTATGGGTAATCAGCGTCTTTATGACATTATGAAAGAAAAGGACGCTATCTATATGAAGGAAGACTTTTCTGATGAGGACGGTATCCGCGCAGCTGAGCTTGAGTCTGAGTTTGCTGAGATGGATGGTTGGAATGCAGAAGCAGATGCTGCTACTCTTCTTAACGGCCTTGGTGTTGATACAGAGTTCCACTACACACAGATGTCAGAGCTTCCTGGTGCATTAAAGGTCAAGATTCTTCTTGCAAGAGCACTTTTCGGTTCACCTGATGTACTTCTTCTCGATGAGCCTACTAACCACCTTGATTTGGATGCTATCGCATGGCTTGAGGAGTTCCTTATCAACTTCGAAAACACAGTCATCGTTGTATCCCATGACCGTTACTTCTTAAATAAGGTATGTACACATACTGCAGATATCGACTACGGCAAGATTCAGCTTTACGCTGGTAACTATGATTTCTGGTATCAGTCTTCACAGCTTATTATTCAGCAGCGTAAGGAAGCTAATAAGAAAAAGGAAGAGCAGATTAAAGAATTACAGGAATTCATCCAAAGATTCTCTGCTAACGCTTCTAAATCTAAGCAGGCTACATCACGTAAGCGTGCATTAGAGAAGATTCAGCTTGATGACATCCGTCCATCTAGCCGTAAGTATCCTTACATCGATTTCAGACCAGCTCGTGAAATCGGAAACGAGGTTCTTTCAGTAGAAAACCTTACAAAGACAATCGATGGCGAGCTTATCCTTGACCACCTTACATTCAACGTTGGTCGTGAGGACAAAATTGCTCTTGTTGGTTCAAATGAAAAGGCTAAGACAGTTCTCTTCCAGATTCTTGCTGGTGAGATGGAGCCAGACGAAGGAAGCTACAAGTGGGGTGTTACAACATCTCAGTCATACTTCCCTAAGGACAACACAGAGATTTTCAACACAGACCTTCTCATTGTAGATTGGCTTACACAGTTCTCTGAAATCAAGGATGCTACTTATGTTCGTGGATTCCTTGGTCGTATGCTTTTCGCAGGCGATGACGGAGCTAAGAAAATGAAGGTATTATCCGGTGGTGAAAAGGTACGTGTACTTCTTTCACGTATGATGATTGAAAACTCAAACGTACTCATGCTCGATGAGCCTACTGACCACCTTGATATGGAATCAATCACAGCACTTAACACTGGTCTCCAGAAGTTCTCAGGAGTTATCATCTTCTCTTCTCGTGACCACGAAATCGTACAGACAACAGCAAACCGTATCATCGAAATTCTTCCTAATGGAAGCATGATTGACAAGATGACTACATACGACGAATACCTTGAGTCAGACGAAATGGCTCGTAAGCGTACAGTACTTGAGTTATCTTCTGATGAACTTGATGATTAATTAATATTACAAAAGCCACTATGTTACGCTACATAGTGGCTTTTATTTTACTTAATTGACAAGGATAGACGCACACATTTTAATTGCCTGCGGCAAAGGGGTGTGCGTCGTGGCATACTTGTTTCTACACTTCGTTAGAAACAAGCATGCTATTGCTACTCGTATCTGAGCGCATCGATTGGATTTAACTTCGCCGCCTTGTTGGCTGGATAGTATCCGAAGAAGATACCGATAGCCATTGAGAAGGCCACGGCTACTATGATACTCTGTGCAGATACTGCTGCCTCATATCCCATCAGCTTAACAGCAACTGTACCAAGAACTACACCAAGTATAATTCCGATGATTCCACCGATTACGCAGATAACAACTGACTCAGTTATAAACTGCATTCGGATAGAACTGTTTGTAGCACCAAGGGCTTTTCGTGTACCGATTTCCTTGGTTCGCTCTGTGATTGATACCAGCATGATATTCATAACACCGATACCACCAACTACAAGTGATATGCCGGCGATTACCGAAAGTGCCAGCTGAATCATACCTATCATGGAATTCATTGAATCCATCATAGATGTCATACTTACAACCATTACTTCATAAGTGTCATTTCTAGAATAGTAATTTACATTAAAGAAATCACGTGTTTTTATAGCAAAATCATCGTTGTTTGTATTTACTGAAGTAACGATTGTGAAGTAGTAATCGCCCTTATTTTGATTATGATTAGCTGTTCTAGCTGTCTCGTAAGGAATTACAAGCTCTGTTGTTGGATTGTCCGATACGCCAAAAGAAAACTTATCCTCTACATATTCGTATACACCAACAATGTAATAGTTATAATATGTTCCCGAAACATTGACTTCTACTTCTTGACCAAGAGCTGCTTTGCTATCGCCATCATACATTCGCTCAACAAATTTGTCTGTTACAAGACAAACCTTCTTTGCATTTTCAAAGTCCTGGTTGAGGAACTGACGTCCTGCAACCATTTTGTAATCCTTAAATTCAAAGGTATCTTTGTTATATCCAACAATTTGGACATTGGCATTTTTATTGCCATCAACAACCTTACCCTTGTCACCAACATTTTCCATTTTCAGGATATACTGAACGTCATCAGGGAATTCGTCCTTATACGCCTGAATCATCTCATCAGTAATCAAATCGCTGTCAGTCATTTCTCTGACATATCCATCACCGTAACTTGTTCCATCTTCATTAGTTTGGTCTGTGGATTTTTGCATAACACCCATTTCAAGGTTGTTTGCGCCAAGATCCTGCATAGTGCTGTTTACAATCAATGTGATAGAATTACCAACTGTCATAATTGCAATAACGGATGCAATACCAATGATGATACCAAGCATAGTCAGAAGGGAGCGCATTATGTTAGCCTTAAGTCCTGCTAAGGCAACCAGTATGTTTTCTGTAAATAACATTACTCCACCTCCTTCTTTACGCCAGCGCGTTCATCAGAAGAAAGCCCCTTCCAATTGCCCTTTGACTCACCAAGGATTGTGCCATCCTTTATAGTGATAATTCTGTCTGTCTCCTGAGAAAGCTCAGGCGAGTGGGTAATAAGAAGAATTGTCTTTCCCTGCTCCTCATGGAGCTTGTGGAATATATCCATTATCATTCGTCCAGTAGCTGAATCCAGCGCACCAGTAGGCTCATCTGCTAGGATGATTGCTGGGTCGTTGGCCATAGCTCGTGCAATGGCTACACGCTGTTTCTGTCCACCAGAAAGCTCGTCTGGGTTGTGATGCATTCTGTCTGTCATGCCAACTTCTTCAAGTAGCATCTTTGCTCTGTCTGTACGCTCACCACGTCCCATTCCTGCGTACATCATTGGAAGTTCAACGTTTTTAAGTGCGTTGGTTCTCGCAATAAGATTGTAGGTCTGAAATACGAAACCTATCTTTTTGTTTCTAAGTGCAGACAATTCATGATCTTTTGCTTTTTCAATATCAACCCCATCAAGGGTGTACTCACCAAGAGTTGGTCTATCTAAGGCACCGATGATGTTCATCAGCGTGGATTTACCAGAACCTGACTGTCCTACAATGGAAACAAACTCTCCCTGATTAACAGTAAGATTGATTCCATGAAGGACCTCAAATTCATTTGGTGTGCCGATGAAAAAGCTCTTATGAATATCACGAAGGTCTAGCATTAAATCTCCTGCTGCCATAACGACCTCCTATTCAATAGTCATATAGTCCATAATATCTGTACTAGGTGCATCGCTAACGATTGCCTCTACAGTCATGCCTTCTTTGATTCCGTCACCAGAAATCTCTACATAATAATCGCTTTCAAGTCCCTTGTTAACTGGGATATCCTTCTTTGTTCCATCATCGGCGATAGATGTTACAAAGAAGCTTCCGTCATCCTTCTGCTGAACGCAGTCATAAGGTACTGCAAGTACATCTGAAACAGAATCAAGAACGATGCTTGCTTTTGCTGTCATACCAACACGGAATCTATCGTCTGTTCCATCCATCTTAATCTTTAATTTGTATGATGCAGCGCTTCCTGCAGTTGACGATGCTGTAGCTGCGCCATATGCTGATGAAGCAGCTGATGCACTTGTTGTTGCCTCAGATGCAATCGATACAAATGAAACTGTACCAGTGAATTCCTCATCTCCTGTGGCTTCAAACTTAACTGTAGCTGGTAAATCCTTCTGGATATTTGCTACATCATATTCATTAACTGTTGCCTCTACAATGAATCCGCTTGTATCAGCTATCGTAAATACGGTATTACCCTGTGTATAGTTATTCCCCTCTTCAACGTTCATTGTAAGGATATAGCCTGAAATAGGTGCCGCAACTTTTGTCTTGTCCATGCTCTCGTAAAGATCATTTTTAGCATCTACCTGTGTGTAATTCTGAGCATAGTTCTGCTGCATCTGAGCAAGTTCAATCTTGTTCTGAGTTGTGCGGATTTGCTCCTTAAGAGCATCAACTTCATCCTCAACTGCCTCATATCCCTGAACTGAAACTGGCTCGCTTCTGCCGGCTGCCGCTGCTGATTCTCTGTTCCAACGCTCTACTACAGATGGGTCAGAATCCTTATATTTCTCGTACTGATCAAAGGCATCCTTAAGGTTTTCATAGATTGCCTTGTTATCATCAAGCCACTTCTGCTTTTCGTCAATCTTCTTCTGAGTGTCTTCGATGGATTTTTGCATATCCTCGATGCTCATGCTAGCTTCAGTGTTTGTAATATCGTTCTGAAGATTGAGCTCTGTAAGCTTACGCTCATAATCATCACCGTCAAACTCAACTACTGTCTGGCCCTTTTCAACGTAATCACCTACTTCATAATTTACAGTAGAAACCTTTACGCCTGTAACCCCTGTGCCACCAAGTGTTGATGTAACAGTAAGTGTCTCATTTGCTGTAAGTGTTCCAGTAACACCAACAGACTTTTTCAAATCCATCTTTTCCACAGTAGATGTGACTGGCTCGTTTTGAGCATCAATCATAGCCTGGGCCGCAACTTGTGCTTTGTGTCTTATAAACAATATAACGCCAACAATGATAACCAGAACAATGATTAGCTTCAAATGCTTTTTACAGAAGCCACCTATTTTCTTTATAACGCCCAATTTCATCCTCCTTTTGAACATATCCTGGGTAAGGTATGTTCGTATAACTTTTTCATATCTTGTTTAGTGTAATATAATCCACTGTAATGTAAATACTTTTAACTTTTATTTAAGAATCTTTTTAGATTTACACTGAAAGCTTATTATCCATTAACCATGCTGATGCAACATAAAGAATTACTGAAACAACTGCATAATAAACAATCTGGATGATTACACGTGTTGTATTAAAATCCAATCCCTCATCAATAAATACTCCAAGTAATTTGCTGAGGCCGATTGATATTGCAATAAAGATGCAGAAGCTAAGAAATCCATTGTATTTCTTGCCGTTTAATAGTGTCGCGCAGATGATTACAGCGAAGAAACCTAAGCATACTGTGGAAATCCAATTTACAACTGATGCAGCACTAATCATTGCAAATCTGTATGAATCAACGTAATAGCTTTCGCCTAAAAAGGCATTTATAAACTCAAATAACTCTTTAAACTCTCCATAAGTAGCAGCCAAAATAGAAACATCAGCAATTGCAAGCGCTACAAAACATACGCTTACTACTATGATTGAGCTTGCATTTTCAATAAGCTTTGCGCCTAAAATCTTGAAGCTATTGTTTGGAGTCATAAAAAGCATGTAGCTTCGCTTTGTATTCAAATCACGACTAAGTGTGTAAATACCAAATATACCAATAATAAACACAGAACACACAGCTATCATAGAAAGAAGTGTTACACCTATTGCTAAAAAGCCTTCCTTCTGCATGAAAACACCAATTAAAAACATCACCTCAAATATAGCTGTTATAACAAGGATTATTCCCTTCATTGACCATGATTTTCTGAATTCGTATTTAATTAAGTTTCCCATTATGCTATTCCCTCCAAAACTAAATTAGAAAATACCTGGCGGTATTTATCAGCCAACGATACACCTTCTGTCATACGTAAACCTTCTACATCAAATACACCTACAAGCTGTGCTTGCTTAATGAAAATAGCTTTATCAACAACAGACTCAAGCTCTTCTACCAGGTGACTTGAAATAAGAAGAATCTTATCCTCTGATGCTGCATCAAGAATCATGTTCATAACCTCATCTCTTGCAAGCAAATCAATTCCGTTTAATGGCTCATCTAGCATGTAGATTTTTGCATCTCTAGCCATAGTAACTGCAACCTTTAGCTTAGCCATCATACCTGATGAAAGTGATTTCACCTTTTGCTTCATATCCAAATCCATGCTAATAACCATATCTGTGTAGTTATCCATAGAGAAATCTGCAAAGAAATCCTTATAATATTTTCCAACATCCCCAACTGTCATCCAATCATAGAAATATGGCTCAGTAGACATATAGGCGATTTCCTTACGACTTTCAATACCGATTGGAGAGTCTTTGTAAAGTACCTCGCCAGATGTAGGTTTTATAAGGCCTGCTGCCATCTTCATCCAAGTAGTCTTACCGCTTCCATTAGGACCTAGCATTGCATAAATGTGTCCTGGTTCGAGGCTCATTGTTATGCCATCTACCGCGGTTTTGCCAACAAATTTTTTAGTAACATCAACACTTTTTAACATCACATTTCGTCCTTTCTACTTCTAATCATTTCTATTGCTTCTTCATTAGTAATTCCAAGCTCCATGATGCTTTTCAAAAATAGATTTAAAGCATCCTTCGCCATTTCCTGTCGACATGCTTTGATGATATTCACATCATCTGTCACAAACGTGCCCATGCCTCTTTTGGTGTAACATACACCCTCCCTTTCCAGCTCCTGATAAACCCTAGCGGCCGTGTTTGGATTGATTGTATATTTAACAGCTAGCTCTCGGCTTGATGGAAGCTTTTCTCCGCATTTAATACGTTCGTTAACAATATCCATTTTGATAGAGTTAATTACTTGTAAGTAAATGGGCATCTTTGAATCAAACTGCATATTCACACTCCTCCTGTGTCATGTACTACTGTACTATCTGAATAGTACACTAGGTTAATAGTGCTGTCAACAGTTTTTTTTACACATTTATATTTTTTGTTGTAAAATGTTTTCTAGGGCTTTGTTTACTGCCCATACTTAATTATTTTTTAGGAGGTTTTTATGAAAGAAATTGATATTTTCCAGATTGGGAATTTTAAGATAGGACAGGCTGAAAACCAGGATGCCGGTACAGGAGTTACTGTTGTCGTTGCACCAGAGGGAGCACCATGCGGACTTGATATTCGCGGCGGTGGCCCAGCCAGCCGTGAGTCTGGATTGATGGACCCGCTTGCCGCTGCAGAGGTTATTCACTCTGTTGTTTTAGGCGGGGGCTCCGCATTTGGCTTGGATGCAGCCGGTGGCGTTATGAAATGTTTAGCTGAAAAAGGAATTGGCTTCCCTGTGGGGGATGTTGTTGTACCACTTGTTTGCCAGTCAGATATCTTTGATTTAGGCTACAAAGCTTCTAACGTATATCCGGATAAAGAAATGGGATATGCAGCTTGTACTAAAGCTTTTGAAGGAGAACATGGCAACTTTAAAGATGGTTGCTTTGGCGCAGGCTGTGGTGCAACAGTTGGAAAAATGCTTGGCCCAGACCGATGCACCAAATCAGGTATTGGCAGCTACGCTGTAGAACTTGGTGAGCTAAAAGTAGGAGCAATTGTTTGCACTAATGCTGTTGGAGATGTTTACGATTACGTTGACGGTAAAAGAATCGCTGGAGTTTTAGCTGAAGACGGTAAATCACTTAATGATGTTTCCTGCGAAGAATTAATGTACGCCATGGCTATGGCCGGAAAGCCTTCTGATTCTGCCGATAAGGCCCCTGCCGGCGCGCCAACTAATACTACTATCGGTATCGTATTTACGAATGCAAAGCTCAACAAAACACAGCTCTGCAAAGTAGCCGGCATGACCCACGATGGCTATGCTCGTTGCATCCGCCCTATCCACACATCAATGGACGGCGACAGCATCTACGCCATGTCTTTAGGAAATGTAGAAGCTTCGCTTGATGTTGTAGGAACCCTTGCAAACCATGTAATGTGTGAAGCTATAAAAAGAAGTGTAAAATAATAAAAAGGCTATTGCAGGTCATGCAATAGCCCTTTTTTATATTTATTCTACAACTACTTCATCAATATCTATTGAGTATCCTATGACCTCTCCGACATCAGTACATTTTCCTTTAATTACAATTGAATCTCCTTTGTTCAAATCCATAATAATTGCTTTTTGATCATCATTCTTGATATAACATTGAACATTAACAAAAGACCAATCATCTTCTCCTGCATTAATAGAAATATATTTTCCATTACTATCAATCACATCAAGATAACCAGATATTTCCAAATATTGTCCCTTATATGTATCTGCAGCTTTCATAGCATTAGCCTGTAGCGCATCAGACAATTCCTGTTTGGTGCAGGCAGTATACTCAATTGTTTCCTCAACAGCTGTTTCTTTGCTTTCTGTTTTCTCTGTTTCAACCGATGCTGTATTTGTAGATGTATCTGTATCAGTTTTCGAATCGCTTCCGCCGCCTGCTACTCCACCTATAATAATCAATACAATAACTACAGCAATAATAATTCCTAATGGTCCTTTTTGTTTCTTTCTGCAATTAGGACATATCTTTGCACCCTTAGGTATCTCCGTTTTACAATACTTGCAAATCTTTTTCTCTTCCATATTTACCTCTCCTTTTCTTTCCATTTCTAATGGATTGTGTACATAAAATTATAGTCAATATATTGAGTATAGTCAATGAATTGATAATGTTATCTTATGTATGAGGTAACATATATGATTTCATACGCTCCCTTTTATGAGACATTAATTCGCACAGGAAAAACTGAATATGAACTTATTTACAAATATGGTTTATCTGCAAATACGATTCATCGCATGAAGCACGCTAAGCCTATCACTACCACAACTCTAGATACACTTTGTTTTATTCTAGACTGTGAAATAAGTGATATCATAGAATATATAAAAGAAGAGTAGGTATCTAATCACATAGAACAAATACCTACTCTTTTTTTATTTACAATGCTCTAAAATTATTCTATTCAAATCATTTATGTTTAATCCATCAACGCCTGTTTCAAAAGAGTACAGTAAGTTCTTGCCATACTCATACCCTAGCTCTCTGTATTTTGCAATCTTCTTAACCGCCGCTATAGCATATTCTGGCTTGTCCATCATGCCAAAGTGCTCATAGAAATATGTCTGTCTGGTCTCTTGATTTAATAACACAAAGTCGGGATGCAGCCCCTTTCTGTTCAACTCGCAAACAGGTTCATATACATATGGGATTCCTTCTTTAGCAAATTTATCTGCTATTATTTTCTCTGATTTGGATCTAACATGCTCCCCGTTATCCGTGTAATAGCCTGTATCAATTGGATATTTGTTACGGAAAGAATTACCAGTATCTTGTTCGTTGTATTGGGCTAGCCACTGCATTAAATAATGTTCATCTTCAATATAATCATATTGAATCAACGCTTTCCTTTCTGCCGATAGTTCTGTATATAGCGAATGTCTTTCATAATCCTTATAATACCTCAATACAGATTGAATTTTTACTAGTCGCATGGAGACATCGGCATATAATCGCTTATCAAATTCTTTCTGTGCTAGCATTCTTGCAGTATTGATATCATTTTTTCTTATAAAACTCTTATTAACTACATCATTTTCACGCTTGCACTTGTAGTATTGCACATATTTCCCCTTATTTTTCTTTATTTCCAAATAGCATCCATCATCCGGAACATCCCTATTTTCAATTTTCTTCTTTTCAGCTTCTAATCTCGCCTTCTCTTCCTCTAATACCTCAATAATGTAATCTTTCAAATTCTCATTTCCTTTCTATCCCTCCCCGTTTACCACTGTGATTCCTATCTCCTACTATCCCAGTGGTATATAGTCTTCCGATTTACCACTGCAATAGCTCGAATACTCCTTGCAGTGGTAGCCTTATCATCTTTTTACCACTGCGTAATAGTGCCACTGTCCTGCAGTGGTAATCACAATCTATTTTTACCACTTCACAAAGGCCTTCATTACCTACAGTGGTAACCGCAACAATTCCTTACCCCGGCTAGCCCTCATCTTACTCACTCAGTGGTAATAGAGCCTAAACAGTACCCTACTAGATTCAAAAATCTTATTGCACAGTGGTAAAACCGGGCCCATCAGCCCCAATTAATGCTTTCCTAATCCGTACTACTTCAAAATCACTTAGCTCACCACTCTTCCTAATACCAAATCACAATAACAATCATTGTTTCCCCGCAATTGCCAATCTATTACATACACCAAAAACTAGCAATTGTATGACCTGTTTCGTGAAAATCGCTATCGACTTGATAGCAAATGAAAAAAAGAAAATCTCACATACAGAAGTATGTGAGATTGCTGCGGGTGACAGGACTTGAACCTGCACGGTCTCCCACTAGAACCTAAATCTAGCGCGTCTGCCAATTCCGCCACACCCGCGTGAATCAAGGTAGTGACTAAGTCTACGACCTCGATATCGGCTCATCGACTCCAATAATATATCACACTGCCCCATCCATTGCAACAAAAAATAGGCCTTTCAGAATACAGCTGAAAGACCTACCAATTATCTAAATATTCAACCAGATTTTATCATTCCAAATGACTAAAGCACTAACTAAAGTTCTACCTGAAACAAACTCCGAGACTCCACCTAAAGCTCTATCCGAATATCCATCCAAACAACGGTGACAGCAAAATCATTATAACCGAATATGTAAATGAATTTACAGACATCAATGTAGCTCTCTGGCCGGATGGAATCATTTCATTCAACACTACATCTGATCTGATTTCTATGAAGCTGTCCGCAAAAGAACCAATGCATGCTCCTATTATCATTATGTATGGATTGCCAACTAATACCGAAGCAAAAGCTACTATAACTCCAACAAGAGAAATGGCACCAATAACCCTATAAACCACCGTGTTGAAAAATGTGACTACCTTTGAGCCAAGGGCACCTGACAATCCTATAATAAATAGTGCCGGTCCAAGCAAGACTGGATTTAAGCCAACTTCTGGCAGCTTCGCCTGCATGAAAAATCCAATCAATACCGCAACAGCTCCGATTGCAGCATTAAAAAGAATTATCAGCCTAGCTTTGCGATTCTCCTTTAAGAATGTGATTGAACCTATAGCAACTTCTTTGAATCTGCCAGCCACATCCATTGATTCATGGCCTTCAGCATGAACCTCCGTCAGTGATAAAGCAAACGCCAATGCCACGCCTCCAATGATGATGTCAACCAGATACGCTTTACGATATCCTAACATCAACGCAACACCAGCTAACAGCGTAGCTAGCGAACTAACTATCTCATAGATAATCATGTCTTTTGAAAAGAATCCTTCATAGTTCTTTTCAACACCAGCTATCTTCATACTGTCATAAGCCAATGCTTCACGAGTTCCAGAAGCCAAATTATAGCTTAAAGCACTGACTCCCATTGCAAATGCAATTGATACAAATGAATCTGCAAATATCATTATCATTGCTGATAACATGGACATTATCTGGGCAAGCACCATGGATTTCTTGCGGCCGAACACATCTGACACAGCTCCTGATGGAACTTCACATATCATGCTTACCACATGAAAAATACTTTCAAACCAACCGATCTCCAATGTAGAAAAGCCGCGGGCAGCAAGTAGTGCCACCCAAGAAGCTCCTGCCAGCATAAATGCCCCAAAAGTATCTATAGCATAAATCTTTCCAAGTTGTGCCTTTATATTAATCTTTTTAACGCTTTGACAAAGCTCATTATTTCCTTGAATTTCAAATTCTGTATTATTTATTTCCATAAAAAAATCTCCTTATCTATTTTTTAGAATAAGGAGATAGTGCGGCACAATGTTAAAAACGATTAGTTTCTATCGCTTAAAAAAGGGCGCACTATCCCCGTAAACTGCAAAAATAGAACCTTTTGTAAGATGCATATTAATTGTTTTCCAAGTCATACTACGCCCTCCTTTCTTTATAACTTTGATGTTAACAATGTGGATTTTACCATATCGTATTTTCGAAGTAAAGCAAAAAACACCTCTTTACCAAATGTGTCCAAAACAATGAACACATTAGTAAAGAGGTGTGTAAATTATAAATATTATGAATGTCTTCTAGCGCCCTTTAATCGAGCCATAGCACGAGCCATGTTTGCAGTAGAAATCTGGTATTCAACCATGCTTTGCTTCTGCTGAAGCTGCTCCTGAGCACGCTCCAAAGCTTCCTGGGCTCTATATGTATCAATATCTTCTGGACGTTCACAAGAATATGCAATCATCTTTACTGAACCATCCTTATAGACAGATATTAATCCATCAGATACAATAGCGCTTCGCCATGTTCCATCACCTGTTTTAAAGCGTATTTCACCGACAGAAACTACACCAGTCATCATCTCATGATGATTCATGATTGCAGCCTCTCCATCAGGACTGGGAACAATAATTATTTCGCAGTCACCATCATAAAACACGCCATCACAAGCGATTATTTTAAGATTAAATAATGATGCCATACGCTACTCCTTTACAAGATCTGCAGCCTTTTTCTTGACATCCTCAATTGTACCAACGTTAAAGAATGCTGCCTCTGGATATTCATCCATCTCACCATTAAGGATAGCTTTAAATCCACGGATAGTATCCTTTACAGTTACGAACTGTCCCTTAACACCTGTAAAGTTCTCAGCAACTGAGAATGGCTGTGAAAGGAAACGCTGTACCTTTCTTGCACGATATACAGTAATCTTATCCTCGTCTGAAAGCTCTTCCATACCAAGGATAGCGATGATATCCTGTAACTCCTTGTACTTCTGGAGAATCTCCTGTACGCCACGGGCAACCTGATAATGCTCCTCACCAACTACGTCTGGCTCAAGGATACGTGATGTAGACTCAAGTGGATCTACAGCTGGGTAAATACCCATTTCTACGATCTTACGTGAAAGAACTGTCGTAGCATCCAAATGTGAGAATGTTGTTGCTGGAGCTGGGTCAGTTAAGTCATCAGCAGGAACGTATACAGCCTGAACTGATGTGATAGAACCGTTCTTTGTAGAAGCGATTCTCTCCTGAAGCTCACCTAAATCGTTTGCAAGTGTTGGCTGGTAACCAACGGCTGATGGCATACGACCAAGAAGAGCTGAAACCTCTGAACCTGCCTGTACGAAACGGAAAATGTTATCAATGAATAAAAGCACATCCTGATTCTTAACGTCACGGAAATACTCAGCCATTGTAAGTCCTGTTTCAGCAACACGCATACGTGCTCCAGGTGGCTCATTCATCTGACCGAACACTAAGGCTGTCTTATCAAGAACTCCTGACTCAGCCATTTCTGTCCAAAGGTCATTACCTTCACGAGAACGCTCTCCTACACCAGTAAAGATTGAGTAACCACCGCTCTCTGTAGCGATATTATGGATAAGCTCCTGGATAAGTACTGTCTTACCTACACCGGCACCACCGAAAAGTCCGACCTTACCACCCTTAGCATAAGGAGCAAGTAAGTCGATAACCTTGATACCTGTCTCAAGCATTTCAACAACTGGGCTCTGATCCTCGAATGTAGGTGGCTCTCTATGGATGCACCAATGCTCTCCATTATCGAGCTTTTCACCATTATCAAGTGTGTCACCTAATACGTTGAAAAGTCTACCAAGTGTCTGCTCACCAACTGGCACAGAAATACCTGCACCTGTAGCAGTAACTTCCATATCTCTACATAGTCCCTCAGAAGGAGCAAGCATGATACATCTAACCACGCCTAAACCGATGTGCTGAGAGACCTCCATTACTCTTTTCTCATCCCCTACCATAACGTATAGGGCATCTCTAATGGCAGGTAGGTCATTATCTTTAAATTCTACATCGACAACAGGTCCTGAAACCTGGACGATTTTTCCTTTTAACTCTGACATGTTTAACCTCTCTTACCTTTTAGCTTTTTTCTTTTTTAGCGCCTTGGCACCACCGATTACCTCAGTGATTTCCTGTGTAATTTGTGCCTGGCGAACTCTATTGTATTCAATAGATAAATCATGAAGAATAGCTTCCGCATTGTCAGTAGCTGACTGCATCGCCATCATTCTTGCATTCTCTTCACTGGCTGAGCACTCAACCAAAGCTCCATAGATGAAAGCTGTGAAATGGTTGTGTACCAAATGCTCCAAAACCGATGAAAGAGATGGATAGAATGGATACCATGAATCTCCGCCTTCTTTGAAAGCTTCAAGCTCGTAGTTATTGATTGAATGAACGTGCTTTGTACCTTCCTTCATCTCAGTAGCTACTTTACTTGTTCCTTCTGTATCAGATTCAACCTCCTGAACCTGCTCCTTAATAAACTTGTGAGTTTTTAAAGGAAGCAAACGTTCTACGCAAGTCTCTTCTGTAACAGAATTGAGCATCTTTGTGTAGATAATATCGATTCTATCAAGCTCTTCTCTGTTGTATAGATCGATAAGATACTCAGAAATGACACGTGCTCTATGCATTGAAGGATTGTTTGCAGAATATCTGAAATTTTCATCTACGTTATATCCATTGTTTATGAAAAACGCTCTACCAGTCTCACCTACAACGAATAACTTATACTCGTCTTTTGATAAGCCGCCGATTCGCTGAAGTGCATATTTGATGGCATTGTGGTTGTAAGCACCAGCCATACCCTTGTCACCTGTGAATACTACGAATCCGCGCTTTTTGATAGTTTCCTGATCATCCTCAACACGATTATCAAAATAGATGTGTCGGATGTTAGGCATTCTAACAAGATTTTCTGCAATACCTCTTTGGGTTCCTTCAAAGAATGGCAATGTCTCTTCAAGCTTTGATTTTGCCTTGCGCAATTTCATTGAAGACATCATGTACATGGCTCTTGTAATCTTCATTGTATCCTGAATACTGTTTATTCTATTTAGGATTTCCTTTGTACTTGCCATGGTTTACTCCTGATTCTTTTTGAACTCCTCTGCTGCGTCAACAATCGAAGCCTTAATATCCTCTGACAAATCCTTTGATGACTCGAGCTGACTAATGATTGCGCTATGCTCTGTTGCAAAGAACTCAAGCATATCTGCTCTAAACTTCTTAAGCTTTGAAAGCTCAACATCACTAAAGATATGAGCGTTTGCAGCTACAAGAATGATAACCTGCTCTGCCATTGAAAATGGTCTGTTAAGAGGCTGCTTTAATAATTCCATAAGGGCACGACCATGAGCCAACTGCTTCTTTGTTGCATCATCAAGATCTGATGAGAACTGTGTGAAGACTTCCATCTCACGGTACTGAGCCAAATCGATACGAATTGAACCAGCGGCTTTCTTCATAGCCTTTGTCTGGGCAGCACCACCAACACGGGATACAGAAAGACCTACGTTTACGGCTGGTCTCTGACCTGCGTTGAAAAGCTCTGACTCAAGGAATATCTGACCATCAGTAATAGAAATTACGTTTGTAGGAATGTAAGCTGAAAGGTCACCAGCCTGAGTCTCAATAATTGGAAGAGCTGTAATTGAACCACCACCTGCTTCTGGTGTGATTCTTGCAGAACGCTCCAATAATCTTGAATGTAAGTAGAAAACATCACCAGGATATGCTTCACGTCCAGGTGAACGCTCTAACAACAATGAGATTGCACGGTATGCAACCGCATGCTTTGATAAATCATCATAAACGATAAGTACGTCCTTGCCTGAATACATAAAGTACTCTGCAAGTGCTGTACCAGAATATGGTGCAATATACTGAAGTGGTGCTGGATCAGATGCTGTAGCACTGACAATAATTGTATAATCCATTGCACCGTTTTCTTTTAATGTGTTAACAAGCTTTGCAATTGTAGATGCCTTCTGACCAATAGCTACGTATACGCAGATAACATCCTTGCCCTTCTGGTTGATGATTGTATCAGTAGCGATAGATGTCTTACCTGTCTGTCTATCACCGATGATAAGCTCACGCTGTCCTCTACCAATTGGGAACATTGAATCGATTGAAAGAAGACCTGTCTCCATTGGCTGACTAACAGACTGTCTGTCAACGATACTTGGAGCTGGACACTCAACTGGTCTAAATCCATCTGCCTGGATTTCTCCATTTCCATCAAGTGGAGTACCAAGGGCATCAACAATACGTCCAAGGAAGCCGTTACCTACTGGAAGACCTGCCATCTTGCCTGTACGAACAACCTTTGAACCTTCTTTGATTTCTGTATCACGACCGAAAAGGATAACACCTACTTCATCGCGACGAACATCCTGAACCATACCTCTTACGCCGCAATCGAAAATAACAATTTCGCCGTAGAATGCATGATCAATACCGTCTACGTTGGCAATTCCATCACCAACCCAGTTAACGATTCCGACTTCTTTTTCCTGAGCTTCAAGAGCGAAGTCTTCAACGTTTGTTCTGAGGATTGAAAGGATGCTTTCATCAACAGCTGAAACACCAACTGCCTTATTAATCTTTGTAGCGAACTGCTCAATACGGCCCTGCTCGCTCCAGTCATATTCTTTTGTACCCACTGAAAGAATGAAACCACTCTTCAGGGAATCGTCCTGTACTAATTCAAGCTCAATGTCTCCATTGCCTGTTTCCTTAGCAAGGAACTTCTTGATACCTGCAAGCTGCTCATCTGAAGGTGCAGTAACATAGCGAAGTTTCGCTCTATCAACCTTTTCAGTCTTTGGCTGAAGAGATTCCTTGTATGCAGCTCTAATATCATTAAATAAATCAAAATCTCCGTTATCACATAGCAATTTGAAGAAATTGCGAATTTCATGAGGAAAGATGCTATCAATAACAACATGCTTCTTAGCGATTGCTACTGTAGGATCCGATAATTCCTCTCCAATTGCAGGTACAGCCTCTAGTATAGAAGCGGCAGACTGCAAATGTGCTTCTGCATTATCTATGCTATGTAGGTCACGGGCATAGTTTAAAGATTTCTCTGTCACTTTTATTCACCTGCTTTACCTAAAAATTCATCAAACAGTTTGCTATCGATATCAGCTCCTGTTTTGCTACCAACAACTTTTGTAGTTGCATCAACTACTATATCTGCAATTTCTTTCTTTGCACTTGCGATGATCTGGCTCTTCTCATGATTAGCCTCTGCAACTGCTGCATCATGAATGCTCTTTGCATCAGTCTTAGCATCTTCTAATATCTTCTGATACTGGCCATCAGCGCTCTTTCTTGCTTCAGCAATAATCTGTTTCTTCTCTGTCTCAGCCTCTGCAACCTTCTGCTCATACTGTGCAGCAAGTTCATTAGCCTCATTTTCCTTTGCTGTAGCCTTTGCATAAACCTCGTCTGCCTCTTCCTGACGCTTAGCAATAATTTTGCCAATAGGCTTAAAGAAGAAGATTTTGAAAGCTACAACCAGGATAAGAAGATTGACTACTGTCCAAAGAATACTCCAAAATTGAATGTTAATCATATCTAATACCTATCCTTTATTATTAATAGAACTTGTTATTATAATACGAACATTATCATAAGAGCGATAACGAAACCGTAAATAGCTGTTGCCTCTGCAAGGGCACAACCTAAGATAAGGTTCTTCTGAATCTTGCTCTCTGCTTCTGGCTGACGTGCAATACCTTCGCAAGCCTTACCTGTTGCGATACCGATACCAATACCAGCACCAAGACCTGTTACTACTGCAATACCTGCTCCAACTGCGATTAAAGTGTTCATAAAATTTTTCCTCCTAAAGCTCGCCGACATTCACTCTGTGTAAGCTTGTTACGATTACAAGCCTTATAGATTCTCCGCTCGACTACATGTCTCGCTTGAGAATCATAAGAGCTTGATATCTACAAGCTCATTATCATTTTTTGAGTCGGCTCTTCTACTTGATTAAAAATACCATAAAAATTTTCTTTTCGATTCTTTATTCAATAGCTTCCTTTAAATATAAAGAAGTTAGGAATACGAATACGTATGCCTGAAGTAATCCATCAAACAAATCAAAGTATAATGAGAATACAGCAGGGATAACTGGTGGAACGACGATCTTAAGAAGTTCCATGATTACAAAAGCACCAAGTACATTACCAAAAAGTCGCATACATAACGACAATGGTCTTGTGAATACATCAAGAATGTTAAATGGTGTTACTATAGCAACGGGCTCAACAAATGAATGTAACCATTTCTTTACGCCCTTGTGATAAATACCCGCAGCTTCTACCAAAACTATACTCATAAGAGCAAGTGCTGCTGTAACATTTACATCCTTAGTAGGTGACTTGAAACCAAACAAACCAATGATGTTAGATAAACCAATGTACAGAAGTACTGTGACAAGGTAACAGGTATATGCCTTTCCCTCTTCACCTAAGGTTGCACCAACAATGGCATTTAGTTTCTCGTAAATAAGCTCGGCAAATGCCTGCTTTTTACTGATGTTTTGTGTCTTTAGTCCCGTAGTCAAGAATATGGCTATGAGAATAAGCACGGCCATTACGATCCAGGTAACAACGACTGATTCATAAATCGGAATATCAAATCCTCCGATATGGAGTCTGAATACCTCTTCGCAATTTAGCTCTTCTACAAGCTTTTCTGCTAAAGTCAAGAAAACACCTCCTATTCATTTTTTCTCATGCCACTCATTTTATACCATTCGCACAAAAATATAAGATACAAATTGAGCAATGTGTATAAAGAAAATGTTTGACATGCAATTTACCGGACTTTTACTCCGTATGTTCTCACCATACACCTAAAAAAAGTGTCCAGTCAATGCTGGACACTTTTATTTAACACTTTTTTCAAGACTTTTTAGCAATTAGCAATATACCTTTTTGCCTTTGACAAATTTATCCTTAATAATGGCATCGGCATCGTTGTAACACATTCTCTCAATTCGCTCTCTGATGGACATATCTCTCATTGAATACATCTTGCTATCGTCGATAACAACTGCATCGAATTCGTATCCCTCTTTGAACGTACCAACCTTGCCAAAGTACTCTCCGCCACCTGCTGTAGCAAGATAGAAAACCTCTTCAAAAGAAAGTGGCTTAACATCTGTATCAACCAGGCGATAGTACATTTTAGATGCCTGCAATGTAATAAGCATTGTCTTAAGCATATTCATAGATGAACCGGCTGCAACGTCTGTACCAAGACCGATCTTGATGCCTGCATCCATAAACTTTCTGATTGGAGCAATGCCACTTGTAAGGTTCATATTGGAATCAGCACAATGAGCAATGTAAGCGCCATGCTTTTTAAGGATGCTCATTTCCTCTTCTCCTGAGTATACACAGTGAGCCATGATAGTAGGAAGTTCTTCTGAGCCCATGGTATCAAATAGCTCGTATGCATTTGCGTAGGAAGTTGATTCAGGAACCAATTCCTTTACCCAAGCCACCTCTGACTGATTTTCAGAAAGATGAGACTGAATTCTCAAATTTCTTTCAGCTGAAAGCTTTCCCAAGCCTCTCATTAAATCATCTGAGCATGATGGGATGAATCGAGGTGTAAGGATAGGCTTTGTGTTTTTGTAGCGACCCTCGATGGCCTGAAGCCAATCTAATGTAGCTTGAAGTGATGCCTCGGCACTTTCTTCCTGAAGGCCCTCACCACCGTTTCTATCCATATTTACCTTACCAACGTATGTGATTACGCCAGTATCCTCTAGCTGATCCATAAGGTTGATGGTTGCTTCATTATGCATTGTTCCAAAAACAACAGCACGAGTTGTAAAGCAACGTCTCAAATCCTCTGCAAAATACCCATATGCCTTTTTAGCATATTCCATATCTGAGTACTTTGCTTCCTCTGGGAATGTGTAGGTGGTAAGCCACTCAAGAAGCTCCTCATCCATACCAATCCCACGGAATGTGTACTGAGGTGCATGAACATGCAAATCAGTCATGCCAGGAATAATCAAACGCTCGCCGTAATCATATAGCTGCAATCCCTTGTACTGCTCAGGGAGCTCTGTAAAGGCACCTTTGCAAATGCCATCCACACAAACAAGATAACCTCTATAATATGTAGTTATTCTCTTTTCTGATTCCGAGAAGGCAATGCCTCCGCGAAGTATAAAGCTGTTATTCATGTAAAATCCTTTCGGGAAGACGCAGCCTAGCCTTGTAAACCTCTAGCCTGTCTATCCATATCTTCAACTACGATATCATAAATCTCGCCAAGTGTTCTGCAGTACTCAAGAACCTTCCATGGCTCGTTTGTATGATAGTGAATCTTGATAAGCTCCTCATCACCTACTGCAAGTAAGCTGTCGCCAACAAAATTCTCTGTGATGTAATCATTGATTGCATCCTCATCAAGATTCTCGCCCTCAATAAGAAGCTGTGTGTCATATCTAAATTCAATTGTCTGTTCTGGTAACATATTTATTTCCTCCAAAATTTTCTTTTCGAAAAACTACAGAATTACTTTACCACATATATAAAAAAAAGGCGAGTCAGTCTGTTAGTTTAGACTGACTCGTTTTTAATTAAAGTTTATCATTACGTTTTACGTATGTTGGTGTAACAGATTCTGAAACAATCTTCTTGATTTTCTTTGCCTCAACCCATTTATCTACTACCGCATTTTCGATATAAACTCCATCTCCAATATCAGCGTAGGAAAGAATAATTGAGTTTCTAACTACTGCCCCTTTTCCAATATGAACATTACGTCCAATGATAGAATTTTCAACAGTGCCTTCAATCAAGCCGGCATTACATACCATTGAGTTGGTAACACTTGCTCCGTGGAAATATTGTGTTGGGCAGGCGTCTGTTGTCTTGGTGTAGAATGGCCAATCGTTTGTGAAAAAGTCCATTGCCGTTGCGTAATCAAGCATCTCCATGTTTGCCCTGTAGTAATCATCCAAGCTTGTTATCGCTGCAAAGAATCCTTTGTGCTGATAGCCTCTCACATCAAGAGTCTCGCAAGCTAATGCAATCATATCTGCAAGAGAATAAGCAGAAGACTCTCTCTTAGCCTTTTTAATCAAATCAATAAATATCTCTTTAGACATTACATAGGTATCCATGCTGATAAGCTTTTCCTTGGCTGTGCCCATGTTGCGCTCTAAAGATTGTACACCCTTTTGCTTGTTCAAGGTAACCACATTGCATGCTCTGTAGTATTCCTTAGCCTGATCTACCTTGTGATATAGCAAAGTAATATCTGTTCCAGCTGCCACATGCTCATCCAAAAGCTTTTGATAATCCTGCTTGTAAATCATGTAGCTAGGTGCCACGATTACATAATCCTGAGGCATGCGCTCTATCTGCTCCAGATTTTCCAAATATGCGTTGATATCCGTATTATAGATGGAACTATGACCATTATTCTGTGTAAATAACAGCTGAATATTTCCTCGTTTTGAATTGATATTGTAATGGCGACCATCACCAATGTGCTCAACAATAGAACGAGGTCTACTATTCAAATATACGTGTATACGATTTATGCCGCTATTGCTCATATTCGAAATAGGGAAATCGATAACTCGAAATCTACCCAGGAATGAGAAAGCGCCAATTGGTCTGTAGTCATGAAGTCCTTCGACTCTGATATAGTTTGCGGCGGAATTAATCACGCCAAATGCTTTGTTTGCCATATTAATCCTCCCCCTTTACATTTTTTGCAACAAGAAGGATTTCCTCGCTCTTCTTATTTCCTACCTTGGCGTTCTTTCCTATTCTAATGTTTTCAGCCACAAGAGCTCTTGTGACAGTGGCTCCTTCTTCAACAATCGCCCCCGGCATAAGCACGGAATCTATTACCTTTGCACCAGGTGCGATCTTCACATTTGAAAAGATAACTGACCTGGATACCTCTCCACCTACGTGAGCGCCCTGGTTGATATATGCCCCATCGATTTTTGCCGAAGAAGCAATGTACTGTGGAATGACACCTGTGTCTTCTGTGTAAATCTTCCATGATGTATCATCCAGATTAAGCTCATTGTCGCTATCCAGAAGATCCATATTGGCTTCCCAAAGAGAATCGATTGTTCCAACATCCTTCCAATAACCTGAGAACTCATAGGCATAAAGCTTTTTGTCCCCATTCAGCATCACTGGAATGATATCTTTACCAAAATCATGACTTGAGTCAGGATTCTTCATATCCTCTATCAGAAGCTTTCTCATAGTCTTCCAGGTGAAGATATAAATACCCATAGATGCCAGGTTGCTCTTTGGTTTCTCTGGCTTTTCCTCAAACTCGATGATTCTTCGGTTGTCATCTGTGTTCATTATGCCAAATCGACTTGCCTCTTTCATTGGCACACCACGAACAGCTATTGTAGCATCTGCCCCCATTTCCTTATGGAAAGAAAGCATCTTATCATAATTCATTTTATAAATATGATCCCCGGATAGTACCAAAATGTACTCTGGATCATATGCATCAATAAAATCAATGTTCTGTGAAATAGCATCTGCAGTACCTCGATAAACATCAAGACCACTGTCTGCCTTCTCTCTAGGTGTAAGGACAAAAACACCACTATCTTTTGTGTCCAATCCCCATCTTCCACCTGCCGCAACATAACTATTTAGCAAAACCGATTCGTACTGTGTCAAAACACCTACGATATCTATTCCACTATTAGCACAGTTACTAAGTGGGAAATCGATAATACGATATTTTCCACCATAAGCAACTGCCGGTTTGGCAACTTTGTTGGTTAACTCATGCAGACGGCTACCGCGACCACCTGCTAGAATCATAGCTAGCATACTTGTCTGAGCCATATAATCCCCCCTAACTTTCTTCTTTTATCTCCTTCTGTAAATAAACAACACACTTTATCTATAGATAATATTTTAATAGTTTTGCACAAACAAGGCAACGTTTCGAGCATTTTTTTATGCATTTTTCTGACATTGTTGGGTACAACACAATCAAAATATTGTTCTGTATTGTCTTAATTTTCTAATAATTCTGAATTTAATAAAATTGTGGGTTTTCTCTTGACTTAGGGGCTGGGCCATAGTATTATATGTCTTGTCGTTAGGACATATGGTTCCTTGGTCAAGCGGTTAAGACGTCGCCCTCTCACGGCGAAAACAGCGGTTCGATTCCGCTAGGAACTGCTAAGAGCATCGCAAAAGCGATGCTCTTTTTTTATTTGTCAATATAAATAAAATGGCGCTAGCATAGGAGCTAGCGCCTTATTTATTAGAATAAACTCTTTACTGTAGGATAAAGCTTCTTGAATTCCTGATAGCGTTCTTCGTATTTACGAATTAACTCTGGATCAGGCTCTACTGTTGTCTTTACCTTTACAAGCTTGTCGCAAGCCTCTTCTACAGTAGCATACTCTCCACAGCCAACAGCTGCAAGAATTGCGCCACCAAGTCCTGGGCCTTCCTCATTCTCCAAGATATCAAGCTTCAGATTCATAACTGATGCAATAATCTGCTGCCATAATGGAGACTTAGCACCGCCACCACAAATCTTGCTTCGCTCAATAACAATACCCTGGCTGCGTGCAACCTCAAGTGAATCACGAAGTCCAAAAGCTACGCCTTCAAGGACAGCCTGTGTCATATCCTCGCGAGTTGTGTCCATAGACATGCCGATGAACATAGCACGTGCATCTGGATTGTTGTGAGGGCTACGCTCTCCCATAAGGTATGGAAGATAGAATACTCGGTTCTCCCCAAGGTTCTTGATACCTGCCTGCTCTGCTGGGTAATCCTTTGTCTTAAGGATTTCATCCATCCACCACTTGTTGCAAGAAGCTGCAGAAAGCATGCATCCCATAAGGTGATATCCACCATCAGCATGGTCAAATGAATGAAGTGCATTTGCAGGGTCAACTGTAAAGTTCTTGCTTGAGATAAAGATTGTTCCAGAAGTACCAATTGAAAGATTGCACTTGCCCTCTCCGACTGTACCTGTACCAACTGCAGCTGCAGCGTTGTCACCAGCACCTGCAATAATCTTTACATCATTTGTAAATCCAAGCTCTGCTGCAACCGCTGGCTTAATTGTGCCAACTACTTCATAGCTCTCGTAAAGCTTAGGAAGCTGAGACTCAGAAACATGGCAGATATCCATCATTTCCTTGCTCCAGCATCTGTTCTTAACATCAAGAAGAAGCATACCGCTGGCATCAGAATAATCTGTGCAGAAGCTTCCGGATAGCTTGTAAGCCAAGTAGTCCTTTGGAAGCATAATCTTTGCTACCTTAGCCCAAAGCTCTGGCTCATTTTCCTGCATCCAAAGAATCTTTGGAGCGGTGAAGCCTGCGAATGCAATATTTGCAGTGTAAGCAGAAAGCTTGTCCTTTCCAATTACGTTGTTGAGATACTCTGTCTCTTTTCCTGTACGTCCGTCATTCCAAAGAATTGCAGGACGAATGACATTGTCATCTGCATCAAGTGTTACAAGGCCATGCATCTGACCACCAAAGGAAATACCTGCCACCTGGCTCTTATCAACCTCTGCTGTAAGTTCCTTCAAGCCAGCCATAGACTGAGCCCACCAATCCTCAGGCTTCTGCTCAGACCAGCCTGGATGCGGGAAGCTAAGGTCATATTCCTTTGAAACTATTTTCTTGATATCACCGTTGCCTTCCATGAGAAGAAGCTTTACAGCCGATGTACCAAGATCAACTCCGATATAATACATAACTATAATCTCCTATTCCAAAAATGGCTGGCCGAAGCCAGCCATTTTTTAACTAATTATGCGAATGGATTCTCTGTAGGATAACGTACGCCTGCAGGCTGGTTGTATCCGATTTCATCTACCTCTACTCCGATGTACTTGAATACTTCGTATAGAGCCTTTCCATAGTGACCGAATGCAACTGCTCCGTGATGTGGGAATCCCTTTTCGATTAACCAGTGACGATAGAAGCGTCCCATTTCTGGAATAGCAAATACACCGATTGAACCGAATGACTTAGTACGTACATCAAGAACCTCGCCCTGTGCGATGTAAGCACGAAGGATGTTGTCTGCTGTAGACTGAAGTCTGTAGAATGTGATTTCACCTGGAGCGATATCGCCTTCAAGTGTTCCGTTTGTAACCTCTACAGGAAGTGTACGAGCCATAATCTTCTGGTTCTTCATCTCGCAGAATGCAAGCTTCTTAGAGCATGTATTTCCGCAGTGGAATCCCATGAATGTATCCTGAAGTGTGTAGTTTGTCTTACCCTTGATTTCCTCGTTGTACATATCCTTTGGTACTGAGTTGTTGATATCAAGAAGTGTAACGATATCTTCTGAAACAACTGTACCGATGAACTCTGAAAGACATCCGTAGATATCAACCTCGCAAGATACAGGAATGCCTTCACCTGTTAATCTTGAGTTTACATAGCAAGGAACGAAACCAAACTGTGTCTGGAATGCAGGCCAGCACTTGCCAGCGATTGCTACGTATTTACGATATCCCTTGTGATCTCTTACCCAATCCTTAAGTGTAAGCTCGTACTGAGCAAGCTTTGCAAGAACCTCTGGCTTCTTGTTTCCAGCGCCAAGTTCTTTTTCCATATCTGCAACAACCTCTGGAATACGGCTGTCACCTTCATGCTTATTAAATGCTTCGAAAAGATCAAGCTCTGAGTTCTCCTCAATTTCAACACCAAGGTTGTAAAGCTGCTTGATTGGTGCATTACAAGCAAGGAAGTTAAGTGGACGTGGTCCAAAGCTGATAATCTTAAGATCTGAAAGTGCGATTACTGCACGAGCGATTGGCTCGAACTCATGAATCATATCAGCGCAATCCTCAGCATCACCTACTGGATACTCTGGGATATAAGCCTTGATGTTACGAAGCTGTAAATTGTAGCTAGCGTTGAGCATACCACAGTAAGCATCTCCTCTACCATCAAGAAGGCTGTTGCCTGACTCTTCTGCTGCTGCAATAAACATCTTTGGTCCTTCAAAGTGCTTTGCAAGAAGTGTCTCTGAAATTTCTGGACCGAAGTTTCCAAGATATACGCAAAGTGCGTTACATCCTGCTTTCTTAATATCCTCGAGAGCCTGTACCATGTGGATTTCGCTCTCTACTATACAAACTGGGCACTCATAGATGTGCTCTGCACCGTACTTCTTTGTATAAGCCTCAATAAGTGCCTTTCTTCTGTTTACTGATAAGCTTTCTGGGAAGCAGTCACGAGAAACTGCTACTACACCAATTTTTACATTTGGCATGTTGTTCATTGTAATTACCCTCCTTTAAATAACGCGGCTCCTTTTACAAAAATAAAGCCCCCAAAACGTTTTCGATAATCAAATGATATCAAACAAAACACTTTGGAGACTTTTAAATCTTTACTATGTGATGTCAATTTTTTGACATATATTTAGTTAACATATACATCGCGTCTGTTGTTGAAGTATGTACGGTTTACAAAAATCATAACGATTGAAACAACAATTTGAGTAATTGTAGTAGCATCACCCGCAAATGTGCCAAGAATAATTGTAGCACCAATTATATAAATAATTGATAATACAGACTGAACACCATACATTAAGCAAACTAAAGTGCCTGCCTGCTTCTTGCGCTTGATGATAGATAGTGCTGTCACAACGCCCAATGCAACAGTAGCAAGTAAACAAATTCCGTAAAGAACATCTAACACTTTAAGACCTGTGAAGAAGCTATAAACAAGATCTGCATCCTCACCATAAATTAATCCAGTAATAAGTGCAATACCAGAACCAAGATTTACAAGTGCGCCTGCCCACAAAGCAAAATATCCAAGGAAGTTTGCCCATTTCAAACCAAGGACTGGCTGTGGTGTGTAATACTGTGTTGAACCATCAAACTGTGGTGCTGGATTAATAGGAGCACTAGCCTGTGCTGCGCTGTTAGCCTGTGCTGCGCTGTTAGCCTGTGCTGCGCTGTTAGCCTGTGCTGCGCTGTTAGCCTGTGCTGTCTCGTTTACCTGAGCTGTATCATTTGCCTGTGCTACAGGATTACCGCAATTTGGGCAAAATAGTGTGCCCTCTTCTAACTGTGTACCGCATGAACTACAAAACATATTATTTCCCTCTTTTCTTTTATTTTAGATTTGAATTCGTCCTTCAAATCTGTTTGATGAAATTATAATATACTATATCACGATGAATATCAATACCCAACTTTAAAAGTATTGTATAAATACCATTAATTCTTATAATCCGCTAATCTATCGGAAACTCCATTCAAAAATTCTGCCATTTCAAAGGAGATTTTTGGAATATCCTGGGATTCATATACAGCCTTTCCCTTAGTAGCTTTTGCTTTGTCCTTGTAAGCTGCATGCTCTGATGGCACATAAAGAAAGTTAATTTCCAGGCCTTGCTTCAAGTATTGTAAGCTGGCGTTTATAAATATCTGAAGCATATAATCATCCATCTTATGGATTTTCTTGAAGGCTCCAGAGAAATATTTTGCTGGAAGATTGTTATCCTGATAAATGTGGATTTGTTTCAATCCCAGACGAGCTGCTATATACATAGCAAACAATGCCGCGAGCTCCTCTCCTGCCACATTTGATGCTCTAAAGAGCCAATCAAAATCTGTGCCCCTTTCAAGGGCATATCTGTATAAGCTGAATTTAGATTCCTCAGCATTATAGAAAACTACACCAAAGAGAATTCTAGTGCTTTCGAAATTGGCACCCACTTTGTCGCCACCACCATCTACAAAGGCAATATTGTACTCAGATGTAAGACTATCAAAATCACATCCATAGCGAGCCATCAAAGTCTTTACATCCTCATTTGCGCTAATGTCATCAATAGAAACTAGCGATGCAAATGCAGTCTTGAAGGCTTTTGTAATAAGCGCCACCTTGTCAATGCACTGCTCCTTAATCTGGGCATCAAGAATGTTGTATTTGCCTCCATCCTCTACAGTTACCTTTTGAAGATTCTGGAAAGCATCAGCTGCAGTCACAATATCATTTTTAACAGTTGCAGATTTAGCAGCTCCGCTACTTACAGAGCCTCCTTTCATAAAAGCCTCTGCCTCTGCCATAGATGTAAAGCCCTTAAACACAGGCCCCTTGAAGCCATCAACCTGAGCCTTAGCCTCATCCCATGTGTTATAAATTCCAGGTTTTCTACCTACTCTGACTGCATATACTTTCTTCGCCATTATTATTCATTACTCCTTCTGTACTCGCTGGGGAGCACTCCGTATTTATCTCTAAATGCATTTGAAAATGCCTTTGAATTTGGGAATCCATTTCCCAATGCAATATCTACAATCTGGCCATTTGTTTCTTCTAATTCCCGGACTGCATGCTCTAATCTAATTCCAAGCAAATAGTCTTTAAAATTGATTCCAGCATGCTTTTGAAACATTCTAGAAAGATATGATGGAGAATAGTTAAACTGCTCTGCCATTGATTCCAAAGATATACTCTCAGCATAATGGTCCTTCATATATCTTGTGATATTTGAAAGCTTCTTCAACTGCTTACTGTTCTTAAGTATTTCTTCATTAACATTGAACTTACGATATTTTGTAACCAAAATATAAAGAAGCTCATAATACAAGCTAAGAACCTGAAGCTTATTGGCTTCTTCTCCATTTGTATAAATAAGATACATTTCCTGCAAAAGTGTAAACACACGATGATCTGTTTCTCTGTCTCCATGAGAAAACCAAATAAACTGCTCATCTGTAAAATACTCCGCAAATGTATCCTGTGGAATCTGCAATACCACCGTTTTATTAACATCTGGAGCTGCTATACTATGAACCTCATTGCTATTAACTATGACAAACTCGCCACCGTTAAGAGGAAAACGCTTTTCTTGGAGAGTAAATTCCAATCTGCCCTCCCATACAGCGAAAATCTCGATTGAACGGTGCCAGTGTTTTTCCCTTACATAATTTCCATTCTGACCTTCAAAAGCAAAAAGCTTAAATGGAAGCCCCTCATCAGTCACCACTACTTCATGCTGATAATTTTTTAAATCCATTACAAAATCTCCCTAAAATACCTACAATCTCCATCCGTTTCGTATCCCGCAATAACGAAACCGAGTTTTTCTAATAAATGTCTGCTGGCCACATTTTCAGGATCACATCTTGCAATTAAGCTTGTGAGCCCATATTCATCCCTAGCCAGTTCCATTATCTTTGAGCAAACCTCATAGGCCAGTCCCTGCTTCCATCTGCTGGATGCAATAGCGAAGCCCATTTCTGCCTGGTTTTCTCTGTCGCAGGATTCCCGCACTTCTATACCTGCTCTACCTATTAATTTACCTGTGAATCTGTCGAAAATCAACCACATTCCAAAGCCATATAGCTTGTAAATGTATTCTATATAATTTTCCTCGTACTGCTTTTCTTCATCGTATTCAAAAAGCGGTTCCATATAGTCAGTCATATGTGGTTCAGAATACAATTCAAAGAGTGCATCCAAATCAGCCATCCCAAATTCACTTATAAAGCACCGCTCCGTATATGCGATATCCCATGGTATGCCGGCACATCGTCTGTAGATGTTCTCAAAATCGTCATCTTCTATTTCATCCACATCAATCAGTACCTGCGAACAGTGGATAGGCTGTGCCCCCTCATCTTCGTATGCCGCCACCGGTATGTGCCTGACTGTGCACTCATCAACAACAGCCTGGCTATTAGTCAGCACCAAAGTGCCAGGCTCATAGTCAGGCTGTAAATCTGTCAAATTATTTATAATTACTTTTCTTTTAAGGAATCTTTCCTGTGTCACGCCTCTACTCCTAGGTCACATCAACACGGCATGTCATGGTATAAGTCTTGCCATTTGATTTCTTCATTCTTACAGTCAATGTTCCAGTTCCTTTGCCAACGGATGTAATCAGTCCATTTGAATCAACAGTGAACACGCTGGCATCTGAAGATTTATAAGTAATATTATACTTCTTATCTGTACTGTTTAAGTAATCAAGGTCAATTGCAACCTGAGCAGTGCTGCCATTACTCATAGAGTATGACGCATCATCCGGCAAAGTAATATTACCTATATTGGTACCATTATTGGCATATTTCTTTGACGAAGTAGCCTTTGCTGTAGATGTGGATGTCGATGCGCTACTAGAGCTATTTGCTGCACTTGTCTGGTTCGATGATGTATTATTGCTTGTAGTATTATTTGATGTTTCTTTTTTAGCCGAGTCTGTTGTAGATTTATCTGTCGACTGGTTATCAGAAGTAACAATAGTATCGCTAGAAGATGTATCTGTATTTTCTTCTGCTTCCGCAGCCTTTTCCTCGTCAGTCTTACCAAGCTTTACATACATAGCTGGTCTGATTCCATCACCAAGATAATAGTACTTTCTTTCGATGAGCTTCTTTGCATCATTTACAAACAGTCCCTGAGCCGGATCATCATAAGCGTTTGTTCTAAGAGGCCATGTGTTGCTGGTCTCGTATTTCATAGTATCCTTGTACTCTGTGTACTCATCTGAAGAAAGGAAGAAAATATAATCAGAAGTTGTACTCTGATTGTTGTAAATATTCATATTAAGAGAGTTCTTAACATTTCCAGCAAGATAATAAGCATCCAAAGTAGTGTCATGATAGAAATTCATAAGACTTGTCTGGGCTGCTTCCTCAGTAAGAGAAGTCTTCTGAATAGTTGCCTTTTCAGCATCTGTAAAACACTGATCATAGAAAATCTGATTAAGCCAGCCTCTCCAGTAGTTGTCTTCCCATCTAACATATCCAGCACTTGTCTTAGAATCGTTATACATCTTGTTAATTGAATCTCTATAGGCAATAACTGAGTTTGAATGAAGTGTCTTTCTTGAAACAATAAGGGCAACCTTTGTAGTATCGTCATATGTAAGAATTGTCCAGTTGATAATGTTTCCATCCAAGGTTCCAAAGGCAATATCATCACCTTCTGCATATGTTCCTGAGGATTTCTTTTTGGCAGCATCTGCCTGTAGTGACAAACCAAGGACTGCTACTCCCATAAATACGGCCAGCGAAAAGGCCAATATCTTTTTTGAAACTCTGATTGCTCTTCTCATATATTTAATCTCCTAACGCAGAATTTTGTGCATAATTTCCTTTATAGTTTTATAGTAATATCGGCCTTTTTCAAAGTCAAATAAATATTGTAAAATTAACAAATTTATCATCTTTGATAATTGTAAATTTCAAATTCAGTTGATATACTATCCTTCTGTAAATGTTATATCGAGTTTTAAGGAGACATAATGACAAAGAAAGAAATGTTTAAAATGTTGCACGATGAAGAACCTGTTCTTCGTGCAGAAATTACTGCATTGTACTCAGTTCTAGATCATAAGCTGGGGCTCCACGGTGCAGAAGTTCCAATCACCTTTGGAATGGATGAAAAAGCTCTTGGTTCTTATCTTCCACCTTCATATGATGATGAAGAACAATTCCAGTTTTCACTATTTTTCATTGGCTTTTGCTTAAATGAGCAGCTTTCAAAGGCCGATCGAATCAATTTATATAAGCATGAATATGCACACTACATGACACGTCACATCAGCATCCCAAGCGAATACACATGGCAGCCAGGAGTTCACGGCAGTGCATGGAAATACTGCTGCAGCCTTATCGGCGCCATCCCTGCAGACTACTACGTAGAAGGTCAGAGCCTCAAAAAGGTGGACTATGATTCAGTTTTAAAGCGTCCTACAGTAGACCACAAGCAGGTTCAGATGCTTGATACTTATCGCACACAGCGCGCTTACAAAAATATGGAAAATTCGAAAATACGATATGAAGTAGGCGATGTTGTTTCTCATCCAAAATTTGGAGAGGGAACAGTCAAAGAAATTGAAAAGCAGCCATCATCTGTACGTCTCCACATCTTATTCGGGGACGAAGTAAAGATTATCGATCAGAAGTGGCTTGTAAAAACTGGCTACAAAAAAGTTTCAGAAAGCTAATATCATATTAAACAAAAAGTCCTGTTACACTAACAATCCTATGATACTGTCTTGTCGGCTAACACGCCTCCTTGACAGTACATAGAGATTGATAGTTACAGGACTTTTAAACTATCTATTCAGATATTTTTTCTAGCACCGCATCAAGTGTTTCCTCGAGGCCGAGGCCACCCTCATCTACGGTAACATCTGCATATTTTTCATACAGCGGAATTCTTTCATCATAGAGAGACTTAAGATTCTGCCCGTCTTTTAGAACAACCCCGCGGCCCTTTAGGCTGCCGAGGCGACTATCAAGTGTTTCATAATCAAGCTTAAGATAAACAATAGTTCCAATTTCCTTTAGGTGCTCCATTGCCTCTGCACCATAGATAACACTACCACCAGTTGCAATAACTGTTTTGGTTGAAGAAATGCTAGCATTAACATCATTTTCTATTTTAAGAAAACCATCCACGCCTTCATCGGCTATGATTTCCTTAAGCAAACGTTTTTCCCTCTTTTGGATAAGCAAATCCGCATCTACGAATTCAAATCCAAGTTCCTTTGCCAATACAACACCCAAAGTACTTTTGCCAACACCTGGCATACCAATTAGAACTATGTTTTCTTTCATTTTAATTATGTCTCCTAATCATTCACTATAAATGTTAGGGGTATTGTACACGATTTCCTTTTCCAGCGCCACCCATAGGGCCCATTTGGTTCTCGCCATCCATCTGACCTAGTCCACCCATTTGGCTCATACCACCTGCAGTTGCTTCGCCAACAGTAGTTACCACATCTTCAAGTGTAACTGTCTCGGATTCATCACCTATGCAGATTGTATAGGTTTCACCTACAGTTAAATCCGGACTACTAATATTAATTGAAGAGAAGCTATATGGAACTTCCCATGAAATAATTTCATTTCCATCTGCATCTACAACCGAAACTGTAGTTCCAGCTTCCATGGAAGCGCTAGTTGTGTAAAGTATAGATGCCTGTGTGGATGTACTATCAAAGGATTCTGCCATACCGCTACTTCCAGCAGCAATAATTGTTCCTCCTGTGATTACTGCAACACCACCATTTTCACTTGCGTAGTCAATCGCGTTATTCATTCCGCCATCAGTTAGACTTACAAAGATCGTACCACCTGATATACTAATATCACCGTTAGAATCAATGCCATCTGCGTCACTACCACCTTCGTTAAAAATTCTTAGTGTTCCACCACTTATGCTAATGTATGTTTCTTCTTCCTCTGTATCAGACTCTTCTGACTCTACAGTATCTTCTGGGACTTCACCCATGTTCATACGCTGGCCGCCTCCTTGGCCCATGTCGAACTCTTCAGAAGAACCTCCATTGGCATTCAAACCATCATCAGTTGAATAAATGGTGATATCACCATCTTCTATTTCAATGATTACAGCCTCTATTCCCTCATAAGAATTACTTATAAGAATTGTGCCTCCGCCAATGTATACACTGGTATCGCAATTAATGCCATCATCTTCAACATCAATAGTAATATCTGCATCTGTTATATTCAGAGCATCATTTGCTTTCAAGCCATCACCAGGAGCAGTTACCGTAATTGTTCCACCTGTGATAATCAAATCATCCTTTGAAACAATACCGTGTGAATAGCTTGTTGTAACAGTCAAGCTACCGCTTCCATTTATTGTCAAATCATCGTGAGAGAAAATAGCTCCATCTATATCATCTTCCACTGCTTCCTCTGAATACTCGCTGCCAGTTTCAATTGTGTTTTCAGAGCCTTCTGCCAAAGTTAAAAATACCTTGTCTGCCTGCTCCACAATTATTCCTGCATCGTCTTCGCAGTAAATATCTACCCCATCAAGCATAATCCATACCTTTGAATAATCCTCAGCAGCAACAACGATGCTTCCATCAGTAAGCTCTCCACTTACCACATAATATCCAGATTGTGCAATGTACACATTACCATCATTTACATAAGCTCCTGACCCCGAAACAGTTATGTCTTCTCCTTCTAAAGTAATTACTGTCGCCTCGGAAGTATCCCAGTCACCATCCATATCATTGGTTGTAAAATATGAAGATGTGGTGGTTTTTTCAGCATCCTCATCAACCACCACTGTAAGTCCAAGCTTCTCGCCGTTCATAAATAAAACCGTCAGGATGATGGCCAGTATCAAGACCACTACGCAGATGATGTCAATTCTTTTATTAGTTGACATAATCTGTCCTCCTTATCCCATGTAATCGCCGTTATAGCTTACAAGTACTGCACTTTCCACTCCTGTCATATCAGATAACTGGTTAATGAAATCTGTGTTGTCTTCCTTGAGTCTGATTTCAAGATTCAGTTCAATCTCACCCTTTCTAGCAGTCTTGCTCTTAACCACACACTTAGTTGTCTTCTCGTTTAAATACTGCATTGCTTCCTTCTCTGTAAGAGAATCCTCACAGCGAAGGACTACGATATATGGATTAACATTTGATTTACGATTCGCAAATACGGTAATCATTACACCGATAATCACACTACCAAATACTGCAAGTGGAATCATTCCTGCTGCAAGTACAATACCTGCTGCAATTGCCCAGAAAAGAAAAGCTATATCAAGAGGCTCCTTGATTGCTGTTCTAAAACGAACGATTGATAAGGCACCGACCATACCTAACGAAAGAACTACGTTACTGGTTACCGCCAAGATAACGAATGTCGCAATCATTGTAAGAGCTACTAAAGTCACTCCGAAATTTGATGAGTACATAACTCCTGCGTATGTCTTCTTATAAATAAAGAAAATAAATAAACCAATTGCAAATGATAATGCCATAGCAATTACCATATCTAAAACTGTTACGCTTGTTACATTGCTTAAAAAGCTTGATTTAAAAATATCGCTAAATGTCATAATCTTCACTCCTTCTATCTATTAACCGTATATCCTGCACTGTGCATATTTTGAAAATGCCTGCACTCTAGTCCCTGGGATTTGTACTGCATCTCTTATTATTTCTGGCAGATATGCATCCCATTTGACCTCCAATATAATTGGAGCGTCGCCCGCTGGAATTGTTACACATTCTGGATTTAAGAAATCCGTTCTATTCATCCCCGTTCTTATGTCATAATCTAATGTAACTCTTACATTTCCAGGTCCATATACAAATGGCTCTCTGGTGTAATCTACTATGGTCATAGGTCTCATTCCCTGATATCGCATCTTGCAATACAGCTCCTGAATCAGTGAATATGGGGAATCAATCATCCAATCAATATCTCCATCCACTATCTTCTGTGCCTCTTCCGCTGTCAATGGAGCATGGTATTTCGTACCAAGACCGTTGAGTTTACTTTTCTTTTCAAGGTGGATTATTCTAGTATCGAAGTTATAATATCTTATGCGAAATTTCTCTCGCATGTTCACCCCATCCACTTTTTCACGAAGTGCTTTGTCATTCAGATTATCGAAATAAAGACTTCTTATAAGATATTTTCCGTCGATTGTATGTGGATCAGGTATCGCTATAGCTGACATTCTTTGCCTTATTGTTAGCAAGTCTGCGTAGGTTATAGCGTGTTTCCATTCATGCCTATACCTCTTTTCCATAATTCACTCCTATCTGCTGCTATTTTTGTATCATTTAGCGGTATATTAATCCCGTCAAGTGTGCGCAACATGATTGCAATGTGAACAAATCGGTACAGGTTTTGTGTTTTTTTGTTTTTCTAAGTACTTTTATTGCTATAATAGATTCGTAGAATTTTTCTTATTAATGAAAGGAACACTATGGATAAGAATTTAGCTGTTATATTTCCAGGAGTTGGATATCACTCAGATAAACCACTTTTGTACTATTCAAAGAAGCTTGCCAAGAATCATGGCTATGAAATAAAAGAAGTAACTTATACATTTTCAAATGATTTAGATTCTATCAAGACAAATGCCGCTCAGGCTGAGGCTGCAATCAATGAGGCTCTCACACAGGTAGTTGAGCAGTTAAAAGATATAGACTTTTCTTCCTATGATAATGTTGTCTTTATTGGAAAAAGCATTGGTACAGCTATCGCTGCCAAATACGCCTTTGACTATGGCATCGAAGCTGAAAGCATTATCTTCACACCTATCGAAATGACATTTGCATACATCAATGCCTGCGAAGGTTTTGTTTTCCACGGAAGCAAGGATCCTCTTTGTGATACTGATATGTGCGTCCAGCTTTGTGATGAACTTTCAATCACATATGCCGTCATCCCAGATGCAAACCACTCTTTAGAGACCGGTGATGTTGATACAGATATTCAAAACCTTCATAGAATAATGAAAATAGTAGATGGATTATTTTAACAAAAAAAGAGCTTTGGGCACCCCCAAAGCTCTTTACTATTATTAACATTATGATTTCCATAATCCGTGTAAGTTGCAATATGCATAAGCTGCAACTAACGAATCGCCATCTGTAAGAGCGAACTGAGCGCATGGCTTCTGACCTGGCTCGAGAACCTTTCTCTGAGCTCCCTGCTTTGTTTCGATAGCAATCCACTCAATGTAGTGCTCTGGAGCCATTGGATGCTCTACAGAACCAACCTCTACAGTCACCACATTTCCCTCTACCTTGCATACAGGAACATGCTTTTCAACTGCACCATCAGAAGTACCAGGAACAAGCTCCTTCATCTTCTGACCACAGCAAGACATTGGAGCACCGGACTCCTTAACCATGCCTACAAAATTACCGCAAACCTCGCATACATAAAATTTCATACCTAGCCTCCTTTTACAAGCTACTCCCCAAACTTAGCTTCATTGTATCATATAGCAATCTAATAGTCTCTATCTACACAAAAACCTCACATATTATTGTGCGAAATATAGTTGTGTTAGTGGATTGGCTAGTAGTAAGCTGTGATAATTGAATTCTGATACCCAATCTTTTTGAATTAAGTTTTTAATTGCAGAATTCTCTACTCAACTAATTCAGATTGCACTAGTCAACTAAAAGTAGACACTTTGTCTTACTTTTAGTTGACTAGTGCACAAGTATATCTACAAGAAAAAAAAACCTTCAGACGAATCTGAAGGCTTTTTGTGCTTAGGCTGAGGAGGCTTGAACGCATCTAGGTCTCAAAAAATATTGAAAGAAAGGCATTTGTTGCCTCTGCATTTATAAGTTAAACCTGACAATTTATTACAATCTCTTTTTTTCTATACTCTTAAAAAATGTTTTTTCAATTCATTAGGCTTATAGAAGAACTGCTTTTCTCCTTTACTGAGTCTCCCTTCCTCACTCTTAATTTTTAACAAATCAAAAGAACATATATTATGAAAGACAAACGTAACTAGATAATAAGCATTAAAGTCCTGTGTCTTGCCAAAATCTCCAGATTCATCAATAAATATACTTAATTCTTACATTTAAAAACTCCTAAAAAAATGACGGGAAATTCTTCCCGTCTACGGTGAACCAAAGAGCTTTCGCCCAGTTCACTATTATATTAACAAGTCATTTCTTCTATTGCAAGAAAAGCTTTCAAGAAGATTCGAACATACCATATTTTTGAGTGATTCTATTCTTTTCTAAGGCAAAAATTTCCACACAATATTTCCCTTATTAATAATCAATCCTCATCTATTTCAGAAACAGCCTCTATCAACTGTGTTACAGCCTCATTCAATTGAATTGCATTCTGACTTGTTATGATTGATTTACCTGTTTCTTGTTCTATCTCACGTCTCGCGTTTCCTGCAACACTGCCACCCTTTTGAGCAATCTTTTGATTTTCTTCTAACCCACTAGGATTATGTACCTTTGTAAGCTCAGTTGTAGTAGCCTCAGCCAGCATATTAAGAGCTAATTCAAGGGTGGACATATTATCTCTTAGATTTTCTTTCTTTTGGCCTTTAAGATTCTTATACTGTCTAGTACTCATTCCAGACCAAGCTCTGGTAACTTCATCTGTCAAAATAGCAAATTCTCTGCCCTGTTCCACACCATGGGCTTTCCACTGATCTGTTAGTTCTTTTCGTGCTCTAATTGTCTGTAACCTTTGATTAATCCAATCAGCATCATATCCCAGTTTAGAATATGTTTCTAAAGCTCTATCAATCGTAAGCTCTGGGTCAATGGTCTCCTCTATTCTCTCTCTACCAACTTGAGCTAACCACATTTTAAAAGGTTCCGCTTTTTTTGATGGGATAGATTGAATAATACGGAGTAACTGTTCAGTATTTGCCACGTCAGTATTATATCTTTTCCCATCTTTGGGAGACTTTAATTTCAGTTGGTGACATTTTGTCACCAACTCACTTCCCTCATCTTTAAGTCTTTGTTTTAACTTATTCCAATATTTCCTACCATCAGCACTTTCCGTTAAAACTTGACACACATCTACAATCGAAAAATACCATTCTTCCTCTTCTTCAACCCATGCAGTTCGAATTGGTTGATTTTCAAATAATTCTAGCTTATCATCTGCCATATTAAATACTCTCTTTCCCTTTTTCTATTTTTCTCAATTGTAACTCAGATATATGTCCATATATAATCCCACATATGCGTCACACATGCTTTTTTCTCAACGCTTTTTTCTCAACTTTTATATAATAATCTTACTATAGATACATACAAGAAAAAAGCCTTCAGACTAATCTGAAGGCTTTTCATTTGCTGAGGCTGAGGAGGCTCGAACTCCCGACAACCTGATTAAAAGTCAGGTGCTCTACCAACTGAGCTACAACCCCATATTAAATTGGTATGCGACTATTTCCAAAAGAAAAAGGCATAGACTAGAAACTGGGCTAGCTGGATTCGAACCAGCGAATGCCAGAATCAAAATCTGGTGCCTTACCGCTTGGCGATAGCCCAACAAAGGACTTAATTGCCCTTATTCAATTTGTTGCTATCGCAACAGGGTGGGTAGAGGGGTTCGAACCCTCGACCTTCGGAACCACAATCCGACGCGCTAACCAGCTGTGCCACACCCACCATACTGATAAAATATAAACCGTATAAGTGTGCCAGAAGGGATTCGAACCCCCGACCCACGGCTTAGAAGGCCGTTGCTCTATCCAGCTGAGCTACTGACACATATGCAACATATTAGAAATTAAAAAGCGGGTGATGGGAATCGAACCCACGTATTCAGCTTGGAAGGCTGATGTTCTACCATTGAACCACACCCGCATAAAATAATTAATTTCCAAATCGGGGTGACAGGATTCGAACCTGCGACCCCCTGGTCCCAAACCAGGTGCTCTAGCCAAACTGAGCCACACCCCGAAATAATTCGTTCTGCGTTTGTTGCGTTTCTCTCTCGCGAACAATAGAGAGTATATATGAGAATCAAGGCTTTGTCAACATCTTTTTCAAAATTAAATTGTTAGATTTTATCACGAAATATCAGATATTCCGACATCTTTTATCTGTGGCATAAACCATCTAAAATTTGCCTTCGGTAAAGGCTGCTCCAGAATAATTTACCTCCAGGCACTGGCATACCTGGAGGCTGTAAAAGGAGTCTAATAACTTCCCCAAGAAACCCGGTTAGAAACTCAGGGAAAGGAAATAAGCTAAAATATGAAATTAAACTGCTGCTAAAGCTTTACCAAGCTCCTGGCATGCAGCTTCTGCTGCTCCGTCTGGAGCGTCCTGGCAAATAACGCCTTCGCCGTTTACTACTGTTGCGCCTGCTGCTGTCATGCGATCAACCCAGTCGCGCATCCACTGACCATCTCCCCAGCCGTATGAGCCGAAAAGACCGATTGTCTTACCGGAAACGAAGCCCTCTAAATCTGTAACAAATGGCTCCATCTCACTTTCCTCAAGAACCTCAGCGCCCATAGCTGGACATCCAAGTGCAAATGCCTTTGCGTTCTTAAGCTCATCTATAGAAGCATCACCAACATATACTACGTTAGCTTCACCGCCTGCTGCTGTAACACCAGCACCTACAGCGTTTGCCATACTCTCTGTATTACCAGACTGTGACCAAAATACAACATTAACCTTACTCATGACTTTAATCTCCTTTAAAATAAGATATTTTGACTTAAACTGCCAAGGATATGACAGGCTTTGCATACGTATTTACGATATCTTTCAATGAATATCCTTTAAATACCATGCGAACCATATCATCTTTTACAATGTCAAATTTTTCAAATAACTTCTGTGCCTCAGTCGCATTTTTGTAAACCTTCCAATACCCCGACAGCACAAATCCGTCTCCTCCGTTTTGAATGAAGCCTACTACATCACAAAGCGGATATCCGAGGAACACTCCCATCTCATGAGGGAAATCATCCCTTTTATGAACATAAGAATCGTATCGATTCTGGAAATTTCGAAGTAAATACCCAAAGGCATCTGTACGATATCCATAAGAGGAAAGAAATTCCTTTACCTCTGGCTTTGCAAGGTAGCTTATGAGCTTATCCCTATTAAAAACCAAAAAGATAACTCGATGTCTATCGTACACGAGGCGATACCCCAACAAGCCTGAATGCCTAAGAACAAATCTAACCTTATCTTCCTGATCTTTCGGAACTATAAGAAGATTTGAAGTTTTAAGGCCAGCTAATGTGGGAGCACACTGCAATACAACTTGCAACTCTACACATCGCCTGTCCATGGCACATATCATTTCAAATACTTCTTCGCACATAATGTTAGCTTCCTGTTCATATTTTAGTTAGCTTTCGCTAACTGTGGTTATCTTATACTAATAGAAGTTTGAAGTCAATACTTTTTTCACATTTTTTTCTTATTGATAAATTGTTTCGTTACAGCCTAAAAATTCAATAAAAAAGCCCCCTGTTCTTCTAAGAAAGAACAAGGGGAAATATCCTTTAATGTATTATTCTAAGATGTGATTCAGGCCTTGTGCCATAATGGTAACCACATGCTCATCTGCCAAACTATAATAAATCTGCTTGCCCTCGCGACGGCTCTTTACAAGCTTATTGGTACGAAGAATCTGCAGCTGATGTGATACAGCTGATTGTGTCATGCCAAGAGCTTCTGATATATCACATACGCAAAGCTCTGCCTCGAATAAAGCAATCAGGATTCGTACCCTGGTACTATCACCAAAAACCTTGAAAAGCTCTGCCAAATCGTATAAGACATCCTCATCAGGCAAATCGTCAAGTACATTTGCTACCAATTCTTTATGTACACACTGCTCTTCACAGCATTCTGCATGTTTAACCATTGTCAAACCTCCTAAATGTTCTTCACACGTAATGCGCGGATTGCGTTGAGAACTGCAATAACCATAACACCAACGTCTGCAAAAATAGCATACCACATATTTGCAATACCAAGCGCACCAAGTATCAAGCATAATACCTTAATTCCGATGGCAAAGTAAATATTTTCATATACTATACGCATACATTTTTTAGCAATTCCAATTGCCTTTGAAATCTTCATTGGATCGTCGTCCATAAGAACAACATCTGCGGCTTCAATAGCTGCATCACTACCAAGAGCACCCATGGCAATACCGATATCTGCTCTTGAAAGGACAGGTGCATCATTGATTCCATCACCAACAAAAATCAACTGCTCCTTCTCAGATTTGGAAGCCAAAAGCTCCTCCACCTTCTGAACCTTATCCCCAGGTAATAATTCAGAGCAAACACTATCAAGACCTAAATCCTTTGCAACAATATCTGCTACACTCTTGCTATCTCCAGTAAGCATGACTGTCTGTCTAATGCCAACTCGCTTCATGTTTTCGATAGCCGCCTTTGATGTAGCTTTTATCTCATCAGATATAAGGATGTAGCCTTTATACTGGCCATCAATGGCTATGTAAATAACTGTACCTGGCTCGCTAGCCTGGTTGAAAGCTGTGTCAACAGAAGCCATAAGCTTCTCATTTCCTGCATTTACAGTCTTTCCAAGAACTGTAGCTCTGATTCCATGTCCAGAGATTTCCTCCACATCAGTAACGTCGTTTGTATCGATAGGCTTGCTGTAAGCCTCTTTTAAGCTGCGTGAAATTGGATGATTTGAGTATACCTCAGCCATAGCAGCATACATCAAAAGCTCATCCTCTGATATATCATTTGGAACAATCTTTGTAACCTTGAATACGCCCTCAGTAAGTGTACCTGTTTTGTCCATAACAGCGATTTTTGCCTTTGAAAGCATATCAAGATAGTTTGACCCTTTTACTAGAACACCTTCCTTGCTGGCACCACCGATTCCTGCAAAGAATGTAAGTGGAATACTGATAACAAGTGCACATGGGCAACTGATAACAAGGAATGTAAGGGCTCTATAAATCCACTGTCCCCAGTTAGGCTCCGCACCAATGATAAGAGAAATAACTGGTGGAAGTACTGCAAGTGCTACCGCTGAATAACAAACAGCTGGTGTGTACACTCTGGCAAATCTGGAAATAAAGTTCTCTGGCTTTGATTTCTTGGAAGATGCATTCTCCACCAAATCGAGAATCTTTGAAGCTGTAGATTCGCCGAACTCCTTTGTAGTGCGGATAGTGAGAACACCTGACATATTGATACAACCGGAAATAACTTCATCCCCAGGCTTTGCGCTTCTAGGCACGCTTTCACCGGTGAGTGCCGCAGTATCAAGAGTAGCTGTACCGTCAATAACCACGCCATCGATAGGTATCTTTTCACCAGGCTGAACGATGATTTCACTTCCGATTTCTACTTCGTCTGGATCAACCTGTGTAAGCTGACCATCCACCATTATATTTGCAAAATCAGGCCTAATATCCATCAGCTGTGAAATGTTTCTTCTGCTCTTTCCAACAGCATATGACTGGAATAATTCACCAACCTGATAGAATAGCATAACCGCTACGCCTTCGGTGTATTCCCCAAGTGCCATGGCGCCAATAGTGGCAACAGCCATAAGGAAATTCTCATCAAAGACCTGCTTATTTTTAATTCCCTTAAATGCCTTCTTTAAAATATCGTAACCAATAGTAAAATATGGAATCAAAAACAGCACAAAGCGGATCCAGCTGCCCTCTTCCAAAGGAAGCAACAACAGGATAGCCATCATCAAAGCCGCTGCAATTATTCTGATTAGTACCTTCTTCTGCTTTTTGTTCATATCAAACTCCTATAAAAATATCTCGCAATCGTCCTCTACCTTCTTGCAGTTCTTAAGAACTTCTGCCATAACAGCCTTAACATCTGCGCCTTCTTCGAACTCAACGTTCATCTTAAGTGCCATAAAATTAACTGTAGCATCAGCAACGCCTGCTGTCTCCTTAGCAGCCTGCTCCATCTTGTTTGCACAGTTTGCACAATCTACGTCGATTTTGTAAGTTTTCTTCATGATATTTTCCTCCGTCCCCCATTGGGTTTTCTCTAAAATGAATATATGAATGATTGTTCATATGTTTGATTAAAATATAAACCTGTAGGCATATAATGTCAACAGGTTTTATTGAAAATTATTTTAAATTAGAATACACCTCATCAGCTATAAGCTCATATCCATTTGCATTAAAGTGAATTCCATCAGTATAAAGCTCATCCTGGCCCTCAGTAAGCTGATACAAATCAATCACTTCTACCCCAGTCTCCGATGCAACCTTTTCAACGATTCCTCCCAGCTCGTCAGCTACAACTGCAGGCTGAATATCATACTCAGCCACATCACTTCCATCCAATGAATAGCAATAAGGGCTACGCATCAAGTACACTGTAGGCTTAGTATCAAGCTGCTGATATGACTCCACAAGCTCCTTCAAGCCAGCCTCATAGTCTGATGCATTCCAGTTATAAGTCTTTGTATCATTTGTTCCAAGCATAAGCACAACGATATCAGGCTTAGACTTCAGAGACTGCTGATACTCCTCCGACTCCACATATGGCAAATCCCCAGATGCAGATGCCGTAGCATTGCGCAATCCAAAATTTGAAACAAGATGATCTGTCCCCATCTTTATCTGCAGCTGTGCTGGATACGCATCCGTCTCCCTGGTCTTTAGCACTCCACTTCCATAGGTAAGACTATCGCCCACGCAGGAAACCCTAATCCTCTCATCCTTGCCCCCAAAGAAGCCCGAATTAAAAAGCACAAAAAACACCAGTACAACCGCCGCCAGTAATATAACCATTTTCCTCTGTAAGAATCCTTTTATTATTTCCATACCTAAAATATTAGCACTCTTGGCCGCGATATTCAAAACAAACTAGCCCCGCAGCCTTGCTCTCCGCCTATTTATATTTGCCCACAGGCCCCGCCGGCCCCAGCCACCCCATCACCATGCCCTACCGGAGGTATCATTGGAGCTGATTTTTGGATTACCTTAATGTGTAAAGTCGCCCATATGTAGGTGTACTTACGAAGCTTTTACTATTCGAAGGTAATGTATGGGTGGGACGGACAATGTAGTTTATATAATCATCTAGTCTTAACTAGTCTTTGTATTATTACTTTTGCTACTCCGCTCACCAAGAATAATTAAAAAACAGGTTTTGTATACATAAGCACCGCCCTTAAACTCAGTCCATTTCGTTGTCGGGCTTTCGGCGCCGTCCATGGCGCCTCATGCTTATCTATTACAAAACCTGTTTTTATTATTCTACGTTCACTCCAAAGCAAATAGTAATTAATACAAAGCTAGCTTAAGACTGATGATTACTAAGTGTAGTGTTTGTCCGTCTCCACCCATACATTAGCGATAGAATTGTAAAACTTTGTAAGAACACCTACTAATAAATATGGGCGACTACACATTTAGATAATCCAAAATCTGCGACGTACCTCCGGTAGGGCATGGCGATGGGGTGGCCGGGGCCGACGTGGCTAGGGGTCTGTGGGCAGGTGTTACTTGGGAGGGCAAGGCTGTGGGGCCAGACAACGCAAAAGCTCGCGGCCAATGGGAGGTCGCGAGCTTTTAGTTATAATAACATTAAGAGAATATAATGAAGAAAATAAAATCTTATGTATTACTTTGTTGCGCTTTTCTTGTTGTTGAGGATTTCGAAGACTACGGCTCCGAGAAGTACTACGCCCTTAACAACCTTCTGCCAGTTGGCATCGATGCCCATGAGGGACATACCAAGGTTGATTACACCGATGAGAGTAGCACCAACAATCATTCCGAATACTGTACCTGATCCACCGTATGCAGATACACCACCAACTACGCAGGCTGAGATGGCATCCATCTCGTAGTTTGTACCAGCTGTAGAGTTTGCAGCCTGGAAACGAGCCATTGTAAGGAATGCAGAGATAACTGTAAGTACAGCCATGTTTAAGTATGCGATAAACATGATTCTCTTTGTATCGATACCTGAAAGTCTTGTTGCCTCTGAGTTACCACCGATTGTGTAGAAGTAACGTCCGATATCTGTCTTTGATGTAATAAAGCTGTAGATAAGCACGATTACTGCTACCCAGATGAGTGAGTATGGTACACCACCTGCAAGTGAGAACTTGTATGCAAAGAGCATGATGACGAAGTCGATAAGTACGCACTTAACAATAACTGCTGTAAGGCTGTCTGCAACGTAACCCTTCTTAAGCTTGTTTGCACGAGATCTGAAAAGAAGAACTACTACGATGATTGAAGCGATAAGTCCGATTACAATACTTGTCATGTTGTACTGAACGCCACCGATTCTTGGACCACCGAAGAGGTCATTCATCTTGCCAGAGAATAATGCACAAAATTCTGGTGGAAGTGGGCTGATGTTTGATGAACCGTTAAGTAATGCAACGCCCCATCCACGAAGTGCAAGGAAACCTGCAAGTGTAGCAATCCATGGTGGAATATTGATGTAAGCAATTACATAGCCAAGTAAGCATCCATAGATGATTCCGATGAGGAGCATTACAAGGATTCCAACTGGAGTTGAAGCACCCATGTTAACCATTACTTTTGCTCCGATGATACCTACTAAACAAACAAATGAACCGCAGGAAAGGTCGATATTACCACCTGTTAACATACACATCAACATACCTGTTGCAAGAACATATACGTATGCGTTTTGTGTAATCAATGCGTTGAACTGGCTAGGCATAAGCATTGTGCCATTAGTTGTAAAGTTAAAGAAGAGAACAACCAGGACCAGAACAATGAGCATTGTGTTTTCTTTCAATATTTTAAAAATCTTGTCTTTCACTTTTTCGCTCCTCCCTTCCTACTTTTTCTCTCTCTTAGACATAACATCAAAGATAACCGCTGCAAGAAGTACTAAACCTTTAACAACCTTCTGATAGTTTGCATCAACACCCATGATTAACATACCCTGGTTGATAACACCCATCAAAAGAGCACCAATGATTGCGCCGAATACTGAACCTGTTCCGCCGTATGCAGATGCACCACCGATGAAGCAAGCACCGATTGCATCCATTTCGTAGAACTGACCGTATGTTGGCTGTGCAGAAGCTGCACGTGCAACTGTAAGGATACCAGCGAAAGCTGCTAAGAATCCCATGTTTGTGTAAGCGAAGAAGTAAACCTTCTTTGTGTTGATACCTGAAAGCTGTGTAGCTTTTTCGTTACCACCTACTGCATATAAGTAACGTCCGATTGTTGTCTTTGTTGTGATGTAGTTGTAAACAAGGACAATAAGGATAATCCATAACAATGATGTAGGAATTCCTTTGTAACCAGCAAGCTTATATGCTAAGAATAAAATTACAAGTGAAAGAATAACAAGCTTTGCATAGAAGCTGGCTGCACTTGTTGTAACGTAGCCTTTTCTAGTAGCTGATATTCTGTTTTTAATTGAGATTAATACATAAACTGTAACTGCAATAACGCCTGCAAGTAAACATGTAATGTTTAATGTTTCTCCATGGAAGAAATCTGGAATGTAGCAATCAGCACCACCACCAAATACATTAAGGAATGTTGTATTTGAAATAGAAACTGCATAACCATTTAATACTACATTTGATAAACCTCTGAAGGCATACATACCAGCAAGTGTTGCGATGAATGGTGGTACGTTTATATATGCTACCCAGAATGCCTGCCATGCACCAACTAAAACACCAACAAGGAGCATTACAAGAACTGCGAACCATACATTCATTCCCTTGCTCATCATTACTGCTCCAATACCACCTACGAAGCAGACAACTGAACCAACAGAAAGATCGATGTTACCACCAGTTAAGATACAAAGTAACATACCAGTTGCTAACACAAATACGTATGCGTTCTGTGAAAGCAAGTTGTTTACGTTCTGAGACAGAAGAATTGTTCCGCCTGTTCCAACGTAGAAGATTCCTATAATAATCACCAGGGCGATAACCATGGTGTATTTTTTTAATGCGTCTTTAATATTAACTGAGACCATGTTTTCTCTCCCTTCTATGACTTCAAGATGCAAGACATAATGCTTTCCTGTGAAGCTTCTGATCCTGCCATTTCGCCAACTATTTTACCTTCGTTCATAACGTATATACGGTCTGACATACCAAGTACTTCTGGAAGCTCTGATGAAATCATTATTACTGATTTTCCTGCTGCAACCAAATCATTGATGATGCAGTAGATTTCGTACTTAGCACCAACGTCAATACCACGTGTAGGCTCATCAAGAATAAGTACATCTGGATCTGCAAACATCCATTTAGCAAGAAGAACCTTCTGCTGGTTACCACCTGAAAGGTTTCCAACGTTCTGCTCAACTGTAGGACATTTTGTCTTCAGCTTATCTCTGTACTCCTCTGCTACCTGATACTCTTTATCCTGATCGATAACACGTTTTGAGCAAAGTGATGAAAGGTTTGAAAGAGTTGTGTTAATCTTGATTGGATTTGTAAGAACAAGTCCATTTCCCTTTCTATCTTCTGTTACATATGCAATCTTATGCTTGATTGCATCTTTGATATTCTTTAAATGAACTTCTTCACCGTTTAAGAAAAGCTGACCTGAAATGTTAGTTCCATAAGCCTTTCCGAAGATACTCATTGCAAGTTCTGTACGTCCTGCACCCATAAGACCTGCGATACCAACTACTTCGCCTTTACGGATATACATTGATACCCCATCAACAACCTTACGCTCTGAAAACTGTGGATGGTATACTGTCCAATCCTTTACTTCCATAGCGATATCGCCGATTTCTACACCATGGCGTTTAGGGAAACGGTCTGTCATTTCACGACCAACCATGCCTTTAATGATTCTATCTTCTGAAATATCATCTACACTCTTATCAAGAGTTTCGATTGTGGAACCATCACGGATAACAGTAATCTTATCTGCTACATAAGAAACTTCATTAAGCTTGTGAGAAATGATAATAGATGTCATTCCTTCCTGCTTGAATTTAAGAAGTAAATCAAGAAGTGCTCTTGAATCTGTTTCGTTAAGTGATGATGTTGGCTCATCAAGAATGAGGAGCTTAGCATTCTTTGCTAATGCCTTTGCAATTTCAACAAGCTGCTGTTTACCAACACCTATATCTTTGATTAAAGTACGGCTGCTTTCTGATAAACCAACCATCTTTAAATATTTGTCTGCTTCTGCGTATGTTTTGTCCCAATCAATAGCTGCCTTGCTTCCCTGTTCATTTCCAAGGAACATATTCTCACCTATAGACATATAAGGGATTAATGCCAATTCCTGGTGAATGATAACGATTCCTTTTTCCTCAGAATCCTTGATTTTCTGGAACTGACAAACTTCACCATTGTATACGATGTCTCCAGTGTAAGATCCATATGGATAAATACCACTTAAAACGTTCATAAGAGTAGATTTTCCAGCACCATTCTCTCCTACAAGAGCATGAATTTCGCCTTCCTCTACCTTTAAGTTTACGTTATCAAGGGCTTTTACTCCTGGGAACTCTTTGGTGATTGATTTCATCTCAAGTATTGTTTTTCCCACTTAAGTCTCCCTCCTTAAAATAACTTTTATTTTCTTAAAAACATTCTCTTCTCTAAAATAGGGCAGGTTTCCCTGCCCTAAAAGCATTACTTTTTTAATTACTGTAACTGATCCTCAGTATAATATCCTGAGTCGATAAGTAACTCTTTGTAGTTGTCCTTATCAGCGAATACTGGCTCGCAAAGGTATGAAGGAATAACACCTGTACCATTGTCATATGTCTCAGTATCGTTAACATCAACTGTCTCACCGCTGAGAATCTGACCTACCATCTTAACAACCTGTGAAGCAAGTGTACGTGTATCCTTGAATACTGACATAGACTGCTTTCCAGCGATCATGTTCTTTGTGTTCTCAATATCGCAATCCTGACCTGTGATGATTGGATATTCACCCTTGTAGTTTGCTGCAAGTGCGTTCTCAACACCAAGTGCTGTAGAATCGTTAGAGCAGAGGCAAACATCAAGATCTTCGTTAGCGTAGTTAGAAGAAAGAATTGTCTCCATACGTGACTGAGCTGTTTCTGTAGCCCATGCTGGAGTAGCAACTTCTGCGAAATCTACCTGACCAGACTTAACAACAAGTGTACCATCATCGATGTATGGCTTAAGAAGATCCATAGCACCATCATAGAAGAAACCAGCATTGTTATCACCTGGGTCACCAGCTGTGATTTCCATTGTGAATGTATCTGATGTGTTCTCAAGATCAAGCTGATCAATGATGTACTGACCCTGAACCTGACCTACTTTGTAGTTATCGAATGTTGCATAGTATGAAACTGCATCTGAGTTCATAATCAAACGGTCATATGCGATAACTGGAATGTTCTTCTCAGCTGCCATATCCATAGCTTCACCAAGTGATGAACCTTCGATAGCTGCAACTACAAGAACGTTACATCCTGAGTTGATCATGTTTTCAATCTGTGAAACCTGAGTCTGAACATCGTTTGAAGCGTACTGAAGGTCTACTTCGTAGCCAGCTGCTTCAAGCTCTGACTGCATGTTAGCACCATCCTGATTCCATCTCTGGAGATCCTTTGTAGGCATTGCAACACCAACCTTTGTTCCTGTTGCTGCTGAAGCGCCATCATCTGTTGCCTCTGTAGTTGTAGCTGTATCCCCACCAGCTGCACCTGTGTCTGTTGTCTCTGTGCTAGTACCGCAACCTACAAACATTGAAGCTGCAAGAGCACCTGTCAAAAGTACACTTAATAACTTTCTCTTCATTCTTTGAAAACCTCCCTTTCATTTAGGTTTGTTTGTTACTATAGTTACGATACCATGAAGATGTCTGAAAATGGTTGTCACTTTCTTCACATTTTTGTCTAACTTTGTTCACACAATATAAAATGACTAGCACTTTTTTGTGCTAGTCATTTTTTGTCATGCAAAAATTTGCTATTCATTTTCATCAGATTCATTAGAGACATTCATGTAAACATCCTCTTTTGAGTGGAATCCGCTGTCTATAATCACTTCATCAATATTGTCTCTGGTCACTGCCACTGGCTCTGTAGCCACATAAGGGATGTCGTACTGCCCGTCACTTATTGTGGAATTCACATCAATATCTTCTCCACTGGCAAGCTGTACAGAAAGCTGAGCCGCCTGCTCGGCCAATTTGCTCACAGGCTTAAACACTGTCATAAGCTGTGTTCCTTCTACAACATGCTGACAAGCTGGTAAATCTGCATCCTGCCCTACCACCGGCTTTACCCCGGCAAGCTGGCATACCGCCAGCGCTCTGATTACAGATGTGGCTACATCGTCATTGCCACACATTATGGCGTCCGCTTCTTTTATAGTGTCTAAATTGTCGTAAACGTAGGCGCCACCTAACTCAGCCTTCCAGCCCTCACAATAATATGTGTCCAGGATTTCGATATCGTTTTCATTCATAACTGAATAGAATCCGTCGTTTACCATAGGCACGTTACCGTCTGTAAGTGGTCCACAAATCATTACAACACTCTTGGCTCCGGAATTTGCCAAAGCCTCCCCAAGCATTTGGCCTACCATATTGTTATCGAATGATATGTAAAGGTCTGTATCTGCATTTGGAATTATTCTGTCGTAGCAAACTACCGCAATATCTTTTTCTTTGGCGGTTTTGATTACATCTGTAAGGGCCTCTCCATCTACTGGAATTATAACCAGGCAATCCACTCCCTTATCAATCAGATATGTAATCTGCTCGATTTGTTTTTCCACATCACCGTTTGCATTCTGAACATTAACCGTCGCCCCTAAAGATGATGCTGTATCCACAAACACATCTCTATCCTTCTCCCAGCGCTCGATTACAAATGAATCAAAACATAAACCAATTTCAATACTGTCTTCCTTATTAGAAGAAGTATTAGCGCTATCTGCAGAACTACTAGCGCATCCTGAAAGCATCGCAAGGGATAGTGTCATCACCACTATCTTTTTCATATATCCTTTCATTCTTATTCACCCCAACAATTATTAGTTACATTTTGCGTAGTCCGTAGGTGTCTTTCCAGTATACTTTTTGAAGTTACGTGAAAAGTAGTTTGGATCCGGATATCCTACCTCCGCTGAAATCTCCTTCATAGACTTGCTTGTTGTCTTAAGCAGTTTTTTGGCTGCCTCGATACGTAGCTTTGTCAAATAGTCGATGAAGTTCTCACCTGTCTCCTCTTTAAAAACCTTTGAAAAATAATATGAACTGATATTAACCATTCGAGATATATCATCGAGAGTTAATTCCTTCATGTAGTTTTCATCTATGTATTGCCTTGCTTTATTAACAACACTCATGGACTGCTCTTCCTGCTTGTTTGCCACCCAAACAGCAGCAGCCTTCATCTTTTCAATAAACCAATGCTTTACTTCGTTTAATCCCCCAAGATTCAATAGCTCTGACAAATAATTTGCCCTGCTTTTAAACTCATATACACGGGCTGTCTTTTCATAAGAAAGATGCTCCGCCCATAGTACAAACTCCAAGCATTTCAAGCGTACACTGTCGTTATCATTTGCGTAGTTTTCTTCCATCCACTCGAAGAAGGCCTGGGATAGTGCCACCGTTTCATTTACATTTCCAAGGGATATTTCATTAAACAAGCGCTTTTCCAAATCCATTGGATAGCTTTCCTCGTACTGGCAAGCCACCGGCATATCATCTACGTGAGCTACATGGCTAGTGGTTGCTATCAGTACTGAGTTTGCTTCCTCGTAGGATTCTGCCATTCTGTCTAGTGGCTTTACCGAACCAAATCCAATTCGAAAATCCATATCGAATCTATCTGAAAGCTTTCGACATAGTGCTCTTGCACTTTCCACCACATTATTTCTTTCGTTATATGGCAATGTGCTACTGTCTGTTGGAATCAGGATTGGTATCTTATTTGACATTACCGCTCCCATAATTCCTTTTATATAGTCCTCTGTTATGGTGTGAATCTCTCGATATGATTTCTGGGCTTGGATAGAAACTGCTACAGCGCTGGTCATGTAGTTTCCCACCATCTCTCTACCAAATACCATGCAGGCCATGTATCCATATTCTGAATCGATTCCAAGCAAAGTTTTGTAGTTATCAATATCCTCTTTAAAGTATTCCTTAAAAAGTAAATCCTGAATCAATCCGTTTTCAATTATAGGTACGACAGTTTCAAGCTTTTCTCTAACTCGAAGGTCGTTGCTTCGCTTTGCTCGTTCACCATCAATTTGCCCCATGGCTTTGTTTAAAATGGTGATGATTCCATCTCTACTGACCGGCTTGTTTAGGTAATCCAAAACCCCCAGGGAAATCGCTTCCTTTGCATAATCGAATTTGTCATAAGCTGTCATAACTATAAATACGATATGATTGTTAGTCTTTCGTATTTCTCGCATGGCTTCGATACCATTAATGCCCGGCATCTGAATATCCATAAAGGCTATGTCTGGCTGATACTCCTCTGCAAGCTCTATAACCTGTCTACCGGTTTTGGCTGTTCGAATATCGCACTTGCTTCCATACTCCTTTTCTATTATGAATTTCAATGAATCGATGACTATTCCCTCGTCATCCGCCAACATTATTTTGTACATTACATTTATTCCTTCTCATAATCCTTCTTTGGAAGATAAAGAATTGTCTCCGTTCCCATCTTTTCTCCCTCAGATATAATATCTAACACATCCTCACTTTCGTAGAAGATGTTAAGACGCTCAATGCAGTTGTTTAATCCCACACCATTGGATGTGGATTTAGCAGGATTGCTCTTGTATGTGCCATCCAAAACCTGCTCAATTTTTTCCTGTGTCATGCCAATGCCATTGTCTTTGATGCTGACACATATATAATCACCCAGTTCATACACAGAAAGCTTGATTTTCTTCGTCCAATCAATATTTCTAAGGCCATAGTTGATACTGTTTTCAACAATAGGCTGTAGTATCATACTAGGAATCTTTACTCCAAGAAGTGACTCATCAATCTCCTTTGTAAACTGGATTTCCCCTGCGAATCTTACATTTATGATGTAAATGTAAATATCTACCAGCTCAATTTCCTCCCTCAAAGACACAACATCCTTGTTTTTTTTGATGTTGTATCTAAAGAAATCTGCCACTCTTTGAATGTAATTGCTGGTCCTGTCTGCCCCCTCCATCATGGCAAGCTGGGCACCAGCATTTAAAGTATTAAACAAAAAATGGGGATTAATCTGGGCCTGCAAGTATCGAAGCTCTGCATCCTTAATATGGTTTTCCATTATCAGCTCGTTTTCTTTAAGCCTTCGCTCCACTTCCATAGATTCACGAAGCTTTTCGATATAGTTCTTTATGGACACAACCATTTTGTTGAAGGCTTTTGTTACCACACCAACCTCATCATTGCTTTTAACAGGCAGAAGCTCTACATTGAAGTCTCCCTGCGACACGCTGTTGGCTGTGGCAGCCAACTTTATAAGTGGATCCGCAATAGTTGATGCGATAAGTACTACGAAAAACAGATTAGCTATACCAATTATTACAAGTGTTAAAATATTCAGCTCTTCAAGTGTTTGAAGGGCGGTCATCATAGCTCCATAGGATTTAGAGTTGTTGATGAACTGCTGATTGTTGAGGTTGGTAATGCTGGTATCTATATAGCCATATGTTCTGGCAGCCTCCTCGTAGATACTCTTATACTTTTCTACATTACCACCGCGTTTGCTTTCAACTGCCTGATTTGTAAGCTCCAGGTAGTTTTCCGACATATTTTTGATATTTCGCTCTAGGACTCTATTTTCATTATCATCCTTATTGTCATCCAAATTATCTACTAAATCAGAATACTCTTCTTCGTAAATATAGTACTGCTCCAAAGCATCACTTGTTTTGGTGTTCAGGTAGCCAGCTGTTGCATTCTGTAGCTTGTCCAAGCTCTCACTTAAATTATTCAGAGTATTATTGCTGGCGTAAATAGCATCCAGGGAATTCAGCATCTGAGCAGTACCTAAGTAAAGCATCATATTTACAAGAAACAGCAATACTGTAGGTATACAAAATGACATAATCATCTTTTGTCTAAGGGAGATAGTTTTTCGCTTAATTTTACTCATTTTCCACCTCCTCCATCGCCTGTTCGATGTTGGTGGCGTCGATTACATTTGCATCAACACTAATGTAATCAGATACATAACCTGCATCCCTATATTCGATAAATGCTTCCGCCGCAGATACACCTACACTCTGTGCATCCACATATACTGTGCTAAGAATTACCCCCTGTTTGATTCCAGTAAGAATTGTAGGTGAAACATTGCTTCCTAAAAGCATTATCTGGCCAACCTTATTGTAGTCAATCATAGCCTGATAGAAGCTTTCGGTGGATTCCTGGTCAAGACAGATTACAACTGGTGCCAAATCATTTTCCTTAAAGAGATTTTGGATATACTCCTCATTAGCAAATGCATCCTTGCTTTCAACAGTGCGCACTTCAAAATCCAGATTTCCATTTGGCAGTTCGCGGCCGTCCAAGGCTGACTGCATATTATTAACAAAGGCGCTCGCCTCTGTAGGATTGACTGTGTTTCCAGCCAGAACCATTACCTTCTTTTGCTTTGTCAGATTTTCTATCAAAGACTCTCCGTATAAGCTGGCGATGGTATAGCTATTAGCTCCTATATAGCTGACGCGATTTGCCATATCTATATCTGATTCTAATGTGAATACTGGAATATCTGCATGCTTTGCCTTTGCCACCATTTCGGCAGTCTCTGGGGAATCGTCTCCCTCTAAAAGAATAGCATCGCAATTTGATTCAATTGCCATTTCCATATACTCTGCTTTGGAATATGATTTGTCGATACTGGTAGAAAGCATATCTACATACACACCCTCTTCAGCGCCATATTCCTTGGCAGATTTATATACATCCTGCCAAAAGTCCGATGAATCATTTGAAGAAATCATAATCACATAGGAATCATACTGCTCGTACTCAGCCTCAGCCAGCAATTCCTTGGCTTCATCCATACGTTGCTGATAGATTCCTATACTGATAACCGTAGCTATAAACATAAAAGCAACAGCACAACCTGCTGCAATAGCAAGTGCACTGTTGCTCTTTAATCTTCTTTTGCCCCCGAATAATTTCATATCATTAAACCCACCTAAAATACTTAGGTCAATTATAGCAGATTAGGTGGCAAAATCAACGTGAGAAACTCCTCCGGCATGGCCATCTGACTCATGTAAAAAGATACCTGTCTCACGCATGGCAGCCATTGCTTTGTGCTCATCATCATGCTGTACAAAATCTGTTCTTACACGGCCAAGATATATAGCTCCCACATCAGACTGTTTTAATGTGTAAAGCTCCATATCTCCTTTCTCGTTCATGGTCCAAACTCTAAGCTTTTCAAAGATACTGTCGTTCTCATCAATCCATCCGTTACAATCCTCGTCAAATATTTCAAGTTCCTTAAAGCCGTCTCCTGTTATGGCACCAAATAGCTCTTTTCCGTCATTGATTTCTCCATCCTCATTTCTATCAAGTGCTAAGAAACCAGAACCAGCATCCAACTGATGAAGATTGTCTTTTTCCCCATCTCCATCCAAATCAAAATAGAATGGTTGATCAGATACCTTCGTTGGATTGTCATTAAGATTGACCACCAATGGGTCAATATATCTTACGAAGTTTTCCTCAACAGATTTAAACTCCTCCTTAAATGATTCTGACATTGCAAAACCATAATTAAAATTCAGATGCCTTCCATCTGCAGTAACTGCAGTACCTACAGCTGAGTAAGCCAGCTCTTGGCTTTCACTGTATTCGTAGTTGATTGTGGTTGTTTGATAATATCCCTCATTGCTTTTAAAGATTTCCTGCAGAATGTTTTTAAACTCAGAATTATCGTCAAATATCTTGCTCATCAGTATAGCTCTGAGCAAATAATGCATTGTCTGCATTCTAGTTTGCATGTTTGCAGCCACCGATTCCACAGAAGATTTTTCTCCTGCTTCCTGAACTTCCCCACTCTGGTTCAGCTCATAGTTTAGAGATGAGAGAAAGCCTTCTCCATCATCTTCTAGCACCACGTTTCCCAGTTTGATAGCTGGCTTAATGGTATTTTCGTACTCCACCTTCGTTGTTGCCACGAAAGTACTTTGTGCGGCCATTTTGACCTCAGAATTTTGAATTACCATGCTCTTTCCTCCTATAAATGAAACATAATTTATAAAGGGAAAGTCCGTTTTCCTTATCACAGTTTCTAGTAAAAAGAAAAACCAGGAAGGCGTGCCTTCCTGGTCCTGTGATTATTATCGTCCGTGTAATTATATATCGGCTGTAAACTCATTTTCCTTAACAGATGAAGCCCCTTTTCTGAGAAGAATTATTGAAACGTAAGTAACAACAAGGGAACCCAGCATCCACAAGAAGAATCCGATAACTGTATCGCCACCGTATGGCAAGAAATCTGAGCCATAGGTGCCAATCAAGTTGAATATCATATGGATAATAATTGTAACAAATATATTGTTGTATAAGTGCATTACATAGCCCATTCCAAGTCCAAGGACAAATGCATAGCAGCCTTGGATTGCATTCATATGGAAGGCACCAAAGAGGATTGCCTGTACAACTATTGCAAGATAGTATGGCATAACCTTTTTAGCTGCACTAAGTGTAACACCTCTAAAAATAAGCTCCTCGCATATTGGTGCAAGAATAACTGCATATATGCCCATTATAACCGTAAGGCTATCATCCAAACCAGCTGTCTCCATAAGCTCTTCATATTCCTCGAGCCATGATGGAAATGCACTAGCTAATGCTGATGTAAGGTACATGCTAACGTATTGCATGCCTAAGCAAAAGAGCAACACACCTGCTATTGTAGCTGGAACATTCTTCGATACCTCTGATAGCTTAGTATGCTTATCATCACTAAATATCTTCTTCTGCACGAATGTAAAAATAATGATTCCAGCAACAGCATATATGATATAAAGAACATTTGCTCCATCCGAAAGCATAGCATCTACAAGGGCGTTAACAAGCTCATCGTAGGTATTACCTTTAAATGTCGCAAGCACATAAGCAACGATAGCTTGAATTACGAATAAGCTGGCTCCAACCTGCAAAACAAATGCAAGAATACATGGAATAAATATCCAAGGTATATATTTTCTTTTGTCATTCATAGTCTGTAAACATTCCTTCTAGGCACTTATTTTAAATCAAGCTTATCCAAGTGCCAAATATCATCTACATACTCCTGGATTGTTCTATCAGATGAGAACTTGCCAACATGCGCTACGTTTTCAAGTGCCATCTTTGCCCATTTATATTTATCCTTGTAAGCCTCCTGAATCTTTTCATGAGTCTCACAGTAAGATGCAAAATCCTCTAGTACAAAGTATGTATCAGCCTTGGCTGTACACTGTGTGTTTAAAAGAGAATTGTAAAGTGGGCGGAACAATTCTGGATTATCAATACTGTAATTGCCATTTACAAGCTGCTGCAATACCTTTTGAATGTGATGATTTCCGTTCATAACATCTACTGGATTGTAGTCGTTATTCTTTTCGTGAGCAATTACCTCATCTGAGCTCATGCCGAAGATGAAAATATTCTCTCCTCCTAGCTCCTGATACATCTCTACATTAGCACCATCCATAGTACCGATTGTAACGGCACCATTAAGCATGAACTTCATGTTTCCAGTACCAGATGCTTCCTTTGAAGCTGTAGAAATCTGTTCTGAAACATCTGCTGCTGCAAATATCCATTCAGCATTTGATACACGATAATCTTCAATAAAGACAACCTTGATTTTGTCATCGATTGATTTATCGTTGTTGATTACCGCTGCTACATTGTTTATCAGCTTGATGATAAGCTTTGCATTTTCATAACCTGCAGAAGCCTTAGCACCAAAGATAAATGTAGTTGGATAGAAGTCCATCTCTGGATTTTCCTTAATCTGATTGTAGAGATACATTACATGAAGAATATTCAATAGCTGACGCTTGTATTCATGTAATCTCTTAACCTGGACATCAAAAATCGAATTAGGATCAACTTCGATTCCATTGTGTTCTAATATATATTTAGCCAGACGTTTTTTGTTATCGAGCTTGATGTCCATAAACTCGTCAAGAGATTTCTTGTCATCAACAAAGCTCTCTAACTTCTTCATCTGGGATAAATCTGTAATCCATCCACGACCAATTTTTTTGATTACCCAGTCTGAAAGCTTGTAATTACCATGCATCAAGAAACGACGCTGAGTAATACCATTGGTCTTGTTGTTGAATTTCTCTGGATACATTTCGTAGAAATCGTGAAGAGAAACATTCTTCAGGATTTCTGTATGAAGAGCTGCAACACCATTAACACTGTAGCTTGCGGCGATTGCCATGTGAGCCATCTTGACCTGATCATCTGCAAGGATAGCCATGCGATGAACTCTCTCCTCGTCACCTGGGAACTTAGCTCTAATTTCGTCACAGAATCTACGGTTGATTTCCTCAACGATCATAAAGACACGTGGAAGCAATCTCTTGAAGATATCCTGTGGCCATTTTTCAAGAGCCTCTGACATGATGGTGTGGTTTGTGTAAGCAACACAATGTGTTGTAATCTCCCAAGCCTCATCCCAGCCTAAGCCATGCACATCCATAAGAATACGCATAAGCTCCGCAACTGTCAGTGTTGGGTGAGTATCATTCATCTGGAATACAACCTTTTCAGGAAGCTTCTTGATATCCTTGTGATAGCGCAAATACTTTGCAAGAGCTCTCTGAATAGATGCAGATACAAAGAAGTACTGCTGCTTCAATCGAAGCTCCTTACCCTGAATATGATTGTCGTTTGGATAAAGAACCTCAGTAAGGTTTCTTGCAAGGTTCATATCCTCAACTGCTCTGTTATAGTCACCCTTTTCAAATGAGTCTAATCTAAACACTTCCTTTGGTTTGGCATCCCAAATCATAAGCGTGTTTACCATACCATTATCAAAACCAGTGACAGGCAAATCGTAAGGTGTAGCTATTACTGCGTTATACCCTTCATGAATATACTTTGTTGTGCCATCTGGCTGACTATCATAGCGAACCCATCCGCCAAATCTAACTTCAAATTCATACTCGGTACGCTGAAGCTCAAATGGATATCTAGTCTGAAGCCAATTATCTGGAACTTCCTTCTGATAACCATCCTCAATCTTCTGCTTGAACATACCATAATGATATCTAATACCGCAGCCATAAGCCGGATACTGTAAAGTTGCAAGAGAATCAAGGAAACATGCAGCAAGTCGACCAAGACCACCATTTCCAAGTGCTGGATCTGGCTCCTGGTCTTCTACTTCATTTATATCAACCCCTAATTCATCAAGGGCATCCATAACCTCTGTATATCCACGCATATTAATCATGTTGTTTCCAAGAAGTCGACCAATTAGAAACTCCATAGACATGTAATATACGCACTTAGGATCCTGCTTCACAAATTCCTTTTGAGTTGTGAGCCAATTATCAATTACCACGTCGTTGACAACTTCAGCGCAAGCTCTATAAATCTCCTCCTTAGTTGCCATCTCAAAGTCCTTACGAAACATGGTCTTGACGCGGTCTACTATCTCATGCTCAATCTCTCTTGTGCTTGGCATCTGTCTCTTCATATCTCAAAACCCCTCCTATTGGCAATCCGTATAAGCTGACCACAGCACTCCGTGCTCCCGCAGGCCACCTTCCATACCTTCGCTAGGCAACTTTCCGCTCGCTTTGCTTCGCGGCGCCCTCCTAGCTAGGCATGGAGCCTTCCTGCTCGCGCTTACCTAAGTTGTGCACAGCTTATACTTAGTTACAATACAGTTGCAATAGTTCGTAGACATCAAGCTATTATATTACTTTAGCGAGACGTGCTGTCGAGCGTAGTAATATAATGCTTGTAGTCGTAACGAACGAGCCATAACCTTGTGGCTAGCCTCAGCCTAGCGGCGTGTTACGGCGAGTGTTACCTTCTCACCATTGATGTTCCACTCTTTAACGAGGGAGCCTTCTGAACCCTCTGCGATTTCATCTGCGAGTACTTCTCCAGCAATGAGTTCCTTGTTCTTAGCGAAGATTTCGTTAGCCTTTGGTGTTCCGGCATACGCTACTGTGATGCGGTCCATAACCTCGAAGTCAGCTTCCTTACGCATTGTCTGAATCTTTGAAACGATTTCACGTACGAAACCTTCCTCAAGAAGCTCCTCTGTAAGGTTTGTATCAAGAACTACTGTTACGTAGTTGTCACCATCTGCAACGAAGCCTTCTGTCTGAGCCATAGAGATAAGTAAATCTTCCTCTGCAAGCTCGATTGATGGATCAACCTCAGGCAATTTAATAACCCCATTTGCCTTGAGCTCTGCATAAGCAGCATTTCCATCAAGAGATGAAAGAGCCTTCTGAATGCCACCTAAGAACTTGCCATACTTAGGTCCAACTGTACGAAGCTGTGGCTTGAATGAGTATGATGTGAATGCTGAAACATCCTCTGTGAATGTAGCCTTCTTAACGTTAAGCTCATCCTCAATGATGCTTACATACATTTCATCAAGCTCATGCTCAGCCTTGATATACATCTGACCGATTGGCTGACGGTTCTTGATGTTGGCTGTATTTCTACATGCACGACCGTGAACTACGATCTTTAAGAGCTCATCCATATCCTCCTCAAGCTTCTTGTCAATGAATGACTCATTAACTGTTGGGAAGTCGCAAAGGTGGATTGACTCTGGTGCATTCTTGTCTACTGAGCGAACCATGTTCTGGTAGATTTCCTCTGTCATGAAAGGAATCATAGGTGCTGCTGCAAGTGAGATATCCTTTAAGCATGTGTAAAGTGTCATGTAAGCATTAATCTTGTCCTGCTCCATGCCCTTTGCCCAGAATCTATCACGGCAACGACGAACATACCAGTTAGATAAGTCATCTACGAACTCATCAAGAGCTCTTGCTGCCTCTGGAATCTTGTATGAACCAAGGTTGTCATCAACAGCCTTGATTGCTGAGTTGAGACGAGAAAGAATCCACTTATCCATAACTGCAAGCTTGCTAAAGTCAAGCTCGTACTTTGTAGGATCAAACTCATCAATGTTTGCATATAAGATGTAGAATGCGTATGTGTTCCAAAGAGTTCCAAGGAACTTTCTCTGGCCTTCCATAACAGCATTTTCACCAAATCTCTTTGGAATCCATGGTGCTGAAGATGTGTAGAAGTACCATCTAATAGCATCTGCTCCCATTTTTTCAAGAGCATCAAATGGATCGACAGCGTTGCCCTTTGACTTAGACATCTTCTGTCCATTCTCATCCTGAACGTGACCAAGTACGATAACGTTCTCATATGGAGCCTTGTTGAAGAGAAGTGTTGATTCTGCCATAAGCGAATAGAACCATCCACGTGTTTGGTCAACAGCCTCTGAAATGAACTTGGCAGGGAACTGCTGCTCAAATACTTCCTTATTTTCGAATGGATAGTGATGCTGAGCAAATGGCATAGCACCTGAATCGAACCAGCAATCGATAACTTCTGGTACACGCTTCATTGTGCCCTTACACTCAGGACATGTGCATGTAACCTCGTCAATGTATGGACGGTGAAGCTCGATTGTCTCTGCATCAGCACGGCCTGAAAGCTCTGCTAATTCCTTACGGCTTCCGATTGAAATCTGCTTGCCACAATCTGGACACTCCCAGATGTTAAGTGGTGTTCCCCAGTAACGGTTACGAGAAATACCCCAGTCCTGAACGTTCTCAAGCCAATCCCCGAAACGTCCCTTACCAATTGATTCTGGAATCCAATTTACAGTGTTGTTATTTTTAATCAGGTCATCTTTAACTTCTGTCATCTTGATGAACCATGATTCTCTAGCATAGTAGATAAGTGGAGTGTCGCATCTCCAGCAATGTGGATACTCATGCTCAAACTTTGGTGCTTCGAAAAGCTTGCCTTCCTTATCAAGGTCCTTTAATACTTCAGGATCTGCCTTCTTTACAAAAAGACCTGCATAAGGAGTCTCCTTTGTCATCTCACCCTTGCCATCTACGAACTGAACAAATGGAAGATCATATTTACGTCCAACCTTTGCATCGTCCTCACCAAATGCAGGAGCGATATGTACGATACCAGTACCATCTGACATAGTAACGTATGTATCACATGTAACAAAGTGTGCCTTCTTATGCTGCTTTGTAGCTGCAACCCCAGCGCACTCGAAAAGTGGCTCGTACTCTTTGTACTCAAGGTCTGTACCCTTATATGTTTCAAGTACTTCGTATGCCTTCTCGCCTTCTTCAGCAAGCTTGCCTAATACCTTATCTGCAAGTGCTTCTGCAAGAATATATGTATATCCATCAGCTGCCTTTACGCGGATGTATGTCTCATCTGGGTTAACGCAAAGTGCAAGGTTTGATGGAAGTGTCCAAGGTGTTGTTGTCCAAGCAAGGAAATAAGCATCCTCACCTACGATTTTGAAACGAACGATTGCAGAACGTTCCTTAACTGTCTTGTATCCCTGTGCAACTTCCTGTGCAGAAAGTGGAGTACCACAACGAGGGCAATATGGAACTATTTTGAATCCCTTGTAAAGGAGCTTTTTGTCCCAGATAGTCTTAAGTGCCCACCACTCTGACTCAATGAAATTGTCATCGTATGTGATGTAAGGATTGTCCATGTCTGCCCAGAAACCTACTGTGCCAGAGAAATCCTCCCACATACCTTTATATTTCCATACAGATTCCTTACATTTCTTAATGAAAGGCTCCATACCGTATTCTTCGATTTGTTCTTTACCATTGAGTCCAAGAAGCTTTTCAACTTCAAGCTCTACTGGAAGTCCATGTGTATCCCAACCAGCCTTGCGAGGAACGAATTTGCCCTTCATAGTCTGATATCTAGGAATCATGTCCTTGATTGCACGAGTCTCAACATGACCAATGTGAGGCTTACCGTTTGCTGTTGGAGGTCCATCATAGAATGTGTATGTCTCTCCTTCTTTTCTTGAATCCATTGATTTCTGGAAGATATCGTTTTCTTCCCAGAACTTTTGCACCTGCTTCTCCCTTTCAACGAAGTTCAGGCTTGCGTCTACCTTGTTGTACATATAAAAGTAATTCCTTTCTAGAGGATATCCTTTCTCGTCAGATATCCCTTCTCTTATTTAAATATGCCAAAAAGTGCTAAAAGCACCTCTAACCAAAATTATAATGTATCATCGTTATCCAATGAATGGAGCTCGTCCTCTAAAAGTTGATTATCATCAAGATAATTGTCAAAGTAATCTTCATCGTACTCTTCGTAGTACTGAATGAGGTCTTCACTTGCGTCATAAATGTTTGCAATGTTTGCAATAATAAATCCATAGCAAGCTCCGCAAAGAACAACACTGAGAACTGATGTGATGATACCTGCAATTGCAAGGCCCTGGCTACCCTTCTGTCCCTTTGCCTGTGATAAATAAATGCAACCAAGAACTATTGAAACCAAAGCTAGTAAAATATTAAAGAATGATAAAAATAACAGCATAGCAATAATGCCTAACACCAGTGATGCTATAGCCAAGCCATTATCTGCCTTTTTAGGAGGCTGCTGATAATAGTATGCCTGCTGATTATATCCGTAGTTTTGATTGTTGTATTGATTATTGTACTGATTGTTGTACTGGTTATTGTACTGACTATTATTGTACTGATTGTTATATTGGTTGTTTGTATTCTGCTGTGATGACTGTTCATTTTCATCTTCAAACATGTAATCGTTACCCATATTATCTCCTAAATTATATAATTAACCTAATCTTAATTATGATAACTGTTTATGCCCTATTTTACAAGCAAAACCAAAAAAACCACCCTTTTTGCAAGGGTGGTAAAAAATCAATTAATTTTATTAGAAATCTGTAAGATTTGCAGCACGTCTCTCAAGGAATGCACCCATGCCCTCTGCCTTGTCGTGTGTAGAGCATGTAATACCAAAGAGATTAGCCTCCATCTCAACTGCATTCTTGATGTCCATGTCGTAACCATTGTTGATTGCAGCCTTTGCAATAGAAACAGCGTAGCTTCCCTTTGAAGCAATCTTCTTAGCCATTTCCTTAGCTGTGTTCATAAGCTCTTCCTTAGCAACAACCTTGTTTACAAGACCAATTCTGTATGCCTCGTTTGCATCGATTGAATCGCATGTGAAGATAAGCTCTTTAGCACGTCCCATACCAACAAGACGAGCGAGTCTCTGTGTGCCACCAAAACCTGGGATAATTCCAAGGCCTGTCTCTGGCTGACCAAATGTAGCATTGTCAGCTGCGATACGGATATCGCAAGCCATAGAGATTTCGCAACCACCGCCAAGTGCGAAGCCGTTAACAGCAGCAATTGTAACCTGTCTCATATTCATAAGCTTAAAGAATGGCACTGAAGCCTTCATACCAAATGCACGAGCCTCAGCTGCTGTGAAGTTAACCATCTCAGAGATGTCTGCACCAGCAACAAATGACTTGTATGGGTTATCCTTCTTATCAGGACCGCCTGTAAGAATAAGAACCTTTACATCGTCTCTTGCTTCGATTTCTGTTAATGCAACATTAAGCTCATCAAGAGTCTCACTGTTAAGTGCATTAAGTGCTGCTGGACGAGAGATAGTAAGTACCGCAATCTCATCAGCAACTTCAAGCTTTAAATTGTTAAATTTGCTCATAGTAATCCTCCTCTTTGTAGGGCATTCCCCTTCGATTTTTCATGATTACTATATTAGAGCATTGTTAAAGTTTTGTCAATCATTTTTGTTCCCTATTTTTAATTATTTCTTTCATCTTCTTTTTGTTCTCGTACATAGCCGAATTTGCTCTGTCAAAAACATCGGAAACAAATCTGTCCTCTGGACCAAATTTAGCCCAGCCAACAGCCATTGTCACGCCATCATTCTTGTCATTTCTTTTGTTGGACCTATCAATTTTGCTTAATCTATTTTCAAGCATTTCATAGTCTTTGCCTTGGGCTATGGCTACAAATTCATCACCACCCACTCTGTACACCGGGCTTCTTGAAAAAGCGTCACATAAAACCATACAACCTTCTCTTATGAAATCATCACCTGCCTGATGTCCCTGAGTATCGTTTACTTGTTTCAAGCCATTTAAATCACAGATAACAATAGCAAAATTCACCTTTACTCCGGCTTGTATCTGAGTATTTAAATGTTCCTCTTCATCTGCATAAGCTCGTTTGTTCTTTACTCCTGTAAGCTGATCTTTTGTAGCTCTTTCTTCAGCCTCAATGAGAGTATTTGCAAACTCACGCTCCTGAACAACCTGTTTTTCGATGTTCATAACACCTACAAGAAGTCGCGCTTCATTATCCTCTTGTATAAGGGTTGCTCTCAAACACCAATGAACCACCTGTTTTTCAACTATCACTCTATATTTGTATACAAAAATCCCATCCTCTTCTATTCTTTTAAGAACAGTTTTTTTATCAAAGACCTTTAAAAAGTCCTTAATGTCATCTGGATGTAAAGTGTGCCAAACATTTCGTGCAGTCTCCTCAAAGAAATCTTCACCCTTCATTGCCAGATTAAGCTTTTCATATTCTTTTGAGGAATTATAGCTGACATAATTATTAGTGACAGGATCAACAGAGTAGATGTTTATAAACTCGCCCGACAAAGCCATGATACGAGAATATGCCTTTCGTTCTTCCTTTATCTTTTCAAAGGTCTCTCTTTGCTTCATTTGAGCATCAACGTTGTTGATACCTATCAAAATAAAATCATCATCAGACCTAACCTTTACTGCCTTTAAATTGACATAGGTAGGCTTACCATCCACCAAACGCCTGTAGGTTATGGTAAAAGAATCGTTTTTCTTCAAGCTTTTTAATATATTGTCCCTGGTAAAGGATTTATTCATCATATCTACATCTTCTGAATATATTCTGCTGAAAAAACTGTTTAACGACTTATTAAAGAAATCAGCCCCTTTCTTTTCAACAGATACATCTCTATTAAGTCCATCTGGATTGTATTCCACAAACGCTCCGGTTCTCAAATTAACGTAGAAAAGGTTTATATAATCCTCTGATAATGCTCTTGCTATATAATTATATGTCAGTGTATCTGCCTCGTTAGCTTTATCTTCTATCTGAAGAACAGCAACTGCTACCGCTGCCACCTTGGTTACAGGATTAATCGCTACTCTTTGAAGCAACAATTGTACTGTTTTCTCTTTTTTTGTCCTATCATCAATTATTACTCTTTTACCATCTTTAGCACATTTGTATATCGCATTTACGGTATATATTCCCGCTGCCCCTTTTGTCCCTGTCTTTTTGTTGTAGCTTATCTTTCCATCTTTGATACCAAGATGACTTGACAAAAATTTTCTGAAAGCAATATTTTCTCTGACAGTTCTAAGTACATCTCCGTCAGATTCTATAATAGCTACTGGGAATGTATCAAAATAGTTATCTAAATCTCCATTCTTTCTGGCAAAAGAAATGTCATAGAGATTAATCTTTCCTATGGCTGCATAATACTCAGTTTCTTTAGGATTTTCGAAACCTATAGCCATTCCTTTTTCATATCTTTCAAAAACCTGGCTAACCGGAATTGGCTTGCAATAATAGAAGCCCTGAAGTCTACTACATCCAATTTCGTTTAAAAAATCCACCTGTTCTTTTGACTCAACGCCTTCTACAGCAGTTTCCATTCCAAGGGATATAGCCATTCTGACAAGTTCTGTCAGAATAATCTTTGCACTTTCACTGGTTGCAATTTGTCTTACAAAGAAAATATTAATTTTTAAAAGATCAAAATGCATCAATTGAAGAACAGCTGGCGCAGCATCTCCACTGCCATAATCGTCAAGCCAGATTTGGAATCCCAAATCTTGTAACTGTTCCAATTGAGAAAGAATAAAATCATTTCCAGGGTCAATGGAATCCTCTGAAACAGAAATAGCTATCATATGTTTGGAAACATTTGACTTTTCTACTCTGCTTGCAATTTCGTCTACCACATCACAGGTATAAAAATCCACCTGTGAAAAATTAACTGCCGTAGGAACAACAAAAAGACCTCGCTTCAGTTGCTCTTCCATTTTCTCAATTGTTCGTTCCAGCACAAACAGGTCCAGCAAGTGGACCTTGTTTACTGCCTCCACGGCAGGAACAAAATCGATTGGATTAAGCATCCCAAAGACAGGGTCTTCCCATCTAACAAGCGCTTCCTCGCCGCAGACTCTACCATTAGATGTACGAATAATTGGTTGAAAGTACACCTCTATCCACTGCTCAGCAAGCGCTCTGTCGATATTATCAACAATGTATTTACTTTTATTAAACTCTTCCCCGAATACTCCCATTAAACGTTTAGTCTCCTTTGGATTTCACCAACCACTTCACGTCCTTTGAATATTATTGCTCCAACAAAAAGGATTACACTGACTAACAAACAAATAATCCAAACCATTGGACAATCTCTTTCTGCAAAATAGAACACAATATAAGGCAAAATTCCAACTACTAAATTTGTAAGAAGATATACCATTGAGTTTCCATTTTTATCAAGCATTGCCAATACAAAATTTGCAATCAGAGTACCCATGATTACAATTGGTGCTACCCATTCGGCAATGACCCATAACTGACCAATATAATATGCTGTAACTCCCAGCATTCCCAAGACAATAAACACAAACAGCGTCATTATTCTTGATGAACTAATACCTTTTTTGAATAATCGCATGATGCCAAATTCAAAAACAATAAGCCACATGGCCACAATCAAACTCCAGTGTATATGAGCAAGCGCTGGCCAAAGCTTTACGCCAAAGAGAAAATCTACCCCTAAGCTCGCAATTACAATGGCCCAAATTATAAACAGCTGAACCTTGTAAAAAAATGATTGTAACTGAAGTGTAGTCTGCTTTGGAAAATATGGAGCCTCTGCTTCTCCATTTAACTTACTTTGGCATAGTGGACATTTTTTTAGGTTGCCACCTACCTCTATCTTACAATAAGGACAGTTCTTCATTATCGAATCACCTCCGTTGCATAAACTCTAATGTTGATTCCCTCGTCCGTCAGCCCGCGTACCAGATTCTTAACAACTCTGGTGTTGGAATAAGGTGATGATATTCCAAGTGACAAATCCCCATTGTAGCTAGACATTGTTGAAAATAGATTTCCTGAACTACAGAATGCACTATAGTTCTGAACCTTCTCTGCCACTTCCTTTGGTGGTTTCTGAACTCCCAAATTAGAAAGAACCATTGAAACCTTTTTATCTGTAATCTTTGAGCCGTATCGAACAACCCACTGCTTTATAAAAAGCGGAACTGCTCGAACTGGGGCTACATACTCCATGGTCTCAAAGTTATCCATCTGCTTTTTAATATTTTCTTCTGTAAGATTTGCTTTAAGCTTCTCATCGAATTCCTTAACCAAATCCTCAAATGAAATATCTTCATCAAAGACATGCGAAACATTAACATTGTTGAAGAAGTTTCTGGATGTATGACTTGGATAGTAATTTCTAAGGTTTACAGGCATCGACACATTTATAGGAGTCTTGCGCTTTCTAGGTGGCATATCCTCCATGATTGCCAGCATGAATCTGGCGCCGATGTAGCTTGTAAGGGATACCCCAAGCGCCTTTGCCTTTGGCAGCAGCTGCTCTGTAGGCATATGAACCTCGAAAAACTGAAGCTGATCGTATGGAAGCTTTAATCCACTTGGATGATATGCGTACTTAAGGGATGAACCTTTAAGTCCCATGCTTCCAAAGAACTGCTTGTAACTATCTTGATTCAAGTCATCCTCTGATGCTCCAGAGTGGATAGTTGTCTCCTCGTATATTCCTGGATATTTTAGCTTTAAATAATCCAAAACTATGATATTTAAAAACTCTAATGCACCTGTTCCATCAGAAATTGCATGGAACAAATCTAGATTAATTCTCTTGCCGTAATAAGTAACTCTGTAATGAAGCATTGGCCTGCCAGGAACATAAAGAATCGGACAAACTCTTCCATGTTCTTCTGTAACAACTGGCTGAATATCTGTGTCCTCCATATAGTGCCAGAAAATGCCTCGGCGAATTCTCACCTGAAACTGTGGTCTTATTTGAATTGCAGAAAGCACTGCTTCCTGAAGCAAATCTGGATCAATGTCCTCCCATAATGTACAGCTGACCCTAAGAGTTCGTGTATCTCTCTTAGCTGCCGTTGCCAAAAAAACCTTTGCAACATTGTCAACCTTATACCAATTATCTCTACTCATTCTCTCTTATCCTAACCCGCTGGTTACGGCTACAAGCCTACCAGCTCATTTAAATATTATAGTTTTTCTAATAGATTACACTTGTGACGAACCGTGATAGGCGCTTCATAGCTCGCCCAGCCATAGGCAGTGGCATCTGCTGATACACATGCCATCCATCTTTTTCGGTGTCCAGCATCACCTGTCCGCCAGCCTTGTGAATCTTTTTTGACAGCTGTGCGCTATCCTCATAAAGGATTTCGTTTTTGCCAACCATAATAAGAGTTGGTGGAAAATCCTTGAAGTCTCCATATAATGGACTGTACCTAGCGTCAGCTCTGTCCGCCTCTGCACCTATGTAAGCATCCCTTACTCCCTCCACATAATCCTTTGTAAGGATTGGATCCTTATCTTTGCAGGATTCGTAAGATGAAGATGTAGCTGTCATATCTGTCCATGGGCTAAACAATAATAATGATTTAGGCCCAATTCTTCCTTCTGATATAAGCTTTTGTGTCATACACAATACAAGATTCCCTCCTGCTGAATCTCCTGCAAGAAGGATTTGTTTTGCACCATAACCTTGCTGCACAAGATGATTCCATACAACCATTCCATCATCTAATGCTGCTGGATATTTGTTTTCAGGGGCGAGTCTATACTCGAACGAGACTACAGAAAAGCCTGTGGATATAGCCAATTTTGCTGCAAGAATCCTTGCATAACCAAGACCGCCGCAGGTATATCCACCGCCATGAGCATATAAAATTATATAGTTTGGATTATGGGCCAAATCTGGTTTAACCCATTCACAAGAAACGCCCTCTGCAATAAAGCTTTCTACAGTGAATCCGTCATTTGGCGTTGCAAGCTTGCTAGCCAATTCCATGGAAGATCTTTGCTTTTTCAAATCCTCCTGGGTAAGTGACTTTCCACCGATAGAGTTGACTGCTTTGATTGCTTTCATCAAAGGATCGTTTAAATTGATTTTTAGTATAGCCATGCTTCCCCTCATTTTGTAACTATTCTCATTATAATTATTCTTTTTTCATTTTTCTACAGTGCACATAAAAACTACACTTATTTCTCACACTTGTTCACATTTCACAGTTTGTTCACATATTGGTCACAATTTGGCACCAAATAGGTTTAAGCAAATGATACACTTATAGAGAAATGAAAAAAGATTCAGTCTTTTTTAGGGGAGGCGCCATATGGATATAGCCGAAATTTCTATGAGTCTAAGTCAAAATCAGTTAATGTCTGCAGTGGGGACTGCTATGCTCGGTAAGACATTAGATCTCGTAGAAGGACAGGGTCAGGCGCTAGCACAGAGTATGAGTATGAATACTCCTTCACTAGAGAGCTTGGTCTATCCCACTTCCGGCACCATGATAGATGTGCGCGTATGAGTTAATTTAATGTATTTGGTGTTTTTATTAAAGCTGGTACGATGGTACCAGCTATTTGTTTGCAGAGTATTTAGTTACATGCATTAACATATTTCTATTATTTCACACCAGCGGTTAGCAATTCACAAATACTATTTTTATTTTGCATTCTTTATTCACATATTTTCCATTGTTCGTTCAGAAATTGATTGTATTATAATTACATCGCAAGACAGAAGCGATGAACCATTTTTTTCATAACATTATTCTCCCTTTTTAAAAAAGACGCCCCGCCGGCGTCTTTTTTACTGCTTAAAAACAAGATTTTCTTTCTATTACTTTTGGCTCCAATAATATGTGAGCTTCTTTTTTTGAAATGCTTCCATCGATAAGCCCAAGAAGCGTCTGGGCTGCTTTCTTCCCAAGCTCTTCCTGGGGATGTGCAATGGTGGTAATTCCTTTACTGTGAGCAAGCAAGGAATTGTCAAAGCCCGTCACTGATATGTCATGAGGAACATTTCTGCCTATGTTGGTCAAGCCCTTAATTACATCTGCAGCAATCTCATCGTTGTAGCAAACCACTCCATGACAAGGAATTCCATTTTCAAAAATTCTGAGAAGCCCTTCCATCGGCTTTGTAGTTTTGTCCTTTGTGTGATACCACACAACTAAATCCGGATCATAGGCTACACCTGCAGAAGCCAACGCTTTTACATATCCCTTGTGTCGGAGAATGCCTTGAATATCATCCGCCTTAAAAATACCAGCAATCTGGCGATGTCCAAGGTTAAGCAAATGTTCTGTAATAAGCTTACCGCCTTCCACATCGTCAAGCATTACATAAGGCCTATCCATCATAGCCTCGTAACAACCCTGAATAAACACATAAGGGATTCCCATGGCATCCATTTGTTCATATAAAACCTGATGTTGGCAGCTAATGGCACTTTGGCTAGGTTCAATAATCATGCCATCGATGTTTTTTGATAAAAGCTCCTCCATACACCAGGCCTCACCCTTGCGGGAATTATTGGTAGTCTTAAGAAGGATACTATAACCATTTTCATCAAGCACCTGATTGATGCCCTGGATTACCCTCGGGAAAATATAATCCGACATGTAAGTTGAAACCACAGCAATATTCTTGCTGTGGCCTCTTTTTATTTTAGGACGTGCAACAAAAGTTCCGCTTCCATGACGTGCATAAAGATAGCCCTCAGATATAAGCTGACCAATAGCCTTGCGCACGGTCTGTCTACTAACGCCATACTTTGCAGCCAACTCGTTTTCCGATGCAATCTTTTCATCCACCCCATATTTGCCGGAATTGATTGCCTTTTTTATATCTTTAATTATTAGTTCATACTTAGTATTAACCATATTTATAAGTTTTTGATTCGCTCAATAGCTCTAACTGTATTTTCAGCTGAACCAAATGCAGTAAGTCTGAAGTAGCCCTCACCTGATGGTCCAAAGCCAGCACCTGGTGTTCCAACAATCTGAACATTCTCAAGAAGATAATCAAAGAAATCCCATGATGTCATATTGTCAGGTGTTTTTAACCAAATATAAGGAGCGTTAACTCCGCCATATACCTGATATCCAGCATCCTTAAGACCAGTGTAGATTGTCTTTGCATTATTCATGTAGAAGCTAACCTGCTGCTTGATTTGGGCCTGACCTTCTGCTGAATAAACTGCCTCACCTGCTCGCTGGATGATGTAAGGAGCGCCGTTGAACTTTGTTCCATGACGACGAGCCCACATGCCATTAAGCGAAATTCCATCATAAACAAGATCCTTTGGCACTACTGTGTAGCCCAAACGAACGCCAGTAAAGCCTGCATTCTTCGAGAATGAATGAATCTCGATTGCACATGTCTTTGCACCAGTACATTCATAGATAGAGTGAGGAACATCCTCCTCTGAAATATATGCTTCGTATGCCGCATCAAAAATGATTAGGCATTTATTTTTATTTGCATAATCAACCCAAAGCTGAAGCTGACCCTTTGTAAGAGTTGTACCTGTTGGATTGTTTGGAAGACAAAGATAAATTACATCTGGTGTCTCCTTTGGAAATTCTGGAACAAAATTATTTTCAGCTGTTGTAGGCATGTAGATAAGGTCTGACCATTTACCAAGAGTGGCATCGTATGTACCACATCGACCTGCCATAACATTTGAATCTACATATACTGGGTAAACAGGATCGCAAACTGCGATTTTAACATCTGCTGCAAATAACTCCTGTATATCAGCTGAATCTGATTTAGCACCATCTGAAACAAAAATCTCATCTGATGAAATATCACAACCTCTGCTCTGATAATCGTTTTTTGCAATAGTTTCGCGAAGGAATGGATATCCCAAATCAGGAGCATAGCCATGGAAGGTTTTAGCGTCTCCCATTTCATCAACTGCACTGTGAAGCGCGTTAATCATAGCTGGTGCAATTGGTTGAGTAACATCGCCAATACCAAGTCTGATAATATCTGCATTTGGATTAGCTTCTTGGTATGCAGCTACTTTTTTAGCAATTGTAGAGAATAGATAGCTGCCAGGGAGTTTTTGAAAATTAGTGTTTACTTTAAACATGAGTACCTTCCTTTGTTGCCTAATTACCTAGTTACAATTCGTTTCACTATTCGTTCGTAGGATAAATCTCCGCCGAATAAATCCAGGCATGAGCCTACTGTGAAATCCATATTATTATCAGATAGATAGCTAATGAGCTCTATGTCGCCATAATCCGATACTCCGCCTGCATATGTAATTGGAACACGTTTGTAACGAGATAAAAATCCAACTAAATCTCTATCAATGCCATTTTGTCTTCCCTCCACATCTGCTGCATGAATCAAGAACTCATCGCAGTATTTTGCAAGTCTATCAAGGAAATTGTATGTAATAACTTCCTTTGAAACCTTCTGCCATCTGTCTGTAACAATGACATATTTATCATCTATTCTGGTACAAGATAAATCCAGAACCAAATGCTCTCTTCCTACAGCCTCTGATATACGTTTCAATGCATCAAAGTCAACTCTTCCATCATTAAAAACATAAGAGGTGACAATTACATGGCTAGCTCCTGCAGTTATAAATTCTTTTGCGTTTTTATCATCTACTCCGCCGCCATATTGCATTCCTCCAGGGAATGCTTTAAGAGCTTTAAGCGCTTCTTCTTTAGATGCGTCGTACTCTGGTGTACCTTTCATATTCAGATTGATGATGTGTCCGCCTCTAAGATTATCCGACTTATAAAGATTTGCAAAAAAATCTGCACCTTTATCTGCCACAAAATTCTCCTTTGGCTGACCATCCAATTTCCCCAAATCTGAAATAGTTGAACCAACAATTTGCTTTACCTTACCGTTGTGAATGTCAATGCATGGTCTGAATTTCATCTCATTTTCCCCCAAGTGTCAATATAAATGTGTCAAAGCCTTCAAAAATTAATCTAAAGTATAATCTGAGCCTGAAACATTTTCAATGACTGTTTCGTAAAATTTCGTAGCAATTTTAAGCAAATATTCGGTATCTTTCACACCTGCTGTTTCATATGGTGAATGCATAGCAAGCTGAGCTAATCCAATATCAACACCATTGATTGAAACATGGGCGTTTGAAATGTTGCCAAGTGTTGAGCCACCAGCTACATCTGAACGGTTTACAAATGTCTGATATGGAACCTTTGCCTTGTTGCACATTTCTGTGAAGATACCAAAAGCTAAACCATCTGTCATGTATTTCTGATTTGCATTGAACTTAATTACAACACCCTCGTTCATATAAACTTTGTTTGTTGGGTCACTCTTTTCTGCATAGTTTGGATGTAATGCATGAGCATTATCTGCTGAAACCATGAATGAATTAGCAATTGCTGTAAGAAGGCTAGAATTGTTGCCACCCATAGCCTCATTGATGCGAACCAAAGTATCATATAAGAAAGTTGAATCTGCACCCTGCTTTGTGCCACTTCCAACCTCTTCATTATCAAATGTTACGTGAATCTGAGCAGCTGTAGCAGAATTCTTTGCTGCAAGAAGTCCCATCATTGAGCTGTATGAGCACTGAAGGTCATCAAGTCTTCTGATTGAAATGAATTCCTCGTCTGCACCCCAAACTTTACCTGGCTCTCTGTTGTAAAGGAATAGGTCAGATCCTAAGATTTCATCTTCCTTAACTGAAAGCTCTGCTGCAACAAGCTTTTTAAGATTAAAGTTTTCATCCATAGATACAAGTGGAAGTAAATCCTTCTGTGGATTGTATTTGTAGCCATCGTTTGCTTCTCTGTTCATGTGGATTGCAAGTGAAGGAAGCATACAAAGGTCTCTGTCAAAATCGATAAGCTTTGTTTCGATACCATTTTTGCTTCTGACAATAACACGACCAGCAATTGAAAGTGGTCTGTCGAACCAAGGAGCCATAAGCATTCCGCCATACTTTTCTGTGTTAAGCTTTACATAGTGGCCCTCTTTCATTTCTGGCTGCTCTTTGATTCTGAATGTTGGTGAATCGCTGTGTGAAGCCATAATCATAAAGCTCTTAAGAGAATCCTTAGGCATTCTAAATGCAAGAATTGATGAGCCATTTCTTGTAACGAAATAGTTCTTGCCAAGCTCGATTTTCCACTCTTTTGCTTCGTTTAACTCTACGAAACCAGCATCTAAAAATCTCTGTCTTTCGTTTGCCACTACGTGGAACTGAGATGGGCTCTCCTCTATAAATTCAAATAATCCTTTTACTGTTTTGTTCATTTTTTCTTTCCTTCTTTCTTTATTGAATATCCAAAGGTACCCTTTGGATTAGTAAGACCAAAATATGTGCCATGGCAGTATGCCAATGGGTCTGATTCTTCAAGTTGGAACTTTCCTGTTTCATTCATATATTTCTCATCTGCGTGCACAGCAAGAACATCTGCAACGAACATAGTATGGCTACCATATTCATGCGCTTCTCGGACTCTACATTCGATGTTGACTGGCGATTCAACCAGCATAGGGACATTGACTTCATCTGCCATTTCCTTGTGAAGGCCGCAAGCTTCAAACTTGTCTACATCCCTACCGCTTTTGACACCACAGAAATCTGTAGCAAATGCAAGCTCCTCTGTAGTCAAGTTGATTACAAATTCACCTGTCTCTTTTATCATATTGTATGAGTATCTGCTAGGCCTAACTGAAATGTATGCCATAGGAGGATTGGTACAAACTGTTCCTGTCCATGCAACAGTAAACACATTATCATTCCCTTCCTTATCTCGGCATGTAATCATTACAGCTGGAAGTGGATAAATCATATTGCCTGCTTTCCACCTTTGTTTTCCCATAAAAATCTCCTTACAAATATAGAATCAGTCGTTTATTAATATACTCCAATTTTCCCCTGATTCCTAGTGATTTACATTTTTTAATTGTTATGCTAGACTCACTTCTATAAATAATAATTCACATTTTTGAGACAGGGAGTAAAACATGCGTAAGAAACTGGCATTTATTCTTTCCACAGTTATTATTGCTGCTACCACACTTACAGGTTGTGGAGAAAAGAATATTTCAGGAGAATATACTTCAACAGTCAATGTTGTAGACCTAGTAGACCCAGAAACAACCACTTATATGGCTGAAATGGGAATAGATATCAGCTCACTCACTCTAGGAGTTAAGCTTTCACTTGATGAGGAACACAACTACACAATGGAGCTTGATCCTTCAAATTTCAAAACCGAGTTTTCCGATATTGTCACAAACAACATGACAGCAATCCTTGATAATATTCTTGCTGCTGAAGGACTTTCCAGGGCTGAGCTTACAAATGAGCGTGCCCAGTTCATGGGATATGAATCTGCAGATGCTTTCATTACAGACTTAACAAATCAAATGACAGCTTCACTTACATCTTCCATGGATTCACTTGATCAAAAGTTTAAAGATGAAACCATTACTGGAACATACGAAGTCACAAAAGATTCCGTTATCTTTATAACAAGTGGCGATAACAACGAAATAGAGTTAGGCACTGCCACCCTTGCAGAAGATGGCACTATCACAGTTAGTGCAACAACCGATACCGGCACAGAGCTATCTCTTACATTCAATTCTACATCAACCGAAAAAGATAAATAAAAAATAAGCTGATGCCAAATCAATAGCATCAGCTTTTATTTTTACATATTTTTTTCTTCCATCATCTCTGAGAATGTACCCATGTATACATTCCCCTGACCAAGTAAGAATCCTAAATCATCCATAAATGCTTTTGTCTTTGGATTCTCGTGGAAGCCTTTGCTCTTTAATTCTTCCAAGAAATCATTGCCTATCTTAGAATCGATGATTAGCTCATCATCCTCTTCCACATCGCCAAAGCTTCTATTTTTAACGTATTCGCCTCTGAACTTTTTATATTCAGCTGCTCGTACCCCATCGTACTTCATCTTATCCTGTTCAATGATTCTGATGCAGTTAAGCATATCTTCAGCATCTGCAAGTGCGTTATGCTCCACATGACCGCCAAGTCCACAGATTGTTTTCATATCTGCCAGAGAAAGATTAGCATCTAAGCCTCCAGTAACATCCAAGCTGACTTCTTTTTGAATATTATCAAAAGTGCTTATAAACTTTGCAACACTTCTCTTGAGAGGCTTTTCCAGATTTCTAGATTCGTAGTCCCTTTGAAAACTGTTTTTATCTCCACCCCAAACACAGATTTTTCCAACCTGGAACTTTCGTATGCGGGTGATAAGCTCAGTCATAACGTCCTCATAGGCTGGGGCGTCCTCTAAATCTTCATTTGTAAGACCTGTGAGCTCAGTAATAAGTGACGGTAATTTATGGCCAGGTCTTAGCTGAACTGTTGAGTAGAATCTATCAAGCTCCTCATGGGCTGGATTTGTAATAATTACGCCCACTGAAATAACATCCTCGATGGAACTCTTTTTATATCTCGCGCTAAGATATTCCGCATCAAGGAATGCCTGATTCTTGCCTTTGTATCCTGCAGGAGCAGTCTGACTAGGCCCTTTTACTTTGTTTTTTGTACTTGTATTATTTGTAGCCAAATTTATCTCCAAACTTTGTAAATTAATGTGAATTCATTGTACCAAAAAAAACTCTACTATACAAAACGGCATCTATTATTAGTTACGTACAATATGTTTTTGTAGAAATACACCGAAAAAATGTTTTTATTTGAGTACATTGTGAATTTTTTATCACTCCTATGGTATATTATTAAAGGCTAGAATGTTAGACGCAACTAACTGTCCGATTTGTGGCTAATATAACCCCACTAGCCGGCGTTTGTAAGGCTTCCACCTAGCTTACAAACAGAACTATAAATTTTTATATTTTTATAAACAGAAAGGGAAACAAATCAATGGCAAATCATGATTTCGCACAATGGAATGGTTTCGTCGGTCGCGTTTGGAAAGATAACGTTAACGTACGTGACTTCATCCAGAACAACTACACTCCTTATGATGGAGATGAGTCTTTCTTAGCAGGTCCTACAGATGCTACTAACACACTTTGGGGTAAGCTTCAGGAACTTCAGGCAGCTGAGCGTGCTAAGGGCGGCGTTTTAGACATGGAGACAGAAATTGTTTCTTCTCTTACTTCTTATGGTCCAGGTTACATCTCAGAGGATACAAAGGATCTTGAAAAGATCGTTGGTCTTCAGACAGACAAGCCTCTTAAGAGAGCTTTCATGCCATACGGTGGTATTAAAATGGCTGAGCAGTCTTGCAGAATGTACGGTTATGAGCCAAGCGAGAAGCTTCACGAAATCTTTACTGTTTATCACAAGACACACAATCAGGGAGTTTTCGATATCTACACACCAGAGATTTTGAAAGCTCGTCACAATAAAATTCTTACAGGTCTTCCTGATACATACGGCCGTGGTCGTATCGTAGGCGATTACAGAAGAGTTGCTCTTTACGGTATCGATTACCTTATCGAAAAGAAACAGATTGACTTTGCAAACACAAATCGTCAGGGTATGAGACGTTATGACTTCCAGCTTCGCGAGGAAATCACAGACCAGATCAATGCTCTTAAGGGCATGAAGGAAATGGCTGCTTCTTACGGCTTTGATATTTCTAAGCCAGCTGCAAACGCTAAGGAGGCTGCTCAGTGGTTATACTTCGGTTACCTTGCAGCTATCAAGACTCAGAACGGCGCTGCTATGTCAGTAGGCCGTGTTTCTACATTCCTTGATATCTACATGACACGTGACCTTGCAAATGGTGTTATCACAGAGTCTGAGGCACAGGAAATCATTGATCACTTTACAATGAAGTGCCGTATGGTTAAGTTTGCACGTATCGAGTCTTACAACCAGTTATTCTCAGGTGACCCAGTTTGGGCAACTCTTGAAGTTGGTGGTATCGGTCTTGATGGACGCCACCAGGTTACAAAGACTTGCTACAGATTCCTTCACACACTTGAAAACATGGGACCTTCACCAGAGCCAAACCTTACAGTTATGTACTCTAGCCGTCTTCCTGAAAACTTCAAGAAGTACGCTGCAAAGATTTCTGTAAACACATCTTCTATCCAGTATGAGAACGATGATGTTATGAGAGTTACATGGGGCGATGATTACTCAATCTGCTGCTGTGTATCTGCTACAGAGACAGGTAAGGAGCTTCAGTTCTTCGGTGCTCGTGCAAACCTTGCTAAGTGTCTTCTTTACGCTATCAACGGTGGTATTGATGAGAAGTCACATGAGCAGGTTGGTCCTGAGTACACACCTATCACATCTGAGTACCTTGATTACGATGAGGTTATGCACAAGTTTGATCAGATGATGGATTGGTTAGCTCACATGTATGTTGGAGCACTCAACATGATTCACTACATGCACGATAAGTACTACTATGAAGTTTGCCAGATGGCACTTATTGATACACACGTACGCCGTTCATTTGCTACAGGTATCGCTGGTTTCTCACACTGTGTAGATTCACTTTCAGCTATCAAGTACGCAAAGGTTAAGGCTATCCGTGATGAGGACGGAATCACAAAGGATTTCGAAATCGAGGGTGACTTCCCACGTTACGGTAACGATGATGACAGAGCTGATGAGATTGCTGTATGGCTTCTTAGAACATTCATGACTAAGCTTCGTCACATCCACACATACAGAGATTCAGAGCCTACAACTTCTATCCTTACAATTACATCAAACGTTGTATATGGTAAGGCTACAGGTGCTCTTCCAGACGGAAGACCAGCAGGCGAGCCACTTTCACCTGGTGCTAACCCAGCATATGGTGCAGAGAAGAACGGTCTTGTTGCTTCACTTAACTCAGTTGCTAAGCTTCCATATGAAGAAGCACTTGACGGAATCTCTAATACACAGACAATCAACCCAGGTGCCCTCGGACACTCAGAGGAAGAGCGTGTTAACAACCTTGTTAACGTACTTGACGGATACTTCGATCAGGGTGCTCATCACCTCAACGTTAACGTATTCGGCAAAGAAAAGCTTATCGATGCTATGGAGCATCCAGAGAAGCCAGAGTACGCTAACTTCACAATCCGTGTATCTGGATACGCTGTTAAGTTCATCGACTTAACAAAAGAGCAGCAGCTCGACGTTATTGCACGTACTTGCCACGAGGCACTATAATGCGTGAAATTCTTGGTTATATAAATAAATTTGAGAGCTTCGGGGCCGTTGATGGCCCTGGAGTTCGTTATATAATATTCTTAAATGGATGCAAGATGCGCTGTGCTTTTTGCCACAACCCAGAGACATGGGCTGAGCATCAGGGTGAGCAGTATACTGCAGATCAGGTCCTTGAAAAAGCTCTTCGCTACAAGCCTTACTGGAAAAAGGATGGAGGAATTACTGTCAGTGGCGGCGAGCCACTTCTTCAGATTGATTTTGTATTGGATTTATTTAAGAAAGCCAAAGCAATGGGTATCACCACTTGTATTGATACTGCCGGCCAGCCATTCACTCATGAAGAGCCATTTTATAGCAAATGGAAGGAGCTAATGAGCGTAACTGACACTGTTATGCTTGATATCAAAAACATCGATCCTGAGGAGCATAAGAAGCTCACAGGGGTACCTAATGATAATATCCTTCAGATGGCCCGAGAAATATCTGATATGGGTGTGAGAATTTGGATTAGACATGTACTTGTTCCTGGTGGAAGCGATAATGATGAACTGTTACATCGTACACGTGAATTTATTGATACACTTAAAACTGTAGAGCGTGTAGAGGTTCTTCCATACCACAGTCTGGGAGTTCCAAAGTATGCTGAGCTAGGCATACCATATCGCCTTGAAGGCGTAGAATCACCAACCCCAGAAAGAATAAAAAATGCAAAAGAAATCCTAGGTGCAAACTAGCACCTAGGATTTTTTAATATATCGTATATGCGATAGGACTTGTAATCTTAAGGGTCTTTGTTTTACCCTTGTAACTTCTAATTACATTTATTGCATTATCATCTTCTACTATTGATATTTCTCCCAGTTGCAATACCGGATTCTTTTTCAAAGCAATTAAACCCTTTACTTTTTTCAAGAAATCCATATCCCACTCTTTTCTGTCCCAATTAAAGCAACGACGACAATCAGGGTCATGATTGCCTTCCATAGCCTGCTCAGTTCCATAGTACAGACAAGGTGCACCTGGCATAAACATAGTCAATGCCATTGCTGTTTCCAATTTCTTTTTATCTTTGCCTATAGCAGTAAAGAAACGGGTTGTATCATGTGAATCAAGCAAATTCAGCATCATATAGTTTACTTGCTTCATGTTACGCATCAAAATTCCATTTAGATGCTGGACGGTTTTTGCCTCATCACATATTCCTTTTGCAAAATAATCAAGGCAGATTTTAGTAAAAGCATAATTCATAATGCTATCCTGTTGGTCACCTTGCAAAGCTGGGTATGCATCATGCCAGTTTTCTCCAATGATTACGGCATCATTCTTTTTCGCTTTTACCGCTTTTCTAAACATTCTCCAAAAATCATGGGATACCTCATCTGCAACATCAAGTCGCCAGCCGTCAATATCAGCTACATCAATCCAGTAAGTCGCAATATCCAACAAATATTTTTGCACATCAGGATTCGCTGTGTTAAGTTTTGGCATGGACTTTGAATATGCAAAGCATTCGTAATTACGATTATCTACGTCTGCCTTATCTCCATCAATAATGAACCAATCGTGATACTTTGATTTACGTCCATTTTTTACTACATCCTGAAACTGCTCCATCTTTGTGCTGCAATGATTAAAAACTGCATCCAGCACAAGTCTAATACCCCTGGCATGAGCTTCCTTTACCAGTTCTATCAAATCCTCCGTCGTACCAAACTGTGGATCTATGGTTTTATAGTCAATAATATCGTACTTGTGATTTGATTCCGATAAAAATATAGGCGTTAAATATATTCCTGAAATGCCCAAATCCTTAAGATAATCAAGTCTCTTTATAATTCCTCGAAGATCGCCTCCAGCATGGCTTTTAGGGGTAGGTTTATCACCCCATCTCATATCAATGTAGGACATGTCCTTATTTTCATTTCCAATACAGAATCTATCTACAAAAATTTGATAGAATACCGATTCTGGCATCCACTTTACAAGCGGCATAACATCATTTGCATTGATGTATGGCAACTGGAAGAAATTGTAGAAGCAATCCTCATAATTATAGCTTTCTGTAAGCCCATCCTCGCTGTAATAGTACGCCTTTCCATTCTCTTCTAACTGAAAGATATAGACAAAACGAACATCCTCAATTTTTAGCTGTATTTCATAATATGCAAAGATTTCGTCTTTATATTTAAGAGGGACATCCACTGTATATCTCTCTTTTTGATAGTTGTATTTTACGCCATAAATTACTTTTATTTTTAGTCCGTTCTCAGCATCTTCTCTTGCTGTTCTAAATCTTAAAACTATTTCCTCTCTTGATAATGGAAAACAATATCTTGATTCTGGTACGTGAAATAATGCCTGTCTGTTCATGAAACTCCCTTACACCTGCTCCTTTTAATAAAATCTCCTTCTAATAGTTTATCTATAAATGGCGATTTATCAACAGGTTACGCTGTTAACTAAACGCTAATACTCCACATATTTTTCCAACAAAAAATAGTCAGGAGATGAACTCCTGACTATTTCTATTTTAGTATTAAATTTGTGATAAAACATTTACGCAATCTTCGCAAATCAAATCGCCGTGCTCTAATAGAAATGCTCCATCAAAGCTTTCTGTAAACATCTGATTTGCAAACTCTGCTATAACTAAAATCACTGCTGAAATCTGTCTACGTGTAAGCTCAAAATTCAGCTTGATATAGTAGTCATCTCCGTAGCGATACAAAGTACTCTTCATTCCATCGTACTTTGGAAGATGCTTGCAAAGTAAAATTGCTGAATCTAAATCATCAAGTATTGCCCAAAGTGGAGTATCCAGATACTGAGCTGTTACCTCATCACTTTCATCTGTAATAGCCTTTGCAGGCTGTACTGGAACATCAGCTGTGCTAGCCGAAATTGCAGCACTCTGAGGTGTTTTCGTAGTTGAAAGCGTCTCCTGTAAACCTGTGAGATGCTTTTTCAATTCTTCAATTGCTGTAGCCAGTCCTGTGCTTGAATCTGGAGATATAAGTAATGCAACATCACCCTGTGGCATCACTGTCATTTGAACGCTGTACGCCTTTGCATGAGTCTCAATTCCGAGGGTCTCACAGGCTTCAGCAAGAATATCCCTAATAAAGCTCTGGGTCTTTTCCTGGTCACTGACGAAATCACCAAGCTCCATGCCGTTCTGTTCCATTTCTTCTTTTGTGATGACACATCTAATCTTGTCCTCACCTATCTTCTTGAACTTCATCAGCTCCCCTCCTTTCAAATTGTGGACGTAAATAAAGTTTAGCAAATGAATTTGAAAGTGTCACGGAAAAATCTGAGTATATTGTGAGAAATTTCCGTGAACAATGTAACCATTCAATTTTTATGTGTAGCAAAACCTTATTTCACTATGCCTATTATATCATTGATATCCTCAATACCCTTCCTCTCCATGTATTCCTTCATTCCGCCAAGTATATCAAGTGTTGCTGTAGGATTATAGAAATTAGCTGTTCCAATTGAAACGGCAGTTGCCCCCGCAAGCATCATTTCAATTGCATCTTCCCATGTTGATATTCCACCCATTCCTATAATTGGAATTGAAACTGTAGAAGCACACTCGTAGACCATACGAACAGCTATAGGATGAACAGCAGGACCTGACATACCACCGGTCTTGTTTGCCAGTACAAAGCTTTGACGTTCAACATCGATTTTCATCCCTGTAAGAGTATTAATAAGGGAAATGGCATCTGCTCCCCCAGCTTCTGCAGCTTTTGCCATAACTTTGATGTCTGTAACGTTTGGAGAAAGCTTCATGACGATTGGCTGCTTTGCATGAGTTTTCACAAGTCTTGTGATTTCCTCTACTGCCTTAGGATCCTGACCAAAAGCGATTCCGCCCTCTTTAACGTTAGGACAAGAGATGTTGATTTCTAGCATATCAACTCGCTTTTCATCTGCCAATCTATCTACCACTTCAATATATTCTTCGGCTGAATGACCGCAAACATTAACCACTACCTTTGCATCTTTGTACTGTTCAAGGAATTTTAAATCTCTTTTGCAGAACACCTCAACCCCAGGATTTTGTAGGCCAATGGCATTAAGCATGCCCGATTTAACCTCGGCAATTCTCGGTGTTGGATTGCCTGGCCATGGCACATTAGCAACCCCCTTTGTAACAACTGCACCAAGCTTATTTAAATCTACAAATTCTGAGTACTCCATACCTGAACCAAAGGTTCCTGAAGCTTCCATAATAGGATTCTGAAATTCTACTCCTGCAATAGTAACCTTTGTATTCATTACAATTCCACCTCCGTAGATAAGAAAACTGGACCATCTTTGCAGACTCTTTTATTTTTAACATGACTATGATCATCTACTTCTTTAGACTGGCATACGCATCCCAAGCATGCACCAACGCCACAAGCCATTCTCTCTTCCATGGAAACATAGCACTTGATACCTTTTTCAAGGGCATACTGTGCAACGCCTCTAAGCATTGGCTTTGGGCCGCAAGCATAGATAACATCTGCAGTCAAATCATTTTCCTTCATTGCATCCACAACTGTACCATGCACTCCAACTGAACCATCATCAGTGGCAATAATCACATCTGCTGCTGCATCAATGAATTCATCAGCAAGGAATAAATCATCGTTGCGATATCCCATTACTGCTGTAACAGAGCCCTTCAACTTCTTTGCAAGCTCTAACATTGGAGGCACACCAATTCCACCACCAACTACAATAGCTTTTTCTCCCTCAAGTGGAAAACCATTTCCAAGAGGGCCAAGGATTTCTACAGTGTCCCCAGCCTGAAGCTTAGAAAACTCTGTTGTACCTTCACCTACAACTCTAAATACCACTCGAAGAGTATTTTTTAACTCATTGATTTCGCAGATGCTGATTGGACGAGGTAACAGCTTACTCTTATCATTTGAAAATATATTTATGAACTGACCAGGGACTGCATATTTAGTTGCATTTGTCTCAAGTTCAAGGCTATATACACCTTCTGCCAGTTTTTTCTGGGCTACTACTGTAGCTCTTTCTTTTATTTTCATATTTTATTAAACTCCTTACTTAACTTACTTAAGGGCTCCGCGGATATCAGCGAGCATATCCTCTACAGCTGCTCTACTTGCTCCTGCAAAGTTCTCTTCCCCATACTTCGCATATTTCTCCTGCTGGTATGCTGCGATGATGCCACGGCTTGAGTTTACAATAGCGCCAAGGCCATCCTCATTGAAGAAGTTTACAAGGTCAGCCCCCTTACCGCCCTGTGCACCATAGCCTGGCACAAGGATATATGTGTGAGGCATAAGCTTACGAAGCTTTGCGCCCATCTCTGGATAAGTAGCACCAACTACCGCACCTACATTTGAGTAGTTGCCCTCACGAGTGTCTGCACCCCACTCTTCGATTTTCTCAGCCATGTGCTCGTAAAGTGGTCTACCATCGATAAGTCTATCCTGGAATTCTCCTGATGATGGATTGGATGTCTTACAAAGTACAAAGATTCCCTTGTCCTCTTCCTTACAAACATCTACAAAAGGCTTTACACCATCTGTTCCAAGATATGGGTTTACTGTAGCCATGTCAGCATCAAAGCCCTGATACTTGTACTCGCCCACCTGAACTGAACCAAGGTGGCCAAGAGCATATGCTGTAGATGTGGAGCCAATGTCACCACGTTTGATATCTGCAATAACGATAAGACCAAGTTCCTTTGCATAATCAATTGTCTTTTTGTAAGCAATCATACCTGGGATGCCGTAGCTTTCATACATAGCAATCTGTGGCTTTACTGCTGGAATCAAATCTGCAGTGGCATCCATAATCTGTCTGTTGTAGTCAAACATAGCCTCGCCTACTGCCTCAAGTGTCTGGCCGCATTCACCTATCCACTTATCAACAAGTGACTTTGGCATAAGCTTCATTGTTGGGTCTAAACCTACAACTATTGGCGCGTTCTTTTCCTGAATCTGGTTAATTAGCTTCTGAATCATATACAACATTACCTCCAAATATAGTTTTTACAACTTTTCCCTGTACCTTTCGATTCTCATAAGGCATATTCTTTGACTTGCCAACAAAGTCGGCAGCATGAATTTCATATTCGATAGTTGGATCAAAGATTGTGATATCTGCTACTTTACTAACAGATATATCTCCCAAATCCTGTCTACCAAGGATTCTAGCTGGATTGCTACTCATATATGCAGCCATTGTAAGTGGTGTGATAAGACCGGATAACACAAGTTCTGTGTATGCAAGGCTGGCTGATGTTTCAAGACCAACTATTCCAAATGGTGATGCAAAGCCCTTGGCTTTTTCTTCTGCTGTGTGTGGAGCGTGGTCTGTAGATATTACCTCAAATACGCCCTCCGCAAGGCCACGTCTCAGTGCCTCTCTATCTTCAGCTGTACGAACTGGTGGATTCATTTTATAGTTACCGTCCCCTGGGACGATATCGTCTTCTGTAAGTGTAAAATGATGAGGACAAACTTCGCCAGATACCTTAATTCCTCTAGCCTTTGCCTCTTTAAGAATGTCATAGCTTTCCTTTGTGGAGCAATGACAAAGATGAAGTGTAGCCCCTGTTTCTTCTGCAAGCATAATGTCACGGGCCTCAATGATGTTTTCTACTGCGTTGCTGATTCCCTTTTCTCCCATGGAATCGGATTTTGTTCCCATGTTCATAACGCCGCCCTGAACAAGATTGATATCCTCACAATGAGCAAGAACCGGAACATTTTTCTTTGCTACGATTTTCATAGCATCTCGGTACAAACCAGAATCCATAACAGATTTACCATCCTCTGAAATAGCTGGGATGCCGGCATTAATCATACCATCCAAATCAGAAAGCTCCTTGCCTTCCATTCCCTTTGTAACTGAACCAACCTGAAGCACTCTACATAGGCCAACTTCCTTGCCCTTATCATGGACATAATTTACAAGATCTGGATTATCAACCACTGGCTTTGTATTCGGCATTGCAAGAACAGTTGTAACGCCACCTCTTGCTGCGGCCTTTGAACCTGTCTCAATATCTTCCTTAGCAGTCTGCCCCGGATCTCTGAAATGAACGTGCATATCGATAAGCCCCGGGAACACATAGCATCCCTTAGCATCGATTACCGTATCAGAAAAAACGGGAACAATTTCAGCCTCAATAGCTGAAATACTGTTCCCGTCTATCTTAATATCTAATATTTCGTCTGTGTTTGTAGGTGGATTCAAAACCCTTCCGTTTTTTATTATAAGGCTCATATTGTACCTTCCTTCCTAAACTGTAGGTAGTATACCATATTGAGCCTTTTGAGGAAACAAAAAATTCACCCATTAATGCACTTATATATTATTTTTTCTTAATGAAAATTCTGGCTATTCCTCCCTGAGATATCACAAAAGCTCCACCACCGGCAAATGCTATCATCACTACTATTAGTACTATAACAACTGCAGTATTTCCACTTTCTGTTTCAGTAGCTGCTGCTGGTGTTTCTGCATCCTGAATGCTCTGAGAATCTGTGTTGCTATCAGCTTCCTCTGTAGTTGCAGTTAAAGCTGTAGTATTAGAATCATCTGAGGTTGTATCCTTTGTTGATTCCTTAGTAGCATTTGATGCAGTCTTTTTAACTGTAGTCTTCTCATTAGAAGTTTCTGACTCAGAGTCTGCAGTAGCTATATTGTCTGTAGTTGTAGTATCTGTAGCAGCTGTTTCATCTGTGCTTGTAGAAGCACTTACACTTGTTGATGAGGTTGAGCTACTTGTTGTATTTGAGCTTGCCTGGCTTGAGCTTGATGATGAACTTGTCTGGCCGGTACTTGTAGAGCTCTCATTATTAGAAGTGTTATTCTCTTCCTTATTGTCATCTGTGGCCTCTGTTGTCTTTCCAAGCTCTTTATCTGATGGACGACTAGTTGTTACTACAGTCTCCGCGTCGTCAATCTGCTGATGAATTCCATTATCGTTAATAATTAGCTTTAATGTGTAGCCTGTTGCACCTACTACATACACATTATTACTTGCTATAGTTAACCCCTCATCTTCTGCTTCATCCTCTTGAGTATCTGCATCCTCATCTTCTGCTTCTTCCTCTTGAGCATCAGCATCCTCATCTACTGCTTCTTCCTGTTGAGCAACAGCATCCTCATCTACTTCTTCATCAAATTCTTCATCACTACTCTCTTCTGGCAACTCTTCTTCAATATCTTCGTTGTCTTCATCTACCTCTGTTGGTTCTTCCTCTTCTACATCTTCTTCATCTTCAGACAACTTTTCGCTCTCCCCGCGCATATTCCAGTATTCCTCTGGAATATCTACATAGTGCCAACCTTTTCCAATGTGAGTCATCTTGGTTCCTGGCCAATCTCCTAAAGGTAATAAGCCTGCACTAGTTCCATCAGCCTGTTTCAGCCATGCATACATATATACATCGCTATCCCAATCTGAGCTAAGCTGATAGTACACACGAACCATGCCATCAGCAACTTCCGTCTCTTCCTCTACATCTTTATATGTAACATCATCATCGTCATCATCTTCTTCTGTGGTCTTTCCAACTAGCTCCATAACCTCATCTTTAGAAGAAAATGCATCAGTGCTTCTTGATGCAAAGTAAAGCTTTGTCTTATCTGTCATTACATTGTCAGCTAACTGTGTTCCATTACCATTATTGAAGATTAAGTGTAAATCAGTGTTTTCAATTGCTTCTGTTAATACATTAGCAGCGTACCAATTATCGCCAATAAATGTCATCTGGGTACCTGGCCAATCTCCAATGCAATTGTTGTAATTGCCTCCCCAAGCATATACATATACATCATCCCACTGATTTTCATCGTAGAAATATACTAGAGTGTATCCATCCTCTTCTTCAACTTCTTCAGCTTCTCGCTCAGATGCTGCCTTGGCAGCCGCCTCAGCCTCTTTCTTAGAGCCATAGGCATTGCTGCCCCAGAAGTAAACATTTTTAATACTTGTAACCTTTAAATCACCAGTCTGACCACCATTTCCCATGTCATTAAAAATGATATTGAAGTCATCACCTGGTGCCGCGTTGATGGTCATCTTCCACCAATCATCGCCATCATAGGTTGCCTTCTCGCCTGGCCAATCCCCAAGGCTTACTGCACCCCATGTATAAACTCCAACTGTCTCCCAGCCCTTTGTGTTATAGAAGTACACAGTAGTCTTATCCGGATAAATTCCAGTAGCATCCATAGCCTCATCCTTTGAACTGTAAAGACCTACTGTAAGATTTCCATTACTGCTACCACCATCTAAAGCGATATATGTCTTTGTCTTATCGGAAATCTTTATATCTACAGTCTGTGCGCCAGAGCCGTTATTAAATATGATAGAGAAATCATCATCGCTCATAAGCTTGACATCAACTCTCCACCAATAGTCTCCCTCACTTTTAGCTGTAGCTCCTGGCCATCCTCCAAAAATCTGTGCACCACCATCCAGCCAAGCATAGGCTTTAACTGTTGACCATTCCTCTGTGTTATAGAAATACACTGATGTGGTTACAACGCCAATTGCCTTTTCTGCCTCAGCCTTTGTCATGTAGCAATTGCTGTTTTCTCCAGTCAAATATTTTCCTGAAGTACTTGTAATTGAAAACTTATCTGATTTGCTTGTTCCATCTGTAAATACTACTTCGAATTCTTCCGATGGAATGGTAACTTTCCACCAACCATCACCAGTGCTATCACAATCATAAGTATTACCATCAACAATAGCGCTAACAGTAGACCACTGTTTTGAGTTAAAGAAGAATAGCGTGGAATACTCCCCATCAGTTGCTTCATCAAGAACAACAACTGACTTAGCTGAAATTTTTCCGGAGATCACGCCATCCTGGACTGTAAAGATACCATCTTCACCTTCTACAGAATTGACGTAAGTGCCATCTGCAAGATTTGTCTCTGACTCTAAATCAAATGATTCATCAGAGCCATTGATTATAACTGCTCCCTTTGTGCCTCTCTCAACCATGAGAACAGAATTATTTCCATTTGGATTTCTAAGGTATTCATCCTCACCTGTCATGGCAGTTCTAAACTTATTAACTGCAACAACCTGAGGATCTTTATATAAATCTGAACCTGCTGCGCCTAGAACATTATCTCCCCATGGATTTTCAGCAGAGCTATTATTTGGTCGGCTGAAAAACAGTGGTGTTCCAGCCTCTCTTGAAGCAATTATAGCCCAACCAAGGATTACCTCTGTGTCATCAACTGTGTTATAAGATTTGTCATTTATGTAGTTGTCGTGTGATTCAACCCAGGTAACAAGCTTGTCTGAATCGGCTGTATAGGTTGTTCCTGTAGTTGTATCATCGCTAATTCCATAGCTTTCTAGTTTGCTTGCAGAAAGTGAACCTGATGAAACAGCACTTCTGATTTTAGCACCATAGTTGCTTGCTGTAGTTCCACCAAGCATATCCTGATATGCTGCGAGTCTGTCTGTATCGCCCTGAAGAACTTCTCCATATACAAACAAATCATCATAATCTACATTATCTAAATCATCGATATATGATTTCATATTTGGATAAAAATCATTTCTATCCTCTTGACCTGCATAAGTTTCTGGAACTCCATCATCTGGAAGTGCAATATGCTTTGCAGTATCAATTCTGAATCCATCAGCACCGCAATTAATACAATCTGCTAAGAACTGATAGAAATATGCCTGGAAAGCGTCACTTTCTGTATCAACATCTGGCAAACCGCCCATTGGGTCATAAACAACTGACACTCTATCACTGTAATCAATATTTCTTGTTACATCTGAGCCATTGATGTGATAAAGATTAGTTACATCATCGTAGCTTGCGCCTACAGCATCAAGATAATCCTGGCTGATTTCTGAGAATAAAGGTGTTGTATGATTTGGATCAATATCAACTATTACAGCGATTCCATATTCATCGGCTGTTTCGCACATAGCCTTAAACTCATCCCTTGTGCCAAGCTGGTAGTTTCCAATAACCCAATCAGTAGGCTGATAATGGTAATACCACTTACCAGAATCACTATACAAAGTAAGACCTGGCTCTGTAGACAGGCAATCATTAATAGGTGATGTTTGGACAGCTGTATATCCTGCAGCTGCAATATCTGCCATATTCTCCTTGATAGTATTAAAATTCCAACAAAATGCGTGAAGAATAGCTCCGTCGTGAACCGACTCTCTGCTGACCTTTGATGCGGCCTGAACTGTGTTTAGGCCATTTTCTGATAGCATTGCTAGATTTGCACCAGGTAATCCTAGTAACATAGCAAAAGCAATGCAGACTGTGACAATTCGTTTTGTCACCTTCCCCATTCTTTTCATGAATAGAACCTCCCTTTCCATTACATTCTTTGAATCCTTAGTCGGCCTAATAACTAAAGCTCCAAAATTGAAACATTATTAAGTTGTTGCGCAATTGGTTGCGCATCTTGATTATTGGGGATTTTTTCAATCCCCAATAACAAGAATATAAGACAATTTAATTGTTTAGTCAATAATGAAAATAGAGTTTTTTGATATTAATAAGATTTTATAAAATATGTCAGATTATAACTTTGTAGTTACAAAAATATCGTAGATAGCTTTAACTGCTGCTTCAAAATCTGCATTTTCCACACCAATTATGATATTAAGCTCTGAAGAACCCTGATCAATCATGCGAACATTTACATGAGCATGGCTAAGTGCTGCAAAGATTCTGCCGGCAGTACCACGAGTGTTTTTCATACCACGACCTACAACTGCGATAAGTGCAAGGTCGGATTCGATTTCGATTGAATCTGGTGAACAGTTTCTGTGAATAGCTGAAACAACAGCCTGCTCCTTATTGATGAACTCATCCTCGTGAACAACTACAGTCATAGTATCGATACCTGAAGGCATATGCTCGATACAAATTCCATTGTCCTCAAACGCCTGAAGAGCCTTTCTACAGAAACCTACCTCAGAGTTCATAAGTGACTTAGTAATAAGAACTGTACAGAAGCCCTTCTTACCAGCAATACCTGTGATGACATATTCATTGCGCTGTCCAGTGCTTTCTACAATCCATGTACCTTCGTCATCTGGCTTGTTTGTGTTCTTGATATTGATAGGAATACCTGCTGAGCGAACTGGGAAAATAGCATCTTCATGGAGAACTGAAGCACCCATGTATGAAAGCTCGCGAAGCTCACGATATGTGATTGTCTGCATTGCAACTGGATTCTTTACAATACGAGGGTCGCAAATCAAGAAACCTGAAACATCAGTCCAGTTCTCATATACATCAACCTTTGCAGCACCTGCAACGATTGAGCCAGTAACATCAGAACCACCGCGTGAGAAAGTCTTAACTTTGCCATCTTTACCGCATCCGTAGAAGCCTGGAATAACAGCATGTGGATGTTCCTCAAGGGCCTTTGACATTGTCTTTTCTGTTTTATATGCGTTAAGCTGTCCTTCTTCGTTGAAGAAAATAACATCCTTTGCATCGATGAAATCATAGCCTAAATATTCTGCCATAATCTTGCCGTTAAGGAACTCTCCACGGCTTGCTAAATAGTCTAATGAAAGGTCTTCTTTAATATCAGCGGCAATCTTTTTGAAATCCTCATCAAGAGAAAAGCCTTTTAAGTCCAGACCTGTAATGATTTCATCGTATCTCGCCTTAATTGCTGCAAGGTTTTCTGTAACATCCTTGCCTGCCTTTGCTGCTTCATAAGTAGCAATAAGCATATCTGTAACTTTTGTATCCTTGCTGTTTCTCTTTCCTGGTGCAGATGGAACTACAAATACCCTGTTTTCGTCTGCGCGGATGATGTCCCCAACCTTCTTAAACTGACCTGCATCAGCTAATGAACTTCCGCCAAATTTAACTACCTTTTTCATTATTATTTCCTCTTCCTGTTTTATATAGATATAGCTCGGTTATAATATAATACTAAAATACTTTAGTGATTTAAAGTGGTAACTTGCATAAAAGTTATGAAAGTAAAACCCTATCATTGTCTAATTCTTCCCCAGCTCCAGTTTTGAACTTCTCCAAAAGGTCTGCAACTGTAAGCTTTGAACGTTCCTCTCCAGAGGTGTCAAAGACAATGTGTCCTGCATTCATCATCAGGGTACGATTTCCAACCTCAAGTGCCTGATGCATGTTGTGAGTAACCATCAGACAAGTTATTCCCTGTTCCTTAACAATAGATTTTGTAAGGTCCAAAACCTTTTCTGCTGTGGCTGGGTCAAGGGCCGCGGTGTGCTCATCTAATAGCAATAGCTTTGGAGTAACAAATGTAGCCATTAAAAGTGTAAGAGCTTGTCTTTGTCCACCTGAAAGCAAACCAACCGGCTGTTTCATTCTATCCTCTAGTCCCATTCCAAGCAAGGATAATTGTTCTCTAAATCGAGATTTATCTTTTGCACTGATACGAGAAAAGAGTTTTCCTGAAGAATGAGAAGCACGAAGATATGCCAAAGCCATGTTTTCTTCGATGGTCATATTTGGAGCAGTTCCCTTTAAAGGGTCCTGGAAAAGATGGCCGATGACTCTGCTTCGCATATATTCCTTTTTGAAAGTGATATCCTCATCGTCCAAATAGATATTGCCTTCATCAACAATAAATGTGCCGGCAATGGCATTAAACATTGTTGATTTACCTGCTCCGTTTGAACCAACGATTGTAGCAAAATCTCCATCTTTCAGCTCTAAAGAAAGATTTGTGAGTGCAGCCTTTTCATTAACTGTACCAGGGTTGAAGGTTTTAGAGATATTATCAATTTTTAGCATTACTTTACCTCCCCCCTAGCACTTCCTCTATAGTTTGCAAACTCTCTCTTTTTAAGGGCAACCTTTTTCCTTACATAAGGAGCCGCAATAGCAATAGCAACAATAAGTGCTGATACAAGCTTTAATGCCTCTGCTGGTACAGAAAGACGGAGCGCTATTGCAACAATAAAACGATAAAGCACAGATCCTAAAATAGTACCTAAAATTCTACGAAGCATACTTCCCTTATTTCCAATCAAAGTTTGACCAATGATAAGTGAAGCAAGGGCTATTGTCACCATTCCTGTTCCAATATTAATGTCTGCTGACTTTTGATACTGAGCAATCAATGCTCCAGAAAGGCCAGTAAGTGAGTTTGCAAGACAAAGTCCAACTGTGATTGTAAATGTAGGATTGATAGATGAAGATTTGACCATATCTGCATTGTCACCTGTGGCACGAATCGACATACCTAAAGTGGTACCTAAAAACCACCATAAAATAGAAGATATCACTGCCACAATAAGGGCCACCAAAATGACCTTATACCAGTCTCCAATAAAGGTGCTACCAAGAGTATCCTTTCCTATGGAAAATAAAGTATCGCATCCAAAGAGGTTTGCTATAGAGGAAAATCCCATAACAGCAATATTTATTGTGTATAAGCCGGTATTGACAATGATACCAGCAAGAATTGATTCTACTCCAAGCTTTGTCTGCAAAAATGCTGTAACAAAACCCGCCATTGCACCTGCCACCATGGCAGCAAATAGTGCAAGAAATGGATGTCCAGCTAAAGTGACCATGGCACCAACCGCACAGCCTAATGTGAAACATCCATCTGTTGTCAAATCTGCAATATTAAGTATTGTAAAAGAAATAAAAAGTGCCAAAGCAACTAGGGCGTATATACACCCTAGTTCTAAAGCACTTTGAAAAATCGACACTGTAAAAATACTAGACATTAATCAAATTCCTCCGCTGTCTGCACTTCAACTAATCCATCGCACATATCGCGAAGCTTATCATAATCTAGATTAAGAGCTGCTGCTGTTTCAGTGTTAACAGTAGCTGTTCCATTATCAAGAGTCTTAACTGGAAGTGTTGCTGGATCTTTACCCTCTACAAGAATTTCTGCAACCATGTTTGCAGTCTCCTGTCCAAGTGTCGCATAGTTTACACCATAGCCAAGGTAAGCACCATTAAGAGCGAATGAATCAGCACCACAGTAATGTGGGATTCCAGCTTCAATAAACTTCTCATAGATTCCAAGCTCTGCTGTCATGATAGTGTTGTCAGTTGGTGTGAAAACAGCTTCTACACCTTCTGCAACAAGTGCATCTGCAGCAAGCATAACTTCATCATTAGTGTTTCCTGTCTTTTCAACATATTCAATACCAGCAGCCTCAAGGTACTTCTTTGCATCCTTGATTGGTCCTGCTGATGAATCCTGCCCCTTATCATAAAGTAAACCTACTTTATTCAAGTCTCTATTCTGTGCAAGCATTAAGTCTAGAACTGCTTCTGTGTTTAATGCGTCTGATGTACCTGTAACATTTGCACCTGGTGCGTCATTGCTCTCTACAAGGCCTGCTGCCTCTGGATCTGATACAGCTGCAAATACCACTGGAATCTGATTATCCTCTGTTGCTGCCTGGCAAATCATTGCTGTAGGAGTAGCGATTGGTACAATCACATCAACCTCGTCATTGATAAGCTCAGTAACAATCTGGTTGATTGTGGTTGAATCTGCATTGCCATTATAATAGTAGTCTTCGTACTCAAATGTGCATCCGTTTTCCTTGGCAAGCAAATCAAGCTGTGACTCAAGGTTGGCTACAATCTGATTTAAAGAAGCATCGTCTACATACTGAACAATACCAACCTTATAAACCTGCCCCTCAGCTCCGGCTGCAGTTTCCTCTTCTTTGATAGTCTCATTATTATCTGAAGATGCACCACAACCAACTAGCATTGCAGTAGCCATAACCATACTTAACATCATAGATAAGACTTTCTTTTTCATATATCTCTTCTCCTTTACCCAAAACTTATCATGTGATTCATTCTATCATATTACTTTAGCAAGTTAAAGTGTAGAATTACAACAATCCCAAAACAAAAAAAGACCGATGGATAATTCCATCGGTCCAGGCATTTCGGATCTATTTTGTAGTAACGCTGACAACCTTTAAGGTGTTACGTGCAACGAATACTGTTTTAACTCCTTTTTGAAGTAAGTCCTCTGCTCTTCTGTACAAATCTTCAGGACTTGTGCAAGTAATAATTTCACCAATAGCCATTTTCTCATGCCTCCCCGTCTATAAATTTCTCGTCTATATAGCGAACTTCTATATAATAGTCTCGCAACTTTATTTTGTCTACGGGCATTTTGTGAACAATTTGTGAACTTTTCTTGCTAAAACGTTTAAGATAAAAGGTTTACCGGTTGCACTTTAGCACTTTAACACTTTAATACATCAATTTGCATTCACTTTAAAGTGAATATATAATGTAAAAACTGTTGTTATTAAAGGAGATAAAATATTATGAATCAGGAATTCAAACCTTACGTTCCTGCAGACAAAGTAACTCCAGAGATGACTCCTACTTCTATTATTATGGGTCTTCTTCTTGCTGTTATCTTCGGTGCAGCGAACGCTTACTTGGGACTTAGAGTTGGTATGACAGTATCCGCTTCTATCCCAGCAGCTGTTATTTCTATGGCAGTTATCCGTGTTATCTTAAAGAAGGACTCAATCCTTGAAAGTAACATGGTACAGACTATCGGTTCAGCCGGTGAGTCTCTTGCTGCAGGTGCAATCTTTACAATGCCTGCACTTTTCCTTTGGGCAAAGGAAGGCGTTATGGAAACACCTTCACTTGTTACAATCACTGTAATCGCGTTATTCGGTGGTTTACTTGGAGTATTCTTCATGGTTCCACTTCGTAGCGCACTTATCGTTCAGGAGCATGGTGTTCTCCCTTATCCAGAAGGAACTGCTTGTGCAGAGGTTCTTCTTGCAGGAGAAGAGGGTGGCTCATCTGCTAAGTCCGTTTTCATTGGTATGGGAATCGGTGCTGTGGTAAAGCTCCTTGTAGATGGATTCTGTGCTATCCAGGGTGTTGTTACTATCAAGCTTGATGCTTTAAAGACAGAGCTTTCTGCAGAAGTTTATCCAGCTCTTGTTTCAGTTGGTTATATCTGCGGTCCTCGTATTTCAGCTTACATGTTCGCCGGTGGTGTAATCGGATGGTTCGTTCTTATTCCAGCCATCGTTACATTTGGTGGTGACATCGTTATGTACCCAGCTAGCGTTTCTGTTGCAGAGCTTTATGCTACTGGCGGCGCTTCAGCTATCTGGGCAAGCTACATTAAATACATTGGTGCAGGTGCCGTTGCTTCTGCTGGTATCATCAGCCTTATCAAGACACTTCCACTTATCGTTAAGACATTTATGGATTCTATCAAGAGCATCAAGAATGCTGGTACTACTACAAACGAGAGAACTGCTCTTGATATGGACATAAGATTTGTACTTGGTGCTATCGTAGTACTTATCCTTGCTATCTGGCTTGTACCTGCTGTACCAGTTTCATTACTTGGTGCTATTATCATCGTAGTATTCGGTTTCTTCTTCAGTGCCGTTTCTTCACGTATGGTTGGTCTTGTAGGTAGCTCAAACAACCCTGTTTCAGGTATGACAATTGCTACTATCCTTATCGCTACAATCTGCTTAAAGGTTGCTGGTGATACAGGTGCTCACGGTATGCAGGGTGCTATCGCAATCGGTTCTATCATCTGTATCGCAGCTTGTATGGCTGGTGATACTTCACAGGATCTTAAGACAGGTTACATTCTTGGTGCTACACCTAAGAAGCAGCAGTACGGTGAAATCATGGGTACTATCGCAGCAGCTCTTGCAATCGGTGGTGTTATGATTCTTCTTAACTCTGCTTATGGCTTCGGTACAGATGCTCTTGCGGCTCCACAGGCTACAATGATGAAGATGATTATCGAAGGTGTTATGAATGGAAACCTTCCATGGGCACTTATCTTTATCGGTGCTTTCATCTCAATCGCTATTGAAATTCTTGGAATTGGTGCACTTCCAGTTGCTATCGGTCTTTACCTTCCACTTGAGCTTTCAGCTACAATCATGCTCGGTGGTCTTGTAAGACTTTTCGCAGACAAGAAGTATGGTGCAGAGAAGGACGAAAGCGGAAAGGGTATCCTCTTCTGTTCAGGACTTATCGCTGGTGAAGGTATCGTAGGTGTATTACTTGCTATCTTCGCTGTAGTAGGCCTTCTCGACAAGATGAACCTTTCAAGCGTTATCCCATCAGGTAACGTTCAGGCATTCATCCTTTTAGCTCTTGTAGTTGCTGCAGTTTGGTATGCTGCTAATGGAAAGAAAAATGAGAAATAATAAATCAGACAACTTTTTAGATTATGTATTTGAAATTAAAAATGGACTTACCTGGACCACAGATGAATCAGGCGAAGTTATTGTTGATATGGAAAACACAGGCATAACAAATCGTATTGCTCAAAAGTTTTTCCACAAGCCAGCTATCTCCCACATTCATCTTGAAGGAATGGGTAGCTACATATTCACTTGTATTGATGGCAAGAAATCTGTTTACGAAATTGGACAGCTTGTCAAAGAAAAATACGGAGAAGAAGCTGAGCCACTTTATGAACGACTTAGCGTATACATGAACAATCTAAAAAACGTAGGATATATTACACTTAAAGCATAAAGAAATCCCGAATCCATTTGGATTCGGGATTATTTTTTTAATCTATTGAGAAGTAACTAATCTTTTCATATAATTGCTTAGCTAAATCCTTGAGGGACTCAGAAGCATTTGTAATAACCTCAAATGTTTCATTAAGATTATCCATAGAATTTTTCGTCTCAGTTGAAGAAGCTGCATTCTGTTCCGAAATAGCTGAAAGGTTCTCAATAATTTCTACCAGGTTAGCCTTTGCAGCATCCAGATTATCAATTCTAGAAGAAATCTCCTTTGCATTGATTGATACGCTTTCAACACCTTCCTGCATCTTCTCCATATTCTGTTTTGTCTCATCCAACTGATCAGACTGTTGAGCCAAATCTGTATTCATTCGCTCGATAGTAGCAATTGAATTCTGAGATTCAGTTGTAAGCTCACCTATAATTGCATTAATCTGCTCTGCTGTCTCAGCTGACTGAGATGCAAGCTTTCCAATTTCATCTGCAACAACAGCAAATCCTTTTCCAGACTCTCCTGCACGAGCGGCCTCAATGGAAGCGTTAAGAGCCAGCAAATTAGTTTGAGATGCAATATCTGTAATTAACTTAGAAGATTCTGCTATATTTTGTACAGATGCGTTGGTGTTTCTAATCTGCTCATCAATTACCTTCATTGAATCCATAACATTTGAATTCTGCATAACCAAAACATCAAGAGCTTTCATAGAGCTAGAGCATGCATCCTTCATATCATCTGTATTTGTATTAAGTGTAGTTACATTCTCTGTGATTGTTTCAATATCGACACCGATTTCGCTAACATTCTCTGCTGAGCTTTGTACACTTTCAGCCTGACTAACAGCACCTGTAGAAATATCATTGACTGCTGATGTTACCAAGTTAGATGCATTTGAAGCATCCTCCGCTGAATTAGCTAAATCATCTCCCGATGATGTAACTTCACCAGAAAGTCTTACGCTAGTTCCAATAATATCAAGAAGCTTGTTCCGCAAATTGCTGATGCTTTCTGCAATGGTTCCAAGCTCATCTCCTCGTTTAATAAGAACTTCAGGAACCTCCTCTGTAAGATTGCCTTCCTCTACCGCTATAATAGAATCAGCAATCATATTCATTGCCTTTGTGCCCTTCTTTGAGGATGTTATTCCTACAACTAATAATGTGATGCAGACAACTATGTTTACAAGAACTACGATTCCTGAAACTCTATAGATAGTTGCATTTATAGAAGATGCATCACGACCTACAAACATCATACCTACTATTGTTCCATCGTCATTTGCTAATGGTGAATAGTAAACATAATAGTTAGTTCCTTGAATTGTAACATTAGGTTTATAAAGAGCTTTTCCACCTTTTATAACCTGATCTACCATCTCCTGCGATGCTTGAGTATTTGTAAAGTACTCATCTGTGCCCTCTTTTTTAATAGTGGTTATTACTCTAGTGTCTCCATAAAATACAGTGTAATCAAGATTAGTCTGAGCTTTTAATTCCTCCATTGTAGCTAGATACTCTTCATAAACAGGCTCCTCGCCCTTCATGATAGTTGTACCATCCGTACCATCCCAACTCCAATCTCCGTCCCACATTTTTGTAAATTCGCTATCTGCAATTGTAACAGCTGTATGTAGTTCCTCTTCTGTCATATCCAAATATGTGGTGCGTATTTCTGTAATACCTATGATAGAAAGAAGAATACATCCTATACCTGCCGCAATTATAGAAATTGCAACTACCCTACCAATTAGTTTACCTTTCCTATTCATGCTTTTACCCCTCAATATTTATGATGTATATTTATACTCGTTTCGATTATCATAGCACCCAATTACGAAAAAACAGTGAAACTACAAGGGATTTTTTTAGACTAACTATGATTAGCTTTATAAAATAGTAATTATTACTATTTTTATATTGACTTTTCACACTTACATGATATTATATAGATAATCATTATTGATTTTGCCAATCTGGTTTTAAAAGGCAGGTTCATTTTATGAATTATAGTAAACAAAGAGAATCCATAAAAGAATATTTAATGTCTACCAAGGAACACCCTACAGCAGATGTTATTTATCAGCATGTTAGGGAGGAAAATCCAAAAATCAGTCTTGGTACGGTTTATAGAAATCTCACTCTTCTTGTAGAATTAGGAGAGGTACGAAAGATTTCGACTGGCGATGGAACCGACCACTTTGATGCTGATACTTCAGCTCACAGCCACTACTTCTGTAGATGCTGCCACAGACTGATGGATGTAGATGTTACTCCTAGTGTAGAACAAATTCTTGCTGCATCTAGCGCTGGAATTGGCACAGTGGAACAAGCATCACTACTGTTTACTGGTGTTTGCAAGGACTGTGTAATTAATAATGAAACAAAATAACAATGGTTAATGTGAAAGGAGTCTAATTATGGCAAAATATGTTTGTTCTGTATGCGGTTATGTTTATGAAGGAGAGAATCCACCAGAGGAGTGCCCTATCTGCCATGCAAAGAGCGATAAGTTTAAGAAGGTTGAAGGCGAGCTTACACTTGCTGCTGAGCACGAATTTGGCGTATATGCTTCTACAGTAAAAAATAATCCTGAGATTTCTGATGAAGATAAGAAATATATTTTCGAGCAGCTCAAGTCTAACTTTGAAGGCGAGTGCTCAGAAGTTGGTATGTACCTTTGCATGGCTCGTGTAGCTCATAGAGAAGGTTATCCTGAAATTGGTTTATATTGGGAAAAAGCTGCTTTTGAAGAAGCTGAGCATGCAGCTAAGTTTGCAGAATTGCTTGGTTCTGACTTAGAAGTTAATATGACAGATTCTACAAAGAAGAATCTTGCTTGGCGTGTAGATTGTGAATACGGTGCTACATCTGGTAAGTTTGATCTTGCAAAATGTGCAAAGAAGAACAACCTTGATGCAATCCACGATACAGTACACGAAATGGCTCGCGACGAAGCTCGTCACGGTAAGGCACTCGAAGGTCTCCTCAAGCGCTACTTTGGATAGAGGCTAGCCATTATTGTATATAAAAAACAGCCTGTTACGGCTACAAGCCTACTGATTTCTCCGCTCGATGGAATATCTCGCTTGAGAAATAGTAGAGCTTGTTGCCTACAGGCTGTTTTATTTTACACTGTGTGTACCTTACCTACCACTCTTACGGTTAGGAATAAAGACGACGTACATTGCTCTCCACAATGTTTTCAGCTTTAATTTCGAAGTCTCCGTTGAGGAATGATTCAAGCTGTCCCTTAGTGTTGATTGTCTTGCCATTTACTAAGATGATAAATGGCTTCTGGCCATCTGCATTAAGAGTCATTCTGTAATCAACTCTATCTAATGCATACTCAATGCTCATCTCATATGAATCGAAATAGCATCTTGTATTTCCTAATGTGTGATCAGATGTAATCCAGTACTCTTCTACTAAGTTGATTTCTGGTTCAACCTGAGTCATCTTTATAAATTTTTCATTACTCTCTTCGCGTAATAATTTGTACTCTTTATTAAGTGTTGTAAGTTCCATATTTCACCTCTCAATAAAACCTAGTTAAAATATATCATCACCTAAACCTAGAGAACTTTATCATGATTATTGTTATATGTCAACAATTTTTTCACATAATTTTTGTTAATATAACCTATTTTCTAAAAAAGGTTATAAAATGCAACAAAAATGCCGAAAAACATAGTAAAATGTAGCTACTCACTAGAATATTATGTACACAATTGTGAAAAGGAGAATTAATGTATTATGGAAAAAAAGTCTAGGGCTGGATTCAGCCTCAATGCACTATTACTCTCAATGGTGCTTCCCCTTATTGTTGCTTTATTAATCAGTAATCTTGTAAGCGGATACCGCCAATCCGAAATCATGCTACAGGATGAGAAGGTCTATTTCGACACACTGTATTCAATAAGCAACCTTCTTACAAATGCGGATCGTGATTTTTACCAGGCACAATTGGCAGGAACTCAATACAATGCATATGAACGTTACGTAGATAACGCTACAGCAAAGCGCTACCTCGATGAGGTTGAGGAGAACAATGCGGAAGTTCTCGAGCGCGTTAACGAGGCTGTAGAACTTGCCAAAACAAACGACTATCTATGGAATCAGGTAACATCTGAAAATGGCAACACAATGTCTACTCTCTACGATGATTTCAACACAAACTATGCTCTATGGGAGAAAGACTATGACTTTGTTACCGGTCAAGGTGATTTCATTACTTGGATTAATCACTTTTCAGCAGCCCGCAATGCTTTATCAGAAATGAGCGATATTGTTGAGATTTGGGCTGAACAGGAAAGAGAATATACTCATTCAAATGTAACTATCGCAATCCTTGTAACACTTGGTATATTTGTCGTGATTTCACTCATACTTTTACTCTTCTCAATTTTTATAATCATGACTATCAATAAAAACCTTAAAAATATCCGAGCTTCTGTTGACATAATCTCTGGCGGAGATTTCGTCACAAAGATACGTCCTAACTCATTTATCCGTGATTTTAACGCCATTGGCAACTCACTTGAGTCAATGCGTCACGATTTGAGAAACGCTCTTGTAAAGGTAATCAGCCACGCTCAGGACGTCAATACAAAGGCAGAAATTGCAAAGGACAACCTTTCTGCATCTCAGCAAACAACAAACAACATCAATTCAGCTGTTTATGATATTGCCGAAAGTGCTACCGCTATGGCACAGGATGTTAGCAATGCTTCTGCTATCACAATGGAAATTGGTGAAGCTGTTGATAAGGTTCTTGAATCAGCCAACAACAACCTTGAAAACGGCCAGATGGTATATGATAAATCTTCTAAGTTAAAAGAGATGCTTGAACAGATAAAAATTCAGGATCAAAACACAGATACAGTTGCTGGCGAGGTTTCTGATTCAGTGGGAGAGACAGCAAATGTTGTATCTCAGATTTCTGCTGCCGCAGAAGGCATCATCAATATTTCAAGCCAGACAAATCTTCTTGCCCTCAACGCTTCTATCGAAGCTGCACGAGCAGGAGAAGCCGGCCGTGGATTTGCCGTTGTTGCAGATAACATCAAAAACCTTGCAGAGGAAACAAATACACTTGCAGGGGAAATAACAGGCATGTTATCAACAATCACACACTATTCTGAGAATAATAAACAGCTTGCTGAAGAAATAAAAGCAGCAACCACAACTGAGGCTGCTGCTCTTGAAGAAATGAGCGTATCATTTGACGAAATGCTTAACCTGCTTCAGGAAACCGAAGCTGGTAATAATCAGATTGTTGACCTTGTAAAGAATGTGGACACTGGTAAACAGAATATTCTTCAGTCTGTAGATTCTCTGTCTTCTATTTCACAGGAGAATGCTGCATCTACTGAAGAAACCAGTGCATCTCTATCACAGCTTGATGAATCAATGACAGCTGTTGTAGAACAGGCAAACGAACTTCAGGCTATTGCTGAAGCACTCACTGAAAATGTTCGATTCTTCCAGGTAGAATTACCTCCAGAAGAACTCAAGGTGACAACTATTCAGAGAAATGATCGACCTGTTTCCAAAGGCGAGGGAGCGGCAGTGTAAGCAAGGTTGCCTTGATTACATTGTCAGCAATCATACAAGTCCAAACATAAACCAGTCCCTGGTTGAAGAAATGAATTCCAAGGTATGTGGCAAGTATTCTTACAAGCCACATACCACCGAATTCAATTACAAATGGATACTTGGTTTTACCAAGACCATAATAAATACCTTCTGATATAACATACATTCCATAAAAAGGTTCACTAAATGCCACCATCTTAAGAACTGTGGCCCCCAGTGCAATAACGCTGGCATCTGTTGTGAAAAATCCCATCAAAGTTTCAGCAAAAATGAATAACAAAATACCACTCAGCGTCATAACTGCAAGTGTACAAACTATACTACTTACACAAACAGCATGATACTTTTCATGGTTCTGCTCGCCATAGGCAATACCAACCATTGTATTTGCTGCAGATTTAAATCCATATCCACCTATGTAGAACAGCTCCTCTGCTCCAACAGCAATGCTGTGAGCTGCAAAAATGATTGTACCCATATGTGATACCAAACCTGCAAAAACTACATAGCCTGATGTAGATGCAACGTTTATCAGCAGAATTGGAAGTGACAGCTTCCACATCTTTTGTGTAATTTCTTGGTCTTTCTCAAAAAGATTTCCCTTAAATGACAACAATGGATTCTTGAAGAATACAATCAATGTAAGAATTCCACCTAAGGCTGCTGATATACAGGTAGCATATGCAGCTCCATCTACTCCAAGACCTAACATGTATATGAATATATAATCCAACACAAGGTTTACAGCATTAATAGAAATACTTATAACCATTGGTGTCTTTGTATCTTTTGTTGCTCTGATTGCAGAGGCCAAAATATACTGCACTGACTTTAAAATTACTGGTACAGATATCCAGAAAAAGTATCTTGTAGCGGCAGGCCTGATAGCTTCCTCTGCGCCCATCCAAGTGGCAACAAATGGAGATAATGCCAAACAGATAACCTCTAAAACAGTACCTACCCCCAGTGCAAATACTAAGCTTCGCTTAGCTACAAGCTTTATCTTGTGCTCTTCTCCTGCTCCAATTGCCTGGGCAATAAGAGTCATGGCAGCAACACCAAAAGCATATGGCATGCTACCTACTAGCCAGGTGATTGTGGTAGAGGTAGATACAGCTGCAGTGGCATTGGCCCCAAGACGGCCTACCATGGCAGTATCCACATACTGCATTAAGACAGATAAAATCTGCTCAAGCATAGTTGGTAATGCAACTACAACTACCGACCAAAATATATTTTCTTTTTTATTCTTTATTACTTCCTTCATCTTTTTCTAAACCATTAGCCCATACCATGGACTGTATTGCTCGTGCAATGCGGATAGCATCTATGGCATCCATTGCACGTTTATAATCTTCATCCTGTTTCTTTATCTTGGCAGAATAATCCTTTTGTTTTTGCTCAAATTCCTCTGCCTTGCGCTGCTTTTGCTTAGCAGCTTTCCTTTGGAAAGCAGTATAGTCTGCATTGCTAGCTGTTGAGCGTTTGCTTGTCTTGCCAAGGACTTTGCTGTGAACAAGAGCCTTGCCATCATTGTCCGCCTGAAGGTACTTGTATGCCTCTACGATTTTGTTGTAGGCAGTTGCATCTGAGCTTCCAGTGGCATCCGGATGGAATCTCTTAACCAAATCCTTATATGCATTTTTTATCTGAGCCTCTGTAGCGTTTGGAGCCAATCCAAGCTGCTGTAAAGCCTCTTGTCTAGTTCTAAACATATTCTCATCCTTTCATGCCAAGCACTTCACCTATAAAATACAATGAACCAAATGCAACAATCTTTTCATCCTGCAAGAGTGCCTGATTTAAGGCATCCTGATAGGAATCACAGGATTTTGCATCTATACCAAGCTTTCCTATAGCATCTGCCAATTCCTTGGCTTGTAATGCTCTGTCTGACTCAACCGTAACTGTATAAATTCTTTGGGCAATTGGCTCCATAATTTTTGCCATAGACAAATAATCCTTGTCTGCCATTACTGCCATTATAAATGATATTTTTTCCTTTGGAAATTCTGCATACAAACTATCATACAATGCCTGTACTCCAGATGGATTGTGGGCGCCGTCCACCATTATAAAAGGATGTTCAGATATGATTTGCATCCTTCCCGGCCAAACTGCTTTTGCAAGTCCTGAATCAATGTTCTGATTATTAATGCAATCACCAAGATATTTTACAGTCTCTACGGCTACCGAGGCATTTTTTCTCTGATAATTTCCAAATAAACCTAACTTTTTATCCTTAGAAACTTCACCTGCCAAAGTATACTGGCATCCAAGTTCTTTACACTTTTTTATTATAACTTCACTGGCCTCTTCAGGCATTTCCCCTATAACCACAGGCACTCCTGCTTTAATGATGCCAGCCTTTTCCCCAGCAATCTCTCCAAGAGTATTTCCCAGGTACTGTGTATGCTCCAAACCGATAGAAGTGATTGCACAAACCTCTGGCTTCACACTCAATCCATTGGTTGAATCTTTCGCTCCACCAAGACCTGTTTCAAGTACCACATATTTAACATTTTGCTCTTTAAAATAGAGCATCGCCATTGCTAACCAATAGTCAAACATAGTTGGTTCTAGATTCAACTCTAGTGATAGTAAGCGTTCTCCCAACCTAGTCACATCTTCTCTGGATATTTGCTTTCCATCGATTTGAATACGCTCTGTGTACTCAATAAGATGAGGCGATGTGAAAAGACCTACCTTAAAATGCTCCTTAGATGTAAAAGAAGCAGCCTGTAAGATACTACTCACAAAAGCTGCTACTGAACCCTTACCGTTGGTTCCAGCAATGTGAATGATATGTAAATCCTTCTCAGGATAGTCCAGAGCTTTCATAAGCTCCTTCGTTACATCTCTTCCACATGCTTTGCCAAATCGGCGTTTATTATCAATTGTAAAAACTATTTCTTCGTATGTCATTGCACTTAAATGACCATTATCAAGCCTCCGTCATTGGCATACATGCTGCTGACGCCGCGTGTATCAACAATGAAGATTTCCTTGAACTTAGCCATAGACTCCATTTTTTCCTTTAATGATAAAGCACGCTCTAAACAGTTGCAATGAGATATTGCAAGAATCTTCTCCTCGCAGTTTTCTGTAACATCTACAAGACACTGGCCCATTTTATCCAAAGCCTTTACCATGCCTCTTGCCTGACCAAGCTGCTGAATGCTGCCCTCGTCAGTAGAGCCCATAACAGGCTTGATATTTAATGTGCCGGCAATAGCTGCCTTTAGATTAGAAAGACGACCTGCCTTCCTGAGTGTTTCAAGTGTCTCAAGAACGAAGAATGTGTGCTGACCTGCAATGTATTCTTCAACTGTTTTTACTACCTCTTCAAAGGACATACCCTTGTTTTCGCACTCGGCAATCTTAAGACCGATAAGTGTTTCACCAATGGATGCTGACTTTGAATCAAAAACATATATCTGCTTTGACTCATCGTCCTCTTCATATAAATCCTTTGCGAGGCATGCACTATTATATGAACCAGATAATTGTGCTGAAAGTGTAACAATGTAGATTCGCTCTGCATCGCACTCCATCTCTACCATATAGGCATTTGGTGAAGGGCAAGCTGATTTAGGAGATGTGCTGCATTCTGCAACAGCCTTTAAAAATGATGCCTGATCAAAAGTCTCATCATCGATGATTTGCTGTTCTCCTACCTCCAGAGTGAGAGGGACGTTAACAAAATGTCCATCCTCCTGCATTTCTTTTGTTAACTCTCCACAACTATCAATAATAACTCTATACATGGTATACAATTCCTCCGTGGTACTTATTATAGCACCCCTATTGTTCCACGTAAATAGTTTTTATTAATTCATCATGTAGTTTTTAAAACCACATGTATATTATCTCCATTTTATAGTTATTACATTTGAGTTTTCGTCCAATAGATAGTAAACGGACTGTAGCTCCTGTATATAGTCGGAAATGTGCTTCTCATCAAAGAAGTAGGTCTGCACTCTTGTGTATAAATCGGAATTACTAAACTTTAATGATATCTCTTCATCTCCGGCATTGTATGATTCTGCTAATCGATTACCAATAGAATCTACGCCAAACCAGTCATAATAGAGGCCCTTTTTCACAAAATAATTGTCTGCATTAGAAAGACATTCTGGAACCTCAAATGATGATGTTATAACGTGATTTTGGCTGATTTCCTCTGTCGTCATAGCAAGGTATGCGTAGTTGATTCTTTTTGTTGTGTCGTTGTTGTCATCCAGATATTTGCTATTTCCCCATGTAACATCCATGTAGTAATAAGCATCGTCTAAGTACACCAAATTCCATGCATGGCTTTCGTTATTGGCTGTTCCTGTAACTATAGTGCTCTTTATACCCAGCTGATCCAGTAGATACCACGCCGCATCTGCATATCCTTGGCACACTGTAGACTGATATAAAAATACGCTTAGGATGTTTTGATTCTCCTCACTGTCTGCATCATAATCAACCTTTTCTATTAAGGTTTCAAATACATAAAGTGCCTTATCAAAATCACTTGCCTCTGGATTTATGCCATACAACCAATCAGCAACCACCGAATCAATCTTGACCTGGTAAATATCCCTTTGCTCCTGATTCATGGTGTATTTAGGTTCAAATTCAAGTCCCAGGATATTACTACCAGATGCATATGTATTGTATTGGTAACCACTTACCCAGAACAAGTTACCGTAATCTGCCATTACCCCTTCATAGGCCTTGGCAAGCACATCTTTATCCTTGGTAGAAAGGGTAATCTTGTCCTTATAGTTAATAATGCAGTCATATATCTGATCGTAGGTTTCTTTCTCCTCCTCTGAAAGGGTCTGGTATACGTATCTGTCATATGATACAGACTCTACAATGACTGGTTCCCCAATCATTGCCTCCATGGATTCCCCCTTGTACCAGTCAACTAAATCATCAACACTTCTAACGCTAGTCAGCCCCTCTAAATCAAAGTCCTCTTTTGTAAAACTGAGAAATAAACAAACTGCCATGAACAAGCCTGTCATTATCAACAGTGCAGCTATTAAATTAACAATAGTGTGTATAAATCTTTTCAAACTTTCTCCTAAAAAAACAAGGCAGCGTAATTTCTTACACTGCCTCTCCCCTTAATCTTTTTTGTATTGCCTTAAAGCTTGTTTTTCATAACATAACCAAAGGTATCCGAAAAATAGATTAATGAATAAAAAATTGATTAACGTACAACTGTTACGTTAACAGCCTGTGGTCCCTTTGCCCCATCAGTTACTTCATACTCAACTGTAGCACCTTCTTCGAGAGTCTTGAATCCCTCTGAGTTGATGCCGCTGAAGTGAACGAATACATCGTTTCCAGCTTCGTCTGAGATAAATCCGTAGCCCTTTGAATTGTTGAACCACTTAACTGTACCTTTGCTCATGCTAAAGTACCTCCAATATATTACTTGCCAAGCTTTGCTTGACTAAACTTAGTTTAACAGAACACTTATTCAAAGTAAAGAAAATGTCCGAATATTTTGAACAAATTTTTATTTTCGTTACTTAATGCCTGTTAATGCCTCTTAATACTGGAGTTACATAACAGTAAGTCATTAATTAGCAGCTGCTTTTTCAGGTATCATACCAGTTGTCCTAACAAGGATTCTAGGACCACCTTTTTTCTCTATATAATCCTCAGTGATGATTACCTGACCAATATTATCATCCTTAGGAATTTCATACATAATATCCAGCATAAATTCCTCTATGATAGAGCGAAGACCTCTGGCTCCAAGCTTTTTATCAAGAGCCTTTCTAGCAATAGCATGAAGCGCCCCATCCTCGAAATCAAGCTTAACCTCATCAAGCTCAAGAAGCTTCTGGTACTGCTTGATAATTGCATTCTTTGGCTCCTTGAGAATACGAACAAGCATATCCTCATCAAGCGTTTCTGTAGCAAATACAATTGGAAGACGTCCGATGAATTCCGGAATCATACCAAACTCTCTTAAATCCTCCACTGTAACCTTCTGAAGGATGTTTTTATCGTCGTCATATTTATCCTTAAGATCTGCCATAAATCCCATAGATGAATGCTTATTAAGACGAGCCTTAATAATCTCATCCATAGCTGGGAAAGCGCCACCGCAAATAAATAGAATATTGCGTGTGTTGATTGTAGTGGTAGGCACCATAGCGTTCTTGCTGGAAGCTCCGATAGGTACTTCAACGTCCGCACCTTCAAGAAGCTTAAGCATACCCTGCTGTACAGATTCGCCACTTACATCACGCTGATTTGCATTTTTCTTTTTTGCAAGCTTATCAATCTCATCGATGAATATGATACCCTGCTGACAACGCTCAACATCGTTTCCAGCTGCTGCAAGAAGCTTGCTGACTACTGATTCGATGTCATCGCCAATATAGCCTGCTTCTGTAAGAGATGTGGCGTCTGTGATAGCAAGAGGCACATCCAAAAGACGAGCTAATGTGCGAACAAGATAAGTCTTTCCTGAACCTGTAGGTCCAAGCATAAGCATGTTTGACTTTTCGATTTCAATATCATCCATTGTGCCAGTAGCCACACGCTTATAATGATTGTAAACAGCAACAGACATAACCTTTTTAGCATAATCCTGTCCAACCACATACTCATCAAGCATAGCCTTGATTTTGTGAGGAGGGATGATGTTGTTGATGTCAATTGCTGGTGCTGGTCTATCTTCTTCCTTTTGAGTTGAAGCACCGTGAGCATTCTTTACCTTTGGTCCTTCGCCGAAGAGACTTCCAAGATTCAAAAAGCTGATGTTTGGAATCTTGTTCATATCAACATTGCTCTTTGAATTGTCGCCTCCACCGAAACCAAATCCTCCCATGGAATCGAAAGTGTGCTGCATGCACTCGCGGCATACACTCATTCCTGGAGCCATTTTAATTAATGGACCTGTGATATTGTCTGGTCTGTGGCAGATATAGCAAAACTCTGTTGGCTTATCTTCGTGGTCTGCTTTATCCTTTTTTACTTCCTGACCTGTAACTTCCTCTATAACCTCGTCTGAGATATCTGTAGTAGATTTCTCATCTGGGTCAAATTCTCTAAAATCTTTATCTGACATTACTAACTCCTATTCTAAACCCTGCATAAAACTAAACACTTCGTTGTAATACTCAATGATAATGTCATCTGTAGCATTGAATATTTCATGCTTGCTGCCTTCGAATCTTTTAAGCTGACAGTTCTGTGCCCGCTTTGAAAATTCGTTTTGAGCTTCTGGCATTACCAGAGTATCCATCGCTGCTTGCATTATTATAACAGGAATTTTTACTAGGCTTGCGTTTTTTAGAATTTTTTTAGAAACATTAAATGCCTCCCTGGACCAGCCAAAGGTGCATCCGTTTGTACGATAATGCTTTTCTCTTTCACGTTCCTCATATTGGAATGTGTATCTTGCCTTTGATAAAGCCGAGCATCTAGGATATTTGAAAGTGTGATCATAATCATGATACCCTGGCAAATATCTCTTTTTTAAGAATGGTATATAAGATAGCAACGCCAACATCTTTACAACTATTTTGCTGGTATCACCAGTAGAAAGCTCTATCATAGGTGATGAAAGAATAGCTCTTTTAAACACATCTGGGTATTGCTCCAAATATAATGCACCAATTCCTCCGCCCATTGAATGTGCAAACAGGATTAAACGCTCCGTAACACTTTCCGGCCTAACTATCTTTTCAATGAATTCGTTAAAATCCGATACGTAATCCTGAAAGCTGTTTACATGGATTTTGTAGTATCCATCCACTTCTCTATCAGAAAGGCCATGACCTCTGTGATCCAAAATAAACACAGAATAACCCATCTGATAGAAGTAATATAGCATCTCAGAATACTTGGTTGTGAACTCGCAATAGCCATGAGAGATAACAATGGATGCCTTTTCATCTGGGCGTACCAGCATTGCATAATGCAACTTCAAACCATCTTTATTCTCAAAATATCCTTCTTTAGTTTTATCCTTTAGAAAAGGAAGGACTTTGCCCTTCATAGTGTTGGCAAAATCCTGCTCCTTGATAAATATATCTTCAAATTTCATTTTAGTCCCAATTATAGCTGTTTACTATTTCTAATGCTTTGTCCGGATAGTTAGTAATGATACCATCCAATCCCATTTCGCATGCCATATGCATGTACTGCTTAGAATTTACAGTCCATGTGTTGATTTTCAATCCAAGCTCATGACATCTTTGTACGTAATTAGGATACTGCACATTATAAAGAGCAGGGTGAAGCGCTTCTACACCATGTTCTTTACCATATTCTGGCATATTTAGAGTGCCATCCATATAGAGGAATCCTGTCCTAGCAGTAGGATCAAGCTCCTTTATTTTCATGATACTGTAGTGATTGAAGGATGAATAGATTACCCTGTCTTCCATGCCAAATTCCTTGGTCATAGCAAGAATATCTGCCTCTATTCCCTCATAAAAAACGATACCTGTTTTAAGCTCAATATTGATGATTAGATTAGTTGGCTTAATAAGCTCGAACACTTCTCGCATGGTAGGAATAGGCGCTTCCTTACACTCTGGATGAGTTGCATTGTAATTGAATTGTCTAAGCTCATCTAAAGTGAAATCCTTAACATCTCCCTTGCCATTAGAAGTTCTATCGATTTTTTCGTCATGGATGACAACAAGCTGTCCATCCTTTGTCTTATGTATATCTAACTCTATACCGTCTGCCCCCATTCTAACTGCCTCTTTGAAGGCAGGAAGAGTGTTTTCAGGGAAATAACCGCTGGCTCCCCTGTGAGCAAATACTAATGGTTTATTCATTGTTTTATTACCTCTTTTCCTTGCTTTTGTAACATCAATCCATATCTTCAAAAGCTTCCAAGCCGCGTTTAGCCTCCACATTTCCATCTCCATGTTTTACAAACATCATTGTTATAAATGCCATTATCGCAAATACGGTAGCATATGGGAAAAGTGTGATATATCCCACATGTAAAAGTAACCAACCTGCAACAATAGGAGTTACAATTTGTGCCGCCATAGAGAATGTGTAGTAGTATCCTGTGAATTTGCCGATATCCGAACCCTTACACATTTCTACAACCATAGGAAGCGAATTTACATTGATAAATGCCCAACCTATACCCACACATGCAAAAAGAACATAAAGCAGTGGTGAAAAGCTTGGATGAATCAATGTAAATATGAAACCTGCAAAAAAGCTACCTCCCAGAATTACGATTCCAAGAAGAATTGTCTTCTTTCTGCCTATCTTAGATGCCACAATACCGGATGGTATAAAGAAAACAATAGCACCTGCTGTAGCTACAAGAAGACATAATGAAGCATCTCCTAATGCCATATCCCACATTCTGACTGCATAGGTGGTAAACCAGGTCTCCATGCCATTGTAAGCAATGAACCACAGTGCTACAGAAATAAGTAAGAATACTAATGAACGCTTTACGTCCTTTGGAAGCACTTCATTTCCTGATTCATCCTCGATTGTGAACACTTCCTCTGGATGAAGAAGCTCATAGTTTTCCACCTGCTTGTTAAGTGCCACCTCATCTACAGTGATCATTACGATGCAAAGAGACACAAGCATGATTCCTGCTACTACTGCAAACACCAACATGTAATTTACGTGCTCCAAATCCTTTATCTTTGAAGCAGGGTAAAGAACTGCCGCAACTCCAAGATAAATGATTCCTCCAATGGCTCCCATCAAATTGATGATAGCGTTGGCTCTTGAACGGAATGGCTTGATAGTACAATCTGCCATAAGAGCAACGGCTGGACTACGGTATGTACCCATTGCCACAAGAAGTGCGCCAAGTATTCCAATGAACAAAATCTCTTTTTCAATTGTTGGATTGGCAAAATAGCTATTATCAACAATTGGCAACAGCATCATAAGAATAACTGCTGCGATAGTTCCAAAAAGAATGAATGGCTTACGCTTACCCATCTTGCTTTTGCACTTATCTGATATAGCACCAAACATTGGTAGTAAGAAAAGTGCAAGCACATTATCCATGGCCATAATTACCCCGGATATGGTCTCATTTAGATGAAATGTGCTTGTAAGTACAAGCGGAATCAACGCGTTGTACATCTGCCAAAATGCGCAAATCGAAAGAAATGCAAACCCCATTTGCACTGTCTTCTTAACATCTAATTTCATTATTTAATTCCCCCCTATACTACGCTGGTTACGATAACAAGCCTGCTGATTTCTCCGCTCGATAACATATCTCGCTTGAGAAATAGTAGAGCTTGTTATCTATCAGCTCATTGTGCTCTGCTATTAGATTCACTATGCACGATAAATCAGCATCTGCTCCTCGTGCTGAGCCACTACGTCATCGATAGCCTTTATACGTCCCTTTATTGCATATTCAATCTGCTTGATTTCCTTTGCAAGCGGATTGAGCTCTTTATAGATTGCCTCCATATGCTGCTTCATATTGTCTGTTTCGTACCCCTCAGGAAACTCCAATACTACTAAATGACGAACAACCTTTGTATCCTCTTCAACCTTTGTAAGGAAGCTGATAGATTTAATATCATCATGCTCCTGTCCATATTCCTTAAGCTTGCTACGAATAGCAACAACCTCTTCTGTCTCCTTTGGAACACCAAGAAGTATTCTCTTTCCTGCTGGAATCTTCTGCTCCTGAACAGCGCCTGCTCCATCTTCCTTGATTCCGAAATCGTTTTTGTAGCCCGGTGTGTTTGTGATAGTGTCCAAATATGGAATTGGAAGTGTACATGGAACTTCGTTAAATGGATTAACAGCAATTCCTGAATAAACATTTCCGCGCTTAAGCATTCCGTATACATCCTGGAATGAAAGGATTTGAGTGTGCACTCTCTGTCCATCCTTTGCAAGATTCTTCCATCTGCGAAGTGATGCCCAGTCTGTAAAAAGTGGAAGTACTAAGCTGTCTTTACCTTCTGGTGTGCCAGTAAGCTTAATCTGAGACTTAAGCATGTAGAATCCGATTTTTGTATCCTTGCTAATTTTTGCAACACCATTTTCATTAAGCTCAGGCTCAATATCCATTTTGATTGGTGTAATGAAATGACCATGACTAAGCCAATAAGCAAGTGTTGCATGGAAGCCATTATCCTTGCCAAACTTAACCATACCATTAATAATTCCTGCTAATGCTGGATTTTCGATAGAAACCCTTGGGTCCACCTTTTCCTGTGGCTTAAGATTTGTGATGACAGCATACTTACGAACTGCCACCTCGTCTGGAAGATTGAGCTGTAGAGAAACTGATGTGTTCTCTGCCTCATCTACGATTGAAGTCTTTTCTTCAATAAGAGCCTCAACAGCCTGAATTTCGCATTCTGCAACCTGTGCATTGGCCTGATATAAATATACCTGGTCGCCCTTGTGGAGCTGGCCGTAAAGCTGTCCTGAAATAATGCTTCCATTTCCGTCAAGCATTGATGTGACACCCTCTACCAATACGAAGAATCTATTGCTAGTATCTACCTTGTCAGTCACGTCAGTATCTTCGATATTGAGGTTTTCAGTTGCCTTTGTGTTAACCTCTTGTTCTTTTTTCTTTTTGTCAAATAAACCCATAACAAATTCTCCTGATTTAATAATTCGATTATTCTATTATAATCGAAACCAACATAAAAAAAAACCTCTCACACGCCTGTGTGAGAAGTCTTTCTTTATCAGTAAAATAGGCTTATAAAGCCTCGCCGAATGTGTTTGAAGTAACCAATCCATAGTATTTTACATACCAGTCAATTGCCTCTTCGATTTCTGCTTTACAATCGGCTTCTTTTTCATATCCATAATAATTAAACTTTTTGTCAAACTTTGTTTCGTATTGTACTGTTGTGGTGGTTGTACCAAGAATCTTTTCATAGCCACATTCACCCTTTTCATTGATGCTAACATTGTTGATTTCAACATATGTATAGAATGTAAATGTATCTGTGTCTAATGAATCTGTATCAGAAAGCATCACTGAACACTCAAAAACAGCAATTACTTCATTTCCTTCAGAGTAATCTGCCTCCTGGAGAAGGTATGAACCTAAGTACTTTATGCTCTGCATTTCCTCCATTTCACTAAGACGAGAAACATCCGTAATCTTCTTTTCGCAATCTTCGATTACAGAACCCATGCTCTCCTCAGTAATCTCTGTAGAATCCTTAAGAAGATGTCCAAGGCCCTCTACTTTGTAATCCTTTGTAACAGCTGTTGGAACCATGCCATATTTCTCTGCACACATTTCAGCAAGCTCATCCTCACTGTATGATGGTGCAAATGTTACGGTAATGATATCTCCCTCTGATAAGTAGTAGCTCTGGCTTGATGAATATGAGAAATCGTTATAAACTGCATCTTCCTTAACTACCTTGATAGATGCCTTACCTTCTCCATCAATACCTGTATAAGAAATTTCGATTCCATCGAATGGATCGAACTCTTTGACCTCTTCAAGCTTTTCTACTGTGTATGTAGTATCCTCGTACTCAACCTTGACACCATATTTCTTTTCGATGGAATCAGCCTTTATCTTCCAAGAAACTGATACTTCATCTCCGTTTGAAAGCTTCTTTTCTGGATCCACATCATAGCTGATTTTATTGCCAACTGCTTCTTCCATATAATCTGCAGGGCCATAGTGTGAAGTGAATGACTTCTTTACCTTTGATTTATCATCAAATCTAGACTTGCTATATAAATCTTCCCAGAATGACTCATCGATTGTAACTTCAGCCTTGCCCATTGAATCATAGCCTGTGAACTCTACAGTCACGTAATCATTTACATTGATTGTCTTTGAACGATGTAAAACAAATACTGCTGCTACAGCTGCTGCAACCACTAGAACTGCAATAATAATCCACACAAAAATTGGTGGCTTTTTGCTTCCGCCTTCATTATTTGCCTTGGCAGCTTTCTTAGCAGCCTTAGCTGCTCTCTTTTCAGCCTTCTTCGCTTCCTTGGCAGCCTTTTTTGCAGCTTTCACATCCACCTGCTGAGGCATAGGTTGTGGAGCTGGCTGTGGAATTGGCTGTGGTTGTACTGGTGGAACTGGCTGTTCTACTGGAGCCTGTTGCTGAGGTACTGGCTGAGGAGCTGGCTGTTCAGCTGCTTGTACTGGAGTACCACATCCAGTACAGAATCTAGTACCTGGAATTATTTCTCTACCGCATTTTACACAAAACATTTAGATTAATCCTCCCTCTAAATCTGTTCGCAATTTGTATATTATGATTTTGCCAAATATTAAGTATAAAATCAATACTTATTTTTCAAATTTTATTATTTTTACATTTTGAACTAAATTTTAATATTCTAGTAGTAGATTATTGTTTAAGATTATTGCCAATATCTGTTTAAATCGGTAAAATAAATGTGTTTAATGTATTTCACACTTTTCATTTATAGGGAGGTAATCTATGGGTAAAAAAAATGGTTTTATTTCTGAGTTTAAAGAATTTATTCTTCGTGGAAATGTAATGGACATGGCTGTCGGTGTTATCGTAGGTGGCGCTTTCACAGCTATCGTGACTTCCCTTAACGAAGATATCCTCACTCCAATCCTTGGAATCTTTGGAGGAACAGATTTTTCTGAGTTAAAGGTTACCCTTGGAACTGGAGAGGCCGCACCTGTTCTTACATATGGTAATTTTATTACAGCAATTATCAATTTCCTTATTACTGCTCTTGTAATCTTCTGCATTATCAAGGGTATCAACAGAGGAACAGAAAGAGCCGCTGCTCTTTTAAAGAAAAATAAAGAAGAGGCTGAGGCAGCAGAGCCAACCGAGAAGGATTGCCCATACTGCTACAGCAAGATTCACATCAAGGCAACTCGTTGCCCACATTGTACAGCTCAGCTTTAATATTGATTAAAAAATGCAGTGGGAATTATTCTTCCCACTGCATTCCTTTTTCATACATTCTATCCAACAGCTCATTAAGAGGCATAGGTTTTCCGAAGTAGAAGCCTTGAGCCCTTTCACAACCAGCTTCCTTAAGGAATTCATAGTGTTCCTTAGTCTCAACGCCTTCACATAGAGGAGATGCTCCCAATTGATTTGCGGTCTTTATAATATAACTCATTAAAGTTTTAGTCTTTGGATTTTTATCTGCGCTTCGCAGAAATACCATATCAAGCTTCAATACATCGAATTGATAATCTGCCAGGGTGGTAAGTGATGAATAGCCACTGCCAAAATCATCAATCCAAATCTCGTAGCCTGCCTCGCGGATTCTGCCTACCTCTTCTTTGATTAGTCCAGTATTATCTGTAAAGGCACTTTCTGTGATTTCCACATCTATCATGTTTCTTGGAACTTCGTATATTTCACAGAAATCCGAAAGAAGCTTATATACATTACAAATCTCAAAATCCAGCCTTGAAATATTTACTGATATTGGAACCAAAGATTCTCCCTCATCAGCAAGCTTTCTATAATCCTGACAAACTTTTTTTACTACGAATTCATCTACAAGATGAATTAAATGAAAATGCTCCAATGTTTCAATAAAGTATCCTGGAGGAAGCATTCCATTTTCAGGATCCACCCATCTTACAAGAGCTTCATATCCACATATCTTTCCTGTGTTGACTCTTATAATTGGCTGATAGAATACCTTTATATAATCCTTTGCAATGGCCTCATCAATATGGTCAACAACAAACTGCTGACGGCGCAGGCCATCACGAATAATATCATCGTAAACACGATAGTTTACATCATGTCGGCTTTTTATACTATTACAAGCAAGTCTTGCATGATCGCATGCTAATCCAACTTCTGCACGGCGGTCTTCCATGAAATATATACCTGCTTTTATTTTTACTTTTTTATTTACATCATCTGTGAGAAGCATTCTACGGTATACTTCTTCAACACACTCAATAACTTCTTCCTTTGGAGTTGTGCAATACACTACAAAGTGGTCATCTGAAAATCTTGCTACAGTACCACCATAGAAAACTTCGCTTATAGTCCGACCAAAATCACACAAAAGCTCGTCGCCCATCTTGAAACCATGGCGCTCATTGTAGAGTTTGAAGTTTGGAATATCAAAATGGACAAAGGACGCAACTTGTCTGCGTGACTCTGGAGCTGTCAAAAGCACCTGAACCTTATTATAGAAATAAGCCATATTTAATAAACCTGTAAGCTCATCTGTTTCTCTATTTGCTGACAGCACCTCTGCCTCAGCATAGGAATTACTTGTAGTGTTCAAGTATTCATTTTGATCAACGTCAACTATGAATACAGAATAGTAGCTCTTTCCATCGCCACAGTGAAGAAGATGCCCAAAATCTTCAATATAGCGTAAGTCTCCTTGCTTGGTAATTATTCTATATCGCACATAATCATGTCTTTTTTCTGCATAGATGGTCTGGGCCTCGATTTGATTTTCAATTTTATATAAATCGTCTGGGTGAACCATTCCTTTAAAATTGCCGCCAACCAGTTCCATAAACTCATCAAAGCTATCACAGCCAAACAGCCTTACTACATTTGGCTCAGCAAATACTATATGTTCATCGCCACCTGCTTCGTAAACAAAAAAGCCGCCTGGTAGCCCCTTTGGAATTTGCCCAGTCATTATGGTGTCGTTGTGTTCTTCTCTCATTCTTACCCCCAAAGTATGCAAAATAAAGATAGTTTACCAATTTACTTACATATTCTTTTTTGATTCTACTATACAATTGTGTCTAAAAAATGGAGATTTCCGACTATTATGTCCTTTATGTGAATTAATATACACCCCCTTGTTTCTTTCAAAACAAAGAGTATAATGTGTAAGAACTTTTAAGTTATATTGAGGTATACCAATGAAATATTTAAAACAATTCTTAATCATTCTTGCAGTTTCACTTCTTGGAGAGATTTGCAAAGCAGTTCTCCCACTTCCTATACCTGCAAGCATTTATGGCATGGTCTTTATGTTTATTTTTCTTCTCACAGGAATTCTCAAGCTTGACCAGGTTAAAGAATCAGGAAAATTCCTGATTGAAATTATGCCTGTTATGTTTATCCCAGCAGGAGTTGGTCTTATGTCATCTTGGAATGTACTTGAGCCTGTTCTCATACCAGTTTCAGTAATTACTGTTATCACAATCTTTACAGTAATGGCTGCTACAGGATTAGTATCACAGGGAATTATTCGTATGGGAAAGAAGGAGGAAGCATAATGACAGAGTTTATGGCGACCAGCGCATACGCTGGAGTAACAATCAGCCTCGTTTCCTATGGTTTAGGTGCATGGTTAAAAAAGAAATTTGGATTTGGATTCTTTAATCCTCTTCTGATATCTATCATATTTACAATCATTTTTTTATGTACATGTGGCATCAGCTACGAAACATACAATGAAGGAGCCAAGTATTTAAGCTGGCTTTTAACACCTTCAACAGTATGCCTTGCTATTCCACTATATGAAGAATTTGAGCTTCTCAAGAAGAATGCCAAGGCCGTAATTCTTGGTATAACAGCCGGTGTTCTTACTAGCCTTGTCACAGTATTTGTATTAGCAAAGCTTATGGGACTTTCCCATGAGAACTACGTTACACTTCTTCCAAAGTCAATCACCACAGCTATCGGCATGGGTGTTTCAGAAGAGCTTGGCGGATATGTAACAATCACCGTTGCAGTAATTGTTATCACCGGAGTAATCGGAAATATTCTTGGAGAATTCATTTGCAAGCTGTTTAGAATCCACGAGCCAATCTCTAAAGGATTAGCCCTCGGCACTGCTGCCCACGCTATTGGCACAGCAAAAGCTATGGAAATCGGTGAAATTGAAGGCGCTATGAGTTCTCTTTCAATCGCCGTTGCCGGCATCCTTACAGTTGTGTTTGCCACTGTATTTGCTGGATTAATTTAATGTTTGAATAAAAGTGGTCAAAATCGACCACTTTTTTTATAGCTTTGTATATCCTATTTCATCAGCTCTATCTTGCAGTACTGCATCAATTCCGTCTTGGTCATATATCAAATATCCTTCATCTTTGAATCGAACTCCAAGCTCCGCCAAATCAGCCTTCCCTTCTTCAGTCTCCACTTTCTCATAGTTATCATCAAAGGTATAGAACGAATAGAAGTATTCTCTATCATCATAATTCTCTTCGAAATAGTACTCTAGGACAGCTATATGCTCAGCATCAAGGCCTTCGGTTGAAATTGAAGTCTTTGAATCACCTTGATAAATATCATATGTATCTAATAAAGAAAGCGTTTCTGTAACACCATAGAAAAACTTATATTCTCCGTCTGCATCCACAAAAGAATATTCCGTATCATGAATATTATAAGCAGAACTCAAATAACGTTCGATTGTTCCATCTTCATTGATTTTTTCCGTTGCTCTATCTGAATTGTCCCTGGCGTAACAAATAACAAATTTATCATCTACTTTTTTTATTATCATATCCAGGCTATACATCGCACTAAGCTGCGCCTCAACAAGAAGCTCGCTCTCACCATCACTGCCACAATCAATTATTAAGTATGTTATATCTGCCTCGTTCTGAAAATCTTCTATCTGATTTAAAGCTTCACAGATTTCATCTATGGTATAGCTTTCACTTTTGGTCAGGACCTGTGATAATTCTAAATAAACTGTGCTATCCCCTTTTCCAGTATATTCAACCTTTGCATTCCCGCTTTCAACATCCGCATAAACTGAATCAGCGATATTGTCCTCTGTGCTATCTGTTGATTGTTCAGTGGCATCTTCTCCAGTATGTTCTGCTGCATTATCTACTATGCTCTCGCTAACATTTTCTGATACATTTTCTCCACATCCAGCCATTGTGAGTGCCGCAAATGTAGTCATGACTATGGCCATATATTTTTTTCTTTTCATATACATTATTCTTTCTTCTCCTTTTTTATTCCCAGAACACACCACCTTATGAAAGGTATGCGGCTCATGATTTCATACAGAAGGTAGGAGCCTGCGAATGCTGCTATTGCAACCAACAGGTATACGATGACAGGGGCAAGGAACGGACATAATGTATGCAGATACCATCCGCTGACCGCTATCATCAGATAATGGAATACGTAGAGGCCCCATGATTTTCGGCACATCCACTTAGAGAAAGCATTCGTGAAATTTCCCCATTTTTTCATGAAGGCAAGTATACCGAGAGTCCCAAACCATGCGTATACATTGCACATGATTGTATCCAGAACCACATGATCCGGATAAGACTGACCTATATATAAAATCACGAAAGCTATGCAGGATGTGAGGGCAAGGAAGCTCAATAACAGCCAGTTTTTGCCAAGTCGATCCATCACGACCTCATGGGACAGTACAAAGTAGCCGATCAAAAAACCCAGTCCGTAGATACCGAATCTGTACACCACTATTATCGGTGTGTTAAGTATCTGCGCCGCTCCGAATACAGGTATGACAAGAAGTATAAGTATCAAAAGATTGGCTTTGCCGCAGACATTATAGAATCTGTCTTTTTCAATCCTTCTGATCAGTACCAGCATCAGGCTAAAGAGCCATAGCATCTGTATGTACCACAGAGGGCCTGAGCCGCTGACTGCCATTATCAGGAAAAGGATTGGCCCCGGTACATTGCCCATGAAATCAAATGCACCGGAAATCAGCATATTGTAGTAACCAAGAACCCAGCCGAAAACCAGAAGACCAATTGTTGATGGCACAAGATATTTTCTCGTCCTTACTCTGATGAATTCCTTTTCTGTTCGTTTAGTTAGTTCATAGCGGGCTGACATACCTGATACCACAAACAGAAGTAACATAAACCAAGGATATACAATGTACTGATATGTATCCTGGGGCTGATGTTTACTGAAAGGTCCGATGATGCCATGTTGTGTTACACCGTTGAATATGTAAATTACATGATAGATGACTACCAGCACTACTGTTATCCAGCGAATATTATCCAAGTACACCTTCCTCATATTTCCACCACCTTTGCCAAATATTTTAACACTTTTTCTCAATCATAAAAAAGTAAGCTCCACCTGTCTACCAAGCGAAGCTTACATATTTTGCTATTTTTTCTTCAGCACAGCAAGAGCAGCGTAATGACGCACTTCAAATTTTTCCGGTGCCTTCTCCATAAGCAATTCTTTATGCTCATTTTCCCATGCAAGCAATTCCTCATCAGAAAGTGAAGCACCTACACCACGACAAGCCTTCATCCTGCCGTGCCAGCTTTCTCTTGTAAAAGGAACCATAACATCGTATTCTTCATGATCTTCTGATTCAAAATAACGATAGGTCACATCCGGTATCCATATCGGATGTCTTGTCTCACCAGCTCCTGTCCATTCAGGATTATACTTCAATGCCAATTCTTCACTTGCACCCGCGATTGCATCCTCATAAGGCAGCCAAGCCATGTATAAAACGAGAAGCCTGCCGTTGGGCTTGAGCAACTTCGCCAAATGAGGCATTACTCTCTCATGGTCAAAATACCAGAAGCACTGACAAGCTGTAATAACATCAAAGCTTTCAACCGGAAAATTTAGGTTTTCTGTAGCTTCTGCTTGAAATCTAATATTCATACCGGCAGCTTTAGCCAACTGTTCAGCCTGCTCGATCTGTTCCGGTGAAATATCTGTTCCCGTCCATGTTGCACCATAATAATACATATTTCGTGGAAGGACACCTGTTCCTGTTCCGAGATCCAGCACGTTTTGACCTTTTATGCATAGTCCTCTGTCTACGATTTTTTGATAAAAAATGTCCGGATAAATATCTCTGTACATCGCATAGTCTTTTGATGTTTTACCCCAATCAAAAGCTTTTCCGCCGTCTATCCTTTCGTCAATAATTTCCATTGATACACCTCAAATAGTATTTTATTGATTATAACATCTATCTGCATTGCTGTTGAGACACTAGTGTAAATATATACTTTGTCTTCTCCTTTGTCATAAATATCCCCTTCCTAAAATAATCCTAGAAACTATTGACACAAACCATTTTCGTCTTTATTATAATAATCAAGAAATGGGTTTTTTACCGTACGTGTTAGGAACTAACAGCCAAGCGGGTTGCTCGTTTCTTTTTTTATGTTTATTATGTCGTATAAATACTTCCTGCCATCTAAATCATGTCTAATTATCAAATTTACATTAAAGACGTTATACCTTTCCACTTTATTATCAACTCCATATACAGGCAAAGCAAAACAAGAATCATAACGATACCAACCATTAGCTCCATCAATATTATGTTTTTTCTTTTTATTCTCTGTATGCTTTCCATTTGTTGCTATCTCAATTAATTCTCCTAATCCCTGAGCTGCGTTAGCTTTTGCCTTAGCAACTGCACCTTTCAAGCTATAGGTATAATCTGAACCAGTATATTCATCGGGTAAATCAGTTCCAATATAAACAACTTCATTAGAGCCAGCTATAGTGTAATTATTTCCAACAAATCCTTTTAAATACTCCTTTACATCATCCCAATTCATCGATCGCTTTCCCTTAAAAGCAATATCATTAATCATTACAATATTGTTTCCATCTGCATCTTGAATCACAGACACATTTACATTATTCTTCAAATACTAAAAATCCCTTTCATATTACTTCTTTGTGGTCACAAATTGTGACCCTCAAAAATTAAATATCCTCTAGCTTCGTCAGCTCCCCCAACTTCTTCGCATATGTCAGCAGCCTCTTTTGGGCGTCCTCATTTAAACCTTCATATTCCATTAAAAGCTGCTTTTCCCTATAATCTACCTTAGTCTCCTTAACCTCAGCTTCATCTATACCTTTACCAGTAAGAAGAGCCTCAGGTGATACTTCTAATACTCTGCATATATCCATTATCTTATCAGCAGAAGGAGTATGTCCTTTTGTCTTCCAATCACTGATTGTACTTGGTGCTATACCAGCTGCTTTACCAAATGCATTTTGACTCATACCTCTAGCCTTAATTAAATAAAAGATTCTTTCTGTAATAGTCATATTTCTATCCTCACCTCATCGGTTAATCCTAAAACGACTTATCCTCAAGCGGCGTAATATATTTTGAAAACTCAAAATCCTCAACCCCGTCTATTAATATTATATTACTGTACTGACTTGGCGAAAGCATTTTTATCATTTCTGTTTGCGATATATAAAAATCAATTCCTAAGTGTTGACAATGCATTAAATCCACCCCAACATCTTCAAACTCTTTATTCGAAATAATATACAGAATATTTTCAATACAGCTATAATTACTGTAATCTCTACCTGAAATATCATGTCCATAATTTTTTTCAATAAATGAGTCTTCGTACTCATCATAAGTAGGGATGACTAAATCTCCATCTATAACTTTTAACTCATCAAAAGCATAATCTGAATCATATAACGCAAAAAAGATTCCCTTTCCTGCCAAAAATGATTCTATGTGTACTCCATATTCATTTATATGAATATATTGAGTCAACCTAATATTGTATTTTTTCATAATATCATAATCGACCAAATCATTTATCTTCTTTTTAGTATCCTCCATAGAACTGATTAAATCAGCCTTACGAACCATATTCTCTTTTTCTTCCTCAAGCTCTTTGGGATACTCCACATCATTTATATATTTTTCTACTGATTCATAACCTGCGTCATATGCTTTACGTTCCATGATTCCACCTGCTAGCATAAACTTTAGTGGATAAAAACTTCTAAGAGTTTCCGCTCTGCTTCTCAAAGTATCCACCCTTGTATATTCCAAATGCTTTATCCTATTTGAAAGCTCTACGTCACTTAATATAATATTGTTATATTTAGTTTCTTCTACAAGTTTTGGAAGTCCATTCTTTTCAACAATCAACTCTGGAAATGCATTTGCAAAACTTTCAAGACTATCATACCCCAATTTTTTAACTACATCCTCGGCTAACAAAAACACCTTATTTTCGACTATTACTCTGTTTTTAAATAAATATTCTTTTCCCATCATAATTCTCCTCGCAAAAAATACATAAAAATCTATTGACATAAACCATCTCCGGTAAGACGTATGTAATTATTACGTCATAACGTATATATTATCATTAAAATTCTCCTTCTTCAATCAAAAAAGCTCCCAAACTTTTTCAAGTTCGGAAGCTGATTTTATACTGTATTTAGTTCCTATATCCTATCAATTTTTGCCACCGTCTCCACATGATAAGTTCCTGGGAACATATCAACGCAGGCAAGGCGTGTTACTTTGTAGCCGCGGGCCAAGAATACCTCTAGGTCACGTGCAAGGCTTGTAGGCTTGCATGAGATGTAAACAAGGCTGTCTACACCGTAGTCGATGATTTTATCAAGAGCCTTTGGATGGATACCATCACGAGGTGGATCCAGAATGATGTAGTCTGGCTTTTCTGTGATGTCATCAAGAACCTTGAGAACATCGCCTGCGATGAAATCGCAGTTATCAAGGTTATTAAGCTTTGCGTTTTCTTTGGCAGCTTCAACTGCCTCTGCGATGATTTCCACACCAGTTACATGTTTTGCTGCAGGTGCAATAACCTGAGCGATTGTGCCTGTACCTGAATAAAGATCATAAACCTCTGCTCCGTCAGCACCTGTAGATATGAAATCACGAGCTGTGCTGTAAAGCACCTCTGCTCCAAGGGAGTTTGTCTGGAAGAATGAAAATGGTGTGATGGTAAATGAAAGTCCAAGTAACTCCTCCTTGAACCAGCTCTGGCCGTAAAGGATTTCTGTGCCTTCATCTGCAACTACATCTGCTTCTCTATCATTCTTTGTGTGAAGGATTCCAGCGATTTTACCGTCCCACTCAGTGCAACTTACAAGAGCGTCCTTCCAGCCTGCCAAAAGAGCAATCTCATAAAGAGATGATATCTGTGTGCTTGTAACTAAGTCTACCAGGATTTCCCCTGTTTTGGCTGCCTTACGAACAAGTAAATGACGAAGATATCCCTCATGAGTGTTCTTGCGATAATATGGCTGTCCTGCCTTTGTGAAATAATCCAAAGTCATGGTAAGAACTCGGCGCATATCTGCATCGATAATCTGACATCCGTCTACTGTGACAACATCGTAGAAGCTGCCCTTTTTGTGCATACCAAGAGTAAGTGGGCCGTCCTTTACCTCATCACCAAATGAGAACTCCATTTTGTTGCGGTATTCAAACTGCTTTGGGCTGGATTTGATGCCTTCGTATGTGGATGTCCAAACATCCTCACCAATAACTGGTGCCATCAAATCATGAATCATGCCTTCTTTGATGGAAAGCTGATTTTCATATGAAAGTGACTGATAAGTACAACCACCACATTTGCCAAAGTGAACACATGCTGGTGTGTCCATTTCAAGTGGTGATGGTGCATCCACTGAAAGAAGATTTCCCTGTGCCTTTTCCTTTGAGGATTTCTTTACACGAACTGACACAGTCTGACCAGGCAACACGCCCTTAACTCTGAGCTTATCGCCTTCTGCGGTCTCCATTATTCCTTTGTTTGGAAAAGATACTTTTACAACCTTTCCCTGTACTATTTCTCCACGTTTCATACTTTCTTTAATTTTGCAAAGGACGCAAACATCTTCTTGATGCCTACGCCATCGAAGTCCACTGTAACCTCGTAGTCACGGCCTTCATCAATGATATCCTTTACTGTACCTTCCTTAAATTTGATATGGCTTACTCTATCGCCTATGCCATAATCCAATGTAGTCTTTTCGATTTTAGTGCCATTTTTATTGGCAACAGCTGTGGTAGAGCTTCCTACCGTATATACGTTAGAACTGTATGTATTTCTAACTGATTCGTTTCTAGAGCCGTAGCTTGTAGCTATAGTAGGGCCCTTGCCTGTAGGACGCTGATATACTGAATACTCTCCTATTGGAGTGCTAGAGTAGTCATCCATTGGCTTTGGCTCCCAAAGGTTGCCCTTAACAAGTTCATTAGGGATTTCCTTAACGAATCTGGAAATCTTATGGAACTGAGTTTCGCCACGAATCATACGCATGCGAGCGCTTGTCATTGTAAGGTGTTCCTTGGCTCGTGTGATACCTACGTATGCCAAACGACGCTCTTCCTCAAGCTCAGAATCAGCTCCGCCACCGTCAAAAATAGCTGCCTGCCCTGGGAATAATCCATCCTCCATGCCGGCCATGTATACGTATGGGAACTCCAATCCCTTTGCTCCATGAAGAGTCATAAGTACAACGTAGTTGTCGCTCTCCTCGTAGCTATCTATATCTGCAACAAGGGCAACATCCTCCAAGAATCCAGAAAGTGAAGGCTCCTCACCATCATCCCTGGCATCCTTTTCATAAGCAACTGCCTTTGTAAGTAACTCGTCGATATTTTCAATACGAGCCTTTGCCTCGTCTGTTCCCTCTGCCTTTAGCTCTGCAACATAATCTGTCTGATCAAGGATTTCCTCTACCAATGCAGATACTGACTCCTCAACGGCGATTTTCTTAAGCTTTTCAATAAGGTCTGTGAAGCCCTTTATCTTGCTAGCAGCCTTTCCAATTGATGGAATATCGTTTGCATGTAACAATGCTTCATAGAAATTCAAGCCATGCTCCCTAGCATAGTCTGAAACCTTTGTGATAGTGGTAGCTCCAATTCCTCGTTTTGGAATATTGATAATACGCTGAACAGCAATATCATCATTACCATTATCAACTGTCTTTAAGTAAGCGAGAACATCCTTGATTTCCTTACGGCTGTAGAAGTTTACACCACCAACGATTTTGTATGGGATGCCCTCGTAAATCATTTTTTCTTCTATAAGACGTGACTGAGCATTGGTGCGATAAAGTACGGCACAATCGCGATAATCTGCCTCTCCTCTGCGAACAACTGAGCCAATGTTGCTAGCGATGTAGCTGGCTTCCTCATATGCACTATCAAACTGCTGGAACTGGATTTTATCTCCATCCTCTGCCTCTGTCCAGAGAGCCTTTTCCTTACGGCCTTCATTATTAGCAATGACCGCATTAGCAGCATTCAAAATATTTCCAGTGCTTCGATAGTTTTGCTCCAGCTTGATAACATGAGCACTTGGGAAGTGCTGCTCAAAGTTCAGGATGTTGTAAATATCTGCTCCACGGAACTTGTAGATAGACTGGTCGTCATCACCAACTACGCAAAGATTCTGCTGGCCACCGATAAGAAGGCGAACCAACTCGAACTGAGCTGCATTGGTATCCTGATACTCGTCAACCATGATGTATTTGAATTTGTCATTATAATATGCACGAACATCCCCATCCAAACGGAGAAGCTCTACAGTCTTCATGATAAGATCGTCGAAATCGAAAGCATTATTCTGACGAAGACGTGCCTGATACTCACGATAAACTGTGGCCTGACGGGACATATTGAAATCTCCCATGGCACGGTTTGTGAATTCCTCTGGACTGATGAGCTTGTTTTTAGCATCGGAAATGACATTTAAAAATGTGCGTTCCTTAAACTGCTTTGTATCAATCTGGAGATACTTGCATACTTCCTTCATCAAAGTCTTGCAATCGTCTGTGTCGTAAATTGTGAAATTGCTAGTGTATCCCTGACCGAGATTCTCACAGAACCTGCGAAGAATACGAACACAGCTAGCATGGAAAGTTGCAACCCAAACACCGTCAGAACCAAAGCCAACGATATTATCAATACGCTCCCTCATTTCCCTAGCTGCCTTATTCGTAAAGGTGATAGCCATGATATTATATGGCATAACCCCCTGCTCTATTAAATAAGCAACGCGGTGTGTAAGTACTCTTGTTTTGCCTGAGCCAGCGCCAGCCAAAATAAGAACAGGGCCATCGATAGTCTCAACGCCCTCACGCTGCTTGTCGTTTAACATACTTAAATCCATAACATAAAATATCCTTTATTGCATGATATATTTTCGAAAATTTGTTCTGATTTATTCTATCACATCAGAACTATTCTATCTATATAATCCAAAAGATTACTTTGGATTTTCTTGAGAACTTTCCTCTTTTGTTTGTGTCTTGCTGTCTCTTTCAGCAAGGTATTGCTCAATCATCATCTTCTTTACAAAAACATCGAAAGCAAGCTCGCAGATGAATGTGAATTCCTGCAAATCCTGTCGGGATTCATCATCCTGATCAGCAAAGGCTTCCTTACTGAGATTGTATTTGCGGATGATATCCTTCGTAACATCCCTTGCAACCTTGCTCTCATATCCAACCATAGCTGAATAAATATCAAAGAAGCCCAGCCCCTCCTTTGCACCGAAATAGCGCTCGTTGATTGGGTCAAGAATGCTTTTGATATCCTTCATAGAAAGGAAATTTTTCAGATAATATATGAATATTAGATTTAGCATATGATCCCTAGAATATTTCTTTTTTTCTGGAGATGGCAAAATCTGATTCTTGGTGTAGTTGTTAATCATGGTCTTTGTCATAGCCTTGTCTTCTGTGGCCTCACGGACAGTTCCAAGCTCCTGATCCAAGAAAGTGAGCACCTGATCCATATATAAATCAATATTTGGAATATCTTCTGGATGAACATAATCTATCTCAGCAAGTTGATGTAATATTTCATTAAGTCTCTTTTTGGTGTCCATATTTCCTCCTTGACGCTACAACATGTTTCAATAAAAAAATAAGATGTAGTCTCAAAAACTACATCTTATATCTTATCATAAAAAACTATCTTTGTCTTTCCGACTTACTCTCTTATCCACACTTCCATTTCGTTTTCTCCACGATTTGCCCAAGCATAATATGGAATGAATGTAAGTGAAGCATCCTGCTCTGCAGGTCTGCTATTTGTGTAAAGATCACTGGATTTGGAAAGCTCCAATCGCTTTCCAGTGGTCTTTATAATTCCTACTCCATTTAACAAATCTGCTTTGTACTGGTATTCAAAGGAAGCATCCTCTGGCAAACGCAGACAATTTAGTGATGTTCCATTATCAACACCTTCCAAGCAGTAAACGAAAGGACCTCTGGAGATAGCGACTTTTCCAATGTCCTCTGAAACTAGCGGGTTACAATAGTTTCTCTTTACCTCCATAGGGAATATCAACTCTACATCCATTGAATCCCCAGCTGACAATTCCACATAATGGTAGCCATCTTCCTTTGAAATCTCTGAAACTATTCCATTAATCTTTAATGATGCTCCAGAGGACCATGCAGGGATTCTAATTCCAATTTTTACAACAGATTCTGTTTCATTTTTGATAGCAATAATATCCTTTTCATCCCAAGGATACTCTGTGGTCTGCTTAATTGTTACAGTGCCATTTTTTAACTTTAATGATGAAGCCGAATCAATATACTGATTAATCAAAATAGCGTCATCAGATATCGTATATACGTAGTCGTCCAGAGATGTTATCATTCGGGCCAAGTTTGGTGGGCAGCATGCGCAGCCTAGCCATGATGGGCGTACCGGCTTTACGTGGCTCTTTCCTGGGTCTTTTAAAGATTTAGCAGGATTTACCTCCAACGGATTTACGTAGAAGAAATGCTTGCCATCCAAAGCCATTCCAGCCAGAGCGCAGTTATAAAGAGCTCGTTCCATTACCTCTGCATATTCTGCCTTAGGTTCTATTCTAAGCATCTGTCTTGCAAAGAATATTAAACCTATTGCAGCACAAGTTTCACAGTACATAGTGTCATTTGGCAAATCATAATCAAGGGTAAATGATTCGCCGTGGAAAGTTGAGCCAATACCGCCGGTAATAAACATTCTTCTTGAAGTAATATTGTTCCAAAGCTTTTTACATGCCTCATAAATCTCTGCATCGCCAGTAGTAGCTGCCAAATCTGCCAATGCTGTACACATGTATACTACGCGCACTGCATGACCTTCTGCTGTGTCCTGCTGCAATATAGGCTTATGGTTCTGGAAATATGTATCTGCTGCTTTTTCAATTCCGTTTAAAGCATTAGGTCCTTCGTATTTTGCAGCTTGTTCTCTAAAGAAATCTGGATGCTTTCCTCTTTCCATTAAAAAGTATTTTGCAAGATTTAAATATCTATTTTCTCCTGTAACATGGAATAATCTTAAAAGACCAATTTCAATTTCCTCATGTCCATCATACCCATGGATTTTTCCATCCTCAGGTCCGAAATTGTCATCAATATTGTCCGCTGCCTTCTTTGCCACAGACAACACCTTCTCATTTCCTGTAGCAACATAATACGCTACTGCAGCCTCAATAAAATGCCCCATGCAATATAGCTCATGGCTCCCAGCCAAACTCTGATAGCGATATTGGATACCAAGGATTGAATAAAATGTATCCAAATAACCATCCTCTTCCTGGGCATCAGCAATTAAATCTATTACCTCAAGCGCCTTCTTTTCTAACTCAGGGTCCATCTTTTCCCTAAGAGAATATGCTACCGCCTCAAGCCATTTATAAACATCACTATCCTGGAACGTCCAACCATAGTGAGTGCCTTTTGCTCTACCTGCAGCAATTCTGAAATTCTCCATTGCATGACTCTTTTCGCTAGGTATTCCGTCGTCGTTCAAACGCTCTTTTTCAATTTTAATTCCTGCCACATCATTGAGAACATTCCATTGAAATGGAATCATTTCGGTACGAACCAGATTTCTGTACCTTCCCCAAAACTCCGACGTAATCTTTACATTATTCCCCATTTTTGTCTCCTCCTGTTATATGTTTATAATAATCAAAAAAAGGAGTCAGGACAATATCCTGACTCCTTAGTATTACTTAATTTACTGACCAATTCTTTTGAGGACTAAATCATATCCATCATTACCATAATTAAGCGCACGATTAACACGGCTGATAGTTGCAGAACTAGCACCCGTTTCGTCAGCGATATCCTGATATGTTCTTTCCTCTCTGAGCATCTTAGCAACTTCGAAGCGTTGCTTCATAGCTACCATCTCATTTACTGTACATAAATCCTCAAAAAATTCATATGCTTCTTCTACTGTCTCAAGACTGAGTATAGCTCTAAGAAGCTCATCCATTTCTGCTGTTTCTAATTTTTTATTCATTTTTATAACTACTCCTGTAAAATCCCCGCCTATAAGACTATACTTACTACACTATTACTGTAGCACACTAAAGTCTTAAAGTAAAGGATTACATAAAAAATATTGTTTTCGCAAAAATCGGCCCCCATTACCTGAGAGCCGAAGATTATTGTACGATATATTTTTGTAATTGTAAAGGATTTTGTTTGCCATAGAAAGACACTCTTGAGAAAATTTCCGTCTACAGGATAACAACACCCTTTTCGCTAGCGTATTTTACGTCCTCTTCTGGCCAGAATGAACACTGAACCTCACCGATGTGACACTTGCGTAAGAAGAACATACAAATACGGCTCTGGCCAATTCCACCGCCGATTGTATATGGAAGCTTCTTATCAAGGATTGCCTTCTGGAAAGGAAGCTCTGCTCTGTCTGTGCAGCCAGACTTTTCAAGCTGGCTCTTAAGGCTGTCTTCATCTACTCTAATACCCATTGATGAAAGCTCAAGTGAAATATCATCAACTGGATAGTAAACAATAATATCTCCGTTAAGCTGCCAATCATCGTAATCAGGTGCACGACCATCGTGCTTCTCTCCTGACTTAAGTAAATCGCCAATCTTCATAAGGAAGATTGCGCCATATTCCTTGGCTGCTTCATACTCACGCTGACTAGGAGTAAGATTTGGCCATCTATCCTCGAGCTCCTGAGTAGTGATGAAGTGAATCTCCTCAGGCAAAATGCACTGAACATAATCGTAGGCATTGGCAATATATTTCTCAGTCACACGAAGAGCTGCATAAACGCTCTTAACATATTTCTTAAGAGTCTCTTCAGTACGAGCTGACTTTTCTATGATGCACTCCCAATCCCATTGATCTACGTAAATAGAGTGAATATTATCAGTATCTTCATCCCTACGGATAGCATTCATATCTGTGTAGAGGCCTTCGCCTACATTAAAGCCATATCTACCAAGGGCCATTCTCTTCCACTTTGCAAGAGAGTGAACAACTTCAACTGCCTTATCGCCCTGCTCTTTTACACCGAACGAAACTGGGCGCTCAACGCCATTAAGATTATCGTTAAGACCTGACTCTGGCTCAACAAAAAGTGGAGCTGTTACACGATGTAAATTAAGCTCTGCAGTAAGCTGTGCCTGGAAAAAATCCTTCACCTTCTTAATAGCTATCTGTGTCTCTTTGAGGTCCAACGCTGACGCATACCCCTCAGGAATGTAAATCTTGCTCATATTCTCCTCCTAGTCTTCTTTCTACGTAAGGCGACATCCAAATTCTCCGTGCTCCCGCAGGGCACCCTCCGCACTCTCGCGAGGGTCCTCCCGCCGGCGTAGGTCCTCCCTCGCTCGGCACGGTATCCCCTGCTCGCGCTTACCAAGGTAATGTTGTCGCCTTGGATATTAAGTGAGTAATCATAAAGGAGAGACATACATGTCTTTCTAAAGACCTTAAAGTGCCGTCCCTACTTAGATGGTGCTTTAGCAGCATCTTATGTAGGGCAACGAGCACGACAAGAGCGAAAGCGTGTCTAAGAAAGATATGTATGGCTCAACGAATATGATTACGGATTAAAGGTCGCAGTTACCTACAGTACGTGGGAATGGGATAACGTCGCGGATGTTGCCCATGCCTGTGAGGTACATTACGCAGCGCTCGAAGCCGAGTCCGAAGCCGGCATGGCGAGAGCTACCGTATTTACGAAGGTCAAGGTAGAACTGGTAATCTTCTTCCTTAAGGCCGCATTCCTGCATTCTCTTAAGGAGTACATCATAGTCGTCCTCACGCTGTGAACCACCGATAATTTCACCGATACCTGGAACGAGGCAGTCCATAGCTGCAACTGTCTTGCCGTCTTCGTTGAGCTTCATATAGAAAGCCTTGATTTCCTTTGGATAATCTGTAACAAATACTGGCTTGCCAAAAATCTTTTCTGTAAGGTATCTCTCGTGCTCTGTCTGAAGATCACAGCCCCAAGATACCTTGTAATCGAATTCATCGTTGTGCTTTTCAAGCTCTGCAACTGCATCTGTGTATGTGATGCGTCCGAAGTCAGAATTAGCAACGTGATGAAGTCTATCAAGAAGTCCCTTGTCGATGAAGTTGTTGAAGAACTCCATCTCCTCTGGAGCATGCTCAAGAACGTAGTTGATAACGTACTTTAACATGTCCTCTGCGAGAATCATGTCATCCTCAAGATCTGCAAATGAAATTTCTGGCTCAATCATCCAGAACTCTGCTGCGTGACGAGTTGTGTTTGAGTTCTCAGCACGGAATGTAGGTCCAAATGTGTAGATGTTCTTGAATGCCTGAGCATATGTCTCACCATTTAACTGGCCTGAAACTGTAAGGTTTGTAGCATGACCAAAGAAATCCTGTGAGAAATCTACCTTACCATCCTCTGTCTTAGGAATGTTGTTAAGATCCATTGTTGTAACCTGGAACATCTCACCAGCACCCTCACAGTCAGAGCCTGTGATAAGTGGTGTGTGTACATATACGAAATCACGCTCCTGGAAGAACTTGTGAATAGCGTATGCACAAAGAGAACGAACTCTGAATACTGCCTGGAATGTGTTTGTACGTGGACGAAGATGTGTCTGTGTACGAAGGTATTCCATTGTGTGTCTCTTTGGCTGAATTGGATAATCTGGTGTAGACTTTCCTTCGATATCAACCTTTGTTGCCTGAATCTCAAATGGCTGCTTTGCCTCTGGTGTAACAACTACAGTACCTGTTACGTATACTGCTGCACCAACATTTAAATGACAAACCTCATCGAAGTTGTCGATTTTGTCCTGATTGAACACAACCTGTACTGGGTTGAAAAATGTACCATCTGCAAGTACTAAGAAACCGAATGTCTTTGAATCACGCATGTTGCGTACCCATCCAGCTACTGTAACTTCCTTGCCATCATAGTCTTTGAAATTTCTTGAAAGTGTTCTTACGTCTGTTGTTTTAACGCTCATATTCTTTCTCCTTATTACGACTTAGCATAAATTAAGCCCCATCAAGCTGTGCTTGATGAGGCCTTCTAATTCTTACATATTTGAACAATCTTCAAATCTCATCAACACAATAAAATTAAATCCCCTGATTATTATTCACGGAATTGTTATTGTTATTATTGAGATTATTAAGCATAGATGTAAATGCCATGATTGTTCTCCTTCTTTATTTGAGTAAAGTATAGTTATTTGACAATTCAATGTCAACCCCTATATGGCAAAAGGTACTTCAAATCAAAAACGTCAAGTCTTGCTATCTATTTTTTTGAAACATATAATAGAGTCGTTACATTAAAGACAGGAGTTAGAGTTAAATGAATAAAAAAGAAGTAAATGAAATAAAGCGCCGTTTTAAGAAGGACGCATGTAACTTTGATAAAATGGTCGGTTGCTATGTAGATGCAAACAAAGAAATGGTTCTTACTTTCAAAGAAACCTTTCTTAATCTTGAGGATGAGGAATTTCATAAGTACCTTGAAATTGCCAACAAAGCAATGTCTGGTACAATCGGAAACAATCTTTTAGAGCTTCCTTTTGATCCAGAATCAGAAATCGAGGGAAGCGGTCACGATTTACTTATGCGACTTCGTGAGTCACGTCTTCAGGACGAGAAGCTCCTCATCGAATACTACAATCGTATTATTGAATCATATGATTATGTTGGAAATTTCTTAATTCTTTTATATCACGACACATACGATATTCCAGTTAAGACATCAGACGATTTAAAGCTTGATGAGTCAGAGGAAGTATACGACTATATCATCTGCGCTATCTGTCCAGTACAGCTTTCTAAGCCAGGACTTGGATATCGCGAGCAGGAAAACCGTATCGGTGCTAGAGACCGCGATTGGGTTGTTGGTCCTGTTGACACAGCATTTACATTCCCTTGCTTTACAGAGCGTACTACTGACTTACACGCTTGCTTAGCATACACAAAAAACACAAAGGAGCCTCACGTAGAATTCTGGGAAAACTGCATCGGCTGCGGCACAAAGAAGACTTCTACTCAGAAGAAAAACGCATTCGACAATATGCTTAACCAGGTTCTTGGAGAGGAAACAGAAGATACAATCGAGACAAAGCTTGATATTCAGCAGAATCTTTCTGATTTCATCACTGTTGAAACAGAGCGTCTTGGCCCTGAAGAGCCAATCATTCTTGAGGCACAGGATGTTGCAAATATCCTTACAGATTCTGGTCTTTCAGATACAAAGGTTGAAAAGGTTCAGGCTAATTTTGAGAACTATTTTGAGGAGGCTCTTCCACTTGCAGAAGAAATCCTTGATGAAAAAGCTCTTAAGAATAACGAGCTTCGTGTAGAAAAAAATGTTCTTAAGGAAAGAGTTGTAGATCTTACAAAGCAGCTTAAAGAAGTTAGCGGCGTAACAGCAGATGGAAAAGAAGCTGATATCGTTGTTAAGGTTTCAGAAACAAAGGCTGCTGATGTTACAACAGCCTATGTAGATGGCAAAAAATGTCTTTGCGTACCTATTGATCCTGAAGACCTATTAATGCTCAATGGCGAACAGCTTTAATTAAGCATTAGATTCTCTAAAAAAAGTTTTTCGAATCCAGGGTTGTCATTTAAAATGACTACCTTGGATTTTTCTTTTATCTCATTAAGAATTTCTTCATCACCATGAAGAATATATTCTATCCCTCCAAGCAATGCAGTATTTCCCACAGATTCATATTTGGCTGCCAGTTCCTTTGGAATCAATCCTATATCTGCAGCCGGCCATACACTTGCAGATGCGCCTAGGCCTCCTGCCACATATAGATGGTCGATATCCTTCATTGTCAATCCAGCCTCCTGCACTAAAAGCTGAATAGCTGAGTGAACCGCAGACTTAGCAAGCAGCACCTGTTGAATATCCTCGCCAGTGATTGACACTCCAGGAGCCACCGGATATCCAGTCTCACAGTACTCATCCAAAAGTAATCCACCATCATCTATTATCTTATTTCGATGAAGCTCATGAACAAGGTCGATAATACCGCTTCCGCAAATTCCTATAGGCTGCTCTCCGGCGATGGTTGTATATGTGCATTTTCCTTTGTTGATGCTCAAATGATTGATTGCACCGCGCACAGAAGCTACGCCACAACTAAGAGAAGCACCTTCTAAAGCAGGGCCTGCAGACGCAGATGAGCACCAATATTTATCTCCATCAAACAAGACAAGCTCAGCATTTGTTCCCAAATCTACAAGCAGGAATTTATCCTGTGCTTTATTATTTTTCTTTGCCTGCATTGCCAAATAGAACAATCCAGAAACAATATCCCCGCCAACAAAGGCACTTATCGACGGCATAAAGAAAATATTGCGACCTTTTTCCACAAAACTAACACTATCGAGTGTGTATGGAATAAATGGGTACTGAGCCAAACCATCGACAGTGTACCCCAGCAGTAAATGTGTCATAACAGTATTTCCACAGAAAACAATCTTGTGCATGAGGAAATCTTCCCCAAGGATTTTCTTTCCAAGCTCGGTTAAATCCTGACGGATACAATTCTTTAATTCCTCTCCATGGCCATCCATGGCAGCCTTCACTCTGCTCATAACATCGGCACCAAATTTAGCCTGGGAATTGGTGCAGTTGCGCTGACGAAGAATCTTTCCTGTAGATAAATCAATAATAGCTGTAGCAAGAGTAGTTGTGCCTACATCCACTGCAATACCAATATTATTCTTATCAATAGCTTCATCCTCTGCAACTTCGTCTGCAAGAACTGATGTAATTTCACCTGCCAATGATGCTGGGACCTGAATTTTGCAGTCCTTTGTGATAACGCACTTACAGCCAACTCTCCAGCCGGCTCTCATATCTGAAAAATCCAGAGCCTTTTCATCTGCAGAGGTCATCTGTGGTGCGCCATAAAGAAATTGAATGTTGCAACTCAGACATTTGCCTATTCCACCGCAAGGGCGATAAAAGCTTAGTCCAAGCTGCTCCATTGCGTCTACGAACTTGATTGGTTCGTCTGACATCAAGATATGCTCTTTTTGTGGAGTTTCTCCATCGATGATAATTTTAATTTCCATGTATTCTATCGTATTCCTCTAATGAATGTAAGTTCATAGTAAACTCACCATCATTATCCACCATAATTGTCATATAAGTGTGTTCACGACTATTTTGTCGTGGGAATGCAATACTACCAGGATTTGCTATAATCAAATCCTCGTAATGATCGATTGTAGGCACGTGAGTATGACCATAAAGTACAATGTCGCAGCCTTTATTTCTTGCGGCTTCAGCGATTTTCTCGTAGCCATAATTTACTCCGTAATAGTGTCCGTGAGTAAGCATAATCACATGCTTTCCAACCTCAAGCACCACCTCGTTAGGAAGATTTGTCCCCCAATCGCAATTTCCACAGACACATTCTGCAGGAGCTTCCGACATCATCCAAAGATTATCCTCTACCCCCTGTCCATCACCCAAGTGATAGATTCTGTCTGGATTTTCTACGTGAATGGCGTCACGAAGATTTTCCGATCTGCCATGTGTATCACTAACAACTAATATTTTCATGCTTATAAATAACTTCCTTTATCATTCTAAGAGCCTGTCCTCTGTGGCTTATTGCATTTTTATCCTCTGGAGAAAGACTTGCTGTACTAACATCTTTGTCCCAAAGATAAAAAATAGGGTCGTATCCAAAGCCGTTTGTGCCCATTGGCTCCCAGCCGATGTATCCCTCGATTGTGCCGCGTACAACTGCATCCTCACCGTCAGGGAAAACTGCTGAAACTGCACACACAAATCTTGCGCTTCTATCCTGCTTTTCTACACCATCAAGACGCTCTATAAGATTTGCATTCTTAATATCGTAAGATGTATCCTCGCCCATATATCTGGCAGAATAAATACCTGGCTCCTTGTTGAGAGCATCAATTTCCAAACCGCTATCATCAGCAAGCACAATTGCATCCTTTGCTACTGCTGCAATTGCTCTTGATTTGATCAAGGAATTCTCCTCAAATGTGGCTCCATCCTCCACAATATCAATATCAATGCCAGCCTCCTTCATTGAAAGAATTTCGAAATCCTCCTCTCCAAGAATCTCGCGAATCTCTCTCATTTTGTTGGCATTGCCAGTTGCAAAAATCACTTTTCTTTTCACTACAATTATTCCCTTCTACAAATTAATATAAATATTCAATTACTGCATCGTACAAAGCCTTTGCAGCCTTTGCCTGATATTCAGAATCCTGCAGCAAATCCAACTCCTTTTGATTTGTCATAAAACCTACCTCTACAAGTGCAACTGGTGGCTCTGACATTCTAATAATATAGACCTCGTCGCCTACTACCGTGCCCTTCGACTTTGAGCCCAACTCATTTAAAAGATGCACAAGGCAAAGTGTTGAAAATGACTTTGATTCCCCGGTGGTATCTCCACCCTCGTACATAACTTCTGTACCGTTGATAGAAGACATTCTACCTGATGCAGTTGAATTGTTATGTACAGACAGGAATAAATCTGCCTCTGAATCGTTGGCCAGGCCAACTCTGTTTTCAAATGACGGATTGGTGTCGTCAGTTCGTGTATAGTAAACGCCAATGTTTTTATCAGTTCTGTCAAATAGTTTTTTCAACTCTAGCACTATGTCCAGATTCAAATCCTTTTCATATACGCCCTGCTTTGTGGCACCTGGAACATTTCCACCATGACCGGCATCTACCACCACTACATAATCGTAAATCTCATGTGGATCTACAAAGTCAAAGTAGATGTATTCGTCTTCAGAAGTCATCTGAACTTCCAAAACATCATCCATGGTGATTTCAATTACACCTACCAGATTTTCACTGTCGTAGGTTACGTCAACAATATTGTTTGACGCGCCACGCATAGGATAATTGCTGAAATAATCTTTTCCGATACCATCTATCGTAATTGCGATAGTTTTATCTACGTGGATGTTATCAATGCTCACACTGGCACTGGTAACATTTTGTGGCAAAGTTAATCTGATTTGGTGACCCTTCAAAACAGACTCCCTTGTAGCCGCACTTTCTTCCTGCAAAGCTTCCTCACTGGAGCGCAGCATATCCATAACAGATATTCTTCCTCCTGAAAGCTTTTCATCCTCCACTTGTAAAGCGATTATGTGCATATTCGGCACATAAATCAGCAGGCAACTCATCAAAATGGTGATTGCCAAAATAACAGCCGTAAAGGCTCCCATCACTTTTTGTTCCATATTATTCGAACACTTCCACAACATTATTTGCGTAGGCCTTGATGCAAAGGTTTGCCTGCACCACGTCCTCCACGTTCTCCCAATCTAAACCATTATTACTGATAAATCCCTTGCCGTCAGTAATGTCTACTGCCTGAGTCATAGAATCAGTTACATACTCAACTGCCAAAGGACGAACAGTATCAGGTGTATTCACATATAAAACTACTGCAAAGCTTTCTCCCTCTGCTACAGTCTTTGGGGAATTAAACTTGATAGTGTAATAACCCTTCTGTGAAACTGTACCTGATGCAACCAGCTCCTTCTCCGAAAGCGAGCTTGTGTTTTCGTAGTTGGAAACAAAATACACCTGATAGCTGGTGTCAGTGCCAAGTGCGTAAAAGCCTGCTGCCTCAATCTGCTGATCTGCATCAGCCACAAATGTGTTGGCACCATAAGCCCACTGCTTGCTATAGCCAATCTGTCCAACCCAACCACACAAATCACTTTGGTAAATATAATTGTATGTATTGTTGGTATCTATTTTGACATAAGATACCGCCTGGTTACCAATATTTGAATCATAGTAAGAAATATAGAAAACACCATCATCACCGAAGCCTGTGCCCCAACTGTTTTGGCAGATGAAAGCGCCATTAGCAGGAACATCCTCGCTGAAGTTTGATGCCGGATAATCGTCGTCCCATCCAATTATAACCACATCGTGATTTGGCTTTGCATTTCCTGTGTAGCAATATGAATTGGTTCTGCGATTGTAGCTGCTAGAACCTGTCAGATTTGATGTAGATACACTGGCATAAATGGATGTAGAAACGCCACCATACTGATATACTGCCCACTTTATCTCGTCCAGATTTTCTGCATCATAAAAATGAGCCTCCTGAAGGTGAATCTGATTCTCCTGAGTCTCACCAGTCAAGTTGGAAATAATTGCAGGTGTAGTATCACTCTCCTCTGTCTGCTCCTCCACTGGTCCCTGCCATGAAAGTAAGTATGCAAGGGCCATAGTGTATTTGCCGCCTGCCGACTGATCAAGGTCGAAGCTATTTTCATTTATCATTGAATCTACTGAGAAAAGATGCTGATGAACTGGAAGCAATGAAGACTCCAAGGCCTCCAACGAAGCACATGCCCAACATGTAGAAGTTGAACCCTGATTTCTGATTGTGCTGACGCGATTAACATCTCTAAGATCATAATCTCTAGGCAATGAAGGAACTTTGTTGTACTGAATGTTTACAGTGTATGTAGACTGGTCGTATTCATAAGCGTAGCCAAATGCCTTACACAAATCCTCAATGCCAATATAGAGCTCCCCTAAGTGCATAGAAGGAGCAATAGAAAGGTCGATTTCATCGCCATTTTCTGTGGCGCTTGTATTGTCTAAAATGTATTCGTATACATTGTCTGTTATCTGAACTAAAGCAGCAGACTCATCCTCCATAAAGGCTGAGCCTTTCAGCACAGAACGAATAAACTCTAAGGATCCAACTGGATTCAAAGAGTCGTCCAAAATGGCATAGCTCTGTGTATTAGAATACTCCTGTCCGTTGATGAAAATCTTGAGCTGATTTGAATCGTTAAGATTTTTGGACATAAGAGGATACAGCACATCCTCATTCAGTGCTGCTCCACGGAAAGTTTCTACTGCTGCGTATCTGTCATTCCAATTATTTAATTTCCAAAATAAAGTGATTGCCAATATTAAGGCAAACGCTAAAAATCTCTTGGAAAGTTTCATTTATTTAGTCCTTCTTCTTTGGCTTAGGTCCTAAAAACTGGTAGAAGTATGTCTTGATCATTCCGTTGTAGATTTTACGGTTCTTATCTGCCTTCTTGCCAATGGACTTTGGTGCATCCTCATAGCTGGTGATTACATACATAGACCAGCTATCCAAGGCTTTAAATGCATCTCCAAGCTTGCCGTAGATTTCTGGCAAATCCTTTTTGTCCTCCAAACGCTCACCGTATGGTGGGTTTGTAAGAATAAAGCCATACTTTTTAGGATGGCGAAGATTTGCAACATCTCTGGCCTGGAAATGAATCAGGTGATCAACCCCTGCTTGCTTTGCATTCAAGCGGGCTATCTTTACCATTTCAGGATCTATATCAAAACCTTGTAGGTCGCATTCGATATCTGTATTTACTTCTGCTCTGGCTTCATCCAAGCAATCCTTCCATGTCTGTGAATCGATAAGATTTGTCCAATCCATGGAAGTGAAGTCTCTGTTGAGACCAGGTGCAATATTTGCAGCCATCATAGCCGCTTCTATTAAAAATGTACCTGAGCCACAGAATGGGTCCACAAGGATTCGGTCTGCACGCCATGGTGTAAGCTCAATTAAAGCTGCTGCCATAGTCTCAGAAAGCGGAGCCTTGCTAGTGTATGTTCTGTAGCCTCTCTTGTGAAGAGGAACACCAGTAGAATCCAAAGTAACTACAACATCATCCTTTAATAAGAAGATTCTTACTGGATAGTCAGCACCATCCTCGTCAAACCAGTTGATATCGTAATATGATTTCATACGCTCAACCATAGCTTTTTTTGCGATGGACTGAATGTCTGTCAAAGAGAAAAGCTTACTTTTCACTGAAGTAGCTTTTGTAACCCAGAATTTGCCATCCTTAGGAATATATTCTTCCCATGGAAGGGATTTGATTCCCTGAAATAGCTCCTCAAATGTGGTGGCATGGAAACGGCCAACCTCAACAAGCACACGCTCTGCGCAGCGCAAATGAATATTTGCACGACATATAGCCTCCGCATCACCTGTGAAGGTCACTCTTCCGTCAGTAACTTCTGTAATGTCGTATCCCAAATCATATATTTCTCTTTTAAGTGGTGCCTCAAGTCCAAAATGACATGGGCAACTAATGGTAAAAATCTTCGTTTTCAAATAATATATAACACTCTTTCTTAATTGATTTTTCAAGGAAAACCTAGATAAAAATATCTTAAGCTACAGCCCATAACAAGTCAATGCAATAAAAATTTTTTAAATATTCTATTGCATTGGATAACCCGTTATATTATAATCTGAAACGTAACTAGGAGTTTCCTAGTTGCACCCTTATTAATTATTTATACTCCCCTCAAAAAGACCGAGTTCTCGGTCTTTTTACTTTCCCATTATTTTTTATAACAAAATCGAGTAATTCATCGTACACAATGAGTTTCCGTTGCGCACAACCAAAGTTTGCTATTTTTGCAAAAGAAAAGGACCGCTTTGCAGTCCTTTTAAACCATATTCAGTTCTACTTGAAATGTGCTAATGCCTCTGCAAATCGAACTTCATCAAAAGGTTTGATAACAAAATCCTTGGCTCCTGCCTCAATAGCTTCTATAACGTAGCACTTCTGACCCATGGCACTTACCACCAGAATCTTGGCTTCTGGATCAAATTCCATAATCTGCTTAATAGCATCTATGCCATTTGAACTTCGACCAATGGTATGTCCATCAACAGTCATTGTGATATCCATCGTCACTATATCAGGCTTTAACTCCTTGTATTTTTCAACCGCTGCATCACTGCAATCGGCCTCAGCTACAACAGTACAGCCATTTCTTTCAACTTCGCCTTTGACAACTGCTCTCATAAACTTTGAGTCATCAACAACCAGTACAGTTTTTCCCAAATGGCATCCTCCTCATTCATTCAACAAACGTATTTGGATGTGTAGGTATATTATAGCACAAGATGCCCCTATCTAATTATGAAATAAATGTTAAATATTAACGTCCTACTGGAGTTTGTAGGAGTTAACATATTCTAGGTAGACCCTCACCTTGCAAAATATCAAGAAAACGTCTGCCACCTATTTCTGTTTTCATTATAAGCGCACCTACCTCGCTGTCGTTTTCAGGTGTATTAACCGCTCCAATCATACATGCATTTTCGCCATATTTACATCCACGGATGATTTCCACTGCTTGCGCAGCATACTCCTTTGGAACTATGGCAACCAACTTACCTTCGTTTCCCATGTATAGTGGGTCAAGCCCAAGCAATCCACAGAAAGACTTTACCTGTGCCGATACAGGAAGCTTTTCCTGGAAAATCTCAAATCTAAGACCGCTTGCTAAGGCAAGTTCCTTTAATACTGTTGCTAGACCACCTCTTGTAACATCTCTTAATACATGAACTGGAATCTTATTTTCTATAAGCTTCCCTACCATCTCCTGAAGTGGGGCATTATCACTTTCGATTGTGTTCTTGATGCCCATTCTTTGGCTGAGAACCGTAGCATGATGGTCTCCAACATTTCCTGAGACAATAATCACATCATCATCCTGGGCGTTTTTTGCCTTGATGTCCACACCCTTTGGAACAAATCCAACACCAGCAGTGTTGATATAAATTCCTCCATTGCCTTCGATAACCTTTGTATCTCCGGCAACAATTTTCACTCCAGCTTCCTTTGCTGTAGCGGCCATGGATTTTACAAGGCGTCTAAGCTGCTCTATATCACAGCCCTCTTCCAGAATGAAACCGCATGTGATGTATTTAGGCGCAGCCCCGCGCATGCAAAGGTCATTAACCGTGCCGCAAATGCAAAGGCGACCTATATCTCCACCTGGAAATTCAAGTGGCGTAACCACAAAACTGTCTGTTGTCATGGCGATAGTGGCATCACCAGGCACTACAGCAGCATCCTCCATTTCTGAAAGAACGTCGCTATCAAACTGAGCTTCAAATATCTCTTTTATTAATTCTCCAGTTGCACGGCCACCTGAGCCATGCTCCATAATAATCTTATCCATATCTATTTTACCCATATTCCACAAACAATTACATTAACAAGCATTATGAACTTTTTACTCGACTAGAATGTCTCGTTCAAAGTTATAATAGCTTGTTAATTATTGTTTGTTCATTTAGTTATTTAATTGTTTATTAAATAGTTATTGAAACATGCGCCCTCTTCGGAAACCATGCAGGCCCCCTCCGGCGTCATTGGTGTGCACACCTTTCCAAATAATGGACAATCCTTTGGTGTAGCCTTGCCCATCAGGATATCGCCGCATCGGCATGCCTTGTTTCGCTTGTTATCTTCATCAAGCCCATCGCTTCCTGCATCAAAGCTTGCATATTCATCTCTCAGCAAAAGGCCGGAGCCTGGGATGATTCCCATGCCTCGCCATACCACGTCGGCAGGCCTAAAATACTTATTGAGCTGAGAAACGATTATATCGTTCTGGCCCTGTTCAACCACTGATGTGTAATAGTTTTTGACCTGCGGCTGATTGTTTATAACCATTTGAACCAAGCCATATATGCCTATAACTAGCTCCTTTGCACCAAAACCTGATACTGCAAAAGGTATGCTGTATTTATCTGCCAAATCGTTGAAATAATCGGCTCCTGTGACGGCGCTAACATGGCCTGGAGCAATGAAACCGTCTATCTGCGCACCATTGTCGCAAAGATATGAAATAGCTCCCGGCATTGTCTTTAAAGCTGTAAGAATCTTTATATTAGAAAGCCCCTTGGCAATTGCATTGTCTAAAAGCAATGTGTAGACAGGGGCAGTTGTTTCAAAACCTACTGCTGCAAAAACATATTCCCTATCCGGATGATTCTTTGCCAGTGCAAGAACATCCATTGGTGAATAAACCATCTCCACTGAGCCGCCCCGGCCCTTTGCTTCGTTCAAGCTTTCTTTGGAGCCTGGCACACGAAGCAAATCTCCAAATGTGGTGACTGTAGTGTTTGGCTCAAGACAAATATCTATTAGCTTGTCGATATAAGCTGTGGGTGTGACACACACTGGGCATCCTGGCCCTGACAAAAGCTGAATCTTATCAGAGAGAATATCCCTGATTCCATGAGTCGCTATGGCATGAGTGTGGCTTCCGCACACCTCCATCAGCCTGATTGGCTTGCCATCATAATTTCTTAAAAAATCTACAATCTCAGAGAACTCCATTAACCTTCTAGGCCTCCCATCAGCTCAATGATTTCCTCTGCTTCGTCCTTTTTCAAAGTCTGAATAACGCAGCCTGCATGAACTAGGGCGTAATCTCCCTCTTTAACATTTACAAGGCCTGCATATGCTTCAACTTCGTTTCCATTAAAGTCTACTGTGACCTTGCCGTCCTTTAATCTTTTTACTAAACCTGGTATTGCTACACACATTTTTCTACCTCTTTGTATACCTTTTCAAATTGTGATAAAAAAGCCTGCCCCAAACAGATTCCACCATCTCCCGGTGGCAACTGATTAGCTGTATATACTTTGAAGCCCAAGTCCTCTAGCTTACTGACAGTACTTTCCATCAGAATTCGATTTAAGAATGTTCCTCCAGATAATACTACCTGTTTATTCTTATCTAGATTATTCTCGTATTCCTTTGAAATTTCAACTATATAATCTGAAACTGCCTCTATAAAGCCTCTGGCAATTTCAGCTTTATCTACCCCATTTGATATCGCATATACGATATCACGAAACAACTCTTTTGTACAACCATCCGAATTCAAATGCAGTTTGTATGCCTTATTTGTTGTAGCCGCAATGTTTTCCAGTTCAATTGGAGCCTGCCCTTCGTATGAATTGTAATGACATATATCAAGAAGTGCCGACACAGCATCAAATAATCGTCCCATTGATGAAGATGTGACAGTGTTTATATTTTTATCAAGAGCTGCCATAATCAACTGGGTGTTCATGTTTATTTCTGTTGGCTGAAGACCGTTTCCATGAAGCATTGCTGTGAGGATTGTATCGCAGTTCTTTGCGCCTTCATCTCCGCCTATAAGTTTTACTGGCTTCAAATGAGCCACACGGTCCATCTGTTTATCTTTCCATAAGAAAGTCTCACCGCCCCATATGTTTTTGTCGTCACCATAGCCTGTTCCATCAAAAGCAAAACCTAGGAGTGTTCCATTTAGAGCGTGCTCTGCAATTACCGAAGCCACATGAGCTTTGTGATGCTGGATTTCTATATCAAAAGTGGAATTGTTTCTACTAAAATATCCAGGATGCTTATCCACAACACTTTTCTGTGGAGTAAAGCCAAATATTGTTTCCATGGCTTTCTTTTCCTTTTTATAGAACTCCTGGCAGCTGACTGATTCCATGTCTCCCAGATATTGACTCACATAGGCTAACCCATTTTTTACATAGCAAAAGCTGGACTTTAAATCCCCACCGGCTGCAAAAATCTCCCCTGGGATATCCACAGGAATTGGCGCTGGCACATGGCCTCGCCCTCGCCTGATGAATTGTTGCTTGCCCGCCACTACCTTCATTACAGAATCATCCATTGGGCGCAGGATTCGTCTGTTGTGGGATAAGATTGCTAGTGGTACGTCTCGCATCTCATCTGTTTCGGCCCGCTGTCGCAACCATTCTTCCATTTTATCATCGTCAGTTTCTAGCACATCTCCACTGGCATTTCCACTTGTCATGATAAGTGGCCCCAAAGCTTTGGTCAGGAGTATCTGCACTGGGTTGCATGGAAGCATAGCTCCTATATCTGGGCTTGTGAGACATACGTTGTCTGCAAGCTTTTGTTCTAATTCGTATTTACGTTTTACAAGGACAATAGGCCTCGCAGGGCTTTCCAGTAGCTCAGCTTCCTTTTCATTGATGTTGCAATATTCTTTTGCCTGCTCTAAATCATAAAACATCACCGCAAAAGCCTTGGCTTCGCGATGTTTTAGTAGCCTTAGATTTGCCACTGCTTTCTCGTTAAATGGGTCGCACACCAAATGATATCCACCGATATCTTTTACAGCTAGAATTCCACCATTCAGTATATGGACAATTGCATCTTTTAGAGGCATAAAATCCTTATTGGAATTGTCTAAAAATTCACTTGTGAACTTTCTGTGAACTATGTTTTTTGCAAGATATCCTGCATTTTGCAAGTTATCCACATTATTTTGGCCCGAAATAGCTGTAAATGAAAGTTTTGGCCCACATTTATTGCAAGCTATAGTCTGAGCATGACGCCTAATATCCAGCTTGCCTGTGTACTCTTTCTGGCACTCCGAACACATATCAAAATCCTGCATTGTAATGGTATCTCTATCATAGGGCAATCGCTCCAGTATAGAGTATCTTGGCCCGCAAACTGTGCAGCTAATAAAAGGATGCAAGTATCTTCTGTTGGTAGAGTCCAGCAGCTCCTTCTTGCAGTTCTCACAGGTTGCAATGTCCGCTGGGATGAGAGGAAGGTTTGCCTGGATATCCTGGTCGGATTCAACTATGGTGAAGCCTTTGCCTTCCAGTTCCGATGTTTCGGCAGCATCAATCTCTTCCACCTCAACAGATGTTACAAAGCCCCCCGTCGGCACTTCCACTGCCAATCGACTTTGCAATTCTCCCAGTTTCTCCTCGTCTCCTGATGCGCACACCGTCACAATTCCTCCGGTATTTCGCACCCATCCATCTATATTCAATTCATCTGCCAGCTTAGCCACAAAAGGACGATACCCTATCCCCTGGACCAAGCCCTTGACTGTGAATTTCTTTATCATATAAATATCCTATGTTATTTCAATCGTTATTATTCTTAACAAGCAAACGCTCCCAGCCACAGCCAGGAGCGTTTAAATAATCATGTTTGATAACAAAACAAGGCACTAAGCCTCTGGCTTTGTCCCGCCTGCAGGAGCTGTTGCAGCGGCTGGCTTAGCAGCAGGCTTTGGTGGCTCATAAGGCACTTCTACTGAGTAGTTGAACTTCTCAGGGCCTGGCTCCTGATAGCCTGGTGTAATAGATAAACATTTCTTTGGGCACTTCTCTGTGCAGTAGCCACACTGGATACAATCAAAGCGATTGATAGTCCATGTTTTCGCTGCTCTGTCAACTTTTATTGCTCCTGGTGGGCAGCTGCGCATGCACATACCGCAAAGAATGCACTGATCTTTATTAATGTCTACATGACCTCTTGTGCGCTCTGGATACTCTCTTTGTACAAAAGGATACTGAGTAGTAGCAGGCTCAGAAAAGAGGTTCTTTAACACTTGTTTTGTAAAAGGCAATATCTGTCCCATAATCCTCCTCCTATCTCTCGGTACAACTTATACAAGGGTCTATTGTGAGCACCAGCAATGGTACATCGCCATACTGGCATCCCTGAAGTGTTTGAGTAAGAGCTGGGATGTTGGCGAAGGTAGGGGTGCGGACTCTGAAGCGATCAAGGAACTTTGTTCCGTTTGCACGTACATGATAGAACGCCTCTCCACGTGGCTGCTCAACGCGGATGAATGACTCACCGTTTGGCATGCCTGTAACCTTTGTATTGATTTCTGTATCTGGAATCTTGGCAACGCACTGTCTGATGATATCGATTGACTGGAAGAGCTCTCCGATACGCACTTCGCAGCGAGCGTACGAATCACACTTGTTAGATGTGATTACCTCGAAATCAATATCATTGTAAGCTGCATAGCCGTTCTTTCTCATATCAACATTGATGCCCGAAGCTCTCATCATAGGGCCTACAGCGCCACGACGAATAGCGTCCTCTCCAGTGATGATGCCCACATCTACAAGACGGCTCTTTACTGTGTAGTCGTCAAGGAAGATGCTTGTTGTCTCACGGATTTCCTTTTCCATATCATCCAGCTGACGAACGAAATCCTTAAGCATATCATTTGGCATATCCTTCAGCACACCACCGATTGTGTTTACTGAGAAAATAACGCGGCCACCTGTTGATGCCTCAAACATATCAAGAATCTTCTCACGAAGTCTCCATGAGTGCATGAACAATGACTCAAATCCAAAGCCATCGGCAAGAAGTCCCAGCCAAAGCAAGTGGCTGTGAAGGCGGCTCATCTCTGCCCAAATTGTACGTAAGTAATCTGCACGACGAGGAACCTCTACGTTCATAATATCCTCAAGTGCCATGCAGTAGCTCATGCCGTGCATGAATGAACAGATTCCGCAGATTCGCTCTGCCACATATACCATCTCATTGAAATCCTTCTTGCCTGTAAGGCTTTCAAGTCCTCTGTGGATGAATCCGATAGAAGGAATTGCTGCCAAAACCTTCTCGTCCTCCAAAACTAAATCAAGATGGATTGGTTCAGGAAGGACAGGATGCTGTGGGCCGTAAGGTACTATACTTCTGTTTCCCATACTACTTATCCTCCTTTTCGATAAATGGCGTCTCTACATCGATGCGATAAAGCTTATCGTGTAAATCCACCTTGATATTTTCTACGTTGAGTCCCCAAAGCTCGTGCATTTCATTCTCATAATATATTGCTGATTTGTATACACGAGAGATTGATGGGACCTCTTCATCACGCTCAGCGATGAGTCTGTAATTTGCAAAATCGTATCCATTTGCAAATGAATACGTTACTTCATAATGATTTTCTGCTTTTGGGAATGAGCAGCAAATCTGGCAAAGTCTCCAAAGAGCATTCTTCTTTTCCATGATTACCTGGAGGAGCTCAGCCTTGTCGATTAAATATAAATCCTTTTTTAATTCTTGCATGATTTCCTCCTACTAATTAGCCTTCTGCTCTGCCTTAAGAGCCTCTGCCTTTTCTTTGAACAGGCCGATGCCCTTTACAACACCATCTATAATTGACTCTGGTCGAGCAGCACATCCTGGGACGTAGATGTCTACAGGAATAACTGTGTCAGCGCCACCTTTGATGTTGTAGCACTCTTTAAAAATTCCGCCTGTGCATGCACATGTACCAACAGCGATTACAACCTTTGGCTGTGGCATCTGCTCGTAAATCTGCTTTACAACAGCTTCATTCTGAGAATTGATACCACCAGTAATGAGGAAAATATCAGCATGCATTGGGTTACCTGTGTTGATAACACCAAATCTTTCTACATCGTAAACAGGTGTAGTACAAGCTAAAACCTCTATATCACATCCATTACAGCTACTTCCATCATAGTGAAGGAGCCATGGTGATTTATGTATTGTACTCATTTCTTATCCTCCTAACTCCAAACATTAACCCATGATAATCTCTAACAAGAAGAGATTCATACCAGCTGCAACGATTGTTACGCCCCAAGCAAGCTTGAGCATAAGCTGCCATTTTACTCTTGCAGATGTGTTGTCGATGAGAATTTCAAGGAACCACACAACAAGAATTGCAACGATAGCGCCAATCGCTGAAAGTGGGTTGCTGTTAAGGAAGAATAATCCAACTATGCCAAGAAGGATTGCATTTTCGTACCACTCAGCAAGTGTAACCATTCCGTACTCCTTACCTACCATCTCGGAAGTCACGCCCTTGATGACCTCCTGATGAGCATGATGAGATGTGGAAATGTCGAATGGTGACTTCCTAAATTTGATTGTAAGAATAAATACAAAGCCTACAAAAAATCCTGGCAAGTAAATGATGTTGGAATATGTTGAATTCATCACTATCTCATTTACATTGAATGTTTTTGTAGCCAGATAAAATCCAACTGCCACCAACAATTCCATTGGCTCGCATGACATAATCTGCACCAGTTCTCTGTGCGTTCCCTGAGAAGAGTATGGTGAGTGAGTTGATGTAGCTGCCAAAATCAAAAACATTGCTGCTGTTGAAAGTGAAAATACAACAAGTAATAAATCAAAGCCAGCGAAAAAGATTACTCCTGATAGTACGATAAAAAATACGTATGAGTAAATCATAAATAGCTGCTGCTTGTTTGCTGTTAAAAATTCTTTTTCAAAAAGCTTTTTGATATCGAAGAAAGGCTGGAGAACCGAAGGTCCACGTCTTCCCTGCATACGTGCAGAAATCTTTCTATCGAAGCCATCTAAAAGTCCGATAACAAAAGGTGCTAAAAGTACATAAAGTACTGCAATTATAATTCGAGTTGTAGTCATTAGAACGCACCTCCTATCACGATAATCATATAAACAATAATGATAAATGTGGAAATCATTATCGCAGGAGTGAACAGCTTCTTCTCACCCATGATGTCTTCCATGTAGAAGTTTGCAATGTGCATCTCCTTTGGATCACCTGTGGCTGATACGAAGTTGAAGTTGTCACCAGCATTGGCACCACCCATGTATGTGATAACCTGCTTTGCTTTTTGTCCCTTTGTCAGAACATAGTTTACAAATGGGACCACAAAGATGCCTACCAAAAGTACAATCATGATGACCATATTCTGGTATGAGATAACCTGTGTTGCTGTGCCAAACATATCATTTGAAAGTGGCTTTAACACATGCTTTGACAGCCATGGGAACCCAAGGATAAGTGCGAGCATCATAAATGCATGGAAGAACATCGAAATATACTCGTTCTTCTTTGTAAGATCTCGTGACTTTTCACGTGGTGAAGCTCCAAGAATCTTTGACATCCACTTTGTCCAATAAAACATTGTAGTTGCTGAACCAAAGCAAATGAAAAGTACCATAAGTGTTGATACATAAACCGATGTAGTATCAATAAATGCCTTAAGTGCTGCCCACTTAGAAATAAGCATTCCAAATGGTGCAAGGAACATGCCTGCGATACCAATCATAAGGATTACAGCTAGCTTAGGGAAGATTGAAATCAATCCCTGCATATCCTCAACGTCGCGGCTGCCTGTTGTGTTTTCAATAGCACCAACGCACTGGAAAAGCATAGACTTTGAAACAGCATGGAAAATCACAAGAAATACTGCTGCCCAAATTGTCTCCTCATAGCCGCAGCCTGTACATGCAACTATAAGACCAAGGTTCGAAATTGTAGAATAAGCCAGCACCTTCTTGCCATCAGAAACTGATATAGCAAGGCAAGATGCAGCAAGGAATGTGAAGCCACCAATAAGGGCTACCATGTTTCCTACATAGTTATCTGCCATTGCAACAGATATTCTGATTAACAAATAAACACCAGCTTTTACCATTGTCGCACTATGAAGAAGTGCAGATGATGGTGTAGGCGCAACCATGGCACCAAGCAACCATCCTGAGAATGGGAACTGTGCCGATTTTGTAAGTGCCGCAAAAGCCAAGCATGCTATTGGAAGCATGTTTCTGATGTTGGTAGGATCTGCCTGAACTAAATCAATATAGTCAAACAGATTTACAGTTCCATACCATAAATATCCAACTGAGATTGCCGCTGCCAATCCACATCCACCAAGCAAGTTCATCCATAAAGCCTTAAATGAATTGTTTATAGCCTCATCAGTTCTTGTATATCCAATCAACAGGAATGATGTTACAGATGTGATTTCCCAGAAGAAATACAGACTACATAGATTTGCTGAAAATACCAAACCAAACATAGCACCAAAAAATACAAATATCATGGCCAAGAAAAAGCTTCTTCTATCCTTTAGCTCTTTGTGATGATGAATGTGATAGCCATGCATATATCCCACTGCGTACACTCCAATCAATGTACCAACAATTCCAATAATCAAAATCATAATCAATGTGAGATAATCAAATCGCATTGTGTAACTGTTTGGAATTTTGGGCCCTGCCAGCTCCAAAACGGTTGGTATCACTGTGGATACAATGGTTAGCAAAGATATAATTGTCTTCTTATACTTTGCACAAAGATACATAATGAAAAACATTAAAAGAATATCGCCTACAAGGAAAACATGACTGAATGTTTCCTGGTATGGTAATGAGAAATTCAGTGTTTGGCCGCCAGCCCTAAACCACTGAACCGCTGTAATGATGGATAGAATCATTACAATTGCGCATCCTAGATAGACAAAAAAAGCCCTGCATTTTGAATGATGAATCAATGCAGGAAAAATTGCCCACAGAAATGGCAGACAGATTAACGCTGTTACTAGCATTTCCATATGTTATTAACCTCCATAGTATTACATTATATCTTTTGATATATTTTTAACACATCAGATATACTATACCACAAATTTACTAACATAGCGTTGATTTTTTTATCTTTTTATGGTTATTTTTCCACAAAAATACACCCTGTCAGAAAACTCTCCGACAGGGTGTAAAAATTATAATTTATTCCATATGTCCGTCTCTGTACATTGAGAACTTATCCATTGGGTAATTCTTAAGGTTTTCAAGAATCTTACGTCCATCAGCCTTGCCAATAAGACCTGTTCTAGCCTTAAGGATTTCTCTCTCAGCCTTGTGCTTAGAAGGTCCGCCAACGCAACCTCCATCACAAATCATTCCTTCGATGAAGTCTACATCAAGCTTACCGCTCTTAAGAAGCATAAGCGCCTTTTTACATTCAGCACCACCTGCACACTGCATAAGCTTGATATCGTCTGTGTTCTGTCCACGCTCCTGCATACACTCGATAACAGCCTTTGCAACACCGCCTGAAGAAGCAAAATTCTTACCAAATGTTGATGACTCCTGATAGTTCTCCTCTACTGGCTCAAACTCTACGCCCTTTGAACGCATAAGTGCACGAAGCTCACCAAATGTGATAACGTAATCTGCATTTCCTGGAACTGACTCATCAGCAGCCTCAGACTTCTTTGCAATACATGGTCCAACGAATACTGTAACAACGTCATCTCCCTGTGTAGCCTTAAGAAGACGTGAGATAGCACACATAGGTGAAATTGTTGAAGACATGTTGTTCTCGAACTGCTCTGGGAAGTGCTTTCTAAGCATGTTGATGAAAGCAGGGCAGCAAGATGTTGTCATCTTACGTCCTTCTTCCTTTGCCTCAAACCACTCAGCAGACTCGTAAGCAGCTGTCATATCTCCACCGAGACCTACTTCTACCATGTCTGTGAATCCAATCTTCTTGCAAGCTTCCTTAACTGCTGCCATAGAGATGTCCTCACCGAACTGTCCCTCTGTAGCAGGTGCGCACATAGCGTAAACCTTCTTGCCTTCAAGGATAGCCTTGATGATATGTACAAGATATGTCTTTGATCCGATAGCACCAAATGGGCAGCTATGGATACAGTGACCACATGAGATACACTTCTCATCATCGATTACGCAGTGACCGTACTCATCGTAAGAAATAGCGCCAACTGGGCAAGCCTTCTTACATGGTCTCTCAAGGTGAACGATTGCTCCGTAAGGACATTCCTTAGCACACATACCGCACTCTTTACATTTTGAAGGATCGATATGCATTCTGTTATCACCTGGAGCGATAGCGCCAAACTTACAAGAGTTGAGACATGCCTTTCCAAGACAGAAACGGCAGTTATCTGTAACTGAGTATGATGCGATTGAGCAGTCATCACATGCAGGCTGGATAACCTGTACTACGTTCTTAGAATCTGGGTTAGTAGGAAGATTCTCGGCGCATGAAAGGATAACACGCTGTCTTACGATTTCGCGCTCCTTGTAAACGCAACAACGATATGTTGGTCTTGGGCCAGGGATGATTTCATAACAAACCTGTTCCTTGTGAGAAGCATCGAGCTCACCCTTCCAAGCAAGCTTACACACTTCTTCCATGATGTTGTGCTTTAAACGCACAATACTTTGATCTGAAGTTACCATATTTTTCTCCTTTTACATTGTTTGCCAGTTTAATTTAAAACCTCTAGACTTCTGTCTAATATTCCATTGAAATGGGCAATGGCCATTCCATAGTTTACTATTGGAACCCCCTGCTCCACGCAATGCTTAGTTCGACTTTGCATCTCGCTAGCATTAATCATGCAGCCCCCGCAATGAACTACTAATTTATATTTTGATAAATCCTCTGGAAATTCATTTCCTGAAGAAAATTCAAAATCAACATCCTTACCTGTGTGCTTTCTAATCCATCCAGGTAATTTTACTGTGCCAATGTCATTGCACTGTCTGTGATGTGTGCAAGCTTCGGCAATCAAAACCTTATCATTGTCCTGCAGATTTTTAAGTGCAGCGACGCCCTTTAGCTGGGTGTTAAGGCTTCCTCTGTATCTTGCCATCAATATGCTAAATGATGTCAAAAGTATATTTTCAGGCACCATCTTTGATACTGTTTCAAATGCTTGTGAATCAGTAATAACAAGTGATACCGATTTATCTTCATTAAGTACCTCTGTAAGCTCTTCTGGCTGGCAGCAGATGGCTTTGCATCTGTGGTCCAGCAAATCTCTGAGAACCATTTGCTGAGGCAAGATGATACGTCCCTTTGGGGCCGATTCATCAATTGGAATGACAAGCACAACTGTGCTCTTTTCTGGTACTAAATCAGCGACGAGTGGTGGCTCTGTAATCTTTGGAGCAAGCTGAAGAAGTGCCTGCTTTACAGCCGCCATATCATCTGTTGTGGCATCCACATAAAGAAGCTTTTCCTCTGATGACAGTTCCTCAAAAGGATGACCTGCCACCTCATCCACGTGATTTTCAATGATGATGTATGGCACCTTGCGTTCCTTAACCATCTTTAGGAAATCAACCTCTTCTTCTGTGAGGTGGTCTGCTCTGGCATCAAGTACCAAAACAACGATATCCATCTCATCAAGGATGCGGTATGTTCTTTCTTTTCTAAGCTCACCTAGCTCTCCCTCATCATCGAAACCAGCTGTATCAATAATGACAACTGGCCCCAATGGAAGAAGCTCCATAGTCTTTCTAACTGGATCTGTGGTGGTACCCTTGTGCGCAGACACAAGTGATACCGCCTGATTTGTAAGCTTATTTACAATGCTTGATTTACCTGCATTTCTAATTCCAAAGAAGCCAATGTGAACACGCTGGCCACTAGGTGTATTATTCAAGGACATTTTATTTTTCCTTTACCAAGACTTAGACATTATGATTATACAAAATAACTTTGTCTATTTTATTAAAAATCTGAGAACTTAGAAGCGGAAATCACGTCTGTCTGAGTTCTTAATAGCTTCGATATTTTCAAGAGCTGTCTTTCTAACATTTTCCTTAGGAATCTTCTTGAGCTCGTCTTCAATCATCTTGTAGCCGATTTCTCTTGTCTCCTCTGAAGCGTAGTCAACAAGGTACTCTGTAAGAGTCATAAGAGCGTTTGGATGGCAGCAGTTGATAATCTGGCCGCTCTTGCAAAGTGACATGAATCTGTCACCAGTACGTCCTGCACGGTAGCAAGCTGTACAGAATGAAGGGATGTGACCAGTCTCCATAAGCCAACGAACAACCTCATCAAGTGTACGCTGATCTGAAACATCAAACTGCTCTGTATCGTGTGGTCTCTCCTCTTCTGTGTAGCCACCTACTGATGTACGGCTTCCACCTGAAACCTGTGAAATACCAACCTGAAGCATCTTGCGACGAACTTCCTCAGACTCACGAGTAGAAATAATCATACCTGTGTAAGGAACTGCGATTCTGATACAAGCTGCAATCTTTGTGAACATCTCATCTGGGATTGAGTTGTCGAATGCCTCTGGATTGATGTCGTCAGCGTGCTTTACACGTGGAACTGAGATTGTGTGAGGGCCTACGCCGTGAACAGCCTCAAGGTGCTCAGCGTGCATAAGAAGTCCTGCGAACTCATACTTGTAGCTTTCAAGTCCGAAGAGAACTCCAAGTCCTACATCGTCGATTCCACCTTCCATAGCACGGTCCATAGCCTCTGTATGGTATGCGTAATCGTGCTTTGGTCCTGTTGGGTGAAGCTCCTCATAGCTCTTTTTGTTGTATGTCTCCTGGAAGAGGATGTATGTACCGATTCCTGCTTCCTTGAGCTTGCGATAGTTTTCAACTGTTGTAGCTGCGATATTTACATTTACACGACGGATATCGCCATTCTTGTGGTGAATGCTGTAGATTGTGTTGATGCACTCGAGGATGTACTCGATTGGGTTGTTTACAGGATCCTCACCAGCTTCGATGGCAAGTCTCTTGTGACCCATATCCTGAAGTGCGATAACCTCAGCCTTAACCTCTTCCTGTGTAAGCTTCTTGCGGCCGATGTGCTTGTTCTTTGCGTGATATGGACAGTAAACACAACCATTTACACAATAGTTTGAAAGATAAAGTGGTGCAAAGAGAACGATACGGTTGCCATAGAAAGCATCCTTGATTTCCTGTGCTACCTGATACATCTTTTCGATGTATTTAGGCTCCTCGCATGCCAGTAAAACTGATGCCTCACGGTGAGTAAGACCTTTGCATACACATCCTTCTGCTGTCTTTACTGGACGAGCCTTTTCTAGTAATTCTTCGATTAACTCGAAGTTGTTCTTATTTGCCTCTGCATACTCAATAGTATCTAAGATTTCCTGATTGTCGATAAACTCTTCTGCTTTTAAAGATTTTACATTGTACATTTTTATACCTCTACTCAACATCCTGCTAGTTAAAGTAACAAGCATTATGATTTCTTCCGTCGACTAACATGTCTCCTTCAGAAATATAATAGCTTGTTACTTACTAGCTAAATTAACTAAATTATAAAACCAGCTCTGTTTCCAGGGTCAGTAACAATTTTATACCCAATACTCTCCATGCGCTGGCCTAAGCAGCCTAAGCACTCGGCAGCTTCCTCTCCTGTGCAAATCTTATTATCGTATAAAGCGTATTTTTTTCTAACACCGGTAGGTGAAAGATTTGGCATGACTACATTTGCGCCAGCCTTTATCCCCATTTCCCTGCCCTTTGGATGAATTGTGCCAAGGGCTGTGGTGGCTGGAAGTAGTACCTGCGGATAAATCATCCTTAGTAATGAAAGACAAAACAGTGTTGTCTCCAATGTGCCACTAGGGCTATTTGCAAATGGTGTTTCCTTATGGCTAATGAATGGACCTATGCCACACATATCTGGCTTGAATTCTTCAACGAATTTCAAATCCATAGCTAAGTCATAAGTGGTCTGGCCAGGTGATTCCACCATGAAGCCTGCACCAACCTGATAACCAATCTCTTTAAGATTCTTCAAGCATTCCATGCGATTATCCCATGAAAGCTCTGCCGGATGAAGCTTTGCATAAAGCTCTGGGTTGGCAGTTTCATGCCTGAGCAAGTAGCGTCTAGCACCTGCCTCGTAGTACTTTTGATAGCTTTCCTTTGAGCGTTCCCCGATGGAAAGGGTAACAACCATATCCTCATGGGATACCTTTATTCTGCGAATGATATCGCATATATCCTCATCGCTATATGAGAAATCCTCACCGCCCTGTAGGACGATAGTTCTGAAACCAAGTGCGTAGCCTTCATCGGCGCACTCTACAATGGTATCAGCCGAAAGACGGTATCTCTCACAGTTGTGATTGTCTCTTCTGATTCCGCAGTATAAACAGTTGTTTCTGCAGAAATTTGTGAACTCCACCAGACCTCTGATGAAAACTTTATTTCCATAATGCTGATTTTGAAAGTGGCGTGCATACTCTGCTGCAAGATCCATCAGCTCCTGATTGCGGTGATCAAGTAAATACTGGTACTCTTCGGTCTGAAGTGAATGTTCTGTATTTAATTTATCTAATAACTGTCTTGCTTTTGTATCCATAAATTAATTGATAAAAAATATCGTTTATTTTTTCACAATCAATACTATACCATAAAACTATATAGCTTTTTTGTTTATTCTTTCATTTTGCTGTTCTTTTTTGTATACAAAAATTTACTAGAAAAAAGAGAGCTGGCAACCGCTGCCAACTCTCTCTTTTTTCGTAGGATAATTATTGTTGTTTACTCAATTGGAGCTTCTTTAACTGCTTTCTGGTTTTATGATTCTCCAACATCGTCTTTATCATCCTCACTTTCAGAATTAGAACCTTCATAACCTCTTAACCTCACCCTTCGAATTTTATTTAAGTAATTGTCGCAGTTAAAACCTAATTACTTAATCTTCTTTGCATTTGCCTTCTTCTTAGCATATGCTGTAGTTCCTGTAAGAACTGCAATGATAAGGAGTAACCATCCCCACCATGTTCTTGCGAAGAATCCCTTCTGAGCTTCTCCTGCAAGTGGTACTAAATCTTCTTCAACTGTTGTTGTATCTTCTGTATCCTCAACTACTGCATCATCTGCATCGCCACCTGCAAGTGGTGTCTCAGCATCGTTGATTGTAGTTGTGTTATCGTTTGCTGCAACTGTTCTAGCTCTACGAGCTCTTCTTGCCTGGCCTGCTGCAGGTACTGCATCATCAGGAATAACTTCCTCATCTGCTTCTTCAACAGTTGTTGCTGTTGTAACTGATGGATATTTAACAGGCTCACCTGCTGGAATATAGATTGCAGGATACTTAGCATCATATGCATTCTTTGTATCATTAAGAGCTTTCTTAGCGTCATCCAGATTCTTCTGAGCGTTATTCTTATTACTTTCTGCAATTGTAAGAAGCTGTTCCCATTCAGCAACTAATTCTTCCTTCTCGGAATCCTTATCTAATTCTTCAAGCTTAGCCTGAATTGCATCTACCTTTTTCTGCGCATCGTCTAATGCTGTCTGAGCGTCATCAATTTCCTTAAGAAGTTTCGCATAAGCCTTTACTTTGTCCATAAATGCTGTGTAACCAGAACCCTCCGCATCAGAAATCTGTGTAGTACCATTCTTCTTTTCTGTTTTATATGTTGTGATTGTCTTGTTGTAGCTTAACGAAGCCTGATACCAATCCTCATATTTGACATTGCTTTTGCTTACATCCATGCCAGTTGCGTCCATATTTTTGAGCTGTTCATTAACAGCAGCTTGAGCATCTTTTAGCTTGTCATAGTGTGTAGTTTGATCTGCTACATCTGTTGCAGCCACATAATATATTTTTGCCTTTTTCCAATTTCCGTCAGCCCAATCAAAATCGACATATATTCCACCGATACTTTCAACATATGCTTTCGCATTTTCTCTAGCTTCATCCTCTGCCAATTTAGCATTACCACCAAAGAAGTTATATATCTTTTTAAATTGATCAGCTACCACTCCCCATGTGTTGAAATGATTATCAATATGGGCTACTTTATCATAAGATATTTCATAGGATCCTTTTACATTATACTCTATGGAAAGACCTAAATTATTAACCTCTTTGCTGGTCCATGCAGCATCATCAGTTTTGTAGCTGTAATTATAGTACTTATACTTATTTCCATATTCTTCTTTTATTTTACCTTGTGCATAGCCTTTAACATCATCAATACATTCCTTGCCTTTGTTTGGATTCCATGCGGCATCAAAGTTATTCTTATTTACTTTCTTTACATCAGTATATCTAGCAATAAAGTTACCTACAGCTGTGTATGTGGTATTCTTTGTTAGAAGAACTTCAAACTCTGCACTACCAACTAAGCCAATGATAGCTTCCTTGATTCTTTCTGCTTCATCTGCATCTTCAAAGTACTCTTTAGTAACAACTGGCTCATTGTTAATATAAATAGTAATTCCATTAAGGTTTGTGCCTTTAACAGCCTTGATGTAATTTCCCTTTTCATCAAAGAAGTGTGTAATCTCTCCAGCATAATCATCTGCAGCATCTTTATCGTTATTACCGAGCACAACATATTCAAAAGGAGTATTTGCCAACTGCTCTTCTTTAAGTTCTTCAGCAGTCTTGTATTCTACTTTCTCAACACCTTCAACTGTCGTCGTGATAGCATATCTTTTTACAGCAGTACGAGCGGATACCTTTGCTTCCATTTCCTGCTTTGTAAAAGCATAATCTGTAGTAGTGCCATCATTATCTTTTACTGTATAAGTGTAAAGAATCTCGTTGATTTCAAAAGTGCCATCCTGCTTAATTGAATATGTATACTCTCTCTCAATTGTCTTGCCAGTGCTGTCCACATAAGAAACTACATACTTGTCATACTTGTCATCTTTGTCATCTGCTTTTGTAACTGTAATTTTAGCTGCACCGAAATCTATTTTATCGTTTTCGTCCTTTGTGAGTACATCTGCATATGCTGTTGGGATGTAATAATATCTCATAATTGCATCCACATAAGCCGCTGTATCTGTATCTTTATTCTTCTCGGCTGTAAGAATAGCATCAGCACCAGCATTAGCAAAATCCTTCTCTGCATCTTCCAGAGCAGCCTTTAACTCAGAGAGCTTATCAGTTGCAGCAGTAAGCTTTTTTTCTGCTGCATCTAAATCATCGGAAAGATTCTGTTTCTTGGTAATATACTCTTGACGAGCAGAATTTAAATCTTTAACGGCCTGATTATAATTCTCCAATTTTGTCTCATAATCACTCTTGGCTGTTTCAAAATTCTTTTCAGCCTTGGCTACTGAAGACTCTGCCTTTGCAATAAGACTATCTGCTTCATCCTTTGTTCCTGTAGCAACAGCCTGAGCCGCAGCCTTAACATCATTATTAGCCTGTGTAATGTCACCATTTGCGCTAGTAGCCGCAGCTGTAGCTTCGACTAAAGCTGTACCAGCTTGAGAATTTGCGGTATCCATATCTTCTGCAGCCTGGTTTAAATCTGCTGCATCAGAATCTGCTTTAGCAATCTCTGTTCCAGCTGCCTGTGCATCATCTTGAACTGCTTCTGCTCCCTTTTCATAAGTAACAGAACCACCTTCAATATATTTACTATCATATGTGTCAGAAGTAATATCTTCGTCCCCTGCTGCGTCAACAACATCCTGAACTTCTTCAAGAGTAGTTTTAGGTGCTACAGGAGTAGCAGGCTCTGCTGATGGTGTTGCAGGAGTAGCAGGCTGTACATCTGCTGATGGTGCTGCAGGAGTAGCAGGCTGTACATCTGCTGATGGCTGTACTCCGTTGTAACTAGCATTAAGAGTAGCTGTATCATTAGCAACTACTGCTTCAGGCGATGGTGTAACCACTGGCTCAACTACCGCTCCTGTATCCGCTGGCTGTCCCCCTTCTGTTGACTCCTCTGCAAATACAGGTACGCTAAGTGAGCTTGCAATTGTGATCGCTGATAAGCCAACTGACATTGCTTTTACTACATTCTTCTTCATACGTATAAATTCCTTTCCCTAAACCGTACATTACACATTGTTAACATTCCATGATTGTTATGTGAACGTTGCGTGAACATCTGTTATAAAATATAACACCGAAAATCGTTACGTACAATAACGCTGGCAAAATGTGACATTTTTTGGCAAGATGTTTCCACAAAAAAACTAGCCAGCATATGCTGACTAGTTAGTAACTATTACTGATTTAATTTATCGATGAGCTTTATAGCTGCTCGGCGCTTTGCTTCGAGGATACCAACGCCAACTCCTGCAGTTGAAACACCTGCAAGTCCGACGAACCATTTGCCTCTTTCCATGAGGCCTGCCAGGGTGATTCCTGTAGGTGACTGTTCCTCTTCGATTGTGACTGTTTCCTCTGGTGCAGGTTCCTCAGGCAGATCCTGTGGAATCTCTGCCTCGCCACCATATCCATATCCGCCAGCATTGCCACTTGGGAAAGTGATTATGTGAATCTCTTCTACTGATTCCTCATCTTCGATTTCTTCTTCCTCTAGCTCCTCCTCTTCGTTTTCCTCTTCATCTTGGATAACCTCTTCGGAATCTGCCGGAGCTAATACTATAGAAGAAACTGTGTTGAATCTGGCTTCATATGTTGATTTTGCTGTTGCTAAAGCTTCCTTTGCATCTGCCAGATTTGATTTTGCTATGTCGTAATCAGCCTGAGCTTTTTCAAGCTCACCCTGAAGTCTTGCAAGCTCCATTCCTGTATTAATATCGCTTGCGGCATCTAAATCTGCAATCTGCTGCTTCAAGCTAGATACTGTCTGCTTGGCTGATTCAAAATCCGCCTTTGCTGAGCTGACAGCCTCTGAAAGAGCTTTGTAAGCATTATATTTTTCAGTAATCTTTGATATATATGAAGCGTAATCCTTGGATGCGCTTGTAAATACCTGATTATTATTTACTTCGTAACCATAAGCCTCAGCTGTTGTTTTGTGCTCTGTAATGTTTAATAGCTTGCTTTTATCAAAAGCAACACCTGTAGCATTATTCTGAGTCTTAGCATCATCAACTATTGCATTTTTAAGGTCGTCCTCTGATGTGTATTTTGAGTTCTTAACAGTGGATGAAACGCTGGTGCCTTGGTAGTACCTGAAGTAGCCATATGGATATTCTGCTGCTGTACTTGTAACTACTCTTCCCTTTGTTTCTTCGAACTTAATCAAATCATTGAAATCACTATACGTCCATCTGTTTTCTGGACGCTTAGTATAAGTTGATTCAATCACCCAGCCATAATAACTAGGAATATAAAATCCTGTGGCAGTCCAATAAGAATACTCAATCACGCCATCCTTCAACTGCTCAGCCTCTTCCTTTGTAAGAGTCACTGTGTTGCCGTTGATGTCCTGGTATTCGTATACTAAATCTCTATCGTAAATACGAACCTCGCCAGATTTGTAATCTACCGTATATCCGTAATTAGCGCTTACAGTACGTACAACATTGCCATCGGCATCCACAATATCATATGAAATACCAATAACATTTCCTTTGTAAGGTGTGACTGTAAAGTTTGAAACAGACTGGCCATCAGCAAGCTCTGTGTTTGGTGCGTAGTAATGTTCTACCACCGTAGCGATGTATGATGTGACATCGGATTTATCTGCGTCTGCTGCAATAAGTGCATCGGCGCCAGCTGCTGCAAGGTCCTGGCCTGCTGCCTCTAGCTGCTCTTCTAATGAAGCGAGCTTTTCCTGGGCGTCTGTAAGTGTAGCCTCTGCATCTGATAAATCTGATGTAGCCTGTGATTTTTTATTATTGTATTCTTCAGCTGCAGCTTCGTATTCAGCTTTAGCTGATTCGTATTCTGAAAGTTTGTTGTTATAAGTTTCCTCTGCTGATGCGAACTGCTTTTCTGCTTCCTCAACAGTGGCGGTAGCATCTGCGATAATAGCTTCTGCACTTTCCTGATCAGTGTTTGTGTCTGCCACTGCAACCGCTGCTGCATTTGCCACTTCGCTAGCCTGGCCTGTGACCTGTGCTAAGCCTGAAGCAGTATCATTTGCTGAAGCAAGGCTTTCATCTGCTGCTGCAATGCTTGAATCCATGGAATCCTTTGCATCTGCCACACCTGAAACTGCTGTAGCTGCATCAGCAACCTGAGTGTTTGCATCGGTAATATCCTGTGTGATTGCCTGTGAATCAGAAGTAGCGTTTTCCTCTACCACACCTGCATCTACTGCATCGCTTACCTCTGTAGAAACATCTGCATCAGCAAGTGTCTCTGCGACCGATTCAGTTACGCTAGCGCTACTTTCTACTGCAGCTTCCTCTGGCGAAACAACCTGCTGCTCTTTAGTATCTGAAGGCACAACAACAGAGCCTTCAGAATTCTCTGAAGCCTCTACCTGTATCGGAAATACGATACTACCAGCTAATGTAATTGTAGATAATCCAGCTGCCAAAGCCTTTGCTGAACCTCTCCTCATAACTTTCTGTGCCCTTTCAATTTAAAAAGTCCAAATTCCCTGCTTATAGCGTAACATAAAAAAAGTTAGACGCAACGCCCTTGGCAAGATTGATTAAAATCTGGCAAAAGTATTACGGCTAACTTAAAATATTTTATCTATTACTAAATTGATAATCCTTTATCTGTTGAGAAATTTCCGATACTTTACGAGCTGAAATCGGGAATATACTCTTATCATCCATGTAAATATCGCCACCCTCGAGGTGATGAATAAAGTCCATATTAATAATTATGCCGCGATTTACCATGATGAATCTTTTGTCTGCACCAGCCAAATCCAAGAATTCGCCTGATGTAAGTCTGACTCTGCTGGTTGTGCCATCATCCTTGTTGATTTCCAGGTAATGGCCATCTGTTGTTACTGAGATAATATCCTTTAAATATACCTTTTCATCTATCGGCCCAGCTGATAGTTTAATAAAGGCTGCATCCATAGGTGTATGCTCAATTATCTCTGTCAGAACCTGATCTATTCTTTCTATTGTAAATGGTTTTGTGACGTAGTCAAATGCATGTAGTGAAAATGCATCTGGATAATGACCTTCCGACGCTGTCATGAATATAAGGAAAGTCCTCTCCGTCATCTCTCTAAGTTTTTTTGCTGCTTCTATGCCATCCATGTCCGGCATGAAGATGTCCATGAATACAATGTCGAATCTTCTTTCTGATAAAACAGAGATAAAATCTGGTCCGCTTGAGAATTCCTCAACTTCTAGAGGTATCTCCTTGCTCGCAGAAAGTTTTTCTACCATCATTTTCAATTGCATTCTAAATATACTTTCGTCATCTATTACTGCAACTCTCATATTGGCCCCCTATATCTTTGTATAAGAAATGATACCACAATTTTCTCAAGTTGATAATGAAAATCAGAAAATTATTTTATATAATGATTTTATGGAACTTTTAATTAACAATATTACATACATTAACATAATAATTTTGCTGGCTGGAGCCACCTCGCTGCACCTTGGTGCAAGCTTTTTAAAGAGGGAGAAACACACTAAAGGATTTTTCAAATATTCGGTGTTCATGCTAGCCTTAGGAAATGGTCTATGCTGTATGGGATACTCTATCATGTCCCTCAGCCCAGACCTTAGATTTGCATACTATTTTAGAGTGCTGGGGCTAATTGGAATCGATATTTATCTTATGGCTGAAATCCTTCTTGTAACCAGCTGTTTGAATTTCAGCCGATTTGCAGAGTACTTGATTATCGGTTTGTCCGGTCTGGCATCCCTATTCGATATTGTAATTTTCGGTAGTAGAGAATCTGATACTTTTGTACGCTATGAAAACTACACCGCATATGTCCGTCTGGATCCATATCGACACCTTTTCCATTATACGTTCTTAACTATAATGGGAATTTCTATGTTCATAATCGCCTGCGTTTGGGCTGTAAATGTTCGATTTAAACGAGAAAAACGTCTCGTATTTTTCGCATATGTTTCAAACTTGATTCTGGCTGCATCATGCATTCCAGATTTCCGTATATACGATAGTGATTTTAATCTCACCCACGTGTTTTATTGCACTGGTATGCTTTTCGCATTTATTGTTTTCTTTGTTGCATCCAACAACTATATGATGTTCAACATCACCGTTAACAGTATCAGTAAAGACATTTTTTCTACATTAGGTACTGGCCTTTTAGTATTTGACACCAACTATCATCTTAATCTATCCAATGAATACGCTGACAAACTTCTGGGGCTTGATAATGAACCACATCGTATTCGTTTAAAGGAGATTTTTGAGTTAAAAACAGGTGAACCGCTGAAGATGTTTGAAAAAGCCTCCAGTGGAGATATAATTGACTATCGATTGACGTCAAAGTTGACAAACAAGGTTATCCTAGTCAATTTCTCTTGCAAATTTGACCGAAGCAACCAGCCAATGTGCTACATCCTCGTAGCTACAGACCTTACAGAGGAAAACAGACTTATCGATGAGGCACAGGCTGCTAATAAAGCAAAGTCAGAATTCATCAGTAATATTTCTCATGAAATCCGTACTCCTATCAATATTATTTCCGGTATGGATGAACTGATTCGTCGCGAATGCAAGGATGAAACTATTTTGAAGTACGCCGAAAACATCAACGTTGCTTCGAAGAACCTTACATCTTTAATAAATGATGTGCTCGATTTCTCAAAGATTGAATCAGGTAAGCTTGAAGTTGTTTCCGGGGAATACAACATTCAGCACCTTTTGATAGAGTGCTATCACATGTTTGCAGGCCTTTCTTCACAGAAGAATCAAATGCTTTCATTTACTTGCGACCCAAATCTTCCTGCAGGATTGATTGGTGATGACATTAGAATTAAGCAGATTCTATCTAATCTTCTATCTAACGCTGTGAAATACACTCCAGAAGGTGGAAGCATACAATTTAGCGCTACATACAAAGAGAGAAACGATAACTTCCTTGCACTTGTTATCCAGGTCAAGGACAATGGTATCGGTATAAAAGAGGAAGACTTACCTCATATTTTTGAGAACTTCCAGCGATTTGAGCTTTCTAGAAACAGAACAATCCAGGGTACTGGCCTGGGCTTAACCATCACTCAAAACCTGGTATCCTTACTACACGGTGTTATCAACGTAGAAAGTACTTACCAGCATGGCTCTACATTCACCGTTGAAATACCTCAGCAGATAAGCAACCCTGAGCCAATCGGTGAGTTAACTGATTTGGATATGCGCAAGAAGCTTACCTATACCAATAGCTTTATTGCACCAAAAGCTCGAATACTTGCAGTAGACGATGTGCAAATGAATCTGGATGTATTTGTTGGTCTATTAAAGAAAACGCAGATACAGATTGATACCGCTTTAAACGGGCCTGACGCTCTTGCGTTATCCCATAAACGTAAATACGATATCATCTTCCTGGATCACATGATGCCAGAGATGGACGGTATTGAAGTGCTTAAACGCATTCGAGCAAACGGTGCCAGTGCAAACCTTGAAACACCTGTTGTTATGCTCACTGCTAATGCAATGATGGGTGCTGATAAGAAATACTTGGAAAACGGATTTACGGATTATCTTTCAAAACCTATAAAACCTGATGCTTTGGATGAAATGGTACTTAAGCATTTACCAGAGGAACTGATTCAAGCGGAGGAGGAACCAAAAGCCGATTCTAATCAGGAACCAGAAGAAAGCGAATTCATCAAGTCACTTAGCTTTATAGATGCCAAGGCAGGCTTAGCATTTGCTGCAGGCGACGAAGATTTCTATCGCCAGATTGTGACTACATTTGTTAACGAGGACAAGCGAGAAGCGTTAAACAGCCTACTTCAAAAAGAGGACTGGGCTAATTATCAAATCATCGCCCACTCCCTCAAAGGTACCGCTCTCACCATCGGTGCCGAGGATCTTTCCAGTGCCGCAAAAGAACTCGAATTCGCAGCAAAAGAAAACAAAATTGACTATATTAAAAGCCATCACAACGACGTCATTGACCAGTACGGAAAGTTGCTAGAAAAACTAAAAAACGCATTGCAATTATCAATCTAATTTAGTATACTAGTCTGCGGACGCCGGCTTGTCGGAATTGGCAGACGAGGCAGACTCAAAATCTGTTGATGGCAACATCGTGCGGGTTCAAGTCCCGCAGCCGGCATATGGAAATGAAAAAGACCTAGGTACATACCTAGGTCTTTTTCTATAAAATTAAAAATAACTCTGTATTTTCCTCCCCAACATTGTTATACTATCCATTAAAAATTAAGTTCAAAAAAATAATCAGAATAAAAATAATCGGAGTGCCTACTATAAGTGCTATTAAATAGATTTCACACACTATACTCTTAAGATACTTGGTAATTCTACCACAACCTGATTCTTTCCATGGCGCTTGCCATAATAAAGCTTGGCGTCAGCGTCTTCCATCATGTCCTTAATTGTTAGACCATCATGGTATTCACTTACACCCATAGTTACAGTAACCCCAACGGCTTCTTCTTTTTTATATTTTAGTCTGTCATCAGCAATATCTTTCCTTATACGTTCTGCCGCAGATTGTGCCTGTTCCTTTGGTGCCTTGAGCATAATGCATATCTCTTCTCCTCCCCATCTAAAAACATAATCAGTTTTCTTTACGCCAGTAAGAATTGAATGGGCTACATATTTAAGTACCTCGTCACCAAAGTCGTGACCATAGGTATCATTGACATGCTTAAAATCATCTATATCCGCCATAATGATGCAGAATGTAGATTTTTCTTTTTGCGACTGCTTAATTACTTTTTTTAGCAAACTATCCATTGTTCTTCGATTAAGAAGATGTGTCAGAGTATCATAATTTGCATACTTTTCCAGCTCATCAATCAGGTATTTACTTCCTAAATGAGTCAAACTTAAAAGTAGAAATGCTGAGAAGATCAAGTAGCTTATTCTTATTAGATAAAACGGTATATGGTTAGGGCCATCTGGTTCCCACATTATTTCAGGAGAAATAATCCAAGAAAGCACCGTTGAGGCCAAAACTGCTGCTGTTACAACACTTGTAAGCCTCATATCAAAGAAGAAAACGGTAAAGAATATAAAGAATGGCGCAAAAGCCCACCACTGGCCATAAGGAATCAAATAGATTGTAAAATTAAATTGAATAATAATGCCAATTCCTACCGCGATTTTATGCAGCTTCAACTTGCTCTGTTTTTCCAGACTGTCGCCCTGCAGACCTGCACGATAAAAGTGAAGAGCCAACATAAAATAACAAAGATTTGTTAAATCAAAAATCAGCAATGCATCCCATGAAACCTCTTGATAGAATCCTGCTATTTTGGTCAGAGTATATGCTACTGCTGATGTAGCTGCAACGGTAGTCGGAATAAGTATTACAAACCTGTACACTCTAGCCAAAAACACATCCAATGCTGACAGACCAACCATTGGTTCATATTCTTCTTTAGTAAACTGACCATACTGTTTTTCCGCCATAAATTTAAACATACTCCTTCCATTATTAAATTAGATTAGCATTTAATTGTTTTAATTCTGTGTCAAATATGTGGAAAGACTTCAAAAGGGGCTGTCGCTTTAGATGATTTGTTAATGGATGTGACTCCTATGGTTGAAGGCTTATTTTTATTTATTTCTACATATAAAAAATTAAGTTCAAAAAAATAATCAGAAAAAAATAATCGGAGTGACAAGACTTGAACTTGCGGCCTCTATATCAAAGCTGCACAAACCGTTTATCGCAAGTCGACGAGAGTATGCTGCTTTCGAGATGCTTAGTGATATATACAATACATGTATATAATTAACCCATAAAAAAAGAATGGATATACCATTCTTAATCCCGCCGATGGAATATTTGGATTCGGGCATTACCCATGCCTTCCTGCGGTCTAATTAAAAGCTACCATCATCAGCGAATATTATCAATAGTTTTTTCTAAATAATATTTATTATTTACTAACTCTGTATTTTCCTCCCCAACATTGTTATACTATCCATTAAAAATATAAGGGAGGAACATCATGATTATTAAACACGAAATACCAATACTTGAATACGACGACCACTCAGCTGAAGTAATAGCTCCAGCATATGAATGGAATAATGTAACCCTTCCAAAGAAATGTCTTTTTGCATTCCTTGGAGATGTAGTTGAAAACTATGCCAAGGAAAATAATGCCAAGAAAGTGGAAGAATTCAAAACTTTTTCTCACATTGTAAATATTTATGTTTTAAAAAATGGAGACGAAGATATCTGCCTGGTGCAGCCAATAATCGGTGCTCCTGCCGCTGCTTCACTTTTGGATTCGTTGATAGCATGCGGGTGTGAAAAGATAATTGCAGTTGGTTCCTGCGGTGTACTGGCTGATTTACCAGAGAACGCCTTTATCGTCCCAACAAGAGCTCTTAGAGCCGAGGGCACTTCATATCATTACCTTCCTGCTTCTCGCTTTATCGAGCTTGATCCAGAGCCTGTGGAGGCCATTGAAAGCTGTTTCAAAGCTCATAATCTTCCATTTGTAACCTGCACCACCTGGACTACAGATGCATTTTTCAGAGAAACAAAAGATATGGTTAAACACAGATTAGATGAGGGTTGTTCTGTTGTTGAAATGGAATGCTCTGCCCTTGCCGCTGTCAGCAGGAAACGCGGTGCCAAGTTTGGACAGTTCCTTTTCACTGGAGATTCTTTGGCAAATGTTCATGATTATGATGCAAGAGATTTCGGCAAAGACTCTCACGAAAAAGCTTTATTGCTGGGACTTGATGTATTAAAACACTATAACTAAAACTATAGATAAATTTAAAAAGACAAGGCTCACAAAAAAGCCTTGTCTTTCTTAATATAATCAAATTTATTTTACGTAATTGATAAGAAGCTTGAATGTGTTTTCAACACCCTTCTTGTGAGAGCGTTCGTATCCGTGGCTTGCATAAACACCAGATCCGATAAGTCCATGTTTTACATCGTAGCCCGCGTTAAGAGCCGCATCAGCGTCTGAACCATAGTGAGGGTAAACATCTACGGCAAAATCAATTTCGTTGTCTTTAGCGGCCTTTATCAAAGCAGAAACCACATCATAGTTGTAAGGGCCACCGCTATCCTTTGCACAGATACTTACCTGTGTCTCTTTACAATCAAGGCCCTCACCAATGCATCCCATATCTACCGAAAGGATCTCTGTAACGCCATCTGGAACGGTTCCGCATGCGCCATGTCCCACCTCTTCGTAAACAGTGATGTGATGGTATACCTTTCTCTCTGGTGTGATTTTGTTGTCTGCCAAATATTTAGCCTGTCCAAGAAGAATTCCAACAGAAAGCTTATCATCAAGAAAACGGCTTTTGATGTAGCCTGACTCTGTAACTCTTGTGCGTGGCTCGAAAGCAACAATATCGCCAATCATAATGCCAAGAGCTTTTGTGTCATCTGCAGATGAAACTTCCTCATCAACAACCACTTCCATACCCTTAAACTCACGTGTCTTTGTAGAGTAATCTCCATTAACGTGAACAGATGCATCATTAAGCTGAAATGTTCCCTCGTAAACCTTGCCATCTCTTGTGTAGATGCGACAGTTCTCAGACTCACCATTGTTTGGATTGAATCCACCAAGTGGAGTAAGCTCAAGATTTCCGTTGTCCTTAATCTTGCAAACCATTCCACCAAGTGTATCCATGTGAGCTTCGATAAGAAGCGCATCATCCTCTGCCTTTCCTCCCAAATCAACAAGGATACCGCCCTTAGTGGTCATCTGAGGCTTGTAACCAAGCTTTTCATATTCTGCCATAAGATGCTTAGCAGCAGTGGCTGTGAACCCTGTAGGGCTATCTATGCCCAGAATATCAACAGTTTGATTTACCATGTAGTCTACGTATTTACTAGTGTCCATTTATATACCTCCTAAAATTATAATCAGTTGTGTAAAACCAGTTTACATTAACACTTTATTATGTTAAAGTATTCCCAATCAGAGAAAAGAAGATAATAAAAAAGAGCTGGTGACGGGAATTGAACCCGTGACCCCTTCCTTACCAAGGAAGTGCTCTACCTCTGAGCCACACCAGCTTGCTTATTCAGCAAGAAAAAGCATATCAAAGTTGAGTATCATTGTCAAGGAGATGAATAGCTATGAAAACCCCATTTGTTACAAAAGAAAAGATTCAAGAAATTACACAAACAATCCCAACTCCTTTCAACATTTATGACGAAAAAGGAATCCGAGAAAATGCCCGTGCAGTAAACAAGGCATTTAGCTGGAATAAAGGTTTTAAAGAATATTTTGCAGTTAAGGCAAATCCAAACCCATTCATCCTAAAAATTCTTCAGGAAGAAGGTTGCGGCGTTGACTGTGCATCATATGTAGAGCTTGCATTATCAGACCAGATTGGTTTCAAAAAAGACGATATAATGTTTTCTTCTAATGATACTCCTGCTAGCGAATTCAAGTACGCTGATGAATTAGGTGTTATCGTAAACTTAGACGACTTTACACACATTGATTTCTACGAGAAAGCCGTTGGTCATTTTCCTAAGAAGATGTGTTGCAGATACAATCCAGGCGGTGTATATGAGCTTTCAAACGGTATTATGGATAATCCTGGGGATAGCAAGTATGGAATGACTAAAGAGCAGATTTTCGAGGCATATCAGGTTCTTAGAGATAAGGGTGTTGAGGAGTTCGGAATCCATGCATTCTTAGTTTCAAATACTGTTACAAATGATTACTACCCTGCCCTTGCAAAGACTTTGTTCGAGCTTATTGTTGAGCTTAAGGAAAAGACAGGTATTGCTATTTCATTTGTTAATCTTTCTGGTGGTGTTGGTATTGCATACCGTCCAGATCAAAAACCAAACGATATTGCAGTGATTGGTGAAGGCGTTCACAAGGCATTTGATGAAATTCTAGTTCCTGCAGGTCTTGGAGATGTTGCCATTTTCACTGAGATGGGTCGTTTTATGATGGGACCTTACGGTGGACTTGTTACAACAGCAATCCACGAAAAGCACATTTACAAGGAGTACATCGGAGTAGATGCATGTGCTGTAGACCTTATGCGTCCAGCTGTATACGGTTCATATCATCATGTAACAGTTCTCGGAAAGGAAAATGCTCCTGAGGATAAGGTATACGATATCACCGGTTCTCTCTGCGAAAACTGCGATAAATTTGCTGTAGACCGTCAGCTTCCACAAATCGACATGGGAGACATCCTATTTATCCACGATACAGGTGCTCATGGTTACTCAATGGGATATAACTACAACGGAAAGCTAAAGAGCGCCGAAGTTCTTCTTAAGGAAGATGGAAGCTTCAAGCTTATCCGTCGTCCAGAAACAATCAAGGATTATCTTGCTACATTCGATGGACTTGGAGTTGTTGATAATCTATTAAAATAATCACTTATATGTGCATAAACAAAAAGCTAGGAGCAATAACTCCTAGCTTTTCTTTATATACAAGCTCTAATATACAAATCTGTACGCTCCTGCAAATCTACAAACGAACCGTCATCCAGCTGTATTAGCGGACTTGCTAAAGCGTTCTTTTTAACCATAGTGATAATTCCACGAGAATTATCCGAAAGAAGCACACCCGTCCCAATATAGGACTGGGCAATGTTCTGTAGAAAGACATGTAAGACATTTTGATCGTATTTGCTTGGCTCCACTCTTTGGAACTGAGCAATTACTTCAAATGGACAAATTCCAGCTCGATAAACTCTATCAGCTGTCATCGCATCATACACATCTGTAATAGCTATTATCTTTGAAAAAGGATTAATAAAGTCCTTTGTAAGCCCATAAGGATAACCGCTGCCATCATTACGCTCATGGTGCTGAAGAGCTGCAAGCTTTATGCGTCTGTCTATTGGCAAATCACTAAGCAGATTATATCCAAGAAGTGGATGCTCAGCCATTCGGCCAAACTCTTCTGCATTAAGTGGACCTGGCTTTGTCAAAATACTGTGAGGCACAAGAGATTTTCCTATATCGTGATAAAGACCACACATAGTAAGAACATCCAGCTCTTTCTCATCTGTAATACCAAGCCATCCTCCACATACCCTGGAAATGATTGCCACGTTAACAGAATGCCTGAATGTGCTACGGTCAATCTCCTGAATGTTTAGCATCATAGCCATAATGCCAAGACCTGTAGAATGCTTTTCAAACACCGAATGAATCTCCTGGATTAATTCGGTATCATCCAATGCCCCCTGTTTCTCAACCAAATCACTGATAATCCCTTCAAGCCTATCGGAGCATTTTTCATATGCTCGTTTAAACTCTTTGAACTCCTCACTGTTGAGAATTCGCCAAGACTGGGTCTCACCGATGAACTCATCAGGCGCATCAAATTGATATTTTTCAATCGCATCTTCCTCGTCCTGAATCTTGAGTTCTTTGATGCCATAATAGCTCATGTGCAAAAGCTGCTGAGCTGTTATGGCAGTACCTTCATCGGCAAGAACCTGTCCCTTAGGACTTATTATCTTTTCAGCCAGAATCATTCCCGGCTTCATTTCGTCTACGTTAATAATTTTCATATGACAATTTATCTAGCACCTTTATCGTATGGAATTCCTTCTGCCTTTGGTGCACGTGAATTCTGTGATGTAAATGCAAGAACGATAAGTGAAACAATGTAAGGGAACATGTTGTAAACAGTTCCTGAAATAGGTAATGCGTGTAAGAATCCGATTGCTGTATATACGTTTGAAAGTGATCTAAATACAGCGAAAAGAATTGCTGACCATGCAATACGCTCTGGCTTCCACTGACCAAAAATCATAACTGCAAGAGCAAGGAAACCTGCTCCGGCAACACCGTAATCAAAATGCCATGTTGAGTTTGCTGCTGCGATATAAATGATTCCACCGAGACCTGCAAGGAATCCTGAAATAAGAACACCTGCATATCTCATTGCGTAAACATTGATACCTACTGAATCAGCTGCCTGTGGATGCTCACCACATGCTCTAAGTCTAAGAGCAAACTTTGTCTTGTAAAATACAATAATTGCTGCTACAAGAAGAACTAAACCAACAACTTCAAACCAGTTGAAGTCGATTTTGCTAGTGTGAATAATAAATGCTTTGTAACCTCTGTTGTAATCAAGCTTTGCAGAGAAATCTGAACCGTGAGAACGAGTTGTGTTGAAAGCCTTGATAATAACAGTAGCTGCTGCTGTTGCAAGCATGTTTACAGCTGTACCTACAAGGGTCTGATCTGCCTTGAAGTTGATGCAGGCAACTGCGATTAACAGTGATGAAAGCATACCTGCGATTGCTGCTGCACAAAGTGTGCAAACGATGATTGCTGCCTTTGGCCAATTTTCAGGAACAAGAACCATTACCATAGCACCTGCCATAGCTCCGAATACCATGATTCCTTCAAGACCAAGATTGATGATACCGCTTCGCTCTGAGAACATACCACCCAAAGCTACAAGAATCAGTACTGCTGATGAGATGAGGGTGTATTGAATAAGTAAAGCCATACTACACCTCCTTTTCTTCAGCTTTTGCTGACTTTGTTGCTGGCTCGGCATTGGCGTTAACCTTTACCTTAGCTGGTCTATTAACTACTGACTTAAAGAACAATACGAAACCGCAAAGGTAAATGATAATAGCTATAACTAAATCAGCAACCTGTGGGTTGTAATAGTTTGTGTTGAGGTACTGACCACCAAGAGTAATGTACTCTACAAATAAGCCAGCGAAAATTGTTCCAATTGGATGTAAACCACCAAGGAACGCAACGGCGATTCCTGAGAATCCCATGCCTGGAACTGAAGCAGAAATTGTGTAATGCTCCATTCCTGTAAGATAGAACTGAGAAGCTGCAAATCCTGAAATAGCACCTGAAATAACAAGTGTAAGGATGATATTACGCTTTGCATTCATACCTGCATATTTAGCAGCCTCTTTGTTGTGACCTGTTGCCTTTAATTCATAACCAAATGTTGTCTTGTTAAGAACTACAAGGATTGCGATAGCAATAATAATTGTTGCTGGTATTGCGATTGTTGTGTATTTATTGCCACCGAAGAAATCCTGTATGAATCCAGGTAATATTGCTGAAGGGTTAACTGATACAATATCAAATGTCTCAGACTTTGTCTGATTCATACATTTTTCGCCACCAATGATAATATTGCAAAGATATAAGCCAATCCAGTTGAGCATGATACCTGCGATAACTTCGTTTACGTTGAAGTATGCCTTAAGGAGTCCTGCCATAAATCCCCAAAGAGCACCTGCAGCAATTGCTGCAACAACACATAAGAACCAATTCCAACCCAATGCCAATGAGCAATAAAGGCTGGCGATAATACCTACTGTGTACTGACCGGCAGCTCCGATATTGAATAAGCCTGCCTTGTAAGCAAAAAGAATTGCTTCAGCACAAAGAATAAGTGGCATTGATTTTACAAGGAATGATCCCATGTATTTCATAAGAACTGTTGCGTTCCCGCTAAACTTGAAAAAGTTTGTAATGATTGCCTGCATACCTTCAGTCGCATGCTCAGCATTCATTGTAAGTAGAATGATATATCCGATGAATATACCTAAAACTGCACATAGAATTGACGCAATAATCGTCTGAACGGCAGGGCGTCTAAAAAAGCTAATCTTCTCTCCCATTAGTTAGCCTCCTTTCCGTTGTCTCGCTTTGCGCCTGACATATAAAGGCCGAGTTCCTGAAGTGTAGTCTGCTTTGGATCTAACTCTCCAACGATTTCGCCTTCATACATAACAAGAATTCTATCAGATAGGTTCATAACCTCATCCAACTCTAAAGAAACAAGTAAGATTGCCTTACCGTTGTCTCTTTCTTTAACGATTTCCTCGTGGATATATTCGATAGCACCAACATCAAGACCTCTTGTAGGCTGAACAGCAACAAGAAGCTCATGGTCTCTATCCATCTCACGAGCAACGATAGCCTTCTGCTGGTTACCACCAGACATAGAACGGACAATTGTGCGAGCGCCCTGACCAGAACGAACATCAAATGCACTTGCAAGTCTGTCAGAGTACTGTCTCATCTCTTTCTTTTTGATAAGTCCACCCTTTTGGAAAGCTGGCTCGAAATATCTCTGAAGAATCATGTTTTCCTCGAGAGTATAGTCAAGAACAAGACCATGCTTATGTCTGTCTTCTGGGATATGACTCATACCATGTGTGTTCTTATATCTAATAGATTTCTTTGTGATATCCTCACCACAAAGAGTGATTTTACCACTTGAAATATCATCGAGACCTGTAAGAGCTCCAACGAACTCTGTCTGACCGTTTCCGTCGATACCAGCGATACATACGATTTCACCAGCGCGAACATTGAATGAAACGTTGTGTACAGAATCATTTGCATGAATCTTACTCTTTACACAAACATTCTCTACCTTCAATACTTCTTTGCCAGGATTTGCTGGCGCCTTGTCTACTGCAAACTTTACATTACGTCCAACCATCATAGAAGAAAGCTCTTCCTTGGTAGTGTTTGCAACATCAACTGTACCGATGTATTTACCCTTTCTAAGGATTGAACATCTGTCAGCAACTTCCATGATTTCGTTGAGCTTGTGAGTGATGAAGAGGATTGACTTACCTTCTGCTGCAAGCTCCTTCATGATTTTCATAAGCTCATCTATTTCCTGAGGTGTAAGAACAGCTGTAGGCTCATCAAAGATAAGAACTTCGTTATCTCTGTAGAGCATCTTAAGGATTTCTACACGCTGCTGCATACCAACAGTGATATCCTCTACCATAGCATCAGGATCAACCTTAAGATTGTACTTTTCAGACAATCTAATAACCTTTGCTCTAGCTTCTTCCTTTGTGAGGAAACCAAACTTGCTTGGCTCTGATCCAAGAATGATGTTATCAAGTACCGAGAAGATATCTACCAACATAAAGTGCTGATGAACCATTCCGATACCAAGGTCTGTAGCATCATTCGGATTGCTAATTTTAACCTCTTTACCGTCTTTTTTAATTACTCCCTTTTCTGGAGTGTACAGTCCAAAAAGAACGCTCATAAGCGTGGACTTTCCAGCTCCATTTTCACCGAGAAGTGCATGAATTTCTCCGCGCTTAAGTTGCAAAGTGATGTCGTCATTTGCAATTATGCCTGGAAATTCTTTTGTAATATGCAGCATCTCAATTACATAATCTTCCATCGCAATACCTTTCTACAATAAAATTTTTGATTTACGCCTAGCCTGACTCAGCTAGCAAAACCATAAAAATCATTACACCTCATATAATGATTTTTAGAGCCTTGCTATAATTTCAAAAAAAGGGAAGGACTAAGCCTTCCCTTTGTAATCCAGTTACGCCTTAGTGAATATTATCAAACTCTGTAACCTTGATTGTTGTTGTTGGCATAGCATCGATGCTTACGTCAACTTTGATTGTTCCATCATACATCTGAGAAACAAGTGTGTTGTAATCATCAACTGTGAAGTTTTCCATTGTCCATGTGTCTGTTGGAAGCTGAACATAGTTTAAAGAAGGATCTGTACCTGATACAAGACCAAGGTTCTCGATCTTTCCTGCATGAGCATCCCACTTTCCATTGACAACATCTGTAAGTGTAGCCTCTACTGTTGCAGCAAGACCCTTCATAGCAGATGTTACGCAAAGACCATCAACATCATACTGATCGTGAATTACGCCTGACTGATCAACGTCGACACCAACAACGTGTCCGTTAGCCTTTACAGCAGCTTCGCAAGCTGATGTGTAGATACCACCACCACAAGCGAATACGATTTCAGTACCGTTTGAGTACCAAGAATCCATAGTAGCTGTGATAGCCTCATCACCCTGGAACTGACCACCATATACATAATTAACTTCAACCTCAGAAGAATTTCCAAGCTCCTCAGCAGCCTTATCAGCACCTGCTACGAAACCGTATCCATAACGGATAACAGCTGGAACAGCGATACCACCAAGGAAACCAAGCTTTGTATAGCCTTCTTTAACTACTGCATAACCTGCCATGTAACCAGCAAGCTCTTCCTGGTATGTGAATGCACATACGTTTGAAGGGATTTCTGTCATGCCTGCATCAGCGAAGTCGCCCTCACCACAGTCAAGTGCGATGATTGTAACATCTGGATAAGTGTCAGCAACTTCTGCAATCATAGCAGCAAAAAGATAACCTGGACAAACTACTACGTTGTAACCATCAGCTACTGCGTTCTCAAATGCAGCAACACGGTCATCGTCTGTGTTGTCTGCTGGCTTATAGTACTGGAAATCAGCACCTGTCTCAGCAGAAAATGCCTGAATAGCCTCGTATGTTGTCTGGTTGAATGACTGATCTGTGATATCACCAGAGTCAGTAATCATTGCGATTCTGAAATCGCTTGCTGCCTCAGATTCTGCAGCCCCCTCAGTTGTTGTAGCTGATGTGCTGTCAGATGATGCAGATGATCCACATGCAACAAATGTTGATACAGCCATTGCAGCTACGAGAAGTACACTTAATAACTTCTTTTTCATTCTTCTATTCCTCCTATTTGCTTTGTTTCTTCTGATAAAGAAACACATAGTTAAATTATAATTTATTTTGCTATTTTTGCAACAAATATAGGACTTTTTGTGACTATTCTATGTACAAGTTTTTAGGTCCAAACCCCAAAGGAAGTATCTCTTTAAGTGTTTTGTTTGTTATCTTGACATCATTCGGAGTAATGTTAGACAAATCGTCTACATTTTTAACTTCTGCAAGAATAATTCTAAATGTATCAGGATCACCAAATTCATTAAGAACCTGTCGGCATACACCGCATGGTGCACAAAGAGGAAGATCCTTTAGATTATCCATTCCACCAACTACTGCAATGGCTTCGTATTCTTTGTAGCCTTCACTTACCGCTTTGAATACTGCAGTTCGCTCAGCACAATTTGTAGGAGTGTACCCGGCATTTTCCACGTTACATCCCTTAAAAACTGTACCGTCTTTGCATAAAAGAGCTGCACCAACCTTATGATGTGAATATGGTGTGTACGCCATTTCTCTAGCTTCTAGAGCTAACTTTACTAATTCAAAATCTGTCATATTATTCACCTACTTCTGTAGCACTTAATTCGGTATCATCAGCTGCAAGGTAAACCTTTGCCTGCTTGCCCCATTTATTACTTGGATAAAGCTCAACAACACGATTAAAGCATTCAAGTGCTAACTCAGTCTCTCCTGTAAGTCTGTAGCAGTCTCCAAGTAAGAACAGAGCTGCTCCGCTATTGTATGTCTCGTCTATTTCAACAACTGTCTTGAAATTTGTGATTGCACTTTCATAGTTTTCTTCTGTATAGAAGTTGTTGCCATCATCGTAATATCCCTGGATAATTGTAGGTGACAAGCTAGCATATAAATTGTCGTATGCTGTCTGCCCCTGTTCCCCAAGAACATCTCTGGTGACAAGCTGAATGTAATCAGCTGCAGTTACGCTATCGCCCTCATTGTAATAATTCTGAGCAGCAAAAAGATTATCGTAAGATGTAGCAACATCCTGCTTATCATCATAAGCACTTAAGCTTGACTGTAAATTCTCAATTTCTGTTTGAAGAGATTCATTTTCTGTTTTTGCATCTGACAATTCTTCATTCAATGCAAGAACAGTGTCAGTATTATCATCTGTCATATTATCTCTTACTGTAGGTACAACAAGGAAGAAGCAAATCAACAAACCGATAACTAATCCAAGCAAAATATTCATGAAGCTTGCTCTTGAGTTGTCCAACATGCTTCTGAATGAATTCTCAGACATGATAACTGTATCGTTACCGTCTGCGAATGTGACTACATCATTTTTCTTTCTTCTTCTGCCTGTATTCTGTTCCTTAAGGCGTTCCTTAACCTCGTGGATATATCGTATAGTCGTAGTATTGTTGCTATCGATTTTAGCTGCCTGACTAAGGAACTTTCTTGCATCAGCATACTTCTTTTCCTGGATATAAAGAAGGGAAAGTAACTGCAAGGCCTTTACGAAATTGGGGTTCTGGCTTACAACCTTTTTCAGTTGAATCATCGCCAAATCTCTACTGCCCGCTTTGCAGTACTCAATAGCCTGATTATATTTTTTGATTGTGGAATTAGTCTTTGTTAAAAGACCTGGATCACTTTCAATTTCTGCAAGGTATCTATCTGCATCAGGATTATCTTCCTCCTGCAGATTTTTTGAGAGAACCCACTCATTTAAAGCTCTAACCATCTCTCCAGTCTGATAATAGCAGAGTCCAAGAAGGTTACGTGCTCTAGTATTATACTTGTAGTATTGAAGTGATGATTTCAGCGAATCAATTGCACCAGATAAATCTCTGACCTTGGCCTTTTCCAAGCCCTGATTATAGAACACATAAGATGTGTATATGATTTGTTTGTATAACAAAATATCGGCACCGCAGTTGTAACAAACTTTGTCGTTACCAACTTCGGCACCACACATAAAACATTGCATTTATTATTCTCCGTAAAATATAAGCTTCAATTATTTCCCATTATTCTGCTGAGTAGATAAGTTCATTAACAAGTCTGTTAAGTCTGTTAAATCTCTGGCCTTAATATCTGCCTCGGCCTGTTCTACTTCTATGGCAGGTTCATATTTTTTTAATTCTTCTTCGAAATCTATCATGATTTACCTCTGTCTAGCCTCTTATTTTAACCAGTCTTATGCCTTCTTCGCTTTTTTCTATCTCGATTGCTTCATGATTCTCATTGATACTTGCATGATGATCATCTACAGAAAGATTGCTTCCTGCATATAGACGTCTATACACCTTGATAGTAGCGCCCTTGCCAGACATAATAACTTCTTTCATGTAATTAAGCTTTTTTGTTTCCTCCAAAACGATAGCCTCATCTCGAATACGTACTCGGAGAAGTTGCATACGTCTTGGATCTTCTTTTACATTGATACCGCGTTCTTCGCCTAACTTGTCGAAATCCTCGATACCCTTTTTTATCTTCTGAACATTGGCAGTAAGTGCCATTATTTTCTTCGCTAACATTTCGTATTCAGCAGCACGCTCAACATCAACGCCTACCGATACATTTGTAATAGTTCCAAATGAGTTGCCTATATCATTGACTTCTACACCCTGAACCGCCGAAACATAGCCTCCTATAATAGAAGCATTGTTTCCATTTAATTCTATATGGCCATCACAGGAGATTTTACTCTTAAAGAAATAGTCTGCTGTAATATTGCCTGAACATGTGATGATTGCATACTCTACGAACTGAGCGGTTATAGAACCCTTGCAATCAATAACTGTTTTTTCATTTCCCTTTATGCCTGAAAGCAGGAATAAATCCTTACCTGCACGAATGTCACAGTCCTCTATAAGCCCATGTATTATGACATTTCCTGCTGCATCAATAACGGCACCATCATGTACGCCGCCATGCACAATAACATCACCATTAAACTTGATGTTACCGGTTTCAATACCAACATCCCCTTGCACTTCATGAACAGGAGAAACTAAAATCTTCCCCTGATTTACTTCTATTTTTCCAGTAATCTTTGCTGTGTATGTAAGATTGTCACTTGATCTATCGAAGCCTCGACCAATCAATGGTGGCAAATCTCTCACAGGCTTTGGTTCAAGAATCTGTCCACGTACAGACATACCTCTACTACCTTGAACCGCTGGGTGATATGTAGCAATAACATCGCCCTCCTGCACTGTCTCTATAGTCTTAATACTCATATAGTCGGCAGTGCCATCTGGACGAATTGTTGGTTTTCTATTGAAGTTTGTATCAAAAAGATACTCGTAATATCCTGGGGTACCTTGCTGCTGTGGTGTGCCCGTCGCAACCTTTATAGGCCTTCCGTAAATTGGACTATCGGCAAGCTTTGCCAGCATCTCCTGATCGATACCAAAGGAAACATTGGCATTATTCAAGAACCCAAGTAACTGTGCTGCAGTAAACTTAGGTACTTCATTTTTTCCATCAGGAATCTTGAAAGTCATAGTAGCTTCCAAGCCATCTGATGACACTTGTACTTTTGGTGCAAACGCGCTAACCGGCTGAGCCATAAGTCCCCCAAAACATTATGCTAGTAGTATTTTAAGTACATAATAACCATAGTAAATGTATAGTACTATATATTAAGATAATTATAGTTATTATTTCTAATTTTGTCATGAAATATTCTAATTTTACTAGATTTTTCATGAAATTTTCACAGCTGATTAGTATTTGCCGTCGTTTGGAAGTCCTTTAACTGCTTTTACAACTCTACTTGTACCAAGTCTTGAAGCTCCAAGGTCAATAAACTTCTGAGCATCCTCAAGTGAAGCGATTCCGCCTGCAGCCTTGATAAGCTTACCATTTGTCATGTGAGCTGCCATAAGCTTGATATCGTCAAATGTAGCTCCACCTGTAGAGAAGCCTGTTGAAGTCTTGATGTAATCTGCATCTGATTTAGAAACAACTTCGCACATCTTAATCTTCTCTTCATCTGTAAGAAGACAGCACTCGATGATTACCTTAAGAAGCTTACCCTTGCAAGCAGCCTTGATTGCGTTAATCTCAGCAAGAACATCATCATATCTGCCTTCCTTAACCCAACCTACATTGATAACCATATCTACTTCTGAAGCACCGTTATCTACAGCATCACTTGCCATGAAGCACTTAGAAGCTGTTGTTGCATAACCATTAGGGAAGCCAATTACTGTGCAGATTGGAAGATGTCCGCCCTGCTCCTTTACATAATCAGCAGCCTGCTTTACAAAGCTAGCTGGGATGCAAACTGAAGCAGTCTCATACTTCATTCCATCATCAACAATCCCCTTGATGTCGTTCCATGTTGCATCCACACCAAGAAGTGTGTGGTCGCATTTGCTTAAAATGTTTTTAATATCCATAGTTTCCTCCTATTTCATAGATGCTAGGCGGGCCTCAACCTGAGCCATCATCGCTTCGTATTTAGCAAGCTTTTCACGCTCTTCAGCAACCTTTGCCTCTGGAGCCTTGCTCATAAATTTTTCATTTGAGAGCATTCCGCGAGAACGAGCGAGCTCTTTCTCAAGCTTCTCTTTTTCTTTTGTAAGACGCTCTTTTTCCTTTTCAAAATCTACAAGATCTTCAAGTGGAACAAAGAGTGTTGCATCAGGAATAACTGCTGAAACAGCATCATCACCTATACCAAGCTTATCTGCCTGAACATATACTTCTGTTGCACCTGCAAGTGTCTTGAAGATTGGTGTAATCTCATCAAATGTAGCACGTACATCAGCATTATCTGAAACGATGTGGATAGCTGCCTTCTTTGAAGGTGGAACATCCATATCTGTACGAAGCTGTCTCATGCCACGAACAACGTCCTTCGCACGCTCAACCTTTGCCTCATCAACTGGGAAGTTCTTTGACTCATCATACTCAGGCCAAGCTGAAAGCATGATTGTCTCTTCCTCACTCTGAAGTGTACAGAAGATTTCTTCTGTGATGAATGGCATAAATGGATGAAGAAGCTTAAGTGCGTTTGTAAGCGCATACTTAGCTGTCCAAAGTGCAGCATTCTTGCTTGCTGTATATTCCTCTGAGTACATACGTGGCTTAACGATTTCGATATACCAATCGCAGAACTCATCCCAAATAAAGTCATAAACTTTCTGAACTGCAATACCAAGTTCATACTTATCCATGTTTTCTGTAACATCCTTTGCAAGAGTGTTAACTGCAGAGATAATCCACTTATCTTCTGTTGCAAGGTCTGCTGTAGCAGGCTCAGTAACCTGGTTGTCAGCAAGATTCATCAAGATAAATCTTGAAGCGTTCCATACCTTGTTTGCAAAGTTACGGCTGTTTTCAACACGCTCGTTATAGAATCTCATATCATTTCCAGGTGCATTACCTGTGATAAGAGTAAGACGAAGTGCATCAGCGCCATACTTATCAATAATTTCAAGTGGATCGATACCATTTCCAAGTGACTTAGACATCTTGCGTCCCTGTGAATCTCTAACAAGGCCGTGGATAAGTACTGTGTGGAATGGGCTCTTACCTGTGTGAGCGTATCCTGAGAATACCATTCTGATTACCCAGAAGAAGATGATATCGTATCCGGTAACAAGCACATCTGTTGGATAGAAGTAATCAAGCTCTTCTGTGTTGTTTGGCCAACCAAGTGTTGAGAATGGCCAAAGAGCTGATGAGAACCATGTATCAAGTGTATCCTCATCCTGCTTCATATGAGTGTGTCCACACTTAGGGCAAACTGTTGGAGCCTCTGAAGCTTTAGCAACAACTGTCTCACCACACTTCTCGCAGTAGTAAGCAGGGATTCTATGGCCCCACCATAACTGACGTGAAATACACCAATCACGAATGTTCTCAAGCCAGTGTAAATATGTCTTGTCATAATTCTTTGGAACAAACTGAAGCTCACCTGTCTTGATAGCTTCGATAGCTGGCTTTGCAAGCTCTTCCATTGCAACGAACCACTGTGGCTTAACCATTGGCTCTACTGTTGTCTTACATCTATCATGTGTACCAACGTTGTGTGTATGGTCTTCAATCTTTACAAGGAGCCCCATCTCATCCATCTTCTTAACGATGATTTCACGAGCCTCGTATCTATCCATTCCCTCGAACTCGCCACCGTTTGAATTGATAGTAGCATCATCATTGAGAATGTTGATTACAGGAAGATTGTGTCTCTTTCCTACTTCAAAATCGTTAGGGTCATGTGCTGGAGTAATCTTAACTACACCAGTACCAAATTCCATATCTACATATTCATCAGCAACAACTGGAATCTCACGATTTACAAATGGAAGCATTACTGTCTTGCCGATGATATCCTGGTATCTTTCATCCTTAGGGTTTACAGCAACAGCTGTATCACCAAGCATTGTCTCTGGACGTGTGGTAGCAAATGTAACAAAACGACCTGGCTCGCCAACGATTTCGTACTTCATGTGCCAGAAATGTCCTGCCTGCTCCTCGTGCTCAACCTCTGCGTCAGAGATAGAAGTCTGGCAAACTGGACACCAGTTGATGATACGGTTGCCCTTGTAGATGTATCCTTCGTTGTAAAGCTTAACAAATACTTCTTCTACAGCCTTTGAGCAGCCTTCATCCATTGTGAATCTCTCACGCTCCCAATCAGCAGATGAACCCATCTTCTTAAGCTGGTTGATGATACGTGTTCCATACTCATCTTTCCATTCCCAGCACTTCTCAAGGAATCCCTCACGACCAAGAGCATCCTTTTCGATTCCCTGCTTCTTAAGATGCTCGATAACCTTTACCTCTGTAGCAATTGCCGCATGGTCTGTACCTGGCTGCCAAAGAGCTGAGTAGCCCTGCATTCTCTTATATCTAATAAGGATATCCTGCATTGTGTTATCCAATGCATGTCCCATGTGAAGCTGTCCTGTAATATTTGGTGGTGGCATCACAATAGTGAATGGCTTCTTGCTGCGATCTACCTCAGCATGAAAATAACCATTCTCTTCCCACTTCTTATAGAGTCTGTCTTCTAGACCCTTAGGATCATAAGTTTTTGCTAATTCTTTCATCCCTAATTCCTTTCTAAACTGCGGTGGCTTCAAGTTTTTCTATTGCTTGTTACGCTCACAATCCTGAGATATTGCTTCAGTCGACTAACACGTCTCCTTCAGCAACACTCAGAGATTGTATAGCTACAAGCAACTTACACTTCTTGTGCCACCTTAATATGCATACGAATTAAAAAAGCCCTATGCACGTATTACTACGTACACAGGGCGAAAATTCGCGTTACCACCTGCATTTATAACTCATCTTATTCCTTACGGGAACGACTCGGGTTGGCTTGTACACGACTGCATCAAACTGGCCGCGCTTTGTTCACCACCTGCTCCGAAGCTACCTTCCACAATTCTATCCTAGGCCACCTTTCAGCCGGTGAGCGGCCCTCTCTACAGGACGAGGTCTGTGTACTCCTCTCCATCAACGCATTTAAACTTATCTAATAATAGAAAAATTTCCCTATTCTGTCAAGATGAGGGAGGCAATCTGAATGGATGTATCATATGAATTTATTCTAGGAAAGTATTGAATTTGCAGTCTCTACTTTTTCTAATGTAATACTTCAAACTGCCTCTCTTATTTCAGCCACATCCCCATTTCACATTACAAATTAAAAAAATTTTTTTCACCCATAATCCCAGACAAAATAACGCCTCACGGCATTCCGTTATAAATCCAAAAACAAAAATAAAAAAATTTCTTCTTGTAATTTTCCATTCTCCGTGATATAGTCTCCAAGTATCTTTTGATACATCTTGGCGTTTCGCCAAATTTTTCTCAATCATTTTTAAATAGTGCAAAATCTCAAATGAAAGGAGTTGATTGAATCCAAGAAGAAAAAAACAGAATACAAACAAAGCTTAATCAATTGAATAAGTTATTAAAGACTCTGCCAGAAGGAGATTTATCAATAGGGCACTGTTCTAACTCAACAATTGATGACGCTACTTTTGCGCCCGATTTTACAATCTTGCACCCACAAACTGGGCAGATTATGTATTGGGAACATTTTGGTCTTATGGAAGATGAGAAGTATTTAAATGACTTCAGCCATAAGATTATGTGCTATGCAAAAAATCAAATCTATCTAGGCGAAAATCTGATTGCTACGTTTGAAACTTCAGATTGTCCCCTAGACTATCAGTCTATCAACAATAAAATCAAACAATTTCTTAAATAAGGAGATATGAGTTATATGAAAAAGAAATTAAATGATACAAGGGACAACTATACCCTTTTACAGGACATTATTGACACTTATAGATATCCAGATGGCACTTTAAATAAAATTGCTGTGTTCATTTCTACACTGGCGCTGGTGCTACTTGTAACACTCGGTCATTTCATGATTGCAGGTATTAAAAATCTTCGCTCTATGAAGACCGTTTCAGCATCAGAACTTACTGTAGATGAAATACAAGAATACATAACTAATTCGTATTTAGATGCAATTGACGACTACACCGATGGCGATTTAAACCAAGAAGCTGCCAAAAGGAAAATTCTAAAATTCCTTGCGGAGTATATTGAATCTTCAAATGGTTTTACTACAGAGCAAAACCAGGCTTTGGAAGAAATCATCAATCAGTATCTTACTGAAAATGATATTTATTCTGATATCCAAAGCAACAAGGATGCCATTGATGCTCTCACAAAAATAATAGAAACCAAGTACGCCGAAAATAAAGCTTACGTGGATCAGCTCATCCAGTTACTTCAGGCACAATTAGATGAGAATACAAATACTGATAGTAAACACTACAAAGAACTGCTAAGCGAAATCGGAAAGCTTAAGGCTTATACTGATGGCCAGCTTAATGATAAATCAGCAAATCTTACTTCCATGATTGATGAGCTTAGACGTACTTATAAGAATTCACTCGGTGCTTCTGACTATTCATCGGGAGGCGTTTACGGTAAAGGGGCATACGTTATATATAACGAGCATCTTTATGTTTCATTAAAAGATAACAACACAGCCTCTCCATCAGATAGCAGCTCTTGGGAATTAACCGATTTAGAAAAGATTCTTAACAACTTAGAAAAAACAATATTCCAAGAAATGGAGTCCATGCACGATGAGCTCAAACTATCGCAAGAAGAAGGGGATGCAGTACTAAAAAATGACATGGATTCTAAAGATAACGACTTACAGGAGCAAATCAATCGTATCAACGACCGCATATCCGACAATGAAACCTATTTTGAATTCGGATATGATCCTGCCACAAACTCACATGGTTACTACGTTGGCGATAGCTTTAAACCTTTTTAATATTAGGAGGAGTTAATGAAAAAAATGGTCAAAAAAATCATCAACACTTTACTGTCGTTGGTGGTTGTATTTAGTGCGCTCTTTGGTTCTTCAATATCAGCGCAGGCAAAAGAACATACCGTATATGCGAATCAGAATTCCATATTTATTCCCTTTAGATCTGACTACACAAACTATTTATCTAAATATTCATCCACCAAAAGCTATGCAGTTCAATATGTCTGGCTGAAGCTTTTTAATGAGGAGCTTCATTGGACCAATGATAAGCCTTGGTTTAATCCCAATTTTACAAGCTGGACTAACAAATATTACAGCGATTATGTTAGTCCAAAGGGTGATGTCAAATCGTCTAAAGACATTCAGATTACATATAATCCTGAATTCGATGCTTTTTTATACCAAACAATAATCAATAATCCTGAATTTATCATTAACTGGATAAATGAACAGCCTCAAGTTTTTAGTGAATATACAAAAAGAATACATGACCACCCCATTCTCGCTGATGGTCTAATATATCTAACTTCAAGTGGAACCTACCTTGGTGATGGAAAGGATTCAGATACAAATGTATTCCTTATGGGTGCCAACTCTACTTCCGAAGAAAAACTTAATGCTAAATGGACAGCACAACGCACCGCCAGTGATACTCACGATATTGATATTCTAAGGGCATTCGGAAGCAACTATTCCAGCCTTAACGATACACAGAAAACTTGGGTAAAGACCTACATTGAATTTCTCGTAGATGATTACATTCAAAATAGAACTAACGGAATTGCTTCTCTAAATAATTCTTCAGAATTATATAGTTTGATGGCTGTTTCTGGTTACGGATTTACTCGCGGAGAAGTTAATCAAGAATTTTTCAATTACTGTATCAACACCCCAGAATGTAAAGTGGGTGATTTAATTGCAAACTCCATTGAACGTTTTGATAAACTATCGGAATTACGATATGGAGTAAAAGACATTTGTAGGTTCAGCGACATGGGTGCTATTTGGGCATCTGATGCTGATTGTGACTACGGAAATGATTGGCCCGGCGGCCGTTCTTCTGGTGCTAATAAAGGTGACGAAGACTACGATTGGTTATGCTGGAACATATGCTTTAACAACGATTCCTACTATTCGACTTTCAGAAATCTTGTAGAAGGCCATCCAACAACAAAACAGCAAATGGAAGATTGGCTTTCCAGATATTACCTTAGCCCTAACAATCCTAATCATCCAACCATTCCATCTGGTAGTAGCTCAGCATTGATTGGCAAATGGGGAATTGGAGGCTGTCATTTAAATCTTGTAGAAACTGGGTCATGGGATTGTTCTGGTCACACCGATACATCCGGAACTATACGAGCAACTAAACCTATTGGCGCAAAAACCATCGTCCTTACAACTAACGGAAATACGTATCAATACATGTATGGTTCTTCATTAAGCTACACTATCAGGAATGCCTATGGCCAGGTCATTTCCTCAGGTAGTGCACCTAAAGGATTTTGGTCTTCAAGTGCCACCATTAGCGTGCCCACAAAGTACATTTGGCAAGAACTATATATCGAAGCTCATGGAACAGTAGAGCAAGGTCATAAAGGACATAACTCTAGTGGCGCTTGTATCAGCACTGCTATGGCAGAGTATTTACACACTAACGCCCCAGGCCTATTCCCAGATCAGCCGAAATACCACACCATGACGTCCACATATTATTACGTCGATATAAATGCCTGCCAAAGAAATGGTCATTCATACAAACCGGCAGCTTATTCTTGGTCTCCTGACCATTCCCACTGTATCTGTACTATGCAGTGTCCAAATTGCAATAATACATACACCGTAACATCTACTAATGTTGCTACTCAATCCTATAGCGATAAAACAATTTATACTGCCACATTTGGAATAAAATCTGTAGACGAAAGCACAACCAATTCCGAGCAACGCTCAGCTACAGTCTACCATGGTTCCGGTTTGAAAATATTCACTTCCGATGACATATCCGGCGCCCCTGCTGGAATAGGCTATGGTTCATGTACACTTGCTGCAGACAAAATAAGCCCTGGCCCGCAAGCTATTTCAATTAATCTGGTTGCCTGTGATGCCGTTATATCATTAATGAATTCAAAGGGAGCAATTGTCGATCAACGCAACCTTTCCTCTGGTTCCACATCTGTAGCCGTTATGGATGCTGTTTTTGACTTATCAGACCGCTCCGACAAAGATTTAATGGGATTATATATAGTAATCAATGCTCAAACCATTGTAAAAAACTACAATAGCTCCGGCAATTACATTGGAAATGCTTTTGGACCTTACCGCATTAACCAAATCAAAATAGAATATTAACTAGGAATAGAAAGGCATTAATAAATGAAAAGAAAACTAATCACTTTAATACTAGCCACAACTGTATCTTCGTTGTTCTTTTCCACCACAGTTTACGCTGATGATAATAACAAACAAGTATATGAATCTTCTGAAGAAATCGTGTCACCAGATGAGGCAGCAGAAACAGAAGCAGATGGAGAAGACACTGAAGCAGTTGGAGAAGACACTGAAGTAATAGAAGAAACTGAACAAACTGAAGAAAACACCACTTTCAATGAAAAGCCAGACGAATTATCCCCTGAATCATTTGATGAAATAGTCGAAGATTCACCTGAAACATCAACTGAAATTGAGGAAGAAAGAAGTGAGATTGTGGAGGTAATCGAAAAAACCCATGAATATCTTTGCACTGTCAACATTACCTATAAAAAAGAATACTGCGAAGCATACTTTGAAGGAGCTGAAACTACATTAGTTGAGCTTTCATCTTCTTTTGAGGTTCCCGAGGGGGCATCATATACTATTTTCTTCGATGACGTATCTGAAAAAACTATAAAAGCCATCCTAGATGAATGTAACCTTCCTGAATTTGCAAATACCGGTTTTGATATTAATGCAAAAATTGATATTGCTGGAAATATCACTATCGAAAACATACTAGAAACAGCGCCTAAAGAAGTAGTTACTGAATGCGTAGTTCAACTTAATGAAGTTGAACTTGAAGATGATTTTGAAGCTGATGTAAATCTAGATGATATACTCACACAGCTTAATAGTATGTCTGAATCGGAGGCTGAATCTGCTATTGCAAATCTTAATATGTTAAATTCCTCCGAAAATTAATCGCAAAAAAGCCTTATCACACTCGGTGATAAGGCTTTATATTATTTAGCTTAATTTTAGATTAACCCAAAGTGCTTTAATCCATTGTATATGCCATCATCGTCAAAGGCAGTTGTCACATAATCTGCTGTTGCCTTTGCACGTTCAGTGCCGTTTCCCATTGCAATACCTACAGCAGCTGCTGCAAGCATATCTAAATCATTCTCGCTGTCGCCAAATGCATATGTATTCTTTGGATCAATGCCTGCAAGCTCACATGCTTTCATCATGCCTGTCGCTTTGGTATGACCTATAGGCACCAACTCACAAACAGTATCACTATGCTCGATAATCTGATAGTCCTTACGAAGTCTATCATAGCACTCTATTCTCATTTCCTCATCAACATCTGTTGCGCATGACATTTTGTTGATAGTCCACTTGCCATAATTGCTGTCGATTCCAAGCAAATTACTTCCCATGTCCCTGCGCAATATGTTGCCAAATCCATCATCCAGTCCAAACTCACGGTCTTCCATATACAACTGATTTGGACCTTCGAGAATAGGTCTGAATCCGTATCCACGAATCATCTCAACTGTTTCTATAGCTTTATCCGCATCGATTAATTTTTCGTAGACTGTTTTTCCACCTATTTCAATATGACATCCACATGAACAAACAATTCCATCAAATCCCAAGCTAAGTAAATCTGGATCCTGTATGAAAGACCTTGCTCGTCCACTACAGATAAATGCAAGATGTCCATTTTCCCTAAGTTGTTTTATTCCCTCTCTACAGCTATCTGGAATGAATTTATCGTAGTTCCAAAGTGTACCATCTATATCAAAAAATACTGCTGATTTCTCTGCCATTACATTTCCTCTATTCTATACCCAAAGCCTCATCCAAAGATTATGTTTGGCTCGGGTAAAATTATGTCTGCGATAATAACTGATTCTATAAAGTTTTGGCTTTGAGCCTATGTGCACAAAACCGTTTAGCACTTTCAGCTTGTCCTCCGGTATATCCTTTAGCCTAAGAATCTCTCTGGCAAAAACTCGGGCTTCATTTATGAAAGCCTTTTTCTTGCAAAGAAATCCATTTGCTATGTCCCCTGCGTTACGAGCCACCTTTTCAGAAGTTGATTCTGTAACTGCGCCCATGGTGTTGTGACCAGTCTGTCGATAATAAACCAAAGGCTCTTCAATTGCATAAACTGTTCCAAATATGGATGCTATCTCAAGAAGCCACGCATCATGCATTGGCACATTTTCCCACTGAACGCTATCGCATGACACAGCTATGTCCCTCAAAGCTCTATTAAAGCACATAGTTGTCCCTGCAGCCGGATTGTCGATAATAATCTGAGTGTAGGCTGTGTTCTTTGGGCTTCTACCTAAGTATCGTATAAACGAATTATCTATAACATTAAGATTCTCATCCACAACTGTCATATCCGTAAATACGATAGCTGGTTTCCTATCCATTCCACCAGCGTCTATCTCTGTTTCAAGTAGCTTCTCTATGCTCTTCTTAACCTTATCTGGATACCAAACATCATCCTGGTCACAAAAGAAATAGTAGTCCGCCTCTACTTCAGATAGCAAATACATGAAATTTGCCTTAGGGCTTCCTGTTGGATGTCCATAAATGATTTCCATTCTATCTGGATGCTTATCCCTGTATTCGTTTAAAATATCGATGGTCTCGTCTGAGGAACCATCATCATGTGCAACTATTCGAAAATCCTGATTTGTCTGTCCGAAAAGACTGTCCAGCTGAGCACGCAAATACTTTGCCCCATTATATGTGGCAAGTAGAATTGCTACATCTTTCATTCCATATCTCCTAGATTATCTGTTAAAACCATACTTGGTCTTAGTCTCTCGCTTAAACTTAAGGTTAAAAATAAATATTCCAAGATTTGCTAAAGAGCATCCGACTTTACCTATCAAGCTACTCTTTCTAAACTGAGCTTTATATGTAATCATTTCGTGGAGAGTGATTATGTCTTCCTCTTTAAAATAATCACAATCGTATAGTAATTCTATAAAGTCGTATACTGAAGCATCTGTGGCAGATGTATCTGCGGAAATGTTTGCTCCAGTGTATTTATGAATGTATAAAGCTTCTTTTAAATAAGCAGCTCGCTTTCCTGCTGCAAGCATAAGAAGCCATAAATAATAATCATCAGCGCCATTTACTCTGACCAAATGCTCCTTCCAAAATTCTGGAATCGCACTTTTCTTTATCAAACACTGTCCAGGTGAGATGATTTGAATTCCTACCTTGAGATATGTCTGCAAATCCCAAACTCTATTCCAGTGAGCATCAGTTCTATACCATGATAAATATGAGCCATCTGCCTGCTCCAGCTTCGCATTTGCGATAATCATATCACACGATTTTGAAGAAATTGCATCTACCATTTTTACAAGAGCATCTGCTTCGAGCAAATCATCTTGATCAAGGAACATAACATAATCCCCGGTTGATGACTGTAATCCTGATACCCTGCTGTAGTGTATTCCCTTGTTTTCTGGATTTGTAATAACAGAAAAGTATTGGTTGTTAATTGGCAATGCCTCTAGCTTTTTCCATGGGCTGTCATTTACAAGTACAACCTCTAGGCTGTGCCCAGCAGCCTCTAATGATTTGCGATTTGCTTCCATGCAAGCCACATATTTTTCCATATATTTTTCCCCTTCATAGAATGGGGTAATCACTGATATTTTCATTATTCTCGCCTCTAATCTTACATGCTTGCTTTGTATTTCTTTCCGAAAAACTTAGCTTGCAAAAATCCTAGAATCTTCTTTGGCCAATTGATTGGTTCCATATCGATTACAGGACATTCCACAATGGATAAACCTTCCTCCTGCTTTTTATCAATCCAAACATTAAAAAGAATTTCACTAACTCTTCCATAAAGTCGTGCTGAAAATGCATCCAATGATGAAGCATCTATCTTTTCTTCCATACGGCCAAGGATATCAAATAACCAAGTACAATACTCATCCAATTCCTTCTTTGGCATAATGGCCATATTAAACATATATCCCCATGACCTTGCATAAACCTTTACCAATGAACTCATGTATTCTGGATAATATTGACCTACGATTTTTTTTGCTATATCCAAATGTGCGCCATCTAATGTATGGGCATAATGACTATACAAACTTTCAATATAGTAACGGCGCTTTTTAGGGACTATAACATCTGCCCTTGTAAGAAGTGCCTTTGCCTCGTCATGAGATAGCACTGAATCAAAACATCCATGATGCTTTCTGTAACTTTTAGACTTTAGCGAAAAATATCTTCTGTAATGAACCAAGCCTATAGCCTCTGCATCCAAATTCTTCCATGCATAATAAAGACCAGTCAACTCACAATAATAAGGATTCTTAGCAGAGATATTATCTCCCTCATCGTCCCTTAAAATATTACCTATACTATCTTTGCCTGCTGCACCTACCTGAAGTGGAACATAATCCTCTCCACTTGGAACCTGAAATGGTTTGTGCATTGCAATAATAATTTTTATATCCAAATCTATCTCCTAATTAAAAGTATAGGGCACCATAAAGGTGCCCTAGCATAACCTGATTAAACGTGGCCTAAGCTTCTTCCTCGTCCTCTTCATCGGCGATTGCAGCTGCTGCTCCTGACACTGCAGAAACTACTGCTATAACTGCCACTATAACTACTAAAAGTATTAATACAAAAAAGAAAATTAAAAACCCTTGATCTGTCATCCTTAACCTCCTCTTCGAAACTTAGCTATATTATACCTTAGCCAATTGTTAAAAGCAAATCAGCCTATCTAAGCTGCTTAGCCCTATTAAACACTCCAGGGAAATGGCTCTTAGTATACTTCATAAGTCTGGCTCTTCTAAGAGCTGTCCCAAACATTCCCTCTGTCAGAGGCTTATACAAAAGCTTCAGAGTCTTGGAATCCTCCGGCATATATCTGCGAAGATTTTGATACAGTTCTGTCTCTGCTTCCGCATTACACCATTTCAAAATATCGTCTGTCTTTACGCCTGACTCCAACTGGCGAACCATTGCTGATTGGAAGCTTCTGAAGTATTCCTTTGAAAGAGTACCCAGCGCTTCGAAATCGCAGGTCCTCCATTTCTGTTGCTGGTCATAGATTCTCTCGATACGAATCTTTTGGAGCTTAAAGTAGTCCTCGATTTCTCCACCTGTAAGACGAACCTGTCCCTGATTTCTGTAGTGATATAAAACATCGTTTAGCACTGTAAGTGATGTTGTGTAATCTAAAAAGTCGCAGTTAAAAAGAATATCTTCTACATGCTTAATCTTTTGATACTGAAGATTATTCTCCTTAATGATGCTTGTCTTGTAGCATTTATTCCAAGGATAACCAAGCATTGTTATGGCTTCCATCTGCATCGCCATTTTATGGATTGTTGCAGCATCACTTGTGGTAACCATATCATCATCATAATCCATCATATCAAGGGTAATCCCCTTCATGAATTCGATTTTGCCTGCTGCATTTCTATAATCCTCAGTAAAGCTATATACAAGCAAATCCACAGGGTTTCTTTCCAAGGCTGCTGCACATACTCTAAGAAGATTTCTTTCATATAAATCGTCTGGGTCCAGGAATAAAATGTAGTCCCCAGTGGCATGCTCTATGCCTGTATTTCTAGCAGCAGATACTCCTTGATTTGTCTCATGCTTAACATAATAGAAGCGGTCATCACGCTCCATATATCCTCTAGCAATGTCTCCCGAAGAATCCGGAGAACAATCATCCACTATGATAACTTCAAAGTTGTCATAGGTCTGCATTTGAAGACAGCCAAGTGCATCACCAATATAGTCGCCCACTCCGTATGTAGGCATTATTACGGAAAATTTGATTTCCTCGCTCATACTTCAAATAATACCAAAAAGCCACATAGTCCGCAACATGTCTTAATTTTTTTAATCAATTAAAAAATCCCCCGGCCGTTACCGACCAAGGGATTCGTATATACGTTAGTGACATCCACAGCTTCCGCCGCAGCTACCACAGTCTCCACCACACGCTGGATGTTCGCCACGCTTGCGAGCTTTGACTAATGAATGAACTATTGCTGCAACAATTGCAATTAATATAACTACTACTATGAATGTACCCATAATTATTACCTCTTATTTGTTGTATTTATCCTTACGGAACAATCCGTATACAAGGCAGCAGATAGCTGCGATACCAAAGATTGTACCGAATGTGAATCCTTCGCCTGTGAATACCTTACCTACCTGATATACGATAAGTCCGATTACCCATGCGAAACCACACTGATATCCGATTGCTGTCCAGAACCACTTTGTGTTGTTCATTTCGCGCTTGATTGCGCCCATAGCAGCGAAGCAAGGAGCGCAAAGAAGGTTGAATGCAAGGAATGCAAAACCTGAAGCATCAGTAAATGCTGCACGCATTGTCTCGTAAACATCACCAGAAGCACCGTAGATAATAGCAAGTGTACCAACGATGTTTTCCTTAGCAACAAGACCTGTGATAGAAGCAACTGTTGCCTCCCAATCACCAAATCCAAGTGGAATGAAAATCCATGCAAGGCATCTACCAAGTGTAGCAAGGATAGAATGATCAATCTGGTCTTCCTCAAGCATTGTAAATGCTCCATCAACAACACCAAAGAATGTACAGAACCAAACTACGATTGTTGAAAGTAAGATAATTGTACCAGCTTTCTTGATGAATGACCAGCCACGCTCCCACATGCTGCGGAGTACGTTACCAACTGTTGGCCAGTGGTATGCTGGAAGCTCCATAACAAATGGTGCTGGGTCGCCTGCGAAGAGCTTTGTCTTCTTAAGCATGATACCAGATACGATGATTGCAAAAATTCCAAGGAAGTATGCTGCTGGTGCAACCCAAGCTGCTCCACCAAAGATAGCGCCTGCTACCATTGCGATGAATGGAAGCTTAGCTCCACATGGAATAAATGTTGTTGTCATGATTGTCATCTTGCGATCTCTATCATTTTCGATAGTACGTGATGCCATGATACCTGGAACACCACAACCTGTACCGATAAGCATTGGAATAAATGACTTACCTGAAAGACCAAACTTTCTGAAGATACGGTCCATGATGAAAGCAACACGAGCCATGTATCCACAAGACTCAAGGAATGCAAGGAAGATGAAAAGTACAAGCATCTGTGGAACGAATCCGAGAACTGCACCTACACCTGCCACGATACCATCAAGGATAAGTCCCTTAACTACATCGTTACAACCGATTGCATCAAGACCAGCTTCTACAAACACAGGAACACCTGGAATCCAAATTCCATAGTTTGCCGGGTCTGGCTCTTCATTTGCCTCAACATAAGCTGCAGCTGCCTCATAATCAGCAAGTGTAGCTGTCTCGTATTCAACAGCAGCTGTCTCTTCATCCTCTACAGGATATTCGAAATCGCCTGTTGGCTCTGTGCCATTCTCTTCTACATATAAATCATAGCCATCTACGATAAGCTGATTTGCTGTATACTCATCTGCTGCATCTGCATAATCAGCAGAACCAATAGCAAATAAATGCCATCCATCGCCGAACACACCATCATTTGCCCAATCAGTAGCCCATGTACCAACTGTTGTAACTGATACAAAATATACAAGGAACATAACTACTGCAAAGATTGGAAGTGCAAGGAATCTGTTTGTAACAATCTGATCAATCTTATCAGATGTTGTCATTCCCTTTGAACCCTTCTTTACACAACCATTGATGATTGTACCGATGTAGTTATATCTTTCGCCAGTGATGATTGACTCTGAATCATCATCCATTTCCTTCTCGCATGAAGCAATGTCGTTTTCGATGTGAGCGATAACATCAGATGTAAGACCAAGCTTTTCCTGAATCTTTTCATCACGCTCAAATAATTTAATTGAATACCATCTCTGAACATTTTCATCAGAAATATTATGTAAGCAAAGCTCCTCGATGTGAGCAAGTGCATGCTCTACTGAACCATCAAATCTGTGCTTTGGTGACTGTGGCTTAGCTTCCTTTCCAGCCTTAACTGCTGCATCAACGATTTCCTTAAGACCTCTGTTCTTTAAAGCAGAAAGCTCATAAACTGGAACACCGATTTCTTCTGAAAGCTTTGCAGCGTTAATCTTATCACCATTCTTTTCTACAACGTCCATCATGTTGATACCGATAACTACTGGGATACCAAGCTCAACAATCTGTGTTGTAAGATAAAGGTTTCTTTCAAGGTTTGTACCATCGATAACATTGATAATTGCATCTGGCTTTTCATCAATAAGATAGTTACGAGATACAACCTCCTCTAATGTATATGGAGAGAGTGAATAGATACCAGGAAGGTCAACGATTGTAACTTCCTTATCACCTTTGAATTTACCCTCTTTGTACTCTACAGTAACACCTGGCCAGTTACCAACGAACTGGTTAGAACCTGTAAGTGCATTGAACAATGTTGTTTTACCGCAGTTTGGATTACCTGCAAGCGCAATACGAATTCCCACTTTTCTAATCCTCCTTTAAAAGAATCATTTCTGCATCAGCCTTACGTACAGAAAGCTCATATCCTCTAACTGTAATTTCAACTGGATCTCCCAATGGAGCAATCTTACGAACGTAAATCTCAACACCCTTTGTAATACCCATGTCCATGATTCTTCTCTTTACAGCGCCTTCGCCAGTAAGCTTAGCAACTGTAACTGTTTCACCGACACTTACATCTCTTAATGTCTTCATTTTTCTCTCCTTTTTACTATATAAATATCTTTTGAGCCAGTTGTTTATCAACAGCTACTCTTGACTCCTTAACATTAACGATTAGGTTTCCACCTATCTCGTTTACTACTGTTACAAATCCCCCTGGCACAAAACCAAGCTCTTGCAAGTGACGCTTCACTTCTTCTGAACCGCCAATTCGCTTAATCATCTGTTCTTCGCCTGTTGGCGCAACTACTAATGGCATCATATATTACTTCCTTACTTTTATTTATCCCTCAATTAGCTGTACCGGCCTATAATTAATCACACCCAACCAATGTTAGCTAATATGAATTAGCGTTAGCCTTCTCTAACGCATATATAACATAGCACAATTCAGATGTGGTTTCAAGTATCTAACTCAAGTTTTCTATATTTAATTTTAGAAAGGCGTCTCTCACTTGAATTAGTGTAAACAAAAAAAACAGAGCTTCACGTATGTGAAACTCTGCTAAAGATATTCAGTATTAAACTAGACCCATGAGTAGTCCTATTGTATGTACTATAAAAGTGCAAATCCATGCGATTGCACACTGCCAAATAACAACGCATACTGCCCACTTGCTTCCCATCTCTCTTTTTATAGATGCGATGGCTGCAACACATGGTGTGTATAGAAGTGAGAATACCAACAAACAAAATGCTGTCAGAGTGGACATCGAAGCTGCAACACCAGTACTTCCAAATAGTACTTCCAATACAGAAACCACACTTTCCTTTGCCATAAATCCTGAAATAAGGGATGTACAGATTCTCCAATCTCCCAAACCTACAGGTGCAAAGAGTGGCGCTAAACCGCCAGCTATAAGTGCAAGAATGCTATCCTTTTGATCTGATACTAAATTGAGATGTGTATCAAAGCTTTGAAGAACCCAGACAATTACAGTAGCAAGGAAAATTACAGTGAATGCTCTCTGTAAGAAATCCTTTGCCTTTTCCCAAAGCAACTGAATTACGTTTCTGGCACTAGGTAATCTATAGTTTGGTAGCTCCATAACAAATGGAACAGCCTCGCCTTTGAATCTAACCTTTTTGAAGAACAATGCCGCAAGCACTCCTAAGAATATACCAAGGAAATACAAAACTGTAATCACAAGCCATCCATGGTTAGGGAAAAATGCTGCTACAAAGAAGGTGTAGATTGGCAGCTTTGCTGTACAGCTCATAAATGGTGTCAGCAAAATTGTCATCTTTCTATCTCTGTCACTTGGTAATGTTCTGGTAGACATAACTGCTGGAACAGTACATCCAAATCCAATCAAAAGTGGAACGATACTTCTTCCAGATAATCCGATTTTACGAAGTAGCTTATCCATGAAGAAAGCTACTCTGGCAATGTAACCACTATCCTCCAATATTGATAGGAAGAAAAACATTGTTATGATGATAGGCAAGAAGCTTAGTACGCCTCCTACACCTTCAAAAATGCCTCCAATAACAAGCTCGTGAACAGTTACATTAACATTAGCAGCTGTCAGTGCATTGTCTGTAATATTGGTCAACGCTTCAATTCCTATTTCTAACAAGCCCTGAAGCCATGCTCCTATAACATTGAAAGTAAGGAAAAATACAAGTGCCATTACGCAAATAAAAATTGGGATTGCAGTGTATTTACCTATAAGCCATTTGTCAATTTTCTGACTGCGAATGTGCTCTTTACTTTCTCTAGGTTTGATTACACATTCATTGCAAACTTTTTCAATGAAAGCAAATCTCATGTCTGCCATGGCAGCACTTCTATCGAGACCTCTTTCCTTTTCCATCTGCTTTGTGATGTGCTCTAATGTCTCTATTTCATTTTCATCTAAATCAAGACGCTTTATTATCTGCGCATCGTTTTCGATGGCTTTGCTGGCTGCAAAGCGAACAGGGATATCTGCTCTTTTAGCATGATCCTCCATAAGATGAATAACACCATGGATACATCTATGCACTGCACCGCCGTTATCGTTTTCATCACAGAAATCGTCTATCTCTGGCTTTTCCTGATACTGAGCTATATGAAGTGCATGAGCAACTAACTCATCAATACCTTCGTTTTTAGCTGCAGAAATAGGAACAACTGGAACCCCCAACATTTTTTCCATTCGGTTAATATCTACCGAACCACCGTTGCCTCTTAATTCATCCATCATATTAAGAGCAACAACCATAGGAATATTAAGTTCCAAAAGCTGCATTGTAAGGTAAAGGTTACGCTCGATGTTTGTAGCATCAACGATATTGATTATAGCCTTTGGCTTTTCTTTTAAAACAAAGTCTCTGCTGACAAGCTCTTCACTAGAATATGGTGACATTGAATATATTCCAGGAAGGTCTGTAATGCATGTATATTCTTTACCCCTGATTGCACCATCTTTTCTATCTACTGTAACACCAGGGAAATTACCAACGTGTTGATTGGCTCCAGTGAGTTGATTAAAGAGAGTAGTCTTACCACAATTCTGATTGCCCACAAGGGCAAATGTAAGCATCTCGCCCTTTGGAAGTGGGGTGCCGTCACCCTTGAGATGATACTTTCCTTCCTCACCTAAGCCAGGATGGTTTATATCATGCTTATCTTTCTTGGCAGTAATGCTTTCCTCCTGCGCTTTCTTTTCCACAAGAGTGGCTTTTATCTGAGCAGCATCAGCCAATCTGAGGGTGAGCTCATAGCCGTGTACGCGAAGCTCCATAGGATCACCCATAGGTGCCAATCTAACAAGAGTAACCTCTACACCTGGTATAACTCCCATATCCAAGAAATGTTGTCTAAGTTCCCCTTCTCCTCCTACTTCATCAATTCTCGCTGTTTGTCCAATCTCTAAATCTCTAATGGTCATTTATTATTTTCCAATCATTGTACCAGTCTGGCCGCCTACAGCATTGCCAGCATCTGATAGTTTTGTGATTAATACCTTTCTAATTGCTGAATCACCAATATAATCAATAGCTGCCTGAATCTTTGGTGCCATATCTGTCTCACCAAACTCTCCATCCTCAAGCATCTTTTTTGCTTCTGCAATTGAGATATAGTCGAGAGGCTCCTCGTTTGGCTTGCCAAAGTTTTTGCATACCTTTGTAACACTAGTAAGAATAACCAGCATGTCTGCTTCAAGCTCTGCAGCAAGAAGACCTGCAGCTGTATCCTTTTCAACAACTGCTGATGCACCCTTTAGGCTGTTGTCCTGAGTGAGAACAGGAATACCGCCGCCACCTGCTGCAATAACAACCTGGTCTGCTTCGCACAAAGCTTTGATAGCATCAATTTCAACGATCTCGATTGGCTTTGGAGCAGCAACAATTCTTCTGTAGCCGCCTTCAACCTTAACTGTGTGATTTCCTTTTGCTTCCTCGGCTTCTGCCTGCTCCTCCGTCATAACTCTGCCAATAATCTTTGTTGGCCTATAGAAGGCTTCATCATATGGATCAACTGTAACCTGTGTAAGGATAGTTGAAACTGGCTTGTAAATACCACATCCCACAAGCTCTGAACGGATAGCCTGCTGCAAATCGTAACCGATATATCCCTGGCTCATTGCTGAACAAACTGACATTGGTGTAGATGTATAATCAGGATGGTTCTGGTAGAACTCAGACATTGCAGTGTGAATCATACTAACCTGTGGCCCGTTGCTGTGAGTAACGACAACCTGATAATCCTGCTTGATAAACTCTGCTACTGCAACTGCGGTACGCTTTGTTGCATTCCATTGCTCAAGTACAGTTGTACCTAATGCGTCGTGTCCCAGTGCGATAACTATCTTCTTTTTTCCCATATGCTGCCTCCACTTTTAGAATATATTTTTAATCTTGCACCTTAATATTTTCTACGGGTTCGCTTTCCGCTTGAAAAAGCAAGTGCAATAAGCGTTCCAAGTACGACTCCACCAAAATCAAACCAAAGGTCTCTTACTTCCCCTGAGCGTCCTACAACAAAAAGCTGTATTGTCTCATCAATGAATGCTATAAAAAGACCTGTAAGGGCTGGAGTTGTGAATCTGTTAAACCTTCCATATATTTTGTTTGCAAAAGCTACTGTAAGTAGAATTCCTAAAATAAGAAACTCTGTAATATGAGCAGCTTTTCTAACAATAACCATTCCACCTTCGCTTGCAAGTAAAGCTGGGAATATTTTACCTAGATAATATAATACGCGTCCACTTTCTAGCTCCGATACTGTGGCTGGCTGCATGCTGTGTCCCCAAATCAGCATAATCCAGAGAGCAATTACTACTGTTATAAAAATTCTTTTCTTATCCATAAGTGCTATTGTAGCATATATTCCACTAAAATAGATTTGTTATTTAAACTATTTTCCAATCATTAACATTAACCACACCATAAGTGGTAATTCTCAATTCCGGTATTACAGGTAATGCTGTAAAGCTTAATGTCATAAATGGATCAATATTTTTGTTTACGCCTAACTTATAGGCAGCCTCATGAATCTCATCCAGCTTTGTTTTTGCATCAGCAGCACTTACCTCGCTCATCAATCCGGCAACAGTAAGAGGATAAGTCTTAAGCACCTTTTCGCCATCGTACACCACAATTCCACCGCCGATTTTCTTTAGCTCATTGATGGCCGTAGATATATCTTCCTCCGCCACTCCTATAGCGATGATGTTGTGTGCGTCGTGTGCAACAGAGGTTGCGATTGCCCCTCTTTTCAGGCCGTATCCTTTTATAAATCCCATTCCTATATGGCCTGTGCCATTATGTCTTTCCACAACAACAGCCTTTAGAATATCCTTTGATACATCTATTGCCTCGGATTTACCCTCATTTGTAGTTATCAGCTGACCTTCTACCAAACCAAGAACTGGCAAAGCTTCTTTGTTTAGCAACAGTTCTTTTGTTATCACTGGTAGGTTAAAGGTGTTATGAGACTTTTCTATAAGTTCAGAAGATATATTGCTTTTGCAATGTGCCGCTAAATATTCAGAGGTCATTTCCACCCCTGCTTTAAATACCCTATCAATATCCACCGTTTTTACATCATTTAACACCACAAAATCTGCGAGAAATCCAGGTGAGATAGCACCTCTATCTCGCAGTCCAAAGTATACTCCGGCAGAGCATGAAGCCATTTTGTAAGCAATTACTGGGTCAACTCCCAAACTGATTGCTTTTCTGATTATATTATCGATGTGGCCATAATCCATTATGTCATTGATGTGCCTATCATCAGTGCAGAACATGCATCTGGATGCATATGGTTCTTTACACAAATCAATTAGAGCCTCTAGATTTTGCGCAGCTGTACCTTCTCTTATCATTATCCAAAGACCAGTACCTAGCTTTTCCATTGCCTCATCTATATTTGAGCATTCATGGTCTGAAAGAACTCCTGCTGCAACATAAGCCATCAATTGCTGTCCTGTTACCAACGGAGCATGTCCATCTATCAGCTTATCCTCCATAATGGCAAGATAAGTCTTGTCAACCACGTCGAATCTGCGATTAACAACACCATTTACATCCATCAGCTCGGCAATTCCATATACCCTTTTGTTTGATAGGAACGGCTTCATATCCTGGGCAAATATCTGGGCGCCACTTTCGTCATACTCACAGGATGGTACGCAGGATGGAATCATAAAAAATATATCCATAGGAAGATTTTCCGTAGCTTCCAGCATATACTTTATTCCATCGGTTCCCATTACGTTTGCAATCTCATGAGGATCCGTCAGTATTGCTGTGGTTCCATGAAGAATTGCCTCTTTTGCAAAAATTTCCGGAACAACCGTAGTGCTTTCTATATGAATATGACCATCGATAAATCCAGGCACAATTGTCTTGCCTGTCATATCGATGGTCACTTTACCTTCGTATTTACCTATTCCCGCAAAGCTGCCTTTGCTAATTGCGATGTCACCTTTTTTGAATTGATTTGTGAATACGTCAAGATATACTCCATTGCGCAGTACTAAATCAGCTGGCATTTCGCCAGCTGAAACTTTCAAAAATTCTTCGTACTCGCTTCTTGTCATATTCTTCTGCTGATAATTCAAATTATTCTCCTTATATAAAGCCGAACATTTAAAACTATTTTACTGCAGCAATTTCATCCTCTAACCAAGCAACAACTTCATCAAGTCCTTCGCCAGTCTTTCCACTTACAAAGAAAATCTTTGCATTTGGATTGAGCTTCAAAATTCTTTCTGTAACCTTTTCCTTACTAAAATCAAAGTACTCAAGTGTATCAATCTTATTGATTAATACTACATCACTAATCTCAAACATAAGAGGATACTTAAGAGGCTTATCATCTCCTTCTGGAACTGAAAGCAACATAAGATTTTTATTGGCACCAACATCAAACTCTGCTGGGCAAACAAGATTACCAATGTTTTCCAAAATCAATAAATCTAAATCAGTTGTGTCGTATTCCATCAATGCACGGCTTGTCATGTCAGCATCGATGTGACAAAGTCCCATATTGTGAATCTGGATAGACTGAACGCCAGTAGCATCAGCTACACGCTGAGCATCAATGCTTGTTTCGATATCAACGTCCATCTCTCCGATTTTGTATTTATCTTTCATTCTATTAATAAGAGCAGAAAGTGTAGTTGTCTTTCCTGATCCAGGACCAGACATTACATTTAAAAAGAATGTGCCCTGCTCTTTCATTTGATTTCTAATTGCATCAGCTGCTGCTTCGTTTTCCGCAAATACGCTTTCACCGATTTCAATTACTTTAACTTCACCCATTATTAATACTCCTAACTAAAAAACATACGAAATACTCGTATGATTTATTATACCTATACGGCGTGTAAAAAACCATATCTATTTAAAAAGGAAGTCCCGGCTTAAAGTAGAAAGTCACTCCTTTTGTTTCGTGTGAATTTTTATAAATTCGCTGTGAATAAAAAAAAGCCGGCGCCAACGCGCCGACTGGAAGTTCGGGGAGTGCGACCAAAGTTGCCCTTGGTCGCTGAGTTATGAAAAATTTGGTATTAGCTTTTCGCTAGTACGATATAGAATATAACACTTAATACACATTTGTGCAAGTCTTTTTTCATAATTTCTTCACAATTTTTCAAAATTTATTTTTTGTCAAATTATCCCTCAAACCCTTGAATATTCGCACTTTATCGCTTTACTCAAAAAAAGAGTTTCTAAAAATTAAAGTAGTTGTTTCTTAATATAATCCACAAATGCCCTTGCTTGCTTGCTCTGTCTTCCGCTCTCATTTGTGAGAATTCCAAAGTCGATACTACCTCTTGTATTTTTGAGTCGAATTCCTGGTCTAATTCCTAAATCATAACTATTAAAACTATCTGCACTAAGATTTGCTAATGAATTATTTTTCAATAATGCATGCATAACATAATCACTATTTGTAATTACAGCAATATCGTTTTTAATATTTACAGGCTCACCATCCTCCGTTTGGAATGACTCCTGTCTGATATAATCATCCTGCTCAGACTGAATATACTTTAAATCATGTATGATCTTGCTCGAATAATCTCTATTCTGCTGAACATCATCTGGCTGAAAATATATCATTCCATCCACTGATTTTAGCCTTTCAAATTTAAGCTGATATTTTTTTATTTCATATTCAAACTGCAACCTTGTATCTGGAAATACGTATACAAATCCAACCTCATCCTCCATTATTCTCATACGATTTATAATGTTATGAGTTGTGTCTGTATGAATGCTGTAGCAAATATCATCATCTTTATTTAATTCATAAAAATCTGAGAAACAGTTTGCCAACCATGAACTATGGTTAATACTAATTTTTACGATGTTATTGTTCTCCACACTAGTTGTTTCTAGTGCTTCAAAATCAGAAACAAGAACGCTAGCCTTATTGTGAAACTTTACTCCTTCGTATGTTAAAGCAATACCTTTGCTCTCTCTTTGAAAAAGGTTGTAGCCTAATTCCTTTTCGAGAGCAGAGATTACCTTGCTAACACTAGATTGAGTTGTATATAAAACCTTTGCGGCTTCACTAAAAGACCCTACATCTGCAGCTACAACAAAGTATTTTAATTGCTTTATTTCCATAATAATCCCCCATCATTATGCTTTAACAGCTTTGATACTAAACATTTTGTCTGGTATATAAAACTCGTCATGCTCTACAAATATTCTATTTCCAAAATCATCATCAACCTCAATTGATGAAAATCCCATATCAGATAAAACATGTTCATCCCAATGTGGTCTATCCAGCATACTTATTGTAAGCATGTGATAAATATCGTGGCATTCTTCTTTAAGGCTGTCAGGTATATCCTTGTGAGCAAGATTTTCTGGGCTTTTAAGGTTATGAGCTCCCTTAGCATATTCTGCATCAAAATTAAGCAGTACTCCCCCCTTTTTAAGAACTCTGTGCCACTGAGCGTATGCATCAATAGGATGTGGCAGTGTCCATGTAAGATTTCTGCTGATTACCACATCAAATTCTTCATCTCCAAAATCAAGATTCTCTGCATCTCCAACTATTGCTTTTACCCTAGAAGAATCCATATCGTATATACGAATCATTTCATTGGCTTTAGCAACCATTTCTTCAGTTAAATCTATTCCTGTAACATCGTGTCCAAGCTTTCCTAAAATGATTTCAAAAAAACCTGCACCGCATCCAACATCAAGAATTTTAAGACTTCTTCCAGTTGGTAAATACTTTTCTATTTCCTTAAGCCATCTATCAGCTTTATTGCTTTCTATTTCATCATGTCTTAAATCGAAAAAGCCATCTGCTCTTTTAGTCCAGTAACTTTCTACTTTTTCTTTTATATTATCTGCCTCTTCCTCAAAGGCAATATAGTGTAACTCACCCATTAAAATAACCCTTTTACCGTTCTAACCATAAATAGTGGGGTAGAATTATAATTTATCCTTTCTTTTTCGGAATATAATCTGCTTCCAATGTCTTCGATAACAGACACCTGTCCTGCATCAATGCTATTTAAAAAATCCAAATCCCACTTAGGACGAATTTTATCTGTAAGTGGCAATGACAGAGCGATGCGTTCCATCTGCTCAAAATTATCGCCAATGTTGTAGTCTTCAAGACAACTGTTTTTTACATTGTCTCGATCTGTTTTATACTGCTGAAGCTTATCTTCATCTACTAAATATGAATACCAATTTGCGTCAAACACTAGCATCAGTCCGCCTGGCTTCAAAACAGAGAGCCACTGAGAATATGCTCTTGCTGGGTCTGGAAGATTCCAAGTAAGATTTCGTGAAAATACCACATCAAAAGAATCTTTTTCAAATGGAAGGTTTAATGCGTCTCCCTGAACAAAACTGATTTGTTTTGATAGTTCACCTGCATTAGCCTTTGCTTCTTCCAGCATAGTCTCTGCAAAATCGAAGGCAGTAACCTGGTAGCCTGCCTCTGATAAAATGATAGATATAAAACCAGGACCTGCACCAACATCCAAAATTCTTATTGAGCCAGGGTTCCTGTCAGGGTAACACTTAGATATCTCTGACACCAAAAACTCTTTCCATGTGTCGTGCTGAATCCCAGATAATTCTTCTTTATTAACTTCTGAATAGCCCTTGGCCCTGTTAATCCAATAGGCTTTATTATCATTTGCTAACTTTTCCATAATCTTAAAAACAAAAAACTATTCAGAAACTGGATTGTTTCCGAACAGTTTTTATTTTACTTTATTTTACTGTTAATAGCCATAGTTTTGGGCTATGTTGGACCAAAAGTTCTTTTTGTTGTGCCATTTTCAATCAGAATGGCTCGATCACAAAACATTTCTACAAGTGCCATGTTGTGGCTGATAAATATAATAGTAATATTTTGTTTTCTTCTTAGCTCCTGTAACAGTTCGATTACCTGTTTTTGTACAGTGGCATCCAAGGCGCTAGTGGCCTCGTCGCAGATAAGTATATCTGGATTCATAGCTAATGCTCTTGCTATGGCAGCTCGCTGGCATTGGCCTCCACTGATTTGGTGTGGGTATTTATTTTTTAACTCCCTTTGTAGACCACACATATCAAAAAGATAATCTATCTTTTCGTCAATTTTGTCCTGTGGTACCCCCTTATTTTTTAAACCTTCACCTACACCATAACCAATAGTTTTACGTGGATTAAAGGATTCATTTGGGTTTTGAAATACCATCTGGCTACCGAGTCTAATTCCCTTTTGTTCTTTTCCATTGATGATGATTTTTCCATCTGTAGCCGGAATTAGCCCAAGCATAATTCGTGCCAATGTGCTTTTTCCACTTCCAGATTCCCCAACTATTCCTAGACATTCGCCCTGGTTCACCTGAAAAGAAATGCCCTTCAAGACCTCTGTATTCTGTTTATCATTTCTAGAAAATGTCTTACATATATTTTCTACTGTAATGAAAGGTTCCATCCTTTTCTCCCTGAAACTGGTACTGCATCACATAAAAGCTTAGTATAATCATTTTGAGGATTACTCAAAACATCAGCGGCCTTACCAGATTCCATTACCATTCCATCTTTTAATACTAATATCTTATCTGCTATTCTTGGCACAATCGACATATCGTGGGTAACTATAATAATTGATGTTCCAAGATTTTTGCGCATGTTATTCAGTTCCTCTAAAACCATATCTGTAGCCTTAGGGTCCAATGCGCTTGTTGGCTCATCTGCCAAAAGTAATGGTGGATTGAGCAGCATCGCCATAGCGATTCCCACACGTTGATTCATTCCACCTGACAACTCAAAAGGATAGCTTTTCCATAGTTTTTCCGGTTCACTAAAGTTCAGCTTATGGAATAGCTCTACTGCCTTTGTTTTTACTTCTTGTTTACTTATTTTTTCATGGGCTCTCACTGCTTCAGTTATCTGATCTCCAATTGTCCTTATTGGGCAAAAGGAGCCTAGTGAATCCTGGAATATCATTCCGATTTTTTTGCCACGTATATTTCTATACTCTTTTTCCTTTTTAGCAAAGAGATTTTCCCCTTCGAATATCGCTTCACCTTGTGTTATTTTTCCATCGGAATTTAATATACCAATTATGGACTTTACTATTGTAGATTTACCACTGCCAGATTCACCTACTAAAGCAAGTACCTCCCCTTTATTAATAGAAAAGCTTACGCTATTAACTGCCACTTTTCCATCAAATTCTATACTTACTGAATTGTAATCAAAAAAAGTTTCATTCATAGCGTAAGCTCTCCTCAAATTAATTAATGTCTAATTCTGCTGTAAGCTCATAATAATCACTAGAATGAGCTGTCAAGCCTGTAACGTTGGACTTGCAAATCATGCTCATACGAAGGAATGAGCAGAATACAAATGCATCATCATCCAAAATTATTTGCTGCATCTGAACAGCTAAATCGTTTCTTTCATCAACATCAAATGTGTTGTTCATCTCCTGTGCAAGCTCCTCTAATTTTGCATTAGAATATGCCCCACGGTTCTTTGTTGAATCTGATAAACAGTGTGTACTGAAGAAATACATTGGATCACCGATTCCAGCAGTAACAAATGCTGCTGCATATACATCCCAGCCTGTAGGCTCTGAAACGATTGTGCCGTGATCAGCTGTTACATTTAACTGTACATCGATTCCGATATCTTTCAAATTAGCCTGAGCGCTCTCAGCTAAAAGAGGAAGCTCCTGTCTACTAGGATATGACACCCAATTGATTGTTAAAGTCTTTCCATCTTTTTCTCTGATTCCATCACCATCAGTATCAACCCAACCTGCTGCTTCGAGAACTTCCTTAGCCTTTTCAGGGTCATACTCCTTGGCATTTACGCCCGCACCAAATGGGAATGTATCTGGGAATGCACCTGAACCTACATAACCATATCCATTTAATAACGTATTTACGAATCCCTCTTTATCAATGCCAAGAGCAATGGCCTCTCGTACTGCATCATCCTTTATGATATCTGAATTGTAATTCATCTGAAGGTAGAACGCGCGGCTTGTTGCTGTGCTTGTAAATACATAATCATCATTTTCAAATAATGGATAACTTGCATATGCCATACCATAAGCAGCATCAATGTCACCATTCTGAAGTGCCATTGCAAGTGTATCTCCATCAGAGATAGTAAGAACAGTTACTTCATCAATATTTACATTTCCACCCCAGTAATTCTCGTTCTTTACTAGATTTAAATGGTCATCTGTAACCAACTCTGTTGCAACAAATGGACCTGTACCAACAACGATTCCATCTGCATTTCCTGCAGTAACATCTATAATACATCCATAAGGGTCACAAAGATAATTAATTAATGTTGGCTTTGGTGTTGTAGTTTTAATTGTAAGCTCAAGGCCATCTGCCTCAATTGAATCAATTGCCAAATCTCCTGCTGCACGTTCATGAACTGCAACCAAATCCTCGATGCAAGCCTTTACTGCCTCTGCATCACAAGGATTTCCATTAGAGAATGTTACGCCATCCTTAAGTGTAATCTTCCATGTTAATTCATCAATGTTTTCATAACTTTCAGCAATCCATGGCTCAAGTTCCATATTGTCATTGAACTTGAATAGTGTCTCTCCCACTCCATATCTAATTGCTGCCCATCCACAATATGTGTCATGTGGATCAATATTTGCCTCTTCATTTTCTGCATTAAATGTTGTGTCTCCAAAGACAAATGTCTTTTTCCCTGATTCTGCGCTAGAATCAGCTGTCTGGTTTTCTGCTTTTGTTCCACAGCCTACAAATGTAGCTGCTGTAAGTGTCAAAGCAAGAAACATTGCTACTAACTTTTTCATTATAAATACTCCTTATTTTATATATTAAAAATTTCTTTATTATAGAAATTTCTAATTTTTATTCTTTAACGATCCTGATATGTTTTTCGGATCGACTGCGTCACGTAATGTATCTCCAAAAAGATTGAAAATAACTACTGATATAAAAATTGCAATTCCAGGTGATAATACAACCCATGGGTAAGTCTGCAACATGCTTCGTCCATTAGACATCATACTTCCCCACTCTGCTACAGGTGGCTGCGCGCCAAGGCCTAGGAATGATAAACCTGCGATTTCCATCATCATTGTTCCAATATCTAATGTGGCTGTAACTATGATTGGTCCTAATATATTTGGAATCACATGACGGCAAATTATTTGAAGAGAATTATCTCCTGCTAATTTTGCTGCCTCAATGTAAGCACAATCCTTTATAGATAGTGTAAGTCCTCTAGCCACTCGAGAATACTTTGGCCAGCTTATAACCGCCAATGCTATTACCGCATTTACGATACCTCCACCTAGTATTGCTGCAACTGCAAGTGCAAATACTAATCCTGGAAAAGCAAGACATAAATCAGATATTCTCATAACAACAAAATCAACTTTATTACCAAAGTATCCGCATATAATTCCTATGGTTGTGCCAAATACTGCAATAATTGCTACCAGAGCCAGTGTCGATAATATGCTTACCTGTCCTCCTATTATTACCCTTGAAAACATATCTCTGCCGTAGGCATCCGTACCCATAAGGTGCTGTAAACTAGGAGTTTGATATGCAATACTTAAATCCTGCTCATAAGGGTCATATGGACATATAAATGGTGCAAAAATAGCCATGCAAATAACAAGCAAAACTAAGGCACTCATTACGATTAATTTCATTTTCTTTTTCATGATTCTCTATCCCCCAATCTAATTCTTGGGTCCAAGAATCTGTATGATAAATCTGTAATGAGATTAACTAGCACATAGATGATGGCCATCCACATTACATACGCCTGAATGATAGGATAGTCTCGCATATTTATTGCATCTACTGCCATTTTTCCCACTCCGTCCCACATGAAAATGGATTCCACAATAGCTGTTCCACCCAAAAGACTTCCAATGGACAGCGCCAACAATGTAATTATTGTTACAAGTGTGGCACGAAGCACGCTTCCCATTAATGTAACGGAAAACTTTACACCTCTTGCTTTTGCCCCCACAATATAATCCTTACTCAATTCATCCAACACAGTTGTGCGAACCTGACGCAAATATTTTGAAGACATAGCTATAGCCAAAGTCAAAGTTGGCATGATTATACTAGTGCTATTAATATCCTTTGAAATAATTGGTAGCCATCCCAATTTGATTCCTAGGAAATACATAAGTACCAAGGATACAAAAAAATTAGGCAAACTATTTCCAATAAAGCTAAAAAATCTAATTATGTAGTCTATGAATTTGTTTTGATATACAGCTGATATTACTCCAAGAGGAATGGATATTATGACTGTAAGCACAATCGATGTAACTGTAAGCAGTATTGTGGCAGGAAGCTTTGAAACAAAAGTCTCAAACACATCCTTGCCAGAGACATAGCTAACGCCCATATCTCCGTGAAGCAAATTGCCAAGCCATCTAAAATATTGAACTAAAAATGGAGAATTAAGGCCTAATTGTTCCCTTGCCATTTCAAGCTGTGTCTCTGAAATAACCTGTCCTGTGTTCAACATTTTCTGCTCAACAACATCGCTTCCTGCAAGTCTCATCATTGCAAATGAAAGAAATGTAATTGCAAACAGAATCGGTATTAACTGTAATACCCTTTTAATTATATATACCAAAAAAATACCCCTTATTCTTTAAAACATACAAAGTAAATTTTATAATCATACTTTGTTTATCGCAATAGATTTAAGGGGTATTGTGTATTCATTTATGTATAGCTTATATTCCGTTTTGGAATACCTTTATTACATGAATCGCTCCATAACTTCTGTGGTATGCATGGCCAAGATTCCTGCTCCAAAAGCTTCCATGATTTCTGTATAGCTATCATCTATAAACATAATTTCGTCCATATTGTAGCCGTCGCGTTCTGCAATCATTTTCATTATAAGAACTTTTTTATGTCGTGTTTCTGTTGAAATCAGATCTCCATGATGCTCGAAAACACCTGGGTAACACTCTCTCAGACGGTTATACTTCGAGTTGTATTCAAAAGAATTACTACACTCTGTTAAGCCATATATTTTAACACCATGATTAAAATGCAAATCATCAATAAGATTCTTTACTCCTCTAGGAGCCTGGCATTTGATGTAAGCATTATTGTTTATGTTATATTTCAGCCAGTCGTTAGCATCTTCAAAACCTACTATTCTTTTGCCCGCTTCGTTATACATTTTAAGACAAAGAAGTGTGTTATCTACATCACCAAACAACACCTTTATCTTTTTTAGTTTCTCCTTCATGATTATGACTCCTTTCGACCGCTTTCTATTAATTCCTTTTCAAAGGCTTCTGGATTTTTTAAATAATAATCCTGATGTTCTTCCTCTGCCTCATAAAAGCTTTTAAACTTTTCTACGGAGATTTGAACCTTCTCACCTGTCTCCTGCTCCAGCTCCTCTATCTTCTTTTCAGCAATTGCCTTTTCCTCATCTGTATTGTAATAAATGGCCAATGTGTATGAAAAACCTTTATCAATGAACTGGCCTTCTCCATCAAATGGATCAACGTTTGCAAGATAAATATCAAGCAATTTGTCATAGGTCACATTTGCTGGATCATATGTCAATTCAATAGTTTCCCTATGTCCTGTCTTTTGCGCCTTAACATCCTCATATGTAGGATTTACTTCATCACCACCTGAATAACCACATGTCACCTGATCTACTCCATATATTTTATAAATAGGTGTTACACACCAAAAACATCCACCTGCAAAATATGCTTTCATGATTGTACCTCCAAAACTAGTCTGTAGAAATTATATCACATACCATTGAATTGTATCAGCTTTTCTTCTGCAATATTAAAGAAGCGCTAGCATTGCTAGCGCTTCTCTTTTAGAATTATTGAATTACATCAAAGTTAAGTATTGTGGCTTCATCATATTCATTCTGAATGCTTTCTACTACGTCAGAGCTTTCTGATTTTGTCTCTTCCCCTGCTACCTCATGATAGTAGAATTCTTCGTTACCTTCATCATCATATTCTATCCATGAAGACTCCACTTCAATTAACTCATTATTTTCTATAGTGTATTTTGCTGTGCCATGATGAATTCCAACATACAAGTATCCATCCTTTACAGCAAGTGGATAAGCAGTGCCTATAGATGATACATTACCAATACACTCTGGCACACCATCATTATAAACATATATGGCCGAATCAATGGCTGCCATATTACCATCCATATTATCGTAAGCAAATGTACATACTAATAATGCATCTGTATCACCGATTGTTTCGTTTGTATAACCCATTCCCGGCTCAAGAACTGTGTCTACAATCTGAGTAAATGTATCACAACCTGATATATCTAGGTTTAATGGATATTCTGCTATTTCAGGCTCTTCCTCAGTTGTTTCTTCTTCCTCTTCTGGTTCACTTTCAACTGATTCTTGTACCTGATTAGTCTCCTCTGAGCTTTCTAATTCTGATGTGTTATCTATGTTGGACTGTCCACATCCAACTAACAATAAACCACAAAGACAACATACAAGTAATTTTTTCATCTCTTCCTCTCCAATTTAACTATATATTATATTTCCAAACACTCTTCATCTGGGATACTAATGTATTTACATCCCAGTGTTTGTTGCTATTCGTAGGACTATTAGGATCATTTACAATTTCCATACAAAGCGCAATACGCATTATCACTCATAATGAATTTTTATCATAACACCTATATACTGTCAACTAATCTAGCGTGCGTGAGAGGGCGCTGACGTCCAGTGGACGTCGTTTAGCGCCGACCGAGCCGGCAGGCGAGAGTTCGAACCTGTTCGAATTCGACCTGCCGGTGAGTTAAAAGAAAAAAGAGATAGGTAAAACCTATCTCTTTTTCTTTTAATTTAGCGTGCGTGAGAGGATTCGAACCCCCGACACCTTGGTCCGTAGCCAAGTGCTCTATCCAGCTGAGCTACACACACACAATATTCAGTTTCACTCAAAGAGTGAATGCCGTAGACCGGAATCGAACCGGTACGATGTCGCCACCACGGGATTTTAAGTCCCGCGCGTCTGCCAGTTCCGCCACTACGGCATCTACAATCAAATTAATGATTGTGAATGGGACCTACAGGGCTCGAACCTGTGACCCCCTGCTTGTAAGGCAGATGCTCTCCCAGCTGAGCTAAGATCCCACAAATAATATAGAACTGGAAACGACCCCAGAGGGACTTGAACCCTCGACCTCCGCCGTGACAGGGCGGCGCTCTAACCAACTGAGCCATGAGGCCATATTATATTTATAGAAAGTGGACCCTCAGGGACTCGAACCCTGGACCGACCGGTTATGAGCCGGTTGCTCTAACCAACTGAGCTAAAGGTCCATATTGTGTATACAAGCAAGACCCTTATAAAAAAAATTGGCCTCTTTCTACTCAATAGAAAAAAGCCGATGATCGGACTCGAACCGATAACCTGCTGATTACAAATCAGCTGCTCTGCCAATTGAGCCACATCGGCTTATTGTTTGCCAAAGGCAAGTGACTCCGACGGGAATTGAACCCGTGTTACCGCCGTGAAAGGGCGATGTCTTAACCGCTTGACCACGGAGCCATCAGCTCCCCAAGTAGGACTCGAACCTACGACAACTCGGTTAACAGCCGAGTGCTCTACCAACTGAGCTATTGAGGATTATTATTTTGGTTGACTAGCAACCTCAAAACTTCACACAGTATTCCGAATCTACATATCTTCCTTTTAGAATAAACCTTCGATCTATTAGTATTCATCAGCTGAATGCGTTACCACACTTACACCTTGAACCTATCTACCTTATCGTCTATAAGGGATCTTATTTCCTTAAAGGAATGGGATATCTCATCTTGAGGGGGGCTTCACGCTTAGATGCCTTCAGCGTTTATCCCGTCCAGACTTGGCTACTCAGCTATGCCGTTGGTCGACAGCTGATACACCAGTGGTCCGTCCACCCCGGTCCTCTCGTACTAGGGGCAGCTCCTCTCAAATATCCTACGCCCGCGCCGGATAGGGACCGAACTGTCTCACGACGTTCTGAACCCAGCTCGCGTACCGCTTTAATGGGCGAACAGCCCAACCCTTGGGACCTGCTACAGCCCCAGGATGCGATGAGCCGACATCGAGGTGCCAAACCACTCCGTCGATGTGAACTCTTGGGAGTGATAAGCCTGTTATCCCCAGGGTAGCTTTTATCCGTTGAGCGATGGCAATCCCACTTTATACCACCGGATCACTAAGTCCTACTTTCGTACCTGCTCCACCCGTCGGTGTCGCAGTCAAGCTCCCTTCTGCCTTTGCACTCTTCAAATGGTTTCCGACCATTCTGAGGGAACCTTTGAGCGCCTCCGATACCCTTTCGGAGGCGACCGCCCCAGTCAAACTCCCCGCCTGGCATTGTCCCACCACCGGTTCACGGCGGCTGGTTAGAAATCCAATACTACAAGGGTGGTATCCCAACAGTGACTCATATGAAACTGGCGTCCCATAATCTTAGTCTCCCACCTATCCTGTACATGCAGTACCGAATCCCAGTACCAAACTGGAGTAAAGCTCCATGGGGTCTTTCCGTCCTGGCGCGGGTAACCAGCATCTTCACTGGTACTTCAATTTCACCGGATGCATTGTCGAGACAGTGCTCAAATCATTACGCCTTTCGTGCGGGTCGGAACTTACCCGACAAGGAATTTCGCTACCTTAGGACCGTTATAGTTACGGCCGCCGTTTACTGGGGCTTAAATTCAAAGCTTCGCTTGCGCTAACCTCTCCTCTTAACCTTCCAGCACCGGGCAGGCGTCAGCCCATATACATCACCTTACGGTTTCGCATAGACCTGTGTTTTTGCTAAACAGTTGCTTGAGCCTATTCTCTGCGGCCTACATAAGTAGGCACCCCTTCTCCCGAAGTTACGGGGTCATTTTGCCGAATTCCTTAACAATGCTTCTTCCGTCGGCCTTAGGATTCTCTCCTCATCCACCTGTGTCGGTTTACGGTACGGGTACAATAAATACAATAGCGGCTTTTCTCGGCACAGACTCTACTTACTTCTCTACTTTAATTTCGATACGCATCACGCTTTTGTGTTGATAGGCGGATTTGCCAACCTATCCACTCTTTCGCTTGCACCAGTCTTTCCATTCCTGGCTTAAGTTTTATCCATGCGTCCCCACAGTTCTGATTTATTGCAGTACAGGAATCTCAACCTGTTATCCATCGACTACGTCTTTCGACCTCGCCTTAGGCCCCGACTTACCCAGAGCAGATCAGCTTTACTCTGGAAACCTTAGATATTCGGCCTGAAGGATTCTCACCTTCATCTCGCTACTCATTCCGGCATTCTCTCTTCTTGTTCCTCCACTGCTCTTTACAGTACAGCTTCGTCGTACGCAAGAATGCTCCTCTACCAATTAACTTACGTTAATTCCTAAGCTTCGGTGTTGTGTTTTAGCCCCGGACATTTTCGGCGCAGGACCTCTCGACTAGTGAGCTGTTACGCACTCTTTGAATGTATGGCTGCTTCTGAGCCAACATCCTAGTTGTCTATGAAATCCCACATCCTTTACCACTTAACACACACTTTGGGACCTTAGCTGTAGGTCTGGGCTGTTTCCCTTTTGACTATCCAACTTATCTCGTATAGTCTGACTCCCGTACATCGGCTATCTGGCATTCGGAGTTTGATATCTCTTGGTAAGCTTTGACGCCCCCTTAAGAATTCAGTGCTCTACCTCCAGTAGTCTAATACGAGGCTAGCCCTAAAGCTATTTCGAGGAGAACCAGCTATCTCCGGGTTCGATTGGAATTTCTCCGCTATCCACACCTCATGCCCACCCTTTTCAACGGATGTGGCTTCGGCCCTCCATTTCCTTTTACGGAAACTTCAGCCTGGACATGGATAGGTCACCCGGTTTCGGGTCTACAACCACTGACTAATCGCCCTTT